>NZ_FZON01000016.1:0-15320 GCF_900188425.1 Antarctobacter heliothermus
TCAAACAGTGAAGCTGACACTTCATCATCGGACCGAAATCCTAGAAGCGTTGATATACAGAAGCTTGATCCATCGATCAGGACCAGAGCCGTCCGCATATCTCTTCAGATATTAGCAATGTCAAATAACGCAGAGACAAATACCGAACAGGTGCGCCCTAACTTCTTGGCGCGCCCGCCCGTCAATGCCTCAATTTTCTTCGCCTTACTTCCCTTCATGACCACCTCGCAGCGACCCGTCCGTTCCGTCCGACTTCCCGTCCTGCGCCTCAGCGCCGCCGGTGAAGGGGGTTCTACGGATACTACATCAGACCCGCAAGCAGTTTTTTCACTTCTCTACACCTTTTTTCGGTGAAAGGCTAAAACCACGTCGTTTCTTCAAGCATCGTCGGGCGAGGAGGCCTTCTCGAGGCCACCAAAACCAGTGATGCGCGTGAATATCTACGTCGCGCAACAAGGACGGACATGTAGTTCGATTCGGTCCGTGCGTTCCTTGGACTACGTTGCCCCCCTCGGTGGCCCCTCCGCCCTCGCGTCGGTTGGGACTGAAGTGGTCAGCCTATAGGCACTGGACGACAAGTCTTTGGGCTGGTTCACACAATGCAGCGGTCGGCGCATCCCCTGTTGATCCGCCAAGCACCAGAGTCCCGGCGTATCGGTCGACCTACGTTGGCAAAGCCTCAAAAGGCTGTTTTTCAAGCTGCATTGATCCATCCTCACCCTGAAAGAGGTTAATCCAAGCGCGCCAGTTCACATCGTCCACCTCCGGGTAGTCCAGCCGGTAGTGACTGCATCGACTTTCGGTGCGCATGAGCGATGCACGCAGTTTCATCTCGGCGCTGAGGATCATGTTGCGTGTTTCATGAGCCAACCGCAGCTCGTGCATGTTGGCGGCACGCAGCATCGGCGCATGGTGATCGCGCAGTTCTTCGATATAGGCGAGTGCCGCGTTCATCATGGACGCTTTCTTGATGTAGAGAACGAAATTGGGGATCATGATGCCTTGTAACGTCTGGGTGACCCAAGCCGGGCCATAGCCCGCCTCACGCCGTAGGGGGGCGAGGATTTCTTCCACGATTTCGGAGATTCGCGCATCGGGGATGACGGGAGTATCGGCCTGCGCTGCATATTCCGCAGCCGCCTCGCCCGCGATGGCCCCCTGAACGGCAGACCCCGCCAGCGAAGAGCCAATCTGAGTATATATGCCGCCCGACATATGGCTGCCAAGCGCATCACCCGCCGCATAAAGCCCGACGATGTTGGAGGCGCAGCGGTCGTCGAACGGCACCAAACCTTCGGATTTGTGGATCGCCATGCCTGCCGACGCACCGCCGACATTGGCGCTGGGTGCAAAACCCGGCGGCGGGCCACCGGGTGCACCACCTTCGCCATCGCCAGTGGGCGGGACGCGCCCCTGGAACTCTTCCGGCACATAGGGCCCGCCTTTAACCTCTGCCATCTCGGCATCCGGCGCGCTTCCTGGCCCGCCCGCAACCGGGTTGCCAAGATGGTAGGCGCGGTAATTCAGGTCTACGCCCAGATCGTGATGCACATCCACCCCGTTGGTAGAGGGCACCCGCTCGAACATGTCGCCCCAGCCGTCAAACGTCGCGGCCGGATGATTGGCACGCGTCATATGGCCGTCGTTCCATTCCTTGCCCGTGACCTTGGCGCCGATCCGGTAGGCCATGACCGTGCCGTCATGGGTCAGATCGCCCAAGGGAAAGCCGTTCGGCTTAAACCCCCCTGCCCCGGTGCACAGGATCACCGACTTGGCGCGGATGGTCACGGTCTCTTCGGCGTCAAGCCGGAAACCCGCGACACCGAAAATCCGCCCACCCTCGGCGATCAGATGCGTGACGACGACCCTTTCCAGCAGCGGGATGTCGCGTTCCTCGATGGGTTGCATGAAGGGCCGGTTGGCCAGCGTCTGATCGAAAAAGCCCCACTCGCGCAGCTCTGCCGCGCGGTCCAGCGAATGCTCGGCCAGTTGCCGGGTATAGACCGGGTTGTTGGTGCCAAGCGCCGACCGTGAGACGGTGTCGACGAAATCGTCGATTGTGCCGGTCTCCGTTGCGGGGTCGAAGACAAAGAACCCTTTGCCGAAGGGCGTCAGACCCGAGGCTCCCAAACGCCCCTTGGAGACGATCATTGTGGCCGCCCCGGCGTCATGCGCCTTTACCGCGGCGAACAGCCCCGCCATGCCGCCGCCCACGACTAAGACGTCCGTGGCATGGTCGGTGTTGGTGATGGCGTCCACGTCGATTTCAACGGTGTTGCGCGCCCAGGCTTGCATTCCAAGCGTGGCCAGCCCGGCGGTGGCCCCCGAAAGGGCCAGAAACGCACGGCGGGACGGGGCGGCAGTACCTACTGGGGTCGTCATGTCGGTCTCCTGACAGGGTCGATTTGCGCGCGGATCATGGGTTCGGTCACGCTGGCAAGGCCACGCGTAGCGCGTCCTCGATCACGCCATGTTCCGCCGGGACGACAACCAAATCGGGACGCTGCCCCGGATGCCCGAGCACGTTCATCAACGCGCCTACGTCGATCTTGGCCACTGTCCCCAGCGTCGCTGGCGTTTTTTGCCATCACCGGATCGACCGGCAGGCGCAGGGTGATCACGACGCTTTCATCAGGCGTCGCCATCAGGCAGGCATGGTCGACCTGCGGTTGCCCGCCAGTGCCCGGATCGCTGATCGCGATGTTTCCATCCGCGTCATAAAAGCGGTAGCCTTGCTCGGCGAGTATCTCGAAATAGGCCCGATCGAGGCGGTAAAGCCCCGCGTTTTCGCCATCCCAATCCCGCAGCCCCCCGGTCTCGTCGAGGGTCGCGGGACAAAAAGGTCCGATCTCCAGCCCCCTTGTCGGGTAGCTGAGAGTAAATTCACAGCATTGCGCCTCGGCCCCGGCCTCAAGCGTGCACTCGACGATCTGCGGCGCTTCAAGAAAGGCAGATTGGACGAAGTCTTCTGGATCGGGATGCGCAAGCGCAGGTCCGGCAACAAGGCGATAGTCAAGGGCTGCACAGGACAGCCCCTTGGCGAACTGGGTCATGGGACGTCCTTTGATGAGTGCCCGAGCGGTCGCGGCGTGCATCATGTTGCCGCTCCGCTCTTTTCAGATGTGGGCAGCGGCGGCTTCGGGCGCGCACGCCAGTAAAGCCTCGCAAGTATGCCAAACCCGATCAGCGCCAATCCAAGAAACAGTACCGACATCGCGATGTCGGTATGGCGCCCCAGGTCGATGGAATGCCAAAGCGCCAGCAGGGTAAAACCAACGGCAAGACCCCCGTGGACATAGCGCCAGCCACGATAATGGGTCGAAAGGCGCTTGATCACGGGCTTGCGGAACCACGCCGTGATCGCCAGCACCAAAAGCAAAACCCATGCGACAAGACCTGCGAGGATGCCGGTATTGTCGAAACTGGTGATCATGGTGACAAAGGCATCCCAAGGTCGCACGCCACCCTCAAACGCGCGGGGAAGCACGATCAGTAAAGGATGAGCCAAGATCACCGCCACCGCCGAATAGGCGATGTATTTGTGAACCTTCTGAATCTGCGGTGGCCTGAAGATGCTCAACAGCCATGTGTTGCTGCGGGCCATGAAAAACTGGCCAATCATTGCGGCAAACGACAGAAGCGTGGCAACCGAGATCGCCTCTTTCAGAACCGACCGGTAGGGTGCGTCGCCGATCCAATACAGCACCAGCGGCAGCCCGACAAAAACAGCGGACGCGGCGACTAGAATTGTCGTTTGTGTGGATGTGAGCTTCATGGTTATCCCCAGGGCACGATGACGGGAATGGATTTTTCGGGCGACATTTCGATCGCATCCACCGGGCTATACATCCGGCACAGATGGCAGATCTGGCAATCGGCCGCATAGGTAATGACCGCCTTGCCGTCCTCCATGCGGATCACGTCACAGGGGCAGGACTTGACGCACTCCCCACACCCGATGCAGCCGTTGATGCTTTTGATGGTCATGTGTTGTGTCCAATCATGGTTTGGCGTCAGGCCCACGGCGGAGCGGCAAGGATGAAATGGGTGAGAGTCGCGTCGAGGGCGTAAAACCCCCAATGCAACCCGTAGGCCCAGCGATACCCGGCACGCACACGCAGGTAGAGATACGGAAGCAGCGCGCCGAACAGGATCGCAGAGATCGTGAAGCGGGTGACATAGGTCGCCGTGAAGCCGTCGAATGCCAGAAGCAGGTGGAAACCGCCGAAGGCCAAGGCCATGCCCACTGCGATGCCGCGCAAGCCGTATCCCGCCCGCGCCGCCGTCAGGATCAGTGCCGCAGCCAACACCTGCTGAAACAGGATGTCCGCCGATTTCGGCAGGTAGTACCAGGCGGACGCGAACATGAACTCAGGCGGTTCACTCGGTGCGCGGAATTCCGAAACGTTCGGAAGCAGCGGCAGGCCATAGACCACGAACACGGCAAAGACCGTGAGGATCGGGATCATCACCAGCCCTTCGCGCGCAACGGTGCGGGCGTCCAGCGTTTCGGTGATCAGGGACCGAAACAGCCAAAGGGCCAACGCCGCCCAGCCAAGGTAGTAAGCCGTAAACAGCACCGGCGCGCCATCATAGCCGCTGTCCAGCCCAAGCGACGCAACCAACCTATAATACCCCTGACTGGAGACCAGCCAGAGCAGCGCCACGATTCCGACCGCCCGCGCCACCTGTGCGGAACCCCGAGTGTCCGCAAGGGTGGTCTTGGGTATTTCGTTTTCGGCAAGTGACCTCATGGTTCGATCCTACCCGGCTGCGACAGCCAGGCTTCCTTCGCATCAGCTTTTGGGGACAGGTCTGGCGGGCACACATGCCATGGCGGCATCCCGGCCCTGCGGCGGTTGTTGGCAAGTGCCCGCAAGCGGGGCGCTGCCAGGAAGGACAACTTCACAAGCATCGTTTGTCGCCTGGCTCCCCCTGTGGCGGAAGGTTAGACTGTGCCAGTTCGATGGGCGCAGGGCCGCTCGTCTCTTGCGCGGAAACGGGCAAGGGCATGGCGATCACTGCGGCGAGTACAAATGGCGACAGGCGAATTAGGTCCAAGGTCATCTACTCGATCTCCGGGTCGGACTATTGTTTACTTCGGACGTTATGGGCGGGGCGGGCGAACGCTCGCATCGCTGACCGTTTGCCTTTCTACGAACGCGCAGCCGGTTTCCGTCGCAAGACAGCCAACAAAAGGGACGAACCTGCGATGGCGGTCAGGCAGACTTTCGGCATTGTACCCGTTTTGGGCAGGACCAGAGCGGCCCTGACTGGTTAGCAATGGCCGCGCACTCGGCGCTGTGTCCATCGGGATCAGGTAGGTGATCGTCACACACCCGGGCATGTATTCGGGCGCGCATTGGCCGCAGTTATCGTGATGGGCCGGATCGACATCAGGGCGCACTGCGACCATCGCAGCGCTCACATGCAGGAATGGAAGGACTATTTTGCCAGTTTCCAACAGCATGTCAGGTCTCCTGAGTGGACCCATCTGACGGTTTGAGGCTTGTAGTTGCCTCTCGTGTAATGCACTAATAGTTAATATGCAAACTATTGACCACAACTTCCATGGCCTCCTTCACAGCGCGGACCTCATTGAGGCGGATCTGCGCCGAAAGCTGTCGCCTCTTGGGCTATTGCCCCGTCAGGCTCGCGTCATAGAGGCGATCGGTCGAATGGGGCCCGTTTCCCAATCCGACATCGCCTCGGCCTTTGGCGTTACCCCCGCCAGCATGAGCACGATGACGGACCGATTGCTGTCTGCCGGATATATCACGCGCGCCGTTGATCCCGGCTCCCGTCGTCGACACATTCTGGAACTCACGGACACGGGGCGCACCCTGCTCAACGGCATCGGGGATGCGTGGACGGCGGTCGACGACGGGATCCGGGCCTCCCTTGGTGCGGATGCTGAGACCCTCTTTGAACTGGCGCGCCGCTTGCGTGACGGATTGGGCGGCAAAATTCCGGGAGACAAGAACGCCGACGCCGGAATTGAGCTCCCCCCGAAACTCAAACACTGACATAAGCTACGATTTGCAGTCAGCTGGCCATCGCTTGCATCGTCGACCCACTGTCCAGGATGATCGCACCGCCGCGGACCCGGCGCAGTAGTTGTCGGCGCTCAAGCGTTGCGAGGTCAGCGAATGTGACCATCGCACGGGACTGAAGCAGTTCGACGATGCAGTCGTGGCGTTCGGAAGAGGTAAGGCTTCGCTTTGGTTCGGTTGATTATGCCGTCATTGGATCGCCCTCACAGTTGCGGGCCGAACAGTCCGATAACAATCGAGAAGGCTAACCGCGCCATCTCCGCGTTTTCAACCAGAGAAGATCAGACATGTCACCAGTGTGATTTCAGGCGGAAAACACCTCAGACGCCTGAAATCATTGGATCCTGAACCTCGGGGCACTTCACTTGTCTGGCGGGTGCTTTCGGGAAGGAGTTTGATGTTGGCTGATCTTTTCCCCGGGCGTTCAGAATTGCGCTATCGGCATTTTCCGAAATCACGCGGGCGCCGACTTGCGCGCACGCGCGTGAAATGATCTTGGGTGGACAATGCGACGACCTCGAAGCCTCCGACTAAACATTCTCATTCCGGCGGGGGTCGCCATGGCCACCGTCGCCGCCTCTGTGTTCTTTCTGTCGGTTCAAAGAGGCATTCAGACCGAACGGCTGGTTTCGGAAACACGGGTTGTCGGATCAAACTTTGCCGCGCGTCTGGAAACCCATGTGGCAACCCGGCTGAGAGCGGGGAAATTGCTTGGCCTTGACTTCCTGAGGAGCGATGAGCTTGAACTTGGTTCCTTTCGCGCAAAAACCAAGCTGTTGCATGAGTTGTTTGGCGACTTTCAGGCGCTGAACTGGGTCGATGCGCAGGGCGTGATCCGAATTGTCACCCCTGAAGAAGGCAACATCCAGGCGCTGGACCTAAACCTAAACGATTTGCCAATTCCCTCTGCGGCACTGGCCCGCGCAGCGGAAACCGGCGAGATGCAGGTGACACCGCAAATCACATTGGCGCAGGGTGGTCTGGGCTTTGTTGTCTATGTGCCCGTCGCCGAAAACACTCAGCGCAAGGGGTTCCTCAATATCGTGTTCCGGACCGCGCCGTTGATGAGAACCGCGCTGGGTGATGACACTGGGCTGTCCTACGCCTTTCGGGTTCTGGACGGCGATGATGTGTTCTTTTCATCCGAAAAGGACGCAGACTTTGGCGACATTATGCATGAGAGCCGAATAGCCGTCGGCAATCGGGAATGGCGCTTGCTGACCGCGCCCACCCCGGCGCGGCTCCGCGATGCCAGCAATCTGATTGACGAAGCCATCCTTGGGTTTGGAGTTCTTCTGGCGGCACTAACCGGATTGCTGAGCCGACTGGTCATTGATCGTCAGCATTCGCTGGAACAAAGCCGCACTCGTTTTCTGGACTTTGCCTCCGCCAGTTCCGACTGGTTCTGGGAAAGAGATGACACCTTGCGTCTCACCTGGTTCTCAAGGGGCATCGAGGATTTTTTCGGCGTCTCGCGTGAACAGCTCATTGGACGCTCAAGGGGGGCTTTCCGCGATCCAGAGGCGGGCGACGATGACGCCTGGACCACACATCTTTCCGATCTGGAGGCCCGCCGCCCGTTTCGGGATTTTCTGTACGCCGTTCGGGTCGATGGCCAAAGAAAGTGGTTGCGCGTGTCCGGAGCGCCCCGTTTTGATTCCAATGGTGTGTTTCTGGGCTATCGTGGCACAGCTTCCGACACCACTGAACTTGTCCGCTCCAGGTCTGAAGTCGAACAGGCCAACGCCCGTCTGGCAGAGGCCGTCGAAGGGTTGGTCGAGACATTCAGCCTATGGGACGACGAGGACAGGCTTGTCTTTGGCAACCGCGCCTTCCGCGACCTTAACAAGACCATACCGGAGTACACTGTCCCCGGCACACCTTTCGAAACGTATCTCCGCGCCGGGGTCGACGAAGGTCAAATGACCGATCTGGAAGGCCGTGAGGACGATTTCATGGCGCGCAGTCTTGCCCAGCGCTATGATCCGGACGCCCAACCATTCGAGATCGAACGGTCCGACGGTATCATCCTGCGACTTCACGAACAAAAACTGGAGCAAGGCGGCATCGTCACCGTCGGGCTGGACGTGACAAGAGAACGCCGGAACGAAGAAGCCCTGCGCAAGAGCCAGGAACGACTAGCTCTTGCCGTTCAGCAATTGTCGATCTGGGATTGGGATCTCCGGACTGACAAATTGTACATGTCGCCGGGATTTGCCACACATCTGGGATATTCAGCCCACGAATTTGAAGACATCAAGTCCGCCTCAATCACCAGCATCATCCACCCCGACGACGTCGATCGCTATCAGGCCAAACTGAAGGCTCATATCGAAGACCCCCGGTCGATTTTCTCAAACGAACACCAGTTTCGAACCAAATCCGGGGCATATAAGTGGTTTCTGGCCATCGGTCAGACCATCGTCGACGACACTGGCCAGGCCATTCGATCAACCGGCGTGCTGACGGACATTACAAAACGGGTCGAATTGGAAGGCCAGCTTCGTCAGGCGCAGAAAATGGAAGCCATCGGCAATCTGACCGGCGGCGTGGCGCATGATTTCAACAACTTGCTGGCGGTCATCCTTGGCAATCTGGAACTGATCAAAGAGGCTGACAACGTCAACAGCATTGTCCCCTTCGTCAATGCCGGGATTGAAGCAACAAATCGCGGGGCTGATCTGGTCAAGAGCATGCTTGGTTTTGCACGCCGGTCGCGTTTGCAACCGATGGTCGTCGATCTGAATACGCTGCTGCAAGAGACGAAAACCTGGTTTGGCAGAGCGCTTCCTGAAAACGTCGATGTCGAATTCGCTTTGGCCACGGACTTGTGGACAACCAAGACAGACCCGGCCCTGGCACAAAACGCGGTTCTGAATTTGGTCTTGAACGCCCGTGACGCCATGCCATCGGGGGGAAAACTGACGGTTGAAACGACCAATGTCACTTTGGGCAAGGACGATCTCGACGTCGAAAGCGAAAGCATCGCACCGGGACGCTATGCGGTTCTTGCGGTCACCGACACCGGCGAAGGCATTCCTCAAGACAATTTGGATGCTATTTTTCAACCGTTTTTCACAACCAAACCTCCTGGCTCCGGGTCCGGCCTGAGTCTGTCCATGGTTCAGGGATTCATGAAACAGTCGGGCGGCATGGTGCGCGTCAGCTCAGATCCCCAAGTCGCAACCACGTTCCGGCTGTTTTTCCCGGCAGTGTTCGCGCAGGACAGCACGCGCGTTGCAGAGACGGACAAGATCCTGCGCAGATCGGCCCCGACGACGCGGATTTTTCTTGTCGAAGATGAGGATGCGGTCCGGGGTGTCCTTGCGGAAACCTTGTGCAGAGCAGGCTACACGGTCCAGACGGCCAGGTCGGGAGATGCTGCTTATGCGGACTGGCAAACGGATCACGATTTTGACCTGCTGATCACCGACATCGTCATGCCCGGGCACCTTCAGGGGACCGATCTTGCCCGAAAACTACGAGAGAGACATCCCCGCCTGCCCGTCGTCTTTCTGTCCGGCTATGCGAAAGAGGCGACGGTTCCCGACAATGCTCTCAGATCGAATGACGTTCGACTGATGAAGCCGGTAAGCAAGGTGGATCTGTTCGCCGCTGTCGAAACAGCGTTGGCCGAAAAAGCCAGGGCGCGCCCGCCCCGGGCGGATGATCTGACGTAAGCGTCGCACCAATCCCGCTGCGCTGACCGGCACACCTCGACAGCGCATCTGTAGACGTTCTGGATGTCAGATGACGGTGCAGGGAACAGTCATTGACCGAAATGACCCGGGATCACTGTTTTGACAAGTTGCTGAGACGGCGGGCAAGTTGATCGCGGGTGAATGGCTTGGAGATCAGCTCAACCTCCGGGTCAAGCTGACCGTTGTGCACGATCGCGTTCTCAGTGTAGCCAGACATGAAGAGCACCTTGATCCGCGGCGCAATCTTGCTTGCCAATTCCGCCAGCCGCGCACCATTCAGATTTCCCGGCAGAACGACATCGGTCAACAAGATGTCATAGTCCGCAGTTCGCAATAGCTCTGCAGCCGCGTCGCCGGTCAATGCTGTATCGGCCGTATACCCAAGCGCCTTGAGCGTGCGTTCCGCATACAGCAGAATGGCTGGATCGTCTTCAACAAGAAGCACATGCCCCACACCTCTGGGTTGGCTCAGCGACCACGCGTCCTCTGCGCTTGATGCGTGCTTGGGGTCGGAAATGTGCCGCGGGAAATACATCTTGACCGTCGTCCCGTGGCCAAGTTCCGAGTAAATCTTGACGTGTCCGCCGGACTGTTTGACGAAGCCGAACACCATACTCAGGCCAAGTCCGCTGCCCTTGCCCACCCCTTTTGTCGTGAAAAAGGGCGTAAACGCCTCGCGGATCACGTCCGGAGTCATGCCAGTCCCGGCATCCGAAACCGCGACAAGAACGTATTGACCGGGCTTTACTTCGGAATGCTGTGCCGCATAGTCGGCATCCAGTCTTGTGTTCGCCGTCTCGACCGTCAACTTGCCGCCGTCCGGCATTGCATCCCGCGCGTTGATGACAAGGTTGAGGACTGCGTTTTCGAATTGGCCCAGATCCAATCGCGTGTCCCACAGCCCGCCCGCGCCGACAAGTTCGAGTTCCAGATGCTCGCCGATGGACCGCCGCAACAGCGGGTCCAGATTGCGCAGTACAGTGTCCAGGGAAACACTCTCTGGGCGCAATGGTTGCTTTCGGGCAAACGACAGCAACCGCGACGTCAGCGTGGCCCCCCGCAGCGCCGCATCCCGAACGGCATTTGCCAACTCAACCTCCGTAGACTCGGTGCCGAATTGGCCAACATGATCCAGTATGAGTTCCGCATTGCCGAGAACCGCAGCAAGAATATTGTTGAAATCATGCGCGATTCCGCCGGTCAGTTCTCCGATGGCCTGAAGCTTTTGGGAATGCCGGAGATCTGCCTCGACGTTTGCGCGGTTCATCAGGTTGGCAAGTGCTTCGGACAGGATTTCAGCTTCTAGTTTTGCTACGGCTGCTGGCCCGACATGCGGCGGGGACAGCAGGATTAAACACCCTTTTGGCGACCCGCCAAGATATAGAGGCAGAGCGATGATGTCGTCGAGTTCCCAGCCCTCGATAGTCGCAGTTTGAACCGCCGCCCGCAGGTCTTCCAACCGGCTGTCGGGATGGTTGTCCCACAGGTCTTCGAACCTGGAGTTCAGCACTATCGGCGCCTCCGTGTCGATCGCTGCCGACATATCGCCGGTCGAGGCCATGATCCGCAGGTGTCCCGCGTCAATCCCGATGACAAGCGCGCTGTTGCTGTCGCACGCAGCCACGACAGCGTCGAGCGCATGGTTCAGATATTGCGGATCGCTGACATCAAGTTCGGACATCTGGCGCACGGCAATCAGGGTGCGCTCCAGCTCGGCCGCGTTTCTGGAAAGCTGATCCTCGACAGCTTTCCGATGCTCGACTTCAAGGTCAAGCGCATGAATCTTTTCGGCCAGCAGGCGAAACCGCCGCGACAACTCTGTATCGCCGGACAGTTTCACGATCACCCGGGCGCCCCCGTCCCCGGACGAAACGCGATGCGCCTTGGCGATAATCGCCGCATTGTCCGATCTGCGCTGGACCCGCGCGATCAGCGGGCTTGAAACCGCCTGTGCATTTGCAAGGAACTCTCGCAGTCGGCCATTGTCCGGGTCAAACACCTGAAAGATCGAGAACCGGCCTTCCGGGTCTTGCCGAGAATCGATGTCAAGCATGTCCAAGGCACGCGGACTGGCAAAGCTGACAATCTCGGACTTTGGGTCGACGACAAGCAGCGCCTCATCGGTCAAGGACACAAAGGCCCCAAGGGAAAGTTTTAAATTTTCCGGCATCAGCGCCGCTCAACTCGCTGTTTCAAAGAACTCGGTTTCTTCGCGGTCCGAAATATTGTCAGCTTTCCGGAGTGCAATAACCACCCGGCACTGATTGTCACCCCGCGCGATTGCCTCGTCGACCCTGACGCGTGCGTATCCCAGGTTTTCCGCCGCGATATGCCCGAACACATTGACCGTCATGCGACAGAGCGAGTACCGGCCAATCACCTTGTCGCCAAAAGGACAGGCCGAATTGACCAACGTGATGTGGTCTGCGTCGATGGAGTCTATGGAAAATCCGCCGTCGATCCTTTCCTTCAGGTGGACCAGCGCGGTAGCGACCTGCTGCGGATCAAGCCGGTCAGTGCCAAAGGACGTGCGGTAATCCTGATTCAGGGCGCGACCGATCAAGAGACCCACATGGTTGACGTAGGCCGCAGCCTCACGTTCACCCACCGTCTCTTCGAGAATGCCGGACAGTTCCCGGATGACCGTCCTCATGAATTCGTCCTTGCCGAACCCGGGTGGTGCTGCAGATGCGTCGAATGCGGATGACATGGCTGGCTCCATCAGGCGTCTCAGAGTTCGGCAATCTATGGTGGTGCGACGACACAAATATATTTTTGAACCATATGAAATAATGACTGTTCGAAAAATGAACGTCTCATGCGACCATCGAGTCAGGGCAGATGATCGGCAGCAAGCCTTGCCCACTCCCAGTGTGGACGACGCCCCAACGCGGCAACTGAAATCGACGCCACATCCATAAGTGCCCGTTGCCAGGCCCGTGTCTGTTTCTCTCCGGGGATCAGCTTGCGCGTCGCGCAAAGGCTTTGGGAACCGCTGTCACCTCCGCAACAAAGCCGACAGCTGATTGCACGCCTTGATTGCATTTTCGTGTTGCCCGGACTGAACGAATGCCGCGACCCTGTCAAAGGCCGCGCCGGTGCTGATCGGGTCAAGGCAATGGTCGGCGTCACTCTCCCGGGTCGCGGTCAGCGAGTAAGACGCTTCACGTTCCGTGGCAAAGGACTTGGTGTGGCGACCACTGATGCGACCGAAATCATAAAACAGGCCGCCGTTGTCGATCGCCCAGCGCATCGCCAACAACGTCAAAAACGCCCGGAGATCCCCTGATCCGGTCTCTGGCGCCGTCACGCAGGCAAGTTGCAGCAGGCTGCCGTCCTGCGGATCAAAGACATGCCCGAGCCCGGCAAGCAACTTTCCGTTTTGCGACAGGACAGGCAACAACAGACACCGCTCAGCCGCCGCGATCCGCAGCGCGGGACGCGCCGCTTTCAGCCGATCCCTCGCGCGCTGGTCACCTGCCGCCTTGGCAAGAGCGTCAAGGCCATCACAGGCGGCCTCCAGCCCCTCGGCCGTGACAAAGCGCAACGTCATGTCGGATTCAGCGCCAATCCGGGTCCACATCTGCTCCCAATCCTGCGCCACAGAAGGCGAGATTTGGGACGACAACAGTCCGGCGAAACTGTCTGGCAGCGGCATGACATGCGAGGCCATGCGCCTGCCCCGTTTGGCAGACGCCGGGTCGCTGATCGTCACCTTGCAGCCCTGCGCCTGAAGCCCTTCGGCCAAGACGTCGATACGCGACTTTTGCGGCAGGTTCGAGAGGGACAGTTTGCACCACGGTATCGTCTTCAGGGCCCGCACCATCCGGTCAATGACCTGCTGTTCGATTTGCGGTTCGCACAGCAACCCGGCATTGGGGGCATGCGACAGGCGCGTGCCGCATTCAATCTCTGTCTGAAAGAGCGTGCGCGATTTGCTCCAGTGCAGCCGGAACTTGAGCGGCAGCGCCCCGGTCAGCACCTGCGAGTCCGAGGTCGTTGTGACCAGAACAGACCAGCGCGCCGGATTTTCACGAAAACTGCGGTGCAGCCATCCCCAGGACAAGAAGACATTGGCGTCCAGATCACGCCGACACAGCGCGTCCCAAGGCGCTTTCAACGCCTCGAATTCCTCAAGCGTGTCGATCAGCGCCACTTTCATGTCGGCACGAAGCGAACCATTTGTCGGAGACTGCAACATCTGGACTACGCAGCCCGAGAAATCATCTGGTCAAAGACCCGCGCGGCATCCTCGAAATCGCGCCCGATCGGGGTGGTCAGCGCCTGGCGCGCGCCAAAATAGGCACCGACGCGGCACAGGTGGCCGGCAAATTCGGGATGCACCCCGGCATCATCGTATTTGCGCACACGCGTCTTGGACAACCAGCCCCGTTTGCGTGCCTCTTTGGAGATCAGCTTTAGCCGCTGCACGCAGTGCAGCGTGACATAAACGCCAAGGTAGTCGAGATAGGCCTCGATCTGGTGGCTCAAGTTCGGATCAAAGGCGTCTATGACAAGATCCTCCATGATTTCTGGCGGCAGCGGCCAGGCCTCATCGCCGATCAACCACGCATGATCTTCGGCACCATGGCGGACGCCGGCGTATTCGAAATCAAACCATTTCAGGACGTCATCCTTGTCCAGCGCGGCATTGCCCGACCGGCAATCCCATTTCACGAATTGTGTTGCCGGTGTCTGGACCGCTTCGGCCAATGCGACCCGGTCCACACCTGCCGAGCGCCCCGCGGACAGCGGGGCCAGCGCATCAATTGCATTGGTGAAATTGCTGATCCAGTCGACGTTGACACCAAGATGCGGCATCTGCGTGTTCAGTCCGGCCTTCATGGCCGCGCGCTGAATCCGAAAGATCTTGGAAACCGCCTCACCTGCCAGATCGCGACGGCGGGACTGACCGACCTTGGCAATCTCGACGTTCAACCGACGGGTGCCGATGTCGGATTGGAAAACGATCTCACCGTCGATACCAAGACACTCCGGCGCGTCCTGGGTGAAGGGGCGCAGTTTCTTGAGTACAAAGGCCTCCAGGTGCGCGCGGCGAAAATTGGGTCGCAAGGTCGCGATTACCGTCCGGTGTGCCAGATGCAGGCGACAACTGGATCGGCTCTCACCGCCGGGCATGGTCACGTCCAGAACGGCTTCTCCGAAACGGGCTTCAGCGGCCCGCACAATGCGTTCGCGTCGGGTCTGTCGGCTACTGCTTCCCAATGGAGCCTCCGTGTATCAGTTGTAATTTGAGCGCGTGACTCAGATCAGATGCCTGAGGCGAAATTATGGAACCTCCGCCGAATTCCAAAACTGGGGTGTTTCGATTGTGTCGTGACCCCGGCCCATCCTGCGATGGGCCGGGTCGTGTTGTGATCGCTTAGTACATGTCGCCGTAGGTGCCGCCACTTGCGTACTTGGCAGAGGTGCCCCCCGATGCGTCCGTATCGATATCCTGAGTCATGAGCTCCATGACGTCATCCGCATGAGGCTCGTAGTCCGGCAACCCGGCATCGCTGTGATGATACTCTTTGGTGTCACCCGAACCGGAACCCTTGGTGCC
>NZ_FZON01000016.1:16008-92092 GCF_900188425.1 Antarctobacter heliothermus
CCCTTCGTGCCACCAGAGCCGGAGCCCTTGGTGCCACCAGAGCCGGACCCCTTCGTGCCACCAGAGCCGGACCCCTTCGTGCCGCCCGAACCGGTGCCCTTTGTGCCGCCAGAGCCGACGGGATCTTCACCGCCCGGGTCCTCGACGATGTATTCATCCAGAGATACTTTCGGCGGCAGGCCCGGACCGTGCTCGCCGATGATCTCAAAATCGCTTTCGGAATAGTAATAGCTGGTCGGATCATCGGGCAGGATGATGTCCGTCACGCCGTCAAAATGCCCCCAGGCGACCGGCTGACCATCTGCGTCCTGAAACTCGACCGATCCGCCCTGCAACCCGGTTTCCGGGTTTGTACCGACGTTGATGACAATGACCGCGCCTGTCTGGGACAGGTCAAGTACCAGACCGCCGCCATCGGCCCCCGCGTCCGGACCTGCCAGCGTGCCCATCTGATCCGCAAGATTGGACTCATACCAGCCTTCGAAGGAATCACCTTCGACACCACCGTTGTGATAGGCCTTCCCGGAACTCGCCATGTGATGCCCGGTGCCTGATGTCCCCCCGGTGCCGGACCCGTCGGGGCCTTCGTGTCCTGTCGCGGACGCGTATGTGGTGTCATTTGTCATCGGGCTTCCCTAACCTCTTTTTCTGGTAATTTTCCGGCGGGCAAGCTCCGCGCGAACATGTCATTTCGGTAGGTCACGAAAAGACCGAGGTTGCGTCGAGTTTTCAACAAAAGCCTGAAATTAAGTAATTTTTAAGGTGTCAATGTTCCGGATACGAACGGTAATCACTTGCCCCCTCCAGCGTTGTCACCGGAATGAAAACAAACGCACAGGCCGCCCAAGACCGCTTCATGCAACCGTCCCGACTCTGCGAATCAGGTGCGGTTCCCGGCAACCTCCGCGATTTTTGACGGGATTACTTACTGGCCGGACGACGGGGCGCTGGTGCCGATTGTTCATGGAAGGAACACCACATGTTGCCCACAGCGATCCGCCCTGACATGATCGAACCGGCCCTGATTTCCGGTTTGAAAGACTGGCATGGCACCGAACTGCAGCGTTGAGGGGCATGAGCGATGGAACACACGAAGAAAGAACTGGCGGTCGAGATTTGCCGGACCGCGGGCCGTACGGCCCTCACCTATTTCAAGGATCGCTCAACCCTGATTGTGGACAAAAAGGGGAACCAGGACTGGGTCAGCGAGGCGGACCGAAATGTCGAAATCCTGATCCGGCAGCATCTGAATGCCGCCTGCCCCGACGATGGCATCGTCGGTGAGGAACAGGCCAAAAAGACCGGAACAAGCGGGTTTGTCTGGGTCATCGATCCAATCGACGGAACGACAAACTTCGTCAACGGCCTTCCGGCCTGGACGATTGTGCTTGCCGGTGTGTTTCAGGGACAAACAGTAGTCGGCGTCATTCACGATCCGATCCATGATGAGACGTTTGTTGCCGTTCGCGGGGGCGGATCGACGATGAACGGGCTACCGATCCGGGTGGCGGATGGTGTTCCGCTGTCAAGCGGAACTGTTGCCGTCGGCTATTCCAATCGGGTTGCACCGGAGAATGTTCTGCCGGTTGTCAGCGCTTTGGTGGCTGAGGGGGCCATGTTCCACCGCAACGCCTCTGGCGCGCTTTCGCTGGCCTATGTCGCGGCCGGACGGCTGCTGGGATATCTGGAAGAGCACATGAACGCCTGGGATTGTCTGGCCGGGCAGCTATTGATTGCAGAAGCGGGCGGCAAGGTCGAAATGCAAGACGCTGATGAAATGATTGCCGACGGGGGCCGTGTCGTGGCCGGGACACCTGAGGTGTTTGATGCCTTGCAAGCCATGGCGAATGAGGCCTGGCCGACTTGATCGCAGATGCGCATAACCGCAGCGCCCGCACCTGACCCAGATCGCCCCCGTCAGGGCGATTTCAAGCCCCCTTCCCAGCACAGAGAATGACGGGGACGACGGTGTCGCCGCTACTGGTTTCAGCTGTCCGGCAACAGGACCGGCCCCTTGCCCGCAAAGGACATGCGCACGGCGCGTCCAACAGGCAGCGGCTCATCGACCTCGTCCTGCACGGCAAAGACCTGACCAAAGCCGCCTTCAAGGGTGTATTCCATCCGCTCGCCCACATAGGTCGCCTTGGCGACCGTCGCGGGAATGCCCTCCTCTTCGCCAATCCGCAAACGTGAGGGCCGGACCGCAAGGGTGGCGGGTCCGTCAGACAGACCGCGCGAAGGCAAAGTGTGGCGATAGCCCTCAATGTCGATTGTCGCCCTGTCCCCCTCGACACCGACAATCTGGCAGGCGATCAGGTTGGCCTCACCGATGAAATCAGCAACAAATCGGTCCTTGGGTGCTTCGTACAGGTCACGCGGGGTGCCTATCTGGGCAATGGCCGCGTTGCGCATCACGACAATCTGGTCGGAAACCGCCAGCGCCTCTTCCTGATCGTGGGTGACGTAGACAACGGTCAGCCCAAGGTCCTTTTGGATGGCGCGAATGTCCTCGCGCACCTGACGGCGCAGCTTGGCGTCGAGATTGGACAGCGGCTCATCAAACAGCAACACCTGAGGTTCCAGCACCAGCGCCCGCGCCACGGCGACGCGCTGTTGCTGGCCGCCTGACAGCTCGCTGGGCAGCCGGTCGTCATAGCCTTTGAGTCCGACCAGTTCGAGACCGTGCAGCGCGCGGCTGCGCGCCTCTGCCTTGTCGAAGCCGGAAAAGGTCAGCCCGTACCTGACATTTTCCAGCACGGTCATATGCGGAAACAGCGCGTAGGACTGAAAGACCATCGACACGTCGCGGTCTGTCGCGGGCAGTTTGGTCACGTCGCGGTCCCCGATCAGGATACGGCCCGTTGTCGCCATCTCCAGCCCCGCGATCATGCGCAGCGTCGTGGTCTTGCCACAGCCCGAGGGGCCCAGCAGCGTCACCAGTTGCCCAGACTCGACATACAGGTCGATGTTGTCCACCGCGACGACGTCCTTGCCGAACCGCTTGGACACACCTTCGAACCGGACAGGTGCGGCTTTGCTGCTGATTATGGCGTCGCTCATGTCGATTTCCCCGATCCGTGTTGGGTGCGCCGCCCGATCTGCACCCGGCCTACTACGACTTGCAGCAACCCGACGGCGGCCAGCATGACAAAGATCAGCGTGGTGGAATAGGCGATGGCAAGGCCGTAGTCGTTGTTTTCGACGCGCCCGATAATGTAACTGGTGGCCATGTCGTATTCGGCCGAGACAAGGAAGATGACCGCCGAAATGGCCGTCATCGCCCGCACAAAGCTATAGACCAGCGCCGCAAGGATCGCGGGCCGCAACAGCGGCAGGATCACACGGCGGAACGTCTGCCAGGAATTCGCCCCCAGCGTCAGTGAACTTTCGTCCAGCGATTTGTCCAACTGACTCATCGAGGCGATGCCGGCGCGCACGCCCACCGGCATGTTGCGGAAGATGAAGCTGATCACAAGAATGATGCCGGTGCCGGTGATCTCTATCGGCGGCACGTTGAAGGCAAGGATATAGCTGACCCCGATCACCGTGCCGGGAATGGCAAAGGACAGCATCGTGCCAAATTCGAACGCGTTTTTGCCCGCGAATGTCTGGCGTGTCAGCAGGTAGGCCGTGATCAACCCCACCGCAGCAGTCAGTGGTGCGGCGATGGCGGCAATTGTGATCGTGGTCCAGAAACTGTCCCATGCGGCCCCCGTCCAGCGAATGCCTTCGGCCTCGAACCTCACAGAAAAGGCAGTGACATAGTGCTTGAGCGTCAGCGTGTTGTTGACGCCCCAGAGGTCGACGACGCTGCCGTAAATGATCATGATATAGACCAGCGCCGTAAACAGCGCCCAGCCCAGCGCGACAGCCATCACAGGGATCGCCAGCCCGCTTGGCATCAGGGGATGCACGCCTGCGTCACCCTTGCCCGAAACGGTTGTATAGCTCTTTTTGCCCAGCCACGCGCGTTGCGCGTAAAACGCCGAGAGCGTGAAAAACAGCAAAACCATCGCCAGAACAGCGGCGCGTCCCTGATCGTATTGCGCGCCGACGATGGCAAAGAATATCTCTGTCGACAGCACGTCAAAGTTGCCGCCAAGAACCAGCGGATTGCCGAAATCGGCCATGCTTTCGATGAAGCCCAGCAGAAAGGCATTGGCAAGACCCGGACGCATCAGCGGCAGGGACACGGTGCGGAACACCTGCCACTTGTTGGCGCGCAGCGTCTGCGCCGCTTCCTCCATCGAGGGGCTGACACCTTCGACGACCCCGATCAGCACGAGGAATGCGATAGGGGTAAACGCCAGTGTCTGCGCGATCAACACGCCGGGCATCCCGTATAGCCACCGGGTCGGCCGCACCCCCAAGAGATCGGCAATATAAACGGTCACGGTGCCGGACAGTCCGAACAGCAGGATCAGCGCCAGCCCAATGACAAAGGGCGGCGTGATGATCGGCAGAACCGTCAGCGCCCGCAGCGCGCGTTTGTAGCGAAACCCCGACCGGGTGACGACCAATGCGAACGCAAGGCCAAGGACAGTGGTCAGAAACCCCACCGCAATGGCCAAAAAGAGCGAGTTCCAGGCAACCCCGCAGCGTGCGCCCCACAGGCATCCCACCCCCCACAGCCGGTTGTCCATGAACTTGGCAAAGAAGACGGTGATGGAATAACTGCCATCTTCGGTCACGAAGGCGGCGAACAGCATCTTGGCGATGGGAAAGAACACAAAGGCCGTCACGATCACGATGACGCCACCGATGGCGCTGACGACAAAGACATCGCCGTTGATCGCGCCGCGCGCCGCGATGCCTTGGGTGAACAGAAACAAAAAGGCCGTGGCACAGATCATCGCGCCGTAGCCCATGCCGAACTGCCGGTCGCCCAGATCGCCGAACAACGCGGTCAGCCAGTCAAAGGTGAACCCGCGAATGCCGATGCCAAAGCCTTGGGCAATCAGCCAGCCAAAGCCAAGCGCCCCGGTCAGGATCAGGATGCGCGCAAACAGCGGATCGGATTTCAACCGCCCCAGCACCAGCAATGGCAAGGCCAGCGGGATCACCAAAGGCGCCAGCCAGAGCTTTTCTCCCTGTGCGATCAGAAACGCGGCAGGGGCAAAGTCCTCATCAAAGGGGTAGCCGTTCAACAGCCACTCAAATGACCAGAAACCGTCCTCGACCCCGTACCAGGGCAGGATGCCGAACCCGACCCACCCGGCGATGATCCAGAAGATCAGTACCGGATGGGTGGTCCGCTCACTTGCGGCAACGTGCATGGGTTACTGCGGCAGAACCGAGACGTCTTCGTCCCATTTCTGAAGCAGACGCTTGCGCTCATCCGACGACCCGTATTTCACAAAGTCGTAGTCGATCAGCTTGATGCTTGCCATGTCGGGCGCCTTGTCCGAGGTCTTGGCCCCCTTGTTGGACGGCACCTGAAAGGCGTTGACCTGAAGCGCGAGGTTCTGTGCATCGACCGACAGTGCCCAGTCGTAGAACTGCTTGGCCTCGTCCATGTTGCGCGCACCCTTGACGATCGACATGGAGCCGATCTCATAGCCGGTGCCCTCACACGGGGCGACAACCTTGATCGGGAAACCGGCAACGGCCTGCGCCACGGCATCATGCATGAAGACGATGCCGATTGTGCTTTCACCACGTCCCGCCGCCTTGATCGGGGCAGAGCCGGATTTGGTGTACTGGTTTATGTTGGCATGCAGGCCCTTCATGAACTCAAAGCCCTCATCCTCGCCAAAGATCTGAATAATCGAGGCAAGCGTGGTGTAGGCCGTGCCGGACGAATTGGGGTTCGCCATCTGGACATGCTGCTTGTACTCGGGCTTTAGCAGATCCTTCCAGCAGGCTGGTTCCGGCAGATTGTTCGCAGCCAGAAGATCGGTGTTGTAGCCATAGCCAAGGGCCCCGGAATAGATGCCGATGGTCTTGTTTCCCGCACTTTCCGCCTGACGAATGGCCCAGTCATGCAATTGGTCGCGCATGGGCGACAGGTACTCTTCGGTCAGGCCCTCTTCGGCGGCTTGCAAATGCGGATCGCCGGTGCCGCCCCACCAGACATCGCCCTTGGGGTTCACCGCTTCGGCGCGGATCTGGGCAAAGGTCTCACCCGAGGACTTGCGCGTCATGTTGACGTCGATGCCGGTTGCATCCTCAAAGCCGCGTGCCATCAACTGGCACCACTCTTCCTGTGCGCTGCAATAGAATGTCAGTTTGTCCGCGTAGGACGCCGTGACAGACGCCGATAGCGCGATCAGCGATCCGGCCAATGTAAGTGTGATTTTCTTCATGTCTTTCCTCCCAGAAATGAATACTTGCCGGTTTGCCCGGCTTATTGTCTGCACGTCCTCACGATGCTTTCAGCAACGCCTTCATGCCCGGCTGTTCGGTGGGTTGCTTGGCCAATTCCGTCAGCAAGGCGGTCAGTTCGGTCTCATCGACAAGCCTGGCCGCCTTTTTGGGCGAAAACCAGTGCCGCTTGCGCTCTTTGCGCTCTTTCCAGCGCCGCTTCAGGTGTTCGACCATCATCGGATAGACTGTCACACAACAGCGCAGACTCCTGCCGTCGTCCAGCAGCTTGACATAATGGTAGGTGCCGATTGCGGTGTTTGAAATGTAACCGACCGCCCCGGCCTCTTCCATTGCCTCGATCTCGGCGGCGCGCCACGGCTTTTTGCCGTCCATCAGCCAGCCTTTCGGCATCACCCAACGGCCCGTATCGCGCGAGGTGACCATCAGCACGCGCAGCCTGCCTTTCTTGTCGCGGTGGACAGGAAGGGCGGCGATCTGCTGGGCGGAGTTGCCTGCCTGCGTCATGTCTGACTTCCCGCATATCTTGGACTTGCAAGGCGGCTGCCAAGAAGATCACCGGTCTTTTCGGCAATCGGATAGGCCAGATAACAAAGAGCGGCGTTGATCTGTTTTAGCAGTCGAAGCGTTTCCTGATGGATGTTGGTTGTCTCGACACTTGCCGCGCGCCGCTTTCTGAGCCGATTCAGATGCCGCGCCTGCAAGCGCTGCTCTTCGCGACGAACGCGGTCCTTTTCCGCAACCAGTTGGCGCGCTGCCTCTGCGTCGCCGGTCGTCAGCACGTTCAGCGCCAGTTGCGTATTCGTGACAACCTGATCATGGAACTGTTCGATATCGGCCAACCCCTGTTCGGAGAAGGAAATCGCCTCGTCGTTCATCTTTTTGGCAAGCGCCAGAAGATTGACCGCGATCTTGTCTGCCGCTTCTTCCAGGTTGTTTGCCATCGCCACCAGCTCGACAGAGCTTTGCGACTGCGCCCCGACGTCGTTTTTCTCCCGCAGTTTCGAAAGATAGATCTTGGTCTCAAAGTGCATCCGGTCGACAGCATCTTCGCGCTTTTCGATCAATTGCGCGACCTGGGGATCCCATTCGCGAAACAGCCCCATGACCGGGATCAACATGGCCTGAACGGTTTCGGCCATGCGCAGCAACTCGCGTTGACCGCACGCCAATGCGTAGTCGGTATTTTCCAAGGCGTTCGGATCAAGCGCGCTGACGGTTGTATCGGCATCAACCGTGGACGCCGGGACAAGAGCGCCAGAAATGCGGATCAGCACATGCAGCCCGAGAAGGCCGACACCCACCAGCGTTGCGTTCAGCAGGATGTGCAGCATGACGACTTGCTGCCCGGCATTCTGGCCAAGCAGCGACAAGTCGATCACGTCGAACACGATCAGGCACAACGCAGCCAGAGTGATACCGCCTCGGGCCAGCAGGTTTCCGACAACAACCTGACGCGCCGACCGGGGGGCTGCCGACAACAACACCAAGGGAACCACCGCTCCGCCAAGATTTGCGCCGATGACCAGTGCAGCCGCGACCGGAGGGGCAATCAGATCGGACGCGGCAAAGGTTGCAAACGTCAGGATCGCCGCAAGGCTGGAATGCATGATCCAGGCAAGGACCGCGCCGATCAGGAACGCGCTGAGCAGATCATTCGCAAAATAGGCAGAGATCTCCTGCACGATTTCGTTTTCGCCAATCGGTGCGGTGGCGGTGCGGATCATCTGAAGAGAGACCAGAACCAGGGCAAAGCCGATCACGATCCGCCCGACCTGCTTGGTCTTGCGGGACCGGGCATTGAAAAAGGTCGCAATGCCGATCAGCAACAGGAATGGAATGATCACCTCGACCGGCGACATCAGAACCCTTGCCATTGCGGCCGACCCCAGATCCGCCCCCAGCAACAGTGCCAGAGCCGAAGGTGGCGCCAACATTCCCGACGCGACAAAGCCACCCCCGATCAGGGCGACGGCTGTCGAGCTTTGCAGCAGCATCGCCGCGATACCACCGCCTGCGGCAGCGGAAACCGGTCGTTGGGACAGGCTTTTGAGGTGACGCCGCAACTCGGGCATGAACGCACGTTCGACCCCGGTCCGGATCAAACGGACCGACCACAACAACAGGGCGACCGCCGCAGCCAGATTTACCGAGAGAAGGATCAAAGGTGTTGCACCAAAATCAGCTTTCTTTCCCTTCCGCCAATGGCACAAACCCATGTCCGCCAGCGTGTGTTCAAAAAACATCCGCCCAGAATGCCACTTATGCAACAAAAATTATTGCAATAACGCCCGAAAGGCCACAATCCTGATGCCGGAGCACGAGACGGTGGGGCGTATGTCGGAAACCTCGGCCTCTGAGGTCAGAAAGAAGGGAAGCGCGGACCGGATCAAGAAATCCGAACGTCGGCGGCAAATCCTGCTGGAACTCAAGCTGCGCCCGCACGTCCGCATCAGCGAGTTGGCCGACCGTTTTCAGGTCTCGACTGAAACCGTGCGTAGGGATTTTGGCACGTTGGCCGACGATGGGCTGATCAGCCGGGCGCATGGTGGCGCATCGGCCCCGTCACAGGGGCACTATCCGGGGCTGGATGAACGCGCCAACGCCCTGATCGAGGAACGCGCCCGTATCGGCATGAAGGCGGCGGAACTGGTTCAGAGCGGGGAAACCCTGATGATCGATTCCGGCTCTACCACAATCCAGATGGCACGGGCGCTGGCCTACCTGGGCACACCTTGCACGGTCATCACCAATTCGATCCCGGTTGCAATGACGCTGGGACACGGCGCGGCAAAAGTCCTGTTGTGCCCGGGCGAATACCTGCCTGCTGAATCCGCGCTGGTCGGAACCGAAACACTGGAATTTCTGCGACGATTCCATGTTGATCATTGCATGATCGGTGCGTCAGGGTTGTCCGAGGAGGGGCCATCCGAAACTGTACGCGGATTCGCGGCGGTCAAGCGCATAATGCTGCGCCAGGGTGCAAGACGGCACTTGCTGATCGACGAACAGAAATTTGGCCGCAAAGGTCTCGCGCTGGTTGGATCGCTTGACGCGTTGGATACGGTCATCACCGACAGCAAGCCCAAGGGCGATTTGCTGTCCGCGCTGGATCTGGCCGACGTTCACATTTCGGTCGCAGACCAGAACTAAGAAGACAAAAAGAAGGGCGGCCCCAACGGTCGCATATCAGGAAGGGAAAAAATGTCACTTAACATCAATCACCTGCTGGGCGTATCTGCCATTGCGCTTATGACGATGGGCACAACCGCGTCTGCTCAGGATTGTCCGCGCGGCGATCTGGACGAACGCTATTGCGACGTGGACGGCGACCTGATCGCCGACATTCCGACCGACGCGGCGGACCAGATCGACCCGGACACGCTGATCTTTGCCTACACACCGGTCGAAGATCCCGCCGTCTACAAGACCGCTTGGGCGGATTTCCTGGAACATCTCGAGGCCGAGACCGGCAAGAAAGTCATGTTCTTCCCGGTTCAGAACAACGCCGCCCAGATCGAGGCGATGCGTTCGGGTCGTCTGCATATCGCGGGCTTCAACACCGGTTCCAACCCGCTGGCCGTCAACTGCGCCGGTTTCCGTCCGTTCACCATCATGGCGGCCACGGATGGCAGCTTTGGCTACGAGATGGAAATCATCACCTATCCCGATTCCGGCATCGAGACGATCGAGGACATCAAGGGCAAACAGCTTGCCTTTACCTCGCCCACGTCCAACTCGGGCTTCAAGGCGCCCTCGGCGATCCTGAAGGCGGATTACGGCATGGAGCCGGACAAGGATTTCGAACCCGTGTTCTCGGGCAAGCACGACAACTCTGTCCTGGGTGTTGCCAACAAGGACTACCAGGCCGCGGCGGTCGCCAATTCGGTCATGGGCCGTATGATCGAGCGGGACGTTGTCACCACCGACCAGATCAAATCGATCTACAAGTCGCAAACCTTCCCGACGACCGGCTATGGCGTGGTGTACAACCTCAAGCCCGAGCTGCAGGAAAAGATCAAGAACGCGTTCTTCAACTTCGAATGGGAAGGCTCCAGCCTGAAAGAAGAGTTCGAAAAGAACGGCGAAGGCCAGTTCCTTGAGATGAACTATCAGGAGTTCTGGGAGGTTATCCGCAAGATCGACGCGGCAAACAACGTGTCCTACGCCTGCCAGTAAACCACACCTTAATATGACAGGTCCCTGACGGGGCCTGTCATGAACCCCTATAAAGGGTCGATGAATGCTGCGCCTTCAAAAGCTGACGAAAACATATAAGACGGGTGATCAGGCGCTGAAGGCGATTGATCTTGAGGTTCCGGCGGGCCAGGTTCTGGCATTGATCGGACCATCGGGCGCCGGTAAGTCGACGATGATCCGTTGCATCAACCGGCTTGTGGAGCCCACCACCGGCGAAGTGCTGTTGGGCGATACCGACCTTGCCAAACTGGGCACCTCGGCGCTGCGCAAGGCGCGCCGGTCCATGGGCATGATCTTTCAAGAATATGCGCTGGTCGAACGCCTGACCGTGATGGAAAACGTGCTGTCCGGTCGTCTTGGCTATGTCGGCTTTTGGCGCAGTTTCCTGCGCCGTTTCCCGCAGTCGGATGTGGACGAGGCATTTCGCCTGCTCGACCGCGTCGGGCTGCTGCACATGGCCGACAAGCGCGCCGATGAACTGTCGGGAGGTCAACGCCAGCGCGTCGGCATCTGCCGCGCCCTGATCCAGAATCCCAAGCTGCTGCTGGTGGATGAACCCACCGCCTCGCTTGACCCCAAGACAAGCCGCCAGATCATGCGGCTGATCACGGAGCTGTGCCAGGAACGCGGGTTGGCGGCGATCATCAACATCCACGACGTGGCGCTGGCACAGATGTTCGTGCCGCGCATCGTCGGGCTGCGGTTCGGCGAAATCGTGTTTGACGGCCCCCCGACCGGGCTGACCAGCGACAAGCTGACAGAAATCTACGGCGAGGAAGACTGGGAAGCGACCATCGAAAAGGTCGAGGACGACGAAGACATCGAGGCTGCCGAATGAGCCATCGAGAGCTGGACGACATGCTGGGCAAAGGCTGGCGCAAGCCGCCCTTTATAGCCAACCCAAAGTTGCGGTGGGCGCTGCTGGCGGGCTTCGTCGCTTACCTGATCGCCGCATTCCTGACCATCGAGGTGGATTGGGCGCGCGTCTATGCCGGTCTTGACCGGGGATGGCAGTTTGTCCTGTCCTTCACCCGGCCCGATTTTGTCTCTCGCGCCAGCGACATCTGGGAGGGGCTTCTGGAGAGCATCGTGATGACCGTGGCCGCCTCTGTGGTTGGCATCGCCATCTCCATTCCCATCGGTCTGGGCGCCGCCCGGAACATCGCGCCGATGCCGGTCTATCTGGTCTGCCGTGGTATTGTCGCAGTCAGCCGCGCGCTACAGGAAATCATCGTCGCGATCCTGCTTGTGGCCATCTTCGGCTTTGGTCCCCTGGCGGGGTTCCTGACGCTGTCCTTTGCCACCATCGGGTTCCTGTCCAAGCTGCTGGCCGAAGACATTGAATCCATGGACCGCGTACAGGCCGAAGCGGTCAAGGCCAGCGGCGCGCGCTGGATGCAGTATATCAACTATGGCGTCCAACCGCAGATCCTGCCCCGGCTTGTCGGCCTGTCCATGTACCGGATCGACATCAATTTCCGCGAAAGCGCGATCCTTGGCCTTGTCGGCGCGGGCGGCATTGGCGCGACACTCAACACCGCGTTTGACCGCTATGAGTACGACACGGCGGCGGCGATCCTGATCCTGATCATCGTGATCGTCATGGGGCTGGAATACCTGTCGGGCGTTATTCGGGCGAGGGTGCAGTAATGCCGGTCATCGAACAGGGCGGAACACAGATCTGGAAGCGCCGCACCAGACGCGAAAGCCTGCTGCGCTGGTTTGGCTGGCTCTTGGGTGTCGCGGTTTTCATGATCTGCTGGCAGCGCATCTCCGACGCCACAACATGGTTCTTTGTTTGGGACGCGCCGCGCATCGCCAACGACATCTGGACCCGCGCAACGCCGCCTCGTTGGGAATATATCACCCAGCTTGGCCGCCCAATCTGGGACACGCTGAACATTGCCACCCTTGGCACGATCATCGCGCTGTTCCTGTCGGTTCCGGTGGCCTTTCTGGCGGCGCGCAACACAACCCCGTCGCGGGTGTTCATCCGCCCCATCGCCCTGCTGATCATCGTCTCGACACGATCGATCAATTCGCTGATCTGGGCGCTGTTGCTGATCGCCATCATCGGTCCCGGCGTGTTTGCTGGTGTCGTGGCCATCGCAATCCGGTCCATCGGCTTTTGCGCCAAACTGCTCTACGAGGCGATCGAAGAGATCGACCATGGACAAGTCGAGGCGGTCACCGCCACGGGTGCGTCGCGCTGGCAGGTCATGGCTTTTGGCATCGTGCCGCAGATCATGCCGGCCTTTGCGGGGGTGGCGGTCTTTCGGTGGGACATCAACATCCGGGAATCGACGGTTCTGGGACTGGTGGGCGCAGGCGGCATCGGGCTGCAACTGTCGTCGTCACTGAACGTGCTCGCATGGCCGCAGGTCAGCCTGATCCTTCTTGTGATCCTTGCGGCGGTTGTGATCAGTGAATGGGTATCGGCCAAGGTGCGGGGCGCCATCATATGACGGGTCTGACCGCCGAAGAGGCTTTTGCAGCCTACGAAGCGGTCAGGCACCGTCTCCCAAAGGCCGTGGCGCCACACTGCCCTCCCCGGCATGTGGCGACACTGGCCGAGATCGCGGATGCGTTTGACGTCTTTCTACTGGATGCCTTCGGCGTTCTGAACATCGGAGATACGGCGATTCCCGGCACTGCAGGGCGCATCGCGGATTTGCGGGCGGCGGGAAAATCCGTCTCCGTGGTGTCGAACGCCGCCAGCCTGCCCGCGCCGGAGCTGTTGAAAAAATACCGCCGGCTGGGGTTTCAATTCGACCTCGCCGACATTGTGACCAGCCGCATGGCGCTGGCCGTCGCGATAGCCGAACATCGTGACCTGCGGTGGGGCGTCATGGCACCCGAAGGTTCGGCGTTTGACGATTTTTGCGCGATGGACTTTGTCCTGCTGGGAGACGAACCTCGCGCATACGACGATGCTGATGGCTTTGTGCTGATGGGCAGCGGGTCGTGGACCGCTCACCGCCAGTCCTTGTTGGAAAACGCACTGCGGGCAAAGACCCGGACAGTTCTGGTCGCAAACCCGGATATTGTCGCGCCGCGCGAAAGCGGCTTTTCGCAGGAACCGGGCTTTTTTGCGCATCAGTTGGCGGACCGCGTCGGCGTCGAGCCGGTGTTTTTCGGCAAACCCTTTCCCAGCGTTTTTGATCTAGCTTTGTCCCATCTTGGCACGGTCGACAAGTCGCGAGTCATCATGGTTGGCGACAGTCTGCACACCGATATTCTGGGTGCGCAGACCAGCGGCATCAGCTCTGCCTTGATCTCGGACTACGGCTTTTTTGCCGGCATGGACGTCGAAAACGCCATGCGGCGCGCCGAAATCCATCCCGACTTCGTTGTGTCCCGACCCTGACGGTCCAGGATTGCGGCGCGCAGCGGGTGCAGATGTCATCCCTGCCGGACCCAGTTTGACAGTCATGGGCTGGCCGCACCCTGGATCTACCCGCGTTTGTGGAACAGGTGTCTCCAAACCCTCATGTCAAGGATCACCTTTGTCGTGGCTGCAAGCGCCAAAAGACAAAGCACCGTTTTTGATACGGTGCCCATCGTCCCCTGAATCAGGATCGCGTGCACCGCGCTGGTCGCGACGACGAGGCCAACCATGCTGGTATGGCCGATACGCCAGACCCGCAGGCTCAACCGGCGACGGACCACTGACAGAAACGCCGCCGCAAAAACGCCCCACATTGCGATCACCCCCCAAAGTGAAAAGGGTGTTGGCGATCTGAACAACAAGACGTCAATCACGTCGGGCGGGCTGGTGACCCACAGCCCCGCGACATGGACAATCACCGCAAGGACAAGCGCCGCACCAACGACGCGGTGAACACGACGCCCCCGCCGCGCAGGCAGGCCGGGAAGGTATCCACCGGCAAGCAGCGGCTGGGCCAGAAGCAACGCCATCGCGATTACCCCGGCGAAACCCGCCGCGATGTAGACCGGCTCGCGCCAGGCAAGGAGCGGACTGCGGGCGGCGACGAAAACCGGCACGGTCACGGCAAGCGTGAGCGCAAACCAGATCAGCGTCGCCTTGACAGAATTCATTGCCTTCAGGCGGGTTTGAGGACGAAATCGGCGCTCAGGGATGTATCCCCGGCCCGCCGCATAACAGGGCGTAAGAAGACGGTTTCAAAATCCTCTCCGTCATAGGCAAGATGGCCATGCGGTTGGCCAAAGGCCGGCACGATCTGCGGCATCTCAAGGCGGAACACGCCATTTTCGTCCGTCAGGGTTGCGCCATGGCTGTGCGGATCGCGTTCATGCCCTTCGGTCGTATGCGCCCAGATCTGGATACGCTGGCCTGCCAGAGGCGCACCATCCCCCGCACGCCGTACAGTCCCTGACATCAAAAAGCCCCCGCTGCCGATACGCTCAACGATCGGCGCGCCCGGAAGGTAGTTGTTGGCACCGCCCCGCATCGAAGGGGTCGGCGCGATGTCCTGCGCCAGAGCGGGGGCAAAGAGGCCAGAGGCGCCCGTGGCCACCAGCGATGCTGTGGCGGTCAGGACAATGCGGCGGTTCGGCACGGAAAAGCTCATGTCGGTTTCTCCTGCGAGGCAAGGATCATTCTGGTGACATGCAGGACTGGGTCTGTCGATCCGAGAAGCTTGGTCCCTGCACTCATGGGCTCAAGATAGTGGTTTCGGGCGGCGGGGCGAAGCACTCCCACAGCTTCGTGAACGCAATGCACCCCTGAACCGCGCAGCACCGATCCGCGCCACTGTGACCGACTGCCCCCGTCAGGCCGCTGGATCACCTTGAGCCGAAAGAGGCACACGGCTGGTGTCACGGGCAGGATAACCGCAAGCGCGTCCGAATGGGTAACGGCCTCTGGCCCGTGGGCCACCTCCGGGGGACCAAGTCCTTGGTCCCCCGGGGCAAGCTGTGTCAGACGATCAGGAAATCGTCGGCCCCGATGGTGGGCAAGGACGACAGCTGGGCAAAAGCGACGGCTTCGGCATCGCCGCTGCCGTCGCTGTCGTAGTAGACCTTGCCGGTATCGGTCTCATAGATGATGCGCTGGTCTGCGGTGGTGGCGACGCCATCGACGTTGGCAACGAACATCCCGGCATCCAGCGTGCCACTGGTCAGACCCGTGAACACCGCGCTGTCCAGAACCATCACGTCTTCGCCAGCGACGAAATCAATGATCCGATCCTCGTTTGCGGGGTCAAGCGCCGAGTTGAAGACAAAGCTGTCCGCATCGTCGCCGCCGCGCAGGACGTCCTTGCCCTCGCCGCCATTGATCGTGTCCATCCCGTCATAACCGTACAGGATGTTACGACCCGCATCGCCGGTCAGCATATCGTCGTGGTTCGAGGCGTAGACATGTTCGAAACCCGAAATCACATCGCCTTCGGCGTCACCGCCAGAGGCCTGCTGCATGCCAAAGCCATCCGCGTTGAGGTCCACCGTCACGCCTCCGGCGGAGTCGGTGTATTGCAGGACATCCGCCCCGCTGCCGCCCTCCATGGTATCGGCCCCTTCGCCGCCCCGGATCGTGTCATTGCTGGCCCCACCGTCGATCACGTCATCGCCGTCAAAGCCCAGGATGTAGTTCCTGCCCGCATCGCCAGTCAGGTCATCGCCGAAATCAGACCCCTGGATATTCTCGAAACCGGACAGAACGTCGCCTTCGCCATCGCCACCAGAGGCCGACTGAAAGCCGTCCATGCCCACGGTCAGATTGACCGTGACGCCTGACGCAGAGCCAAGGTATCTGACCCAGTCATTCCCGTTGCCGCCGTCCAGTGTATCGGCGCCCAATCCGCCGCGCAGCACGTCGTCCCCATCCATGCCGTTGATGATGTCATCCCCATCATAGCCGAACAGGATATTGCGACCAGCGTTGCCGGTGATCACGTCAGCATGGTCGGACGCATAGACATTCTCAAAGTTGGAGATGACGTCGCCCTCTGCGTCGCCACCTGATGCCTGCTGAAATCCGGCACCGTCCTCATTCAGGTCGACCGTGACGCCGGCGGTTGAGCCGACGTAGTATAGGACGTCCTCATCCGCGCCGCCGTCCAGGGTATCTGCGCCCGCGCCGCCAGAGACCGTGTCATCGCCCGCGTCGCCGCTGATCACATCGTTGCCACCCTGACCGTCAAGGCTGTCGTCGCCGGCCAGCCCCAAAATCAGGTTCATTCCCCGATCACCCAAAAGGGTATCGTCCTGTGGAGTTCCTATGACATTGTCGATCACGTCCGCGATATCGACGTTCATCGACCCAAGGTCGATCAGGTCACCATCGACGGCGGCGCGCAGCGAAATCACTGCTACTTCGTCACCAAAGACATCCTGGGCACCCGTGTAGGTCACCGCGTTGCCGTCGTTCAGAAAGTCCGTGATGTCATCGCGTGTGCCTGTGAGGTACAGCGGGCCGGTCCCGCCACCGGTCACCGTGACATCCTGTGTTCCGGTGGCATCGAGCGTCCCCTCTCCGACCTTGAATTCCAGCGTCATGATCTCGGACTTCTTGGCGATGCTGTTGAACTTGATGTCCGAGAGATCGACGTTCCCGGCCGTATCCTCGTCAAACAGCAGGTCTGTCGGCAGCTTCTTGGATATGGAATTTTTCGTCTTGTCGGCAGTGTCCTGCTGAAAGATCTGCAACCATTGCTCGCCAGGATTTGCCTGTTGGTCGGCAGCCCTGTCGAAACTGAGGCCAAAGTTAAAAGAGACATGGATGCCGGACAAACCATTGGCAGAGTGAGAGAACGTGAACATGACGTGCCTTTCCTGATTGTGGACCCACGGGTGGCCGGCGATGGTCGGACAGGGGTCGGGAAGTGATGCAGAAACAGCACACAACCCCGATCTGACCGGCCGGATCATGCGGCGCGTCCGAACGTCGGATTCCTTATTAGGCTTTTATTAACCTTGAGATTGTGTTTGGCTCGTGGAGCGAATTGGGAATATATGGGGCTCTTGCGTGTCCCTGCCCCTAGGCGTTGAGGTGCTACTGCCGACATCAGCAGCCCAAACACCGTCAAATCCCGCCCACTGTCCCGCCACCGGAAACATTTCCGCACAGGTGGCCCCAATGTTTCCACGTTGGCCCCAATTTTCGCCACATTTGCCGTTCATCTTCATTAACAGAACGTTAAGGGATGAAATCTCATGGTCTCCACAACACTTCAGAACGCGCGCCTCGACCGGCGTGCACGGGTTACACGGATCGAACCGGCGATCCATCTTGTCGCGGACAATGGCCCGTCAAAGGCAGCGTTCGAAAACATCGCCGTCATCGGGCTGGGTTATGTCGGCCTGCCGCTGGCGGTGCGACTGGCCGGAAAGTTCGAACGGGTTCAGGGTCTTGATATCTCCGCCCGGCGTGTGGATGAGATCAGACGCGGTTTCGATGCGTCCAATGAGGTTGACGAGGTCCTGCTGCGCCGCTGCGGCCTGCGCGCCAGCACAGACCGTACAGAGATCGCGGACGCGTCCTTTTACATCGTCACCGTCCCGACACCGATCAACGACGCGCGCCAACCCGACCTTGGGCCGCTGATTTCGGCCTGCGAGACCGTCGGTCAACACCTGAAAAAAGGGGATGTGGTGGTCTTTGAATCGACCGTCTATCCCGGCGCTACCGAAGAGATCTGCGCCCCGATCCTCGAAGGTCTGTCCGGCCTCAAGATGGGGGACGACTTTGGCCTGGGCTACAGCCCCGAGCGGATCAACCCCGGCGACAAGGTCAACACCGTCACAAATGTGGTCAAGGTCATCTCCGGCGACACAGAGGCCACGTTGAACCGGGTCCGCGCCGTCTATGAGACCGTGATCGACGCGGGCCTGCACGCCGCTCCGACCATCAAAGTGGCCGAAGCATCGAAGGTTCTTGAGAACACCCAGCGCGACGTCAACATCGCGTTGATGAACGAAATGTCGATGATTTGCGACAAGATCGGCATCAACACCCATGATGTGATCGAGGCCGCCGCGACCAAATGGAATTTCGTTGCGATGACACCCGGCCTTGTGGGGGGACATTGCATCGGCGTCGATCCTTACTATCTGGCGACGCTGGCGGAAAAGGTGGGGCACACCCCGCAACTGATCATGGCCGGGCGCCGCACAAATGAGGCGATGGTGCGCCACACGGCAGACGCGGCGCTGCGGTTCCTGCTCAAACAAGGCGGGGCCATCGCGGGCAAGCGTGTTGCCATCTGTGGCATTACTTTCAAGGAAGACGTGCCCGACATGCGCAATTCCAAGGCGCTGGACCTGATCAAGATGCTGCGCGGCTACGGGATCGAGATGCTGGTGCACGATCCGCACTGCGATCAGGACGAGGCAGAGGCCTGTGGCCTGACGCTGTGTGACACCGAAGAGTTGGCAAATCTCGACCTGATGATCCTGACCACCGCACACCGGGAATACCTCAATGACCGGGCATTCCTGAACCGCATCCGCGACGGCGGCGTTCTGATGGACGTCAAAGGCGTTCACCGGAAATCGGTCAGATCCGACACTCTGACCTACTGGTCGCTGTAATCGGCAAACGCGGGGGCGCGAAGAGATGTTCACTGTCACACCGATCGGCTCATGCCGGATTGCGACGCCGCTGCGTCTGGGCCAATCGACGCGCGGCATCCGCCTGAACCTGAACCGCAGCTACGGCTATTGCCACTCGCCTGCCGAGGCAGTGCAACTGGCGCGATTTCTGCGGGGCGAAATGACCATCTCCGCAGATGTCTGGCCCTTGGTGTCGCGGTCACATCAGCTTGCCACGCTGTCCTCTGAAATACACGTCCCGTCAGGTCTGTATGTGATCGAACTGGCGTCTGCCAAGGAACTGACCATCGACGGCGTTTCGATCCAGTTGAACTATCTGAAATCGACGTACCCCGATTTCTTTGCCGACCCTGACCGGATGCAAGCGTTTTGGGACGCGGCGCAGACCGGCGACCGCGCCAGAACCACCGCCTTTCTGGACAAGGCGTGGTCCGCCACGGACGCCCAACGCGCGGACTCTGCCGTTTTGTCCCGGATCACGCTGAATTACGTTACGCCCGACAGTCTGGCGCAAGACATCCAGACATTGGGGCGTCTGCTGCCGGACGTGATGTTTGTCTCTCACGTCAACGCACGCAAGCCGGACGGCCAGACCATCAAATCCCGCGCCAGCTTGGTTACTATGGTCAGCGACGGCGTCCGCGACGCCGGGTTCGACCTGTATGACCCGACGCAGTTGATGGCCGAATTTGGCCAACCTGCGGCGATCGAGGACGACAGCACCAGTCTTGCCCATTTCACCACACCCTTTAGCACCGCGGTCATGGATGACTGGATGGCCCGGTTCATTGCCCCCCGGACGGATGCGGCAGTTGCAAGCGGTACAGTCCCCGCCGAGACGCTGCGTGCCCAAATCGACGCCGCCTGCACCGCCGGACACTTTGCCGAGGCGACAAGCCGGCTGTCGGCGCTGTCGACCAGGACCGAAGAATACCGACCGTTCGGGAAAAAAGTACATCGCGCCCAGAAAGCCGCGCAGGCCGTGTTCCACAAGGATCTGTCAGCCAAGGCGGCTTCGGCGAAATCACTGGACATGGCCAACAGTGTCCAAACGGCCGGTCGCCTGGGCCTGTTCGAAACGGCCCGGCTATTGGCGACGGACGCGGAAGATCGCTTTGTTGCCCTGCCCTGCCACATCCTGACGGACGTGGCTTTGCGCGCTGAGGCTGCGGGCGACATCGCCAGCGCGGCGCAATTCGCAATCGCGGCCTGCCGCCAGCACGATACCGCAGATCGCGCCGCGCAGGTGCTGGCCGATCTTGTTGTCGCGCAACAGATCGACCTGTCAGACAGGCTGGAACCGACAAAACTGGCCAAGGTCCAGTCCTGCCTCTCCGTGGCGGGCATCGAAGCGGCGCTGACGCATGCCGACGCGCCGATAAAGACGCTGATCTCCAGCCACCTGAGCGCGACTGACCTGACCAAGATCGCCGCCGGTCTTGCAGAAAAACGGGGCGTCAATGCGGCGGCCCACATCCTTGCCCATTGGCGCGACCTGCACGACATGCCCCGCCTTCGGGACAAGGGAGTGATCGCCTTGCTTGACGCCTGGACCAACCAGGCCACGCAACTCCAGCGCCCGCTGGACCGCATCCGCGCACTGATCGCCATCCAACAGGCCGACCCGCGCCACAAAGCCGTCCGCGAGGCACTGCGCACGGCCAAGATCGATCTTGCGACGCGCTACCGCGCGGCAGGCAAGGCACGCGACTGGGCCGCCCTGTCGGCCTTGGCCGCAGAGGTTCAGGCCATCGCGATCCCGTTGCCGGAATACGACCTGTGGCGCGCAAGAGTGCAATTCGACGACGGCGATTTTGCCCGCGCCATCGCCTATGGCTGCGCCGCTGCGGAGCAGATGCCGGACAGGATCAATGTTTGGGTTCTCTTGATGCGCGCTGCGGTCAAAACCGGGGACTCTTCCCTTGCGGCAAGGTCCGCAGACCGGGTCATCGCGCTTTCGGATGAAGCGACGGAAAAACTGCGGGCACAGGCCGAAGCCGTGCAGCGTAAATTGCTCGCCGAGGTGTAAGGGATGGTATCGCTTGCGGAACAGATCAACCTGTCCAACAACGGCTTGCCGTTGCCGGATGGCGTGTCGCAAGAGATTTTCGACTTGTCGAGAAACATAAAGCGGTCCGAAATGGCGGCGGATATCCTCCAGCGGCTGGAGCCGGTTCTGAAAGACTACCGCGCGGACAGAAACATCGCCGTGGCCTGTGGTCTCTTGCTGGAAAAGACAGGCACAGAGCGCGACATGCGGTCACTTTGGGATCATCTTCAGGGCCGCTACCCGGAGGATGGTCTGGCGCTGCGGATGCTGATGCGATGGTATCGCCGCGACGGGCGTGTTGCGGACGGCATCGACCATATCGCGCGTCTCTACCCGGATTGCTGGCGCACCCTGTCACAGGCCCGGATTGCCCTGCCCGGACTTGTCGAACTCAAGGCGTGGGACGAACTGGACCAACTGTGGGCCACCCTGTCCGTCCTGCACCCGCAGGATCGATCCCTGCGCATGGACTATATCAAGGCACTTTTGGAACAGTCGCGATTTATCGATGCTGCAACGGTTGCCAAAGGCGTGTATGCTCGCGAACGTATGGGCAGAGCATCTCAAGAAATGCTCGCTACAGTTGAGCACAAAGCAGGCATGATGGCCAAATACAACCTGTCGCACTCTGCGACGGTGATCGATGAGATCTTTTCGCGGGCACCTTCGCCGCGCCCAAGGGCGTGCGCGCCGAAAATCGTCTTTTTCAGCGGACAATTGGGCACAGGCGGGGCCGAACGTCAGATGACGCGCATTGCCTGCGCGTTCAAGGAGCGCAGCAAAAGACACGCCAGCCCTACGCCCGAAGTCTGGGTCAAACACACGAACCCAGCCACCGGCGCGGATTTCTACCGACCCATGATGGCGGAGGCGGATGTGCCTGTCCGGGTGTTGGCCGAAGAACGACAGATCCAGACCGCCGAGTTGGGTGGCATTTCGTCCGAACTAGCCGAGTTGATCGACCTGCTGGCCCCTGACGTGCATCGCCACACCTGCCAATTGCTCCGCCATTTCCGCGCCCATCAGACCGACGTGGCGTACCTGTGGCAGGATGGTGGGATCGTACAATCCGCCATTGCCGCCGTTCTGGCCGGTGTGCCCCGCATTGTGACGTCCTTTCGCGGCTTGCCGCCCAACCTGCGACCGACCTTTTACCGCGATGAACTGCCGGTGCTATATACCGCCCTTGCGCGGATGCCGCATGTCACGCTGACCGCCAACAGCCAAAAGGCGGCAACTGCCTATGAAGACTGGCTGGCCCTTGCGCCCGGCACCGTCCAGGTGATCCCCAACGCCGTCAACATCATGTCGTCGGACGGCGATCAGACTGACACGGCGCTGTGGTCCGACATCCTACGCCAGACAGAGCCCTGCACCAAAACAGTGCTGGGCGTATTCCGGTTCGACACCAACAAACGCCCGCTTCAGTGGATCGAAACCGCGGCGCGCTATCTGGCCCGGCACGATGACACCCGGTTCGTGATGCTGGGCGATGGGGCGCTGTTGCCAGAAGCGCGCGCGCTGATCGAAACCCTTGGCCTGTCGCACCGGGTCTTTGCCGTGGGCATCCGCAGCAACGTCGGCTTTTACATGCATCGGGCGGATCTGCTGATGCATCTGGCCCAGATGGAGGGCCTGCCCAACGTCCTGATCGAAAGCCAGCTGGTCGGAACACCCGTTCTGGCGACCCCCGCAGGCGGCACAGACGAGGTCGTGGAACAGGGCGTCACCGGCGTGATCCTGTCCGCTGCGGATACCCTCCCCGAACAGGAACTGGACACGGCACTGGCGTCGCTCTTGACGGACCCTGACAGGCTGGCCCGCTTTGGCGCCACGGCGATGGCCCATTCCGTTGATCGCTTTTCGGTCGAAACGATCCTGAACAGGACAAGCGACCTCTTCAATACAATCGAGACAGCAAAGACAATCGAGCAGGCATACTGAATGGCAACCATCTTCGTCACCGGAACCGCAGGGTTCATCGGCTTTCACCTGGCAAAGCACCTGCTGGACGAAGGCTTTGCCGTTGTCGGCTATGACGGTCTGACGGACTATTACGACGTGGAATTGAAAAAGGCCCGCCACGCGATCCTTGAGAAAAACCCCAGATTTCGCGCCCAGATCGGGATGCTGGAAGACAACGACCTGCTGGCGAAAACGGTGGCAAAGGCCAAACCGGATGCGATTGTGCATCTCGCAGCACAGGCGGGCGTGCGCTACAGTCTTGAAAACCCGCGCGCCTATATCGACTCCAACCTGACCGGCACCTTCAACCTGATGGAGGCGGCGCGGGAGGCGAGGGTGGATCACCTGCTGATGGCATCCACGTCGTCGGTCTATGGCGGCAACACCCAGATGCCGTTTGAAGAGACGCAACAGACCGATCTGCCCCTGACGCTCTACGCCGCGACCAAGAAGGCGAATGAGTCGATGGCGCATTCCTATGCGCACCTCTGGCACATCCCGACGACGATGTTCCGCTTTTTCACCGTCTACGGCACCTATGGACGCCCCGATCTCGCGCTGTTCAAGTTCGTGCGCGCGGCGCTCGCCGGGAAAACCATCGACGTCTACAACCACGGCAAGATGGCGCGCGACTTTACTTATGTGGATGATCTGGTCCACGCGATCCGCCTGTTGATCGACACGCCGCCGCCGCAGGTGGAGGGTCGCACCACGCCCATCCCCGGCGACAGCCTCAGCCCGGTGGCCCCCTTCCGCACCATGAACATCGGCAACGGCGCGTCGGTTCCGCTAATGGACTTCATCACAGAGCTGGAAAAGACGTTGGGCATGGAGATCCCCAAGAACATGATGGACATGCAGATGGGGGACGTGCCCGCCACATGGGCCAACACCGATCTGCTGGAGGCGCTGACCGGCTTTCGCCCCAACACGCCGGTCGCCGAAGGCATCCGCAACTTCGTCAACTGGTACAGGGACTACTATCAGGTGTAATGACAGCCGCCGCGCCGCATATCACGCCTCCGGGCACCTTTGGCAGGATCATGGTCCTGCTGAACCGCGAACGGAAAACCCGTTTTGCGGGCGGCACCTTTGGCTATCTCTGGGCCTATATCACGCCCGCCGTCTGGATCGCCCTGATCGTCGGCCTGTTTGTCTATCTGGAACGCACACCGCCCATCGATGCGGGGCTGGCGATCTTTGTGGCCACCGGCATCCTGCCCTATGTGGCCTTTCGCCAAACCGTCACCGCCCTCAGCCGGGTGCTGAGCGCGCATCGCTACATGCGCTATTTCGCGACCGTGTCGACGGATGACATACTGTGGTCTTCGATGCTGCTGGAAGGGCTGAACCTGATCGTCTCGGCCCTGCTGATCTTTGGCACCGTGACCGTCATGTTTGGCACGCCCCTGCCCCACGCGCTGCCCTCTGTACTGTATGCGCTGGCCATCACATGGTTGCTGGGCTGCGGGGTCGGTCGCTTTGTGGCCATCGGCGCACAAATCAGCGATACCTTTGCCCGGTCGGTGCCTTTGGTCCTGCGCCCGTTCTTCTGGCTGTCGGGGATCTTTTACACCGCTGCCGAACTGCCCGGCCCGGTGCGGGACATCCTGTGGTACAGCCCGTTCCTGCATGTGACCGAAATCCTGCGCGAGGGCTATTTCCTTGGCTTCACCTCTCATTTCGCCAACGCATGGTATCCAATTGTCGTCGCGGCCGGGTTCTTTCTGATCTCCTTGCCACTGGAACGCTTTGCCAACACCCGGCGCATCATGCGGGGACGGCTATGATTGCGCTTGATCAGGTCAGCATCCTCAAACCCGGGTTTTTTCGGCGTGATCCGATTGTGACAGAGGCCACTGCCACCTTTCACCGTGGCGAACGGGTCGGCATTCTTGCCTCACCGGGGACCGGGAAATCCTCGTTCGCACGACTGTTGTCGGGGATCGACCAACCGGACCGGGGATCGGTCCACCGTGAGGGGCGTGTCAGCTGGCCCATCGGCTTTGCCGGGTTCCTGCATCCCGCGCTCAGCGTGCGCGACAACCTGCATATCTTTGAACGCCTTGTCGGTATGCCAACCGACGCCACGGTGGAGTTTTGCAGCGCCTTTTGCGGCATCCCCGGCGTGGCCCGCAAGATGATGCAGGATCTGACCCCGACGCAACGCGCGATCCTTGCCTATGCCTGTGCCCTCTCTGTCCCCGGTCCGGCCATGTGGATCGCCGATGAGGTGATTTCCGTGGGTGAGCCTTTCCAACGCAAGCGGTGCGATGCGGTTCTGACCCAGCGCCTGTCTGACGGCGGGCTGGTGTTCCTGTCGCGCAACGTGCGCCAGCTCAAACAGTACTGTGACCGGTTCTATGTGTTGATCAACAAGCGCCTTGTGCCCTGCGATGACCTGAACGTGGCGCAAGACGCGCTGGACCTGCAAAAAACCAACCAATCCGAGCTTATTTGAGGGTGTGACATGTCGAACCCGGCAGCGAAAGAAGACGCAGGCATAACCGCTTGGAAAGACAAGCGCGCGGCCATTGCGGCAGCGGATGCGGCGGCGCGTCAGCAACCGCCCCCCGTTGCCAAAACGCCGACTGCCCCCGCTGCGGTCGAAGAGCCCAAATCGCCTGCGATGGTGTTTTTGCAATCCGTACCTGCGGATGATGCCCCAAAGCCCCCGGATACCGCACAGCCACAGCGCCGGTTGAAAGACCCGCACAGCTGGCTGCTGTTCGGGGCCATCGTCCTATTGCCCGTGCTGCTGGTCGCGGCCTACCTGATGTTTGTGGCCACCCCGCTGTATGAGGCGCGCTCTGTCATCGCCATCACCAAGACCGGCAATTCCGGATCGGGTGTGCAGGCGGGGCTGTTGGGTGGTCTGGAAAAACCCAGCAACCTGCAAGAGGTGTTCCGCGCGGACACCTACATCAACAGTCAGGCACTGATGGACTCTCTCGAAGAGGAAATCGGCATCGTGACAGAGTTGAGCGGAGAGGCCATCGACCCGGTCCGCCGCCTGCGCACGATCCCGGTCCTGTCGGTCAGCAAGCGGATGCAATTCGACCGTTTCGTCGAATCCTCGGTTGATGTGCAAAGCGGCCTGCTGACGCTGTTTGTGCGCGCCGACAGCCACGAACAGGCCATTCTGGTGTCCGAGGCCGTGCTGCGAAATGCGGAATCGCAGGTGTCCCGACTGGGACAGATGCTGTTCGACAAACGCCAATCCCACGCCGCCGACATGCGCCGAGTTGCGGAAACGCAGGTGCAGGACGCCCAGACCGCGCTTGTGGCCTTGCAGATGAAATATCAGGATGTCGACCCCAAGAACCGGGTGGAGAACATCTATGCCCGGATCAAGGAACTGGAGGATGAGGCCTACCGGATCGACAACGAGATCCAGAAGGCCCAGATTGCCGGGGTCGGAGACAACCGCCAGACCGAAAAGCTGATTGCGCTGGCGGCGCATATCTCGGCGCAGATTGACAAGGAACGCGCGCAACTGGTGTCGCCTGACGGCATCTCACCCACGCCTTTGAACAATATGCTGATGGAATATGAACGCGCGTCACTGAACCTTGAACTGGCCCGCGAGGCGGTCAGATCGGCGATTGCCACACAGGCCGAGGCGAACCGCGAGGCGGCGCTCAACCGCAGCATCTTTCAGGTTGTGGTGCCGCCCAGCACCGCTCAGGCCGCGCTGTACCCGCGCATCCCGGCGACGCTGGCGTTTACCCTGATCGTCTGTCTGGCCCTGTTCGGCGCGGTTGTGACCCTGCGCAGCGGGCGGTCCTGAGAACCTTGGGCCGCGATCCCGACCGGGCGGGACTTGCCCCCCGCCACTCCCTGCCAAACCTCCATCTGGCAGTTTGTCCTGTCCCTCCGGACACCACGTCACGGCAAATCGCGCTTGTCCTGACGCTGGGTGCTCAGCAGGTCTGCCGCCACCGCTGACGCCGCCGCAAGATCGACAATCAACAGCGCCTCTCCCGTGCCTGCCTTGGCTAGGATATTTCCATCCGGCCCGGCAATCACCGACCCGCCGCCAAACGCCAGCCCGGCCTCTGCGCCGTGGTAATTGGCATAGGCCACGGTCACGGCCATCTCCATCGCCCTAGCAGGCACCAGCAGGTCAGAGACGTTTTCAAACCCGGCGGGGTTGGCCGTCGGGACAAGGATCACCTCGGCCCCCTGTTCGGCCAGCGCTCTGACGTGGTGCGCGAATTCGACATCGTAGCAGATCAGCAACGCGGCGCGGCGACCGCCCAGATCGAACAGGCAATATTCGTCTCCGGCGACAAAAACCGACTGCTCCATCGGGCCAAACAGCTGCACCTTGCGGTAATGGGCCAGCTTGCGTCCCGTCCGGTCATGGCAACTGGCGGCGTTGTAAACGGCCTCTCCATCCCGCTCTGCCCAGCCGATGACCAGCCCGCAATCCGCCGCGCGGCACAGTTCTGCCAGGCGCGTTTCCCACGCGCCACCCTGCGCCTGCGCGCGAATGGGATGCAGGTCCGGGCGGTTGTAGCCGGGCAGAAACAACTCTGGAAAGACGACGGTTTCCGAATCCATCGCGGCGGCTGCGGCAAGACACCGTTCGATCCGGGCAAAGGCCCCGGCCTCATCGCCATCCGTGGGCGCGCCTTGATAAATCGCCAGCTTCATCCCGCGTCACGCCTCCTCTGTCACCCGCCGCGCCATGCCCTCATAGGCCGCATAGCTGCGCTGGATCGCGATCTGATCGGCGATGAACTTGGCGTCATGCCAGACCCCCCAGATAAACGACGACCCGCGCCGGGACTGCCACGGCAGACCTACAAAATACAGCCCGTGTTCACAGGACACCCCGCGCTGATGGATCGGGCTGCCCCGCTCATCAAAGGCATCCGCCTTGATCCAGCCAAAATCGAACGCATAGCCCGTTGCCCAGAGGATCGTCCCCACACCGGCCTCTGCCAGATCCAGTTCAAGGATCGGGTTGGTCACACACTCGGGGTCTGCGGGGATCTCCCGCGCCTCTGGTTCTTGCGGCAGGTCCAGCCCGTGACGCGCGATATAGGCGTCTGCCTCATCCAGCACCGACAGGTAATTGGCATCGCCCTTGTCAAGGTTCTCTTTCAGGTCCGGGGCAAAGGTAATCTTGCCCGCGTGATACCCCGCCGTCATGCCCAGCAGGGTCATGCCCCGGTTGGCCAGCTTGCGGAAATCGACCGTCTTGCCGCCCTCTGCACCGCTGACCGCAATGGTCACATGTTCCGTCCCCGGCCCTGGCGAATCCGCGTTCCATTTGCCCAGAACACCCAGCCACCAGACATTGTCGCGCCCCCGGTAGCGGCGCGGCGGGCGGTCATGCGGCCCCATCGACAGGTAGACCTTGCGGCCCGCGTTCATCAATTCCTCGGCGATCTGCACCCCGGATGAGCCACCGCCCACCACCAGCACGGCCCCTTCGGGCAGTTGCTCCGGATTGCGGTAGGTGTTGGAATGCATCTGCAACGGCCCGGCATCCGCTGGCACCACGGGCGGGATCGCGGGGCGCTGGAACGGGCCTGTTGCGGCCACCACATGGCGCGCCTCGATCTGCCCGTCAGAGGTGGTCACGCGGAACCCGGCGCGCCCCTCCAGCGGGACAACCTCCTGCACCTCGACACCCGTGCGTACCGGCGCGGCGATCTGTTCGGCATAGGCGACGAAATAATCCGCCACGCTTTCCTTGTCAGGAAAGGCGTCGGCGTCACAGGCAAACGCACGGTTCGGGAAACGATCATGCCAAGCGGGACCATTGGCCACCAGCGAATCCCAGCGCCCCGTGCGCCAGCGTTCTGCAATGCGGTCCCGCTCCAGCACGATATGGGCAATGCCCTGTTGGCTGAGGTGTTCGCTCATTGCGATACCGGCCTGTCCGCCGCCCACCACCACCGTATCCGTGCATTCCATGCCAAAACCCTTCGATCCATCTTTGCCGGGAAACCTAGGCGGCAGCAGCGAGGCATCGAAACTAGGCAATCATGAAGCCTTGCTTTCGGGCAGGCTAATCCCGCTTAGGGCGACGCTAATCACCGATAAGACATAGCATTCCTTTTCAATCGCCCATGACTGCCGCATCTATGGTGTACCCGTCATTTCCCCATGGGAGCCTTTCCAATGGCCAAAGACCAGATCGACCCTGTCGAGGCGCTGCGGCAGAACACCTCTGTCCCGTTTGAGCGCGCCCGCGCCATGCCCGTCGAAGTCTACACGACGCAAGCCTTTGTCGACGAAGAACTGGCACATGTCTTCCGCAAGGACTGGTACTGCATCGGGCGGGCGGACGCGCTGCAAAACCCCGGAGATTATGTCACCTGCGAACTGGCGGGTCAGCCCATCGTCGTGCTGCGCGACCGCGAAGGCGCGTTGCGTGCGCTCAGCAATGTCTGCCTGCACCGCATGTCGACGCTGTTGCAGGGACGCGGCAACACGCGATCTATCGTCTGCCCCTATCATGCCTGGACCTACAATCTGGATGGCAAGCTGCGCGGCGCGCCCGCGATGACCAAGAACGAAAACTTTTGCAAGGACGCCTATACCCTGCCCGCCGTGCGCTGCGAGGAATGGCTGGGCTGGGTGTTTGTCTCTTTGGACGCGGACGCCGCGCCGGTGGCGGAAAAGCTGGCCGAGGTCGAGGCGATGCTCGCGGGCTACGACATGACCAACTACACCGAGGCGTTTTACGAAGAGCACGTCTGGGACACCAACTGGAAGGTGTTGGCCGAGAACTTCATGGAAAGCTATCACCTGCCGGTCTGTCACGCGGGCACCATCGGCGGGCTGTCGCGGCTGGAGGACATGATCTGCCCGCCGGGGCGCGACACCTTCAACTATCACACCATCCTCAAGGACGACAAACTGCGGATCGCCATGGCGCACCCGTCCAATGACCGACTTAAGGGCGATGAACGGCGCACGACCTTTTTGCTGGCGATCTACCCCAGCCTGATGATCACGCTGACGCCGGGGTATTTCTGGTATCTGTCGCTGCACCCCAAGGGGCCGGGACAGGTTCATATCCGCTTTGGCGGCGGCATGTCGGATGATTACGCCGATGACCCGGATGCGCAGGACAATTTTACCGCGCTCAAGACCCTGCTGGACGATGTCAACGTCGAGGACCGGGGCTGTACCGAAAAGGTCTATCGCGGGCTATGCTCCAGCCTCGCCCAGCCGGGACACCTTAGCCACCTCGAACGCCCCAACTACGATTTTGCGCAATACCTCATGTCCCGGATCGACGCCTCAAAGGCGGCAGACCGGGACGCTGTCGGAGAGTAATATGACCCACACCCGCATCCGCACGTTCAACACCAGCGACACCTACCCAGAACAGAACCTGGACAACGATCTGTGTCAGGCGGTTGTGACGCGCGGCGGCAGCACGGTCTGGATGCGCGGACAATGCCCGCAGGATCTGGACACGGCCCGCAACCTCGACAGTCATGACCCTGCGGAACAGACCCACAAGGTCATGCAGAACATCCGCCAGCTGATCGAAGAGGCCGGCGGCACGATGGACCATCTGGTCAAGGTCGTTGTCTACATCACCGACGTGCGCCACCGTGAGGCGGTCTACCGGACCATGGGCGAATACATCAAAGGCGTGCATCCGGTGTCCACCGGGCTTGTCGTGCAGGCGCTGGCGCGGCCCGAATGGCTGGTCGAGATCGACGCCACAGCCGTGATCCCGGATTGAGAGCAAAGAATTGGGTATTTTTACAGAGAAGAAACACGGGGAAGCGCCATGACCTTTTCGCTTGTCGCGCGCTGCGCGGACACCGGCATGTTTGGGCTGGCGATTTCATCCTCGTCCCCTGCCGTGGCGGCGCGGTGCGCCTATGCGCGGGCGAGGGTTGGGGCCGTGGCATCCCAGAATGTCACCGACCCGACTCTGGGGCCGTTGGCGCTGGACCTGATGCAGGAGGGTATGAGCGCCGCAGAGGCGGTGGCCGAGGTACAGCAGCGCGGCAAATTCATCGAGTACCGGCAGGTGCTGGCGGTGGACGCGCAGGGCGGAACGGCGATCCATTCCGGGCCGAACTCATTGGGAATCTGGACGCAGGCACAGGGGCGCGATGTGGCCTCTGGCGGCAACATGTTGGCCAATGACGGTGTGCCAGCGGCCATCGTGGCGGGCTTCGAGATGGCAACCGGCCATCTGGGCGACCGCCTGATTGCCGCCATGCGCGCCGGTCTGGCGGCGGGCGGTGAGGCCGGGCCGGTGCATTCGGCGGGTATGATGCTGGTGGACAAGGTCAGCTGGCCGGTGGCCGATCTGCGCATCGACTGGACCGAGGATTGCCCGATCGAGGCCGTCGCCACCGCATGGGGCATCTACAAGCCGCAACTGGATGCATATATCCAACGCGCTCTGGACCCGCGTGAGGCGCCATCCTACGGCGTTCCGGGCGACGAATAGCGCCTGCCCCTTGCGCCCCCTGACCATCAAGGACAAAGCTTGAGCGGCATAATCGCTCAAGGAAACAAGATGCTGAGGTATACCCTCCGGCAATTGGAATATTTCGTCGCCGTTGGCGAGGCGGGCAGCATTGCGCGCGCGTCAGAGCGGATCAATGTCTCATCGCCTTCGATTTCTGCCGCGATAACCCAGCTGGAGCAGGAGTTCGGCCTGCCGCTGTTTGTACGCCAGCATGCGCAGGGGCTGTCGTTGACCCAAGGCGGACGGCAGATGATGGAGCAGGCGCGGCTGGTCCTGCGCGAGGCGGGCGCGCTGACCGATATCGCGGGCGACATCGCGGGCAAGGTGCGCGGGCCACTGGCCATTGGCTGCTTGCTGACCTTTGCGCAACTGGTGCTGCCGGGATTGCGGCGCGGGTTTGAGGCGCAATACCCCGAGGTCCGCCTGCGGCAAGCCGAGCTGAACCAGGTGGAATTGTTCAGCGCCCTGCGACGGTCAGAGGTCGATCTTGCCCTGACTTATGATCTGGATCTGCCCGCCGATCTGCAATTCACCAGCCTAGTGCGCCTGCCGCCCATTGCGCTGATGGGCACCGGGCATCCACTGGCGGATCGCGCCTCGGTCACCATCGAGGATCTCAAGGACCATCCCATGGTGCTGTTGGACCTACCGCTCAGCGCCGATTATTTCCTGTCGTTTTTCAACAAGTTGGGGACCAAGCCCATCATCGCCGAACGCACCCGCGACATGGCGGTGATGCGCAGCCTTGTGGCCAATGACTTTGGCTATTCCATCGCCAATGTGCGCCCGCTCAGCGACATCGCCCCCGACGGCAACCCGGTCCGTTGCGTGCCGATCACCGGCGACGTGCGCCCGCTGCGGATGGGGTTCCTGACCGCGCAGGACGCCGACCGGTCCAACGCGGTCCGTGCGTTCATCGAATACGGCATTGGACTGGTCCGCAGCGGGCGGCTGGCCAGCATTGGCGGGGAACCGATGGTCTGACCTTAGCGCCTGCCTAAGCCATGCTTTCGCAGGGCAATCTTTCGGGGCAGGCCCGCATGGGTATCCTGCCCGCAAACATCATGGAGCAGACCTTGCGCGATCCCCGATACGACATCCTGTTCGAGCCGCTGACCATCGGCCCCGTCACCGCAAAAAACCGATTTTACCAGGTGCCGCATTGCAACGGCGGCGGCTATCGCGATCCTTCTGCCGCCGCCGCCATGCGCGGGATCAAATCGCAGGGCGGCTGGGGCGTGGTGTTCACCGAACAATGTGAGATGCACCACACCTCGGAAATCACGCCATTCATCGAGCTGCGCCTGTGGGAGGACAAGGACATCCCCATGCTGGCGCGCATGGCCGACAAGATGAAAGAGCACGGCGCGCTGGCGGGCATTCAGCTGGCCTATTCCGGCGTCAACGGGCCGAACCTGTACACCAAGGAGGTGCCGCGCGCGGTCTCCCCCGGGCCAATCCGCACCTTTACCAATGACCCGATGCAGGCCCGTGCCCTGTCCAAGGATGAGATCAAGGACCTGCGCCGCTGGTTCGTGAACGCGGCAAAACGCGCCCAGATTGGCGGGTTTGACCTGATCTGCCTGTACGGCGCGCATGGGTTTGGTATCTTTCAGCACTTTCTGTCACGCGCGACCAACATGCGGGACGATGAATACGGCGGCTCACTGGAGAACCGCTCGCGCTTTGCCCGTGAGGTGATCGCCGACATGCGCGAGGCTGTGGGCGATACGATGGGGATCACCCTGCGTGTCAGTCTGGATGAAAGCATCGGCGACCTTGGCTTTTCCAACGCCGAGGTGCGCGACTTTGTCGAGATGAACAAGGATCTGCCGGATCTTTGGGATCTGGCACATGGGACGTGGGAGGATTGTTCCGGGCCCAGCCGCTTCAAGGACGAAGGCGCGCAAGAGGCTTTGGTGCGCGGCATCCGCGAACTGTCGGACAAGCCGGTGGTCGGTGTCGGGCGCTTTACCTCGCCCGACGTGATGGCCAAGATGATCCGCAGCGGCACGCTGGACGCCATTGGCTGCGCGCGGCCGTCGATTGCCGATCCCTTCCTGCCGAAAAAGATCGAGGAAGGCCGGATCGAGGACATCCGGGAATGTATCGGCTGCAACATCTGCATCACCGGTGACATGACCATGTCGATCAGCCGCTGCACTCAGAACCCGACTTTCATGGAGGAATGGCGCAAGGGCTGGCACCCGGAACGGATGAACGCACAAGGCGACAGCCAATCAGTTCTGGTGGTGGGCGCTGGACCGGCAGGGCTGGAGGCGACGCGCGCCTTGGCGGAACGCGGCTATGACGTGGCTTTGGCCGAGGCGGGTACAGCGGTCGGCGGTCGTGTGGCGCGTGAACGACTGTTGCCCGGCCTATCCGCATGGGGCCGCGTTGCGGATTATCGCGAATACCAGATCGGGCAAAAACCCAACGTGCAGACCTATTTCGACAGCGCGCTGGACGCCGACAGCATCCTTGAGTTCGGTTTTGAGCACGTCTGTATCGCCACGGGGGCCAAATGGCGAAGCGACGGGGTCAGCCGTCAGCATGTTGTGCCCTTCCCGATGGACGCGGCCATGCCGATCTATACGCCCGACGACATCATGGACGGGCAGCGGCCCTCTGGCCATGTGGTGATTTACGACGACGATCATTATTACATGGGCGGCGTTCTGGCTGAACTGTTGCGGCAGGAGGGCTGTCAGGTCACCATCGTCACGCCCTCTGCCTATCTGTCCGACTGGACGGTGAACACGCTGGAACAGCACACGATCCACCGGCGGCTGGCCGAAATGGGGATCGAGATTGTGCTGAACCGGGGCGTGTCGGCCATCGGCAAGGGCCATGTCGTGACCAACTGCACCTACACTGACCGCCTGACGGAAATCGGCTGCGACGCGGTGGTGGTCGTTGCCTCCAAACTGGAAAACAACGCGCTTTATACCGATCTCAAGGCACGGCAGGATGATTGGGCGGATGCGGGGATCAAATCGGTCAAGATCATCGGTGATGCCGAGGCCCCCGGCCCGATTGCATGGGCAACCTACGCAGGCCACCGCTATGCTCGTGAACTGGACGGCACGGACATCGGCGACGCCCTGCCCTTCCGCCGCGAAATCACCGAACTGGCCGCGGAATGAAAGACCCGTTTCCCTTTGATCCCACTGCGACCGACCAGATCCTTGCGTGGACCGCAAAACGCATCGCCGAAGGCCCGGACCCAAAGCATGGCGCACAGGCCTTTGCCGCGCTGGAACCGATCCTGGGCGGGTCGATCACCAACGACGGCATTGGCAGTCAGGCCGCCTTTGACCTGTTCACCGACACCATCGTGCCGTCAACCCGGCCCTTTGGACACCCCACCAGCCTGTCCTTTGTCGCTTCCGCCCCCAGCCGCGCGGCGCTGAGCTTTGACGCGGCCTTGGGCGCGGCGGGCATATTTGCCGGAAACTGGGACGGCGGCGCGGGTGCGATCCACGCCGAAAATCAGGCGCTGCGCTGGATCGCCGATCTGGCACAGTGGCCGGAAACGGCGGGCGGTGTGTTTGTGGCGGGCGGCACGTTGGGCAACCTGTCGGCCCTGCACGCGGCGCGCGAATGGCACCGCCGCAACCACCCCGGTGAGGGCCGCGGCGCAATCCTGTGTTCGTCCGAGGCGCACAGTTCCATCGCCGCCGTCGCGCGGATCATGGATGTGGATGTGATCCTGGTGCCTGCCGACGCGCGTGGGCACATGTCGGGAGAGGCCGCCAAACCTCATCTGGATGACCGCGTCTTTGCCATCGTCGCCAATGGCGGCGCGACAAACTGTGGTGCTGTGGATGAGATTGCCGGTCTGGCCGACCTTGCGCAGGCGCATGGTCTCTGGCTGCACGTCGATGGGGCTTATGGGGGCGCGGCGCTGGCCGATCCGGTGATGCGGCCCGCCTTTGACGGCATAGACCGCGCCGACAGCCTGATCGTCGATCCGCACAAATGGCTGTTTGCACCTTACGATTCCTGCGCGCTGATCTACCGCGATGCCGGTCACGGCGCGGCGGCGCATGGGCAAAAGGCGGTCTATCTGGACACCGTGGACAAGACCCACTGGAACCCCTCCGACTACGCGCTGCATCTGACTCGTCGGGCGCGCGGATTGCCGCTGTGGTACGCGCTGGCGACCCATGGCACCCGCGCCTACACGCAGGCCATCGCCGCCACGCGCGAGGTGGCAGAAGAGATCGCAAAAGGCATCGCAGCAATAGACGGACTGGAGTTGCTGCTTGGGCCGCAACTGACGGTGATCCTGTTCCGCCCCACCGACATGTCCGAGGACGCCATGATCACATGGGCCGAGGGGCACCGCCGCTCTGGCGCGCTGCTGTGCCTGCCCACGCGCTGGCGCGGTGAGATGGTGTTTCGTCTGTGTATCGTGAACCCACAGACTGACCCAGATGCAGTGTTGAACACGCTCAAGACTCTCACGCCATGACCACAAGCCTCGAGATCCTCGACAAGCTCATCGGGTTCGACACGGTCAGCGCCCGCTCAAACCTGCCGCTGATCGCCTATGTTGAGGACTTCCTCACATCACGCGGCTTTGCCGTCACCCGTTTCACGGACCCCCAGCAGGACAAGGCCGGGCTATTCGCCAGCATCGGACCAAAGGGTGCGGGAGTCCTGCTGTCGGCCCATACCGATGTTGTCCCGGTTGAGGGCCAGACATGGACGCGCGACCCGTTTCGCCTGACGGTCGAGGGCGACCGTCTCTATGGGCGCGGCACAACCGACATGAAGGGGTTTCTGGCCGCAATGCTGACCTGCGCCGACAAGGCCGCGAAGCGCCCCCTGCGCGAACCGCTGAAACTGGCCATTTCCTACGACGAGGAAATCGGCTGCGTCGGTATTGCTCGAATGATCGACGCGCTGGAACCCGCCATCGGCCTGCCGCGCGCCTGCATCGTGGGCGAGCCTACGTCGATGCAGGTCGCCGTGGGCCACAAGGGCAAGCGCGCGATCCGCGCCACCTGTCACGGTGAGGCCGGCCATTCTGCGCTGGCGCCACGTTTCACCAATGCGCTGCACCTTGCGGCGGATCTGGTCTGCGGCCTGCGTGCATTGCAGGACGATCTCGCCACCAACGGCGCGCGCGACGACAGCTATGCGATCCCCTACAGCACCGTCCATGTGGGCAAACTGTCTGGCGGCACTGCGCTGAACATCGTCCCTGACCGGGCCGACGTGCTGTTCGAATTCCGCCACCTTGCCGCCGACGCCCCTGACACGCTGATGGCACGCATCCAGACCCTTGCCGATGGGATCGCCCAAACCCACGGCGCGACACTCTCGCTGGAGCAGGTCACAGCCTATCCCGGCCTCGACACCCCGCCAGACGCCGAAGTCACGCGCCTTGTCCAGCGCCTTGCCCGCTGCCAGACCCTGACCAAGGTTGCCTTTGGCACAGAGGCCGGTTTCTTTGACGCGCTGGGTATCCCCACTGTCGTCTGCGGGCCCGGCGATATGGAAGCGCAGGGCCACAAACCCGACGAATATCTGCAAAAGTCGCAACTGGACGCCTGCGACTCGATGCTCGACCAGGTGTTGGACGAGCTTTGCTAGGCACATGGCCAATTCCCACATCGCACAAAAATCATGCAGCCCTGACCCATTTTTGTGCAACCATGCTTGCTGTGGCGGGAAAAGCCGTTGTTCGGCGCGTCTTAGGCTGAGGCTAACAATCGCTGAGGCAGTCGTTGCTTCTGACCCTTGGGTAGCCTTTCTATGCTCCTGCAACGGACACGAACCAAGGACGGGGCGCGCGTGACACCAGAAACGACCTTTGCGATCGACGTACAGAACGCGGTCAAGCGGTACGGCGATTTTACCGCGCTCAAGCGCGTGTCGCTGTCGATCCGGGACAATGAGTTCTTTACCCTGCTTGGTCCTTCTGGCTGCGGCAAGACCACGCTGTTGCGCATGATCGCCGGGTTCGAGGAGGTCACAGAGGGCGCGATTCACCTCTTTGGCGATGACATCGTGAAACTGCCGCCGCACAAACGCCCTATCAACACGGTGTTTCAGAACTATGCCCTGTTTCCGCACATGACCGTGCTGGAAAACGTGGGCTTTGGCCTTGAGATGCTGGGCAGCACCAAGTCCGAGGCCCGCGCCCGCGCGGGCGAGGCGCTGGACATGGTGCAACTGTCTCAATTCGCAGCGCGCAAGCCGTCGCAACTGTCCGGCGGTCAGCAACAGCGGGTGGCTCTTGCCCGCGCGCTGGCCCCGCGCCCCAAGGTGCTGTTGCTGGACGAACCGCTGAGCGCGCTGGATCTCAAGCTGCGCAAGGCCATGCAGATCGAGTTGAAACATCTGCAACGCGACACCGGCATCACCTTTATCTTTGTCACCCACGACCAGGAAGAGGCGCTGACCATGTCCGACCGGATCGCCGTCATGTCCGCCGGTGAGGTGCAGCAACTAGGCGACGCGCGTGAGATCTATGACCGCCCCCGCAACATGTTTGTCGCGGACTTCATCGGGGAAACCAACCTGCTGGAGGTCTCGGTAGACACCGTCGCCGACGGTCAGGCCGCCTGCCATCTGGGCGGCGGGCACCGGCTGACCTGCGACGCGGTCGAGGGCATCGGCCCGGGCGCAAAGGTCCACATGTCGCTGCGCCCCGAACGTCTGACCCTGTCGTCTGACCCCACACAGGGTGACAGCCTGAAGGGCCGCGTGCGCGAGAATATCTTTTCCGGCACCGACATCTCGACCATTCTGGACCTCGCCGACGGGCCGGAATTCCGCGTCCGCGCGCCCAATTCCAGTCGCGGCGACAGGCGCACCTTTGAGCCGGGGACAGAGGTCTTCGTCAACATGGAGCAGGGGGCCGCGCGCCTCCTGATGGACTGATGGCAGGCGGTGCCGCCACGGGCGGCTCATCAACCAGCGACACCTATGCCGAGGCGCGCACATGGCTGTTGTTGCCCGCCTGGGTGACGCTGGGCATTCTGGTGCTGGCCCCGGTCACGATGATGCTGATCTATTCCTTCCTGACCAAGGAATTTCGTGGCGGCGTGATCTGGGAATTCAGCCTGTCCGCCTATGATCAGTTCTTTTTCGACCGGGGCCTGTTCGGAGATGACCCGCCCCGGATCGAATGGACCTATATCCAGATCTTCTGGCGCTCTATCTGGCAGGCGGGGGCGGCGACATTGCTCAGCCTCGTGATCGGCTTTCCCACCGCCTATTTCATCGCCACTCGCGCCCCGGCGCAGCGCACCTTCTGGCTGTTCCTTGTCACCATCCCCTATTGGGTCAACCTGCTGATCCGCACCGTGTCGATGAAGTTCCTGCTGCGCGACCAAGGCCCTCTGAACGAGGCGCTGCTGGGCATCGGGATCATCAGCGAGCCGCTGTCCATCGTGAACACCAATGTCGCGGTGCAGCTGGGGCTGTTCTATTCCTACCTGCCCTTCATGGTTCTGCCGATCTATGCTGCGGTGGAACGCTATAACTTTACCCTCTCCGAGGCGGCGGCAGACCTTTATGCCTCGCGCTGGACGGTACTGCGGCGCATCCTGTTGCCCTCGGTGAAACCGGGGATCATCGCGGGCTGTATCCTTGTCTTTGTGCCGTCGATGGGATCGTTCCTGGCCCCGGACCTGCTGGGCGGGGCCAAGAATTTCATGATTGGCTCGCTGATCGAGGAACAGTTCAAGGGCAACGCCGGAAACTGGCCGTTCGGGGCTGCCGCCTCGATGATCCTGTTGACGCTGGTGCTGATCATCCTGCTGATCTTTGCCCGGCAACAAAGCAAGGCGGAGTCCTGACATGAGCGCCAGCAGATATGACTTGCGCGTCTACCCCGGCTTTCGCGCCATCACGATCCTTTGCCTTGTGATCCTTTATGCGCCGCTGCTGGTGGTCACGATTTACAGCTTTAACGCCTCGCCCTCGATCACCAACTGGGAAGGGGTCAGCCTGCGCTGGTACGCGGATGTCTTTACCGGCCCGGAAAGCGGCAAGTTCAAGCTGGCGGCGCGCAACAGCTTTGTCATCGCTATCATCGCGGCCAGCGTCGCCACCTGCATCGCCACCCTGTCTGCCACGGCCATCCTGCGGGCGGGCAAATACAAACTTCGCATGTTGTCCTTTGGCCTGATCTCGCTGCCGCTGATGGTGCCGGAAATCGTGACCGCCGTGGCGACATTGATCTTTTTCAACGCCATCGGGTTTGACCGGGGGCTGCTGACGATCCTGCTGGCGCATATCGCCTTTTGCATTCCCTTTGCCTATCTGCCCATCGCGGCCCGGATGCAGGGGATCGAGGCGACGTATGAGCAGGCGGCGATGGACCTTTACGCAACCCGCAGACAGGCGTTCACCCGCATCCTGCTGCCGCTGATGGCGCCGGGGATCGTGTCAGGCTTTCTGCTCGCCTTCATCGTGTCGCTGGACGATTTCATCATCACCAACTTTGTCAAAGGGGCCGGGATCGAAACCCTGCCCACCGCGATTTTTGGCGCGGTCAAACAGGGCATCAAGCCCAACATCATGGCCATTTCCACCATGCTCCTGGGTGTATCGGTGGTGATGGTCACCCTGTCATGGCTGATCAGCCGTAAGGACAAGACAAAATGAACCAACAGAGGGGAACGACAATGAAAAAACTGATGACAACAACCGCAGCCGCACTGGCACTGACGGCTGGAATGGCCGCAGCCGAGGGCAAACTGGTGGTCTACCACTGGTTCGAATACATCCCGCAAGAGGTGCTGGACAAGTTCCGCGAACAGCACGACGTCGAGGTGGTCATGGACACCTACGACAGCAACGAGGCGCTGCTGGCCTCGCTCAAGGCGGGGGCCATCGGAACCTATGACGTGGCGGTGCCCGGCGACTACATGGTGCAGATCATGGCGGGTGAGGGCCTGCTGGACACCATCAAGGACGGCGAACTGGCCAACAAGGGCAACATCCTGCCGCAATGGGCCGACCCGTCCTTTGATCCGGGCCGCGCGCATTCCATTCCCTACCAGTGGGGCTCTACCTCGTTTGCGGTGAACCGCGACGTCTTTGACGGCGACATCAACACCACCGACATCCTGTTCAACCCGCCCGCCGACCTGTCGGGCAAGATCAACATGCTGGACAGTCAAGGTGAGGTCATGGCCATGGCCGCGCTGCACATGGGCATCCCACAGTGTTCCACCGACCGCGACCAGCTCAAGGCGCTGAACGACATGTTGCAAGAGGCAAAGGTACACTGGGCCTCGTTCAACTCTGATACCGCCAAAGAAGTGCTGGTGTCGGGCGATGCCGCCGTGGGCCAGATCTATGACGGATTTGCCGCCAAGGCGCGTGAGGAAGGGGCCAACACCGAATACGCCTTTCCGACGCAGGGCTATATCGTCTGGATGGACAACGTCGTCCTGCTCAAGGACGCGCCGAACCGCGACAACGCGTTGAAGTTCATGGACTTCCTGCTGGAGCCTGAAAACATCGCCGCCGTCACCAACTATGCGCGCTATGTGTCGGGTGTGGATGGGGTTGCGCCGTTCCTTGATCCCGCTCTGGCAACGCAACCGGAATCCAACCCGCCTGCAACTGCCGGGGAAGGCGTGTTCATTCAGGTTTGCGATCAAGCCACGCAAGAGGTCTATGACCAGATCTGGACCAACCTGAAAAAGTGATCACTTGGACCTACGAAACGACTGGAGGAGCGCAATGCGCTCCTCCTTGCGTTTGAGGACTACGGAACTCTACCTGTCTCAGGCTCAGGCGACGCACACCGCCCGCGCCTCGTCTGACATGGCTCCGGCAGTGCGCGCGGGCCATGTCACCATGATCACCGCACAGCCCTGACAGTCCGCCGCCCGCAACGTCTGTTCCAGCGCGTCCAGCGGGCAGTCCAGCAACTGTTGGGTGGGCTTGGAGACGTCGATACCCACGCGAATACGCGTCCTGGACGGCAGGCCACGCGCCAGCAGATCATCGCGGATCCGCCCCGCCTGCCCCACCGACATGTAAAACACCGACGTCGTTCCCGGAGAGGCCAGACGCGTGCTGTCGGGCAGCGCCGCCCCCGCCTGCGCCATCCCGGTCGTCAGGATCAACGTATCGGACACGCCGCGTTCCGTCAGGGTCTCACCCATCGCGGCGGCCGCAGCAGAGGCCGCGGTGATGCCCGGCACCACGTCCACCTCTATCCCTGCCGCGCGGATTGCGGTCAGTTCCTCCCCCACGCGGCCAAAGACACCCGGATCGCCGGATTTCAACCGCACCACACGGCGGCCCCTGCGCGCCTCGGCCACGATGACCGCATTGATGCGGTCCTGTGGCCAGGCGTGCGCGCCGACCACTTTGCCGACATAGACCCTCTCGGCATCGCGCCGCGCCAGTTCCAGCACGTCGGCATCGACCAGACGGTCATAAAAGATCACGTCGGCCTCCTGCATCCGCTCGACCGCCCGCAGCGTCAGCAAGTCCCGCGACCCCGGCCCAGCCCCCACAAGCGAGACATGACCCTTGTGCGTCTCCAGCGGTGCGCCGCCTGCCGCAATTGCCGCCTTGATCTGTTGCGCGGCGTCCCGTTCCCGCCCCAGCGTCCACGTCGCACGCGGCCCGCCCTTGAACACCCACGCCCAGAACGGACGCCGCTGTTCACGCGCGACGCGGGCATTGACGACAGGCCGCAAGCGCCCCGCCAAGGCCGCCAACCCCCCAAGGTTCAGTGGAAGGCTCTCCTCCAGCCGCGTCTTGATCTCACGCGTCAGCACCGGCGCTGTGCCCTCGCTGCCGATGGCGATCACAACCGGGTCGCGGTCCACCAGCGCGGGGGTGGTCAGGTCGCAAAGGTCAGGCCGGTCCACCACGTTCACCGGGCAGCGCATCGCCTGGGCCAACCCGTGTACCGCCGCGTCCAGACCCGGACAGCCGGTGGCAATAAAGCCCATCGCCGCGCCGTCAAACACCTCCGCCGACAGGCGCGAAACATCACGCGCGCGCCCCTCTGCCACCAATGCCTGCAATTCGGCGTCCAGTTCAGGGGCGACCAGAACAATCTCTGCATCGGTCTTGAGGATCAGCCGGGTTTTCTGCGCCGCCTGTTCGCCCCCGCCGATGATCACGACGCGACGGCCCGAGGTGCGGATGAACATTGGAAAGCTTTTCATGACAGTCTCCTAGGCCGAATGCAGAACGGAACGCGCGCGCCACAGCGCGGTCGGATCGGGCGCGGTGCCCAATGTGTCAAAGGCCAGCGCGGCGGTGCCCAGCACGATCTGGCGGGCAAACTCCGGCCCGGTATCGTCCTGCCAAAGCGCGGTCAGCGCCTGTGTCGGCAGCTCCAGATCGCTCAGCCGACGATGGTCCTGCACACGGGCCGGAAAACTGCCCTGCCACGGCGCGCCGTCCCGCAGGCCAAATCCCGCGATCTCCATCCCCGGATGCCGTTCAAATTCCCCGCCGCCGCCCTTGATGACGGTCAGGTTGTGCCAACCAAGGCGCTGCGCCGCATCCGCCTGCAACAGGCGGTAAGTCGGGTGAAACACCCCCTGCACGCTGGCGCTGGCACGGCCCGGATTCAGCATCCGGCAGACCGTGTTGACGCAGGATCGCAGGCCCAGAGTGCGGCGCAGATCCAGCAAGCGAAACAGCGCGGGATGCGCCGCTTCCAGTGGCAAATAGGCGATGCCCTGCGTATCCAGCGCACGGGTTGCGGCCTCTGGCGTGTCAGCCATCGGGATGCCCAGCGCCGCCAAGCCCTGCCGGATAGACGGGTCCGGTCCGTTCCACCCGTGCAGCAGCACACGCGACCCGCTGTCAGCGACCAGCTTTGCCGCCAACAGGAACCACGGCAGCCCGCGCGTGCGGCCCGCCGCGTAACATGGCCAGTCCAGATCGGCCTGCGGCCAGTCGGCCAGCGGTGCCTGTGCGGCGCGGGCGAATCCGGCGATCTCATCCGCCGTCTCGCCTTTCATCCGCAGCAGCATCAGCAACGCGCCAACCGCCTCCGGTGCCGCCCCCGCCAGCATCTGCGCCATGGCGTCGGCGGCCTCACCCTCGGTCAGGGACCGGGACCGCCCCGGCCCGCGCCCCAGTGTGCGCACATGGTCTGACAGGCTCATTCCGCCGCCTCCCGCGCCTGCACCATGGTCAACAGATCGGCCAGTTCCGGACGGCAGGAACCGCAGTTTGTGCCCGCTTGCAGCGCAGCCCCTATGGCCTCGACCGACATCAGTCCCTGATCCTCTATCCCGGCAAGGATGGTGTTCACCCCAACCCCGAAACAGGAACACAGGATCGGCCCCGGGTCCGGCACATCCGCAGGCGACCGCCCCGACAGCAGGCTTTGATCTGCGGCATCCGGCAAGGTGGCAAGGTAGTCGCGCATCACCGCAACCGGCGTGGGCGACACAAACAGCGCCGCAATCAACCGCTCGTTTTCGCGGAACGCCAATCGCGCGACGCCGTGCCCCGGCCCATGCACAGAGGTCAGTTCCGCCTCTGGCAGGTCAAACAGGCGACGCGCCGCGACCTCCCAGTTGGGCGGCGTGTCCAGACCCGCCAGTTCCGCGCGGAACCCAGCCCTGGTCGTGCTCAGCGCCCAGTAGTCGGCGGTCGGCGCCATCGGGCGGGCCGAGACGGCAAACCCGTACCACGCCGCGTGCAGGCGGGTCACGCGCACGACGCTGGCCTTGCTTTCGGGCTGGCCGGACACCGGATCGGTCACGCCGGCCACCAGCGCGTCAATCCGGGCAGAGGGCGCGGTTTCCCCGGTCCAGTGCATCGGCGCAAAGACCTGTCCGGGCTGCACGACATCGGTGATCCGCGCCCGCAGGATGGCATTGCCCTGCGGGCTGTCCAGTGTCACCAGATCGGCAGGACCAATCCCGAGGGCGCGCGCGTCCTGTGGATGAATTTCGACAAACGGTTCCGCCAGATGGGCCGACAGGCGCGGCGACAGGGCCGTGCGCGTCATCGTGTGCCACTGGTCGCGGGTGCGCCCGGTGTTCAACACAAATGGATAGCGCGGTGCGGTCCGGGCTGCCGGGGCGCGCCATGAAACAGGCAGGATACGCGCCTTGCCATCGGCGTGATAAAAGCCACCCTCCGCGAAAAAGCGCCCGCCCTGACGGGACTCAGACACCGGCCAACGGGTCGGGCTGAGCGCGGCGTAGCCCTCTGCCCCAAGGTCTTGCAGGCCGGAGATGTCAAAATCCCGACCGAACCGTCCGGCAATGCCCGACAGCGCGGCGTATTCGCGAAAAATCTCGACCGGCAACTGATAGTCGAACGCATCCCGCCAACCCATCCGGCAACCGACCTCTGCCAAGATCTCCCAATCGGGGCGGGCATCACCGGGCGCGGGCAGGACCGCGCGCTGGCGGCTGATGGTGCGGTCGGAATTGGTGACGGTGCCGTCCTTCTCCGCCCAGGCACTGGCGGGCAACAGCACATCAGCCAGCCGCGCGGTGTCCGTCGCGGCTGTAATATCGCTGACCACGGTGAACGGACAAGCCGCAATGGCGTCGCGCACGGCGTCGGCATCAGGCATCGACACGGCGGGGTTGGTGTGGATCACCCACAGCGCCTTGATCCGCCCGTCCCCAACAGCGCGGAACATGTCCACCGCCTTGAGCCCCGGTCGGTCGGGCACAAACGGCGCTTGCCAGAAATCGCGCACCGCGGCGCGGTGGTCGGCATTTTCGAGATCCAGATGGCAGGCAAGCATATTGGCCAGCCCACCGACCTCACGCCCGCCCATGGCATTGGGCTGGCCGGTGACCGACAGCGGGCCAGAACCGGGTTTGCCCACGCGGCCCGTGGCAAGGTGACAGTTCAGGATTGCGTTGACCTTATCGGTGCCGCTGCTGGACTGGTTCACCCCTTGGCTAAAGATCGTGACAACCTTTTCGGTGCTGATCCACAGGCGGCAGAATTCGGCGATCTGCGCCGCGTCCAGCCCGGTGACCGTGTCGTCGTCCTGCTCCGCCGTTTGCAGCGCCGCCTCGAACCCCTGCGTATGGCCCAGATAGTTGTGATCCAGTGCCCCCGCCTTGTCGATCTCGACCAGCAGGCGGTTGAACAACGCCACGTCCGACCCCGGCTGCAACGCCAGATGCATGTCAGCCCCGTCACAACTGGCCGTGCGGCGCGGGTCTATCACCACGATCTTGGTGCCGCGCTTTTTCCGGGCCGCCAGCACGCGCTGGTACAAAACCGGATGACACCAAGCAAGGTTCGACCCCACCAGCACCACCAGATCCGCCTCTTCGAGATCTTCATAGGTGCCGGGAACCGTATCCGTGCCAAAGGCGCGCTTTTGCCCCGCCACGGTGGAGGCCATGCAAAGGCGCGAATTGGTGTCGATGTTCGCCGACCCGATGAACCCTTTCATCAGCTTGTTGGCGACATAGTAGTCTTCGGTCAGCAACTGCCCGGAAACGTAAAAGCCCACGCTGTCAGGCCCGTGCTCTGCAATGGTCTGTTGGAATCGCGTCGCCACCGCGCCCAGCGCCCTGTCCCAATCGACCTCCTGCCCGCCAATCTGCGGGGCCAGCAACCGCTGACCCAGCCCCACGGTTTCGCCCAGCGCCGAGCCCTTGGAACACAACCGCCCGTGGTTGGCCGGGTGGTCAGGATCACCGCGCACGTCCAGCCCGCCCGCGCCGTCCGGCGACAGCAGAACACCGCAGCCCACACCGCAATAGGGGCAGGTCGAGCGGACGGGACCACACCCGGCCCCGTCCATCACGCGACGCTCCTCTGGCGCAGCACCGAGCCGTCGATCTGGATGCGCCCGGCGTCAACGCGGACCGGATAGGTGGCGATGTGGCCGGCGTCCGCGCCCTGCGCCTGCCCGGTGTTCAGGTCAAAGACCCAGTTGTGCAACGGGCAGGTCACCGACTGACCATGCACGATGCCGTCTGATAGCGGCCCGCCCTTGTGCGGGCAGGTGTCAGAGACCGCAAAAACCTCATCCGGGCCGGTGCGAAACACCGCAACACAGCCGACGTTGGTTTTCAGAACCCGTGCGCCGCGCAGGGGCACCTCATCAATCGCGCCAATGTCGATCCAGCTCATTCCGCCGCCTCCAGTGTCAGATCGGCGAGCGGCTGATAGCGCTCGACCTGTTGTGCATGTTCCGCCCATGGGTCCTTGCGGTAGATCGACTGCGACAGATCAAAGGCCGCGATCAGGCGTTTGCGCTCGTCCAGATCGTCGACAACCCGCTCCTTGACCCAATCCAGCCCCACCTTGGCGACCCATTTATAGGCCCGGTCCAGATACTTGGCGTTTTCGCGGTACAGTTGGACAAAGGCGACGGTCAGGTCGATCGCCTCTTGTTCGGTTGCGGCAACCGCCAGACCTTCGGTTTCCTTCAGGTCCATGCCCGCCGCGCCCGCGACGCTGACCTGATAGCCGCTGTCGACGCAGATGATGCCCACGTCCTTGCAGGTCGCCTCGGCGCAGTTGCGCGGACAGCCAGAGACCGCCAGCTTGACCTTGTGCGGTGTCCACGACCCCCACAGCAGCTTTTCCAGTTTGATCCCCAACCCGGTGGAATCCTGCGTGCCAAAGCGGCAGTGGTCAGTGCCAACGCAGGTTTTGACCGTGCGCAGCCCCTTGGAATAGGCATGCCCGCTGACCATCCCGGCCTTGTTCAGATCGTCCCAGATGAACGGCAGGTCCGCACCCTTGACGCCCAGCAGGTCGATGCGCTGGCCACCCGTCACCTTGACGGTTGGTACGTTGTATTTGTCCGCTGCATCGGCAATGGCGCGCAACTCGTCTGCGGTGGTGATCCCGCCCCACATGCGCGGCACGACGCTGAATGTGCCGTCCTTCTGGATGTTGGCGTGCTTGCGTTCGTTGACGAAACGCGACTGCGGATCATCAAGGTATTCCACCGGCCAATCCGCCAGCAGGTAAAAGTTCACCGCCGGGCGACAGACGTGGCACCCGTTGCGGGTCTTCCAGCCCAGCTCCTGCCAGACCGCCTCCTGGCTTTTCATCTCCTGCGATTTGATCAGGCGGCGCACGTCCTCATGGGTCAGATCGCAACAGCCACAGATCGGCTGCGCTGTCGGCATCTGGAAACTGTCGCCCAATGTGACCTGCAACACCTGCTCGACCAGCCCGGTACATGTCCCGCAGGACGCACTGGCCTTGGTCGTGGCCTTGATCGCGCCCAGATCGGTAGCACCCGCCGCGATGGCCTCGACGATCTGTCCTTTGCAAATGCCGTTACACCCACAGATTTCCGCCTCAGGCGGCAAGGCTGCAACGGCTGAGAGAGGGTCCGTTTGGCCACCTCCCTGATAGGCGGGTCCAAAGATCAGCGTCTCACGCATCTCTTCGATGTCGGTGCCGTCCTTGATCAGCCCGAAGAACCAGTTGCCGTCGGCGGTGTCGCCATACATCACGGCACCGATCAGACGGTCATCCTCCAGCACCAGCCGCTTGTAGATGCCGCGCGCCGGGTCGCGGAACACGATATCCTCACGCCCCTCGCCCTCGGCGAAATCACCGGCACTGAACAGGTCACAGCCCGTGACCTTCAGCTTGGTTGCGATGTCCTTGACGACAAAGGCCGCCGGATCACCCATCAGGGTCTGCGCCAGCACCTTGGCCTGATCGTACAACGGCGCGACAAGACCAAAGAGATGGCCGTTGAAATCGACACATTCGCCAACCGCGAAAATGTCCGGGTCCGAGGTCATCATCTGCGCGTCGATCTCGATGCCGCGCGCCACGCTGAGACCCGCATCCGTGGCAAGCCGGATCTCGGGACGGATGCCCACGGCCATGACCACCAGATCGGCGGGCAGGATCTCATCGCTCTCCAGCAGGACCGCCTCTGCGCGATCCTTGCCAAGGATCGCCTTGGTCGAGGCCTGCGTCTTGATGGTGATGCCGCGCTTTTCCAGATCGCGGCGCAGCAAGTAGCCTGCGGATTCGTCCAACTGGCGTTCCATCAGGTGACCGTTCAGATGCAAAACCGTCACATCCATCCCGCGCAGGGATAGCCCTGCCGCCGCCTCTAGCCCCAGCAACCCGCCGCGGATGACAACGGCGCTGCCGCCCTTGCCCGCCGCCTCGACCATTGCGTTGGTGTCGTCAAGGTCGCGGTAGGTGATGACACCGGGCAGATCCTTGCCCGACACGGGAATGATGAACGGCGCAGACCCGGTGGCAATCACCAGCTTTTCATAAGGCACGTCACCCCCGGCGCCATGCACCGTCTTGGTGTCGCGATTGATGGCGGTCACCGCCTCGCCAAAGCGGCAGGTCACACCGCGCGCGGCGTACCAATCGGCATCATGGGTGATGATCTCTTCGTAGGTCTTTTCACCCGACAACACCGGCGACAGCATGATGCGGTTGTAGTTTCCGCGCGGCTCGGCGTTGAACAGGGTGATGTCCCAATTGTCCGGCTCTGCGTCGGTCAGATGCTCCAGCACCCGGCCAGAGGCCATTCCGGCCCCGATGACGACAAGTTTCTGTTTCATGTCATGTGACCTCTCAAATGTACCAGGCGACGATATGCGCCAGTTCACCGCCCTGATGGATCGGCACGGCAACCATGGTGCCGTACCCGGCGCTCAGCCCGGACTGGCCGGATTGCACCACCGGCAGCCCCGTGCCGATCACCCGCCCGATGGCCCCTTGAAAGGCGGTCACGCGGCGTTCGTTACCCGCGTTGTCAGGATCGCCCAACGTGCCCTCACGCGCGCAGATGCCATCCACCAGCAGCGCCGCATTGTCCCCGGCACGGACCTTGCGCGCATCCCACAGCTCAAACCGGCGGGCGATGGGGGTGCCGCGCGCCGACAGCAGCGTCATGACATAGGTCTTGTCGTGCGGCACCGGCACCGGCAGCCCCAGACCCGTTGTCAGGCCCGCCTCACCCGCGCTTTCCGCGCGGATGAACCGATACCCGGAGCCAAGATCGCGCATCAGCATCGGATGACCTGACACCCAGACCCCGCCGGGCAGACCTTGTCCCTTGGGAAAACTGGTGTGTTGGCTGACCCACTCGAAATGCTTGGCCGCGCCGTAATAGCCGTCATCCAGCATCAGCAGGCCGTCCTCTTCGTGCCAGACCTCGATGGCGCCGGTGCGGGCGTCATCGTCGCCGCATAGCACAACCAGAACCGCCTTCAGCGTGTCCTCGTCAAAGATCGGCATGGCCACGGCGCTGGTCAGCCCCGCCTCTGCCGCGGCCTCTGTCCGCTTGAAGTAAGAGCCGTCGAAGCCCTTGAGCACCACGGGGCGTTCTTCGGCCCATGCCTTGCCCGGCAGGCCCTCGCCCTTGGCAAATTCCGTCCCCCGAGATGTCTCCTCAAAGGCCGCCAAATCGCCATAGCTGCCCTCGACCAGCTTCAGCACGCCGTCCTCTGGCACCCAGACCTCGGTGACCTGAATGAACGTCTTGGTAGGTGTATCGATAACCACATCCATCACGCGGCCTCCTTGTTGTCAGATTTTCCGGCGGCGGTGGTCGCCTTTTTGGGTTTTGCGCCGTGTTCGTATTCTTCGAGAAAGCCCAGAACCTGCTCGCGGTAGTGGTAGTAATCGGGGTGCTCCAACAGCGCCTTGCGGGTGCGCGGGCGCGGCAGATCGACGTTGACGATCTTGCCGATCGTGGCCTGCGGGCCGTTGGTCATCATCACCACGCGGTCCGCCAGCAGGATCGCCTCATCGACGTCATGGGTGACGCAGACGGCGGTGACCTTGGTCCGCGACCAGACCTCCATCAGCACCTCTTGCAGCTCCCAGCGCGTCAGGCTGTCCAGCATCCCAAAGGGTTCATCCAGCAGCAGCAGCTTGGGCGACAAGGCAAAGGCCCGCGCGATGCCGACGCGCTGTTTCATGCCGTTCGACAGATCGACCGCAGCCTTGTCCATCGAATCCGCCAGACCGACGCGTTCGAGGTAGTAATCCACCACGTCCTGTTTTTCGGCGCGACTGGCGCGGGGATAGACCTTGTCGACGCCGATGGCGCAGTTCTCGCGCGCGGTCAGCCACGGGAACAACGAGGGCGACTGGAACACCACCGCGCGTTCGGGATCAGCGCCTTCGACGTGGCGGCCGTCCAGCTTGATCGCGCCCTTGGAGATCGCGTTCAGACCGGCGGCCATGGTCAGCACCGTGGACTTGCCACAACCCGAATGGCCGATCAGCGAGATGAACTCGCCCCGGTCCATCTTGAGGTTGAAATCCTCGACCACGGTCAGCGGGCCCTTGGGCGTCGCATAAACCTTGTGCAACTGGCTGAAGTCCAGGAACCGCTCGTCGATCAGCCCGGCCTGCGCGTCCTTGATGACCTTTGGCACACCGTGGATCGGCGTCACGTCAGGCAGCACCTTGCTGCCCTCGGCGCGGGCCTTGATGCCCACGTCCATCAGGTAATTGGTGACAGCGGCGCGCAGCGCCTTGAACCGGTCGTCATGGTTCATCGCCGTGCGGTCACGCGGGCGGTCGATGCCCATCTTGAATTCTTCGCCCAATGTCCCGTCCGGGTTCAGCGCGATGATGCGGTCGGCCAGCAGGATCGCCTCATCCACATCGTTGGTGATCAGCACGCAGGTCTTCTTGTCCGCCTCCCAGATATGCTCGATCTCTTCGGCAAGGTTGCCGCGCGTGAGCGCATCAAGCGCCGACAGAGGCTCATCCAGCAACAGCACCTCTGGCGACATCGCCAGCGCCCGCGCCACGTTCACCCGCTGCCGCATCCCGCCGGACAGTTCCGCCGGACGGCGCGTCGCCGCGTGGGACAGGCCCACCATCTGCACATATTGCGCGACCTTGGCGGCCTTTTCGGCGCTTGGCATCTTCGGGAACACCGTGTCGACCGCCAGCCGCACGTTCCCCTCAACCGTCAGCCAGGGCATCAATGAGTAATTCTGAAAGATCACCCCGCGTTCGCGTCCCGGCCCGGTGATGGGCTGGCCGCGAAACGTCACGCTGCCCTTGGTGGGCTGTTCCAGCCCGGCCATCAGGTTGATCAGCGTGGTTTTCCCGGTGCCGGAGAACCCCAACAGCACCAGAAACTCCCCCTCTGCGACGCTCAGGTCGATGTTCTTGAGCACATGGCTGGCGTGGGTGCCGGTGCCAAAACTTTTCGAGACGTTGTTGAATTCGATCACAGCCATATCGCTCACCGGTTGTTCGAGAAGGTGAAAAAGGACTGCAGCGCGAACATCACGCGATCCAGCAAGAAGCCGATGATGCCGATGGTCAGGACGGCGACCATGATCTTGGCCAGCGACTGGCTGGAGCCGTTCTGGAACTCGTCCCAGACGAATTTGCCCAGACCGGGGTTCTGCGCCAGCATTTCCGCCGCAATCAGCACCATCCAGCCCACGCCCAAAGACAACCGCAGCCCGGTAAAGATGAGCGGCAGTGCCGAGGGCAGCACCAGCTTGGTGACCTTGGTATAGGTGTTCATCTTGAGCACCTTGGAGACATTCACCAGATCCTTGTCGATGCTCGCCACGCCCAGTGCGGTGTTGATCAGCGTCGGCCAGAGCGAACACAGCGTCACGGTGATGGCCGAGATCAGGAACGACTTGGCAAACAGCCCGTCATTGCTGGTGTACATGGCGGAGACGATCATGGTGACAATCGGCAACCACGCCAGCGGCGACACGGGTTTGAAGATCTGCACCAGAGGGTTGATCGCAGCATTGGCCGTGGCCGACAGGCCCGCCATGATGCCCAGCGGCACCGCAACAATCGTCGCCAGCAAAAAGCCGAAAAAGACCGTTTTGATAGAGGTCCAGATCTGCTGGTAATAGCTGGGCGCGCCCGTGTAGGCGATGGATTTGACCTTGTCCGGCTCACCGGCGTCGATGAACTTCTGGTTGCGCTTTTCAACCATCTCTTCGAACTTGGCCTGCTTGGCGGCCTTGGCCAGCGCGTCGTCGTGCAGGTTCAGCGCCTCTTCCCAGACTTGCGCCGGACCGGGGACCGCGCCCAGTGATGTCTGCACCTTGGGGGCCAACGTGCCCCACAGCAGCAGGAACACCATGATGGCGATCAGCGGCACCGCCAGCAGGCGCCAGATTTCCTTCATCTGCGCGGCCGGGTTGTCGCCGGCGGCAACCCGCAGGATCGGCGTGATCCAGTTCAGGCCAAAGGCCTGCAACCATTTGTCGGCGGTGTTGATACGGGTGAATATCTTTGCTTTGCGGGCTTCGCGGGCCTGCGTCGCGGCGAGTTCGGGGTCAATGGCGGTCATGAGAACGGGCCTTTGCAGTGAGAGAGGGGAGGCGGGGGAACCCCCGCCCTACAGCCGTGAGGAGCGTAGGGCGGGGTTGCCCCCGCCGCGCCCGGTCAGCCCTTGACCTCGGCGCCGACCACGGTCTGCGCGCCCTTCAGGCCAATCGGCAGGCTTTCGAGGTAGGCGTTGGGCGCACGGCCGTCGTATTCGATGCCGTCGATGATATCGGCGGCGGGCGTCGGCACCTTGTAACCATCGCTGTCCCAGGGGAAATCGGCCTCATTGGCCAGACCTTCGTCGACCAGCATCCGCGCCGCATCCAGATAGATATCCGGACGATAGACCGACTTGGCGACCTCATCGAACCAGGTGTCCGACTTCGGCTCTGCGATCTGGCCCCAGCGGCGCATCTGCGTCAGATACCAGACCGCGTCCGAGTAGAACGGATAGGTGGCGTTGTAGCGGAAGAAGACGTTGAAGTCGGGAACCTCGCGCTTGTCGCCTTTTTCATACTCAAACGTGCCGGTCATCGAGTTGGCAATCACGTCATAGTCGGCCCCGACGTATTCTGCGCGGCTCAGGATCTCGACCGCCTCGGGGCGGTTGGCGTTGTCGTTCTCGTCCAGCCAGATAGCCGCCCGGATCAGCGCCTTGGTGACGGCGATGGTGGTGTTGGGGTTGGCCTCTGCGAACTCTGCAGAGATGCCGAACACCTTTTCCGGGTTGTTCTTCCACAACTCATAGTCGGTGATGACCGGCACGCCGATGCCCTTGAACACCGCCTGCTGGTTCCACGGTTCACCCACGCAATAGCCGTGGATGGTGCCGGCCTCCAGCGTGGCGGGCATCTGCGGCGGCGGGGTCACGGACAGCAGCACATCGGCGTTGATTTGGCCGGTGATGTTGTCGGGCGAATAGAAACCGGGGTGCAGCCCACCAGCGGCCAGCCAGTAGCGCAATTCATAGTTGTGGGTGGACACCGGAAAGACCATGCCCATGTTGAACGGCTTGCCCTCGGATTTGAACTGCTCGACCACCGGGGCCAGTGCTGTGGCCGAAATCGGGTGCACCGGCTTGCCGTCTTCCTGCGGGATGTTCGGCTTCATCATCTCCCATACTTCGTTCGAGACAGTGATGCCGTTACCGTTCAGGTCCATCGAAAAAGGCGTGATGATATGCGCCTCGGTGCCGAACCCGATAGTCGCGGCCAGCGGCTGACCGGCCAGCATATGCGCGCCGTCCAGTTGTCCGCCGATCACGCCGTCCAGCAGCACCTTCCAGTTGGCCTGCGCCTCCAGCGTGACAAACAGACCCTCGTCCAGGAAATAACCGTTCTCATAGGCCACGGCGAGCGGCGCCATATCGGTCAGTTTGATGAATCCAAAGGTCAGCTCATCCTTTTCAAGCTCAAGCATCTGGGCAAAGGCGGGGCTGACCAGGGCGGTGGTCGCCGCAAGGGAGAGGAGGAAAGACTTCATTCGGTCGGTTCCTTTTTAAGGGGGCGCCCGGGTCCGTCGCGAAACACCGGGCAAAACAAAAAAGCCGCAAACACGCCCTGCCCGTTGAAGGCAGAGAGTGAGCGGCGTTGCTCGGGAAAATCCCATTCGGTGGGAGGTATGTCGCGCGGTGCACATCGTTGTGCGCCGGTGGTCTCAGGATTTGCTATCGCGGTGCGTGGATCAAGTGATTTTGCTGCATTGCCGCAAATTTCTGGTGTCCAACCGGCAGATCATGCCGCACTGCCGCATTTCTGGGCGTCAGGTCGCATCGGGGTCAAATATGCGGCCATCAAAAAACGCGTCCGGCGGCAGCAGGATCTGTCCTTTTTGCGACGCGACCGCCGTGGTTTGGCGAATCGCACCCTCCAGTTTCTCCGATGCGCCCGGCAGATCAGCCCCTGTCGAGGCCATTTGCTGGCGGTAGAAATCCGACCGGAAAACCCGCCCCGCCTTGGCGCGTGCCTCTTCCGCGTCCAGCCCGAACCGCTGCGCCAGACGGCTGGCGATCCATTTGGCCTGACTGCGCCAGGGAAAATTGGCCAGCCCGTCATGGAACCCGACAAAACCGGGCACATCCCGCTGTTCCGCGTGGCCAGAGATCGTGAATTGCCCCGTCAGCGCGCGGTCGATCACCTCGGACGGCAGATCCAGATACGCCCGGCGCGCGAGGATTTCGGCCACAGAGGTCCGGCTATCGGGGGAATCCAACCAGCGCCCTGCCCGCCAGACTGCGCGCATCAGCTTGCCCAGCAGGTGCGGTTCTGTCTCTGCCCAGTCGGTGCGCACGGCCAGCACCTTTTCCGGCGCCAGCGACCAGATCGCCTTGCCCGGCAACAACAGCGCGCCCGCCGCGCTTTCGACCGCTTCGGACCCCCAGGGCTCTCCGACACAAAAGGCATCAACATCGCCCTCGGCCAGCGCCTGCGCCATCAGTGGCGGCGGCACAGTGCGCACCTCATATCCGACGCGCGCCATGTCAGACGCCTCCAGCCAATAGTGCAGCAGTTCCACATGCATCGAGAACGGAAACGGCACGCCAAAGACCAGCGGTCGGTCGGCGGCGGCGGCCAGCGCGCGGGCCGCCGCCGCGGCATCGCGGAAATCGAACCCGTAGCCCGACTGTCGCAACCGCTGTTCCAGCGCGCGGCTGACCCCGATCACATTGCCATTCACCGACAGGACACTGACTGCCGAAATCGGTTGCGTCACGCCGCCCAGCCCCATGGCCATGGCAACGGGGACAGGCGACAGCAGATGCGCCGCATCCACCCGCCCAAAGGCCAGCATGTCCCGGACCGAGGACCACGACGGGGCGGATATGAGATCCAGCTCAATCCCCTCTTCGCGCGCAAATCCCATCTCATGCGCGACGATCAACGGCGCGGCATCCACCAACGGCACATAGGCAATCGGCAGCGTCACCCTCTTCATGACAGCAACCCCGAGGCCGTCACCAGCGCCTCGGCCACATCAGCCACGCGGCGTCCCTGATCCATCGCCGCCTTGCGCAACAGGGCATAGGCCTCTTCTTCTTCGATGCCGCGTGCCTTCATCAGCAGACCCTTGGCGCGGTCGATGATCTTGCGTTCTTCCAGCGCGCGGCGCGTCTCGGCCAGTTCGCGGCGCATCTTGCGCACCATTTGAAACCGCGCGATGGCTGCGTCCAGCACGGGTTTCACCCGTTCCGGTTTCATCCCATCGACCACATAGGCCGACAGCCCCGCCTCAACCGCCTCACGCGCCAGATTGCCAGCCGCGCTGGACACAAACATCGCCACGGGACGTTCCATCGGTCCAGAGGCCAGGGTCAGTTCCTCCAGCATGTCGCGGGTCGGGTTATCAATGTCGATCAGCACCACGTCCGGCGACAGCGCCGCGATCCGGCGCGCCAGACTGGAGGCATTGCCGATCACATGCACCTCATAGGGGCCGGACGCCTGCAAGGCGTCCACAATCGCGATGGCGCGTTCGCGGTCTTCCTCGACAACAACAATGGTGATCCGGTCGCTCATTCTGGTTTGTCTCAGCTTGCTGCGGGCCGGACAAGCCAGACCGCCTTTATGGGCTGCGCCGGACCGACCGATTGCCTAAAAATCAGGCAGCCGTGCAAGGATGACAGCAACCAGCCCAGGACCGTGCGCAAACGAAAAGGGCGACGCCAATGCGCCGCCCCATTCAGTGCCAGATGACCGGAGAAACCTCCGGCCCAACGATCCGGATCAGCCCTGGAACAGAGACAGCAGCGACTGCGGTGCCTGGTTGGCGATCGACAGCGCCTGAACACCCAGCTGTTGCTGGACTTGCAGCGCCTGCAACCGGGCCGAGGCCTCTTCCATGTCGGCGTCCACCAATGCACCGATGCCCGATTTCAGCGCGTCGGTCAGCTGTGATACGAAATCGGACTGTGTCTCGATCCGGCCCTGAGCCGAGCCAAAGGCCGCCGCTGCGTCGATGGCAATATCAATCAGGGTTTCCACTTCGGTCAGTGCGGAATCAGCCCCGGCCTGCGTGGTCACGTCGATACTGGCCAATTCCTCCAGCCGGCCGCCGATTGTGGTGTCGGCCACCGCGTAGCTGCGCACCTGGACAGAAAAGTTGTCGCCGGTGTTGCTTGCGCCGGTAAAGTCCAGCTGGTTGGCACTGGTGCCGTTCACAGCCGCCCCGATGCCCAGACCCTCGGTGATGTCCGAATTGTCTGCGACATATTTGTTGAAAGCGGCGGCAAGGCCGCGGGCCACGTCCGCCTCTGTGTCGCCATCGCGGGCGACATAGATGATCTCCTGCCCTGCGGCCGTTGTGGTGGTGTTGAGGGTGGCAAGACCCGCCGCACCAGCGGAGATCTCGATCGAAAAGCCGGTGCCCGCAGCCACGGTTGCGGTGCCTGCACCGGCCGTTTGACCGATGATCGCAAGGGTGGTGGGCTGGGCCGCCGGGGCAGAGGCGCCGGTCAACGCCACGGCAGCGGTGTTGGCGGCACCCGAGGCGGCGTCCGTGCCAATCGCCGTGGCCGAAGCCGACGCGACATCGATCGACCCGACGGAGGTGCCCAGATCCTGCTTGTTGACTGTGATGTCAGAGGCGGTCACCCCGGTGCCCGACCGATCCAGCGAGGCAAGAATGTTGACCCGGCCGGTCCCGGCAGTCGTTTCGGTGTTCGAAAGCAGATTGAGACCGTTGAACTGGGCCGCGCCCACCACTGCGGAAATCTGGTCGCGCAGCGCGTTGATGTCATCCTGGATCTTTGCCCGGTCGACGTTTTCCTCTTGCGCCGCGACGATGCGGGATTTGATTTCAGTCAGGAGTTCGGTGGTGGTTTCCGCCGCCTGACGCGCCACGGAAACGGTCGACTGACCCAGATTGAGGCTGTCGGAGATCCCCTTGAAGCCTTTGACATCGGCTTCCATCAACTTCGAGATCGCCCAGACGGCAGAGTTGTCCTTGGCGGTTGCGACACGTTTGCCGGTCGAAATTTGCGACTGGGTATCGGACAGGCTGGCGTTGATGGTTTTGAGGGTTTGCAGCGCCACCATGGCACCGTTGTTCGTCAGGATGCTAGACATATTCTTGTCCTTGCTGTTCGTAAGCGCGTTTTGCGCCGGTTTCATTTGCCGCGTGCGGCTTTGCTGACGTCGTTCTGACGGATGCAGGCCTTGGTATTGGTCCGCGCCACCGCTTCAGGTGCGCCGCCAACCTCACCGTTCCGGATGAACAGAAGCCTAAAACCCGCATCGTGCTTGCATAGAATTTGTCTGAAACCTGAAAGGTCGGCCCGGCGCCCCTGACCCGATGCCGCTGACCCGATGCCCCGCACACGGACTGGAAACGACAACCCCCCCGACAGTGTTCTGCCGGGGGGTTCTCAGCAGGACCATGAGAAACCCCCATGTAACCTTCTGACTTTATTTACATGCCCTCTGTGCCACATCCACAAACCGGATGCCGGCGCAGTGGAACCGACGCGCGCCTCAGTCCAGATAGGCGCCGAGTGCCGCCTCTGTTCCCTCACGCCAGATCATCTGGAGAGAGTCGGCAAAGGCCCCGGCGAATCCGGCATGATCGGCCAGCTCGCCATAGATCTGACGTTGTTCCAGCCAGGCCTGCGGGGTCTCCTTGGCCGCAAGCGCGGCGGCGTTCAGATCGTCCCAGAACGGATCGTTGGCGGCGATGTCCGACCCATCCTCACGGGTGCCGGCACACATACGCGCCCAGAGCGCCTCGACCAGGGCCAGACCGTCATACGGGGTGCCAGCCGCCAGCGCCTCGCGCAGGGTCGGCAGCAGAAACCCGGTATGGCGCGACGATCCGTCAAAGGCCACGCGCCGCGTCGTGTCCACGATCAACGGGTTGGAAAACCGCTTGTGGATCAGATCGACATAATCGGCAGGCGTCATGCCCGGCACCGCATGGACATGCGGCACGATCTCTACGCTGGCGAGCTTGTGGAACAAGCGGCCAATCAGCGGATGCGCCATACAGCCTGCGATGGACTCGACCCCAAGGATCTCACCCGGGTTGGAAATGACCTGATGGCCGCCGTTCAGGATGCGGATCTTCATGGTTTCATAGGCGTGGACATCGTCCGAAAAGGTCGCCCCCGCCTTGTCCCAATCCGGCCGCCCGGCGCAGAAATCATCCTCGATCACCCACTGGCGGAAATTCTCATGCGTGACCGGCACCGCGTCATCGATGCCCAAGCCCTGCACCAGCGCCAATTCGTTCGGCCCGGTGGCGGGCACGATGCAGTCCACCATCGCGTTGGGGAAGGTACAGTTGGCGTCGATCCAGTCGGCCAGCGCCGGATCGGACAGTCGCGCCAACGACACAACCGTCTGGCGCAGGATCGCGCCGTTGCCTTGCAGGTTGTCGCAGCTTTGCCCGGTGAACGGCCCGGTGCCCGCGTCGCGGCGCTGCCGCAGCGCGGCCACCATCGCGCCAAAAGCGGTGCGCGGCGTCGCCGGGTTGGCGGCGTCATGCACCATATCGGGGTGCTGCGCGTCAAACCCCTTGGTCACCGGGTCGATGTAATAGCCGCCCTCGGTCACGGTCAGCGCGACGATGCGGATCGCCGGATCGGTCATCCGGTCGATCAACGGGCCGTTGCCGTCGACAATCGGCACATAGTCGATCATCGAGCCGATGACCTCGGCAGAACTGCCCGCCGGGTCCAGTTCAATCAGCGTGGTCAGATAGTCCTGCGCGGCCATCTTCTGGCGCTGCGCCTCGTCAAAGGCACGCACGCCAGCACCGACAATGGCCCAATCCTGCGCCAGCCCCTGCTGCATCAGGCGGTGCAAATACCACGCCTGGTGCCCGCGATGAAAGTTGCCTAGTCCGATATGCACGATCCCCGGCGTCAGGGAAGCGCGGTCATAGGTGGGAACGGCAATACCTTCGGGCAGGTCAGCCAGATTGGCGGAGCAAAGCTTGATCGCCATGGGAACCTCATGTTGTTGTCGGGGGTCACGCCCCGGTATCATTTCTTCGCGTCAGGGCGCGGCGATCAGCTCATCCACTGGCCGCCGTCGACATTATATGTCTGCGACACGATGTAATCGGCCTCGGGCGAGGCAAGGAACACCGCCATGCCCGACAGATCCGCAGGCAGCGCGTAGCGGCCCGCAGGCACACTGGCCTCGACCTCGCGCTTTTTCTGGCCGGGCGCCTTGCCTTCGAGCTTGGCAAACAGCGCGTCCACATGGACCCAATGTTCACCGTCCACCACACCGGGGGCGATGGCGTTCACGTTGATGCCGTGCTTGATCAGGTTCAGCCCGGCGGACTGCGTCATCGAGATGACCGCCGCCTTGGTCGAGCAATAGACAAGCACCAAGGATTCACCACGACGCCCCGCTTGGGACGCCATGTTGATGATCTTGCCGCCATGGCCCTGCGCGATCATCTGCCGCGCCGCTGCTTGCATGGTGAACAGCGTCCCGGCCACGTTGATCGCATACAGCCGGTCATAACTGTCGCGGGTGATGTCCACCGTTTCGGCGGCATCGAACACCGCCGCGTTGTTGACAAGGATGTCCAGTTTGCCGGCGTGGGACACCACCGACGCGATGGCCGCGTCGATGCTGTCCTGCCGGGAGACATCGATGTGAACCGCATAGGCCCCGCCGCCGATCTCGGCGGCGGTCTGCTCCGCCGCCTCCATGTTTATGTCGCCGATGGCAACCGTGGCCCCTTCGCGCACATAGGCCTCGGCAAATCCCCTGCCGATGCCGCGCGCGGCACCGGTGATCAGGGCGGATTTTCCGGCAAGGCGTGTCATGCCAGCCGCAGCCCCTCAGCATCAAAACGATGCAGGTGTTGCAGGTTCGGCGTCAGAAAGACCGTGTCGCCATGCGTCACCGGAATTTCCCCACCCACACGCACGGTCATCGGATCACAGCCCGGAACCCCGTGGACGTGGATGAACGTGTCCGATCCCAGGTGCTCGGCCACGCCGACGGTGCCCTGCCACAGGCCGTCGGTGGTGGAAACCTCCACATGCTCGGGGCGGATGCCGATGGTCTGCGCGTTGTGCTTGGTCGCCTCGGCGCCCTCAATGAGGTTCATCTTGGGCGAGCCGATGAAACCGGCAACAAACTTGTTGCGCGGCGCGCGGTACAGCTCCAGCGGGCTGCCGACCTGCTCGATCACACCGGCCTGCAACACCACGATCTTGTCGGCCATTGTCATGGCTTCGACCTGATCATGGGTCACATAGACCATCGTGGTCGCCAGCTTCTTGTGCAGTTCGCTGATCTCCATCCGCATGCCGACGCGCAGCGCCGCATCCAGGTTGGACAGCGGTTCGTCGAACAGGAACGCCTCGGGTTCCCGCACAATGGCGCGGCCAATGGCGACCCGCTGACGCTGACCACCCGAAAGTTGCCCCGGACGGCGATCCAGATAGTCGGTCAGGTTCAGCGCCTTGGCCGCCGAGGCGATACGCTTGTCCTGCTCGGCCTGATCCATGCCCGCCATCCGCATCGGAAAGGCGATGTTCTTGCGCACCGTCATATGCGGGTACAGAGCATAAGACTGGAACACCATCGCCAGCTTGCGCTTGGCAGGGGGCAGCGATGTGGCGTCCTGACCGTCGATCTCGATCTTGCCGTCGGTCATGTCCTCCAGCCCGGCGATCAGCCGCAGGAGGGTGGATTTACCGCAGCCCGACGGGCCGACAAACACCACAAATTCGCCATCGTTGATTTCAAGATCTAGCGGCGGGATAACCGTCACGTCGCCAAAGGATTTCTTGACCTGCTTGAGTTGAATACGTCCCATGGGTCCCCCCCTTATTTCACTGCGCCGAAGGTCAAGCCCCGGACAAGTTGTTTCTGGCTGAACCAGCCCATGATCAGGATCGGCGCGATGGCCATGACAGAGGCCGCCGACAGTTTTGCGTAGAACAGTCCCTCGGGGCTGGAGTAGCTGGCGATAAAGGCCGTCAGCGGTGCCGCCTTGGCTGCCGTCAGGTTGAGCGTCCAGAATGCCTCGTTCCAGGCAAGGATGACGTTGAGCAACAGGGTCGAGGCGATGCCCGGCACTGCCATTGGCGTCAGCACATACAGGATCTCTGACTTGAGCGTGGCTCCGTCCATCCGCGCCGCCTCAAGGATCTCACCGGGGATTTCCTTGAAGTAGGTGTAGAGCATCCAGACAATGATCGGCAGGTTGATCAGCATCAGGACAATGACCAGTCCGATCTGTGTATCCAGCCAGCCCAGTTTGATGAACAGCAGGTAGATCGGGTACAAAACGCCAACCGCAGGCAGCATCTTGGTCGAGAGCATCCAGAGCAGGATGTCCTTGGTCCGGGGCGAGGGCACAAAGGCCATCGACCAGGCGGCGGGGACCGCGATGATCACCCCCAGGATGGTCGACCCACCCGCGATGATGATCGAGTTCCACAGGAACCGCATGTAGTCCGACCGTTCCTGAACCACCGCGTAGTTTTCCAGCGTCCAGTCAAAGAACAGAAACACCGGGGGATCGCTGATCGCCTGAGCTTCGGTCTTGAAGCTGGTCAGGATCGTCCAGAGGATCGGGAAGAAGATCAGCAGACCGACACCCCATGCGAAGGCGGTATTGATTGCTTTGCGTTGCGTTGTGACAGCGCGTGCCATGATGTCCCCCTCAGGTGTCCAGGTTCTTGCCGACGATGCGCATCAGGAAGAGCGCAACGATATTGGCGAGAATGATTGCGTAAACACCACCAGCAGATCCCAAACCGATGTTCTGGCTTTCCAGCACACGCTGGAAGATCAGGTAGGTCAGCGTCTTGGTTCCGAAAGCACCGCCCGTGGTGACAAAGATCTCTGCAAAGATGGACAGCAGGAAAATCGTCTGGATCAGGACCACAATGGTGATGGCGCGTCCCAGGTGGGGCAGGATGATGTGGTAAAAACGGGACACCGGCTTGGCGCCGTCGATCTCGGCGGCCTCCAGCTGCGAGCTGTCGAGCGACTGGATCGCGGTCAGCAGGATCAGCGTCGCAAAGGGCAGCCATTGCCAGCTGACGATCATGATGATCGATTCCAGCGACGCCTGACTGAGCCATGATACTGGCTCTGCTCCGAAGAATTTCCACAGATGCGCGAACAACCCGTTCGTCGGATCCATGAACATGTTCTTCCAGACCAGCGCGGACACGGTCGGCATCACGAAGAAGGGCGCGATCACAAGGATCCGAACAACCCCCTGTCCCCACATCGGCTGATCCAGCAGCATGGCCAGCAGTACGCCGAACACGACAGTGATGATCAGAACGCCGCCGACGATGATCAGGGTGGTCATGACACTGGGCCAAAAGGCGCTGGAGGTCACGAAACGTACATAGTTGTCAAAGCCGGCCCATCCCAGGTCACCACCGCGCAGCGGCAGGTACTTTCGGAATGAGAACCACAGGGTCATGCTCAGCGGGACGAGCATCCAGACCAGAAGTAGAAAAACCGCGGGGGCCATCATCAGACGGGCTGCGGATCGCGAGTGCTGGGTCGCCATGGCGCGCCTCCTCCCTTGGCGACCAGGGGCCGCCATTTTCCATTCATGTCATCGGGTGAGTGGGGGTAGTTCTGTGTGTCCGGAGGGCGGTTGCCCCCGCCCTCCGGACTGGGAGGATGCCTTAGTAACCTGCGGCTTCCATTGCGTCGATCGTCAGGGCCTGCGCCTTTTCCAGCGCCTCTGCCACGGTCTGCTGACCGGCATAGACCGCCGAGAACTCCTGGCTCACGTCGGTTGCGATACCGGCGTACTCGGGGATGGCGACGAACTGGACACCGACATAGGGAACCGGATCAACCGTCGGGTTGTTCGGGTCAGCGGCCAGGATCGAATCCAGGGTCTTCTGAGCAAAGGGAACCTTCTGGTACTCGGGGTTCTCATAGAGCGAGGTCCGGGCACCCGGAGGCACGTTTGCCCAACCTTCGTTGGCGGCAACCAGCTCAATGTAGTCTTTCGAGGTGGCCCATTCGATGAACTCTTTGGCTGCGGCTTCTTTCTGAGTACCGGCAGGGATGCCCAGCGCCCAAGCCCAGAGCCAGTTGGCCCGCTTTTCAACACCCTCGTGGTTCGGTGCCAGAGCAAAGCCGACCTTGTCGGCCACGGTCGAGTCGTCGGGGTTGGTCACAAAGGACGCCGCAACAGTCGCGTCGATCCACATGCCGCATTTGCCCTGCTGGAACAGCGACAGGTTTTCGTTGAAACCGTTGGTCGCGTATCCCGGAGGGCCCGCGTCGTTCATCAGGCCAACGTAGAAGTTGAGCGCATCGGCCCACTCCGGCTGGTCGAACTGCGGCGTCCAGTTTTCGTCGAACCAGCGCGCGCCGAACGAGTTTGCGATCACGGTGATCAGGGCGCCGCCCTCACCCCAGCCGGCCTTGCCACGCAGGCAGATGCCGTTGATCTCGGCGTCGCGGTCGGTCATGGCGACAGCCGCTTCGCGAATGAATTCCCATGTCGGCGCGTCGGGCATTTCCAGACCGGCGGCTTCCATCAGGTCGGTGCGATACATGATCATCGAGCTTTCGCCGTAGAACGGGGCTGCGTACAGCGTTCCGTCATGGCTCAGGCCGTTGCGCATCGCGGGCAGAATGTCGTCGACGTCATAGCCTTCGGACAGGTCGTCCAGCGGCACCAGCCAGCCGTTCGCACCCCAGATCGGGGTTTCGTACATGCCGATGGTCATGATGTCGAAGGAGCCGCCCTTGGTGGTGACGTCGGTGGTCACGCGCTGGCGAAGAACGTTTTCTTCCAGCGTGACCCAGTTCACTTCATGTCCGGTCTTTTCGGTGAAGTCGGCCGTGAGGCCCTGCATGCGGATCATGTCGCCGTTATTCACGGTTGCGATGGTCAGCACTTCGGCAGTCAGTGCGGTGGCAGACACCGACACAAGTGCGGAAGCCGCAAAAAATGCGCCTTTCAAAGTCATCCAGTTTCCTCCCTTGGAACTCGTTGTTAACGATAACATCTTGAATGACGCCGGGTCGCAAGTCAATTAAAAACTTTACGGGGGTAAACTTTTAACTTGCCGCGATGCAGCATTTCATGCGGATTGACGCATGACCAACCGGCCTTCCAGATAGATTTCGTCACGCTTTTCAACACGCTGGCCACTTTCGATCAGGCTGAACAGGCGTTCGACGCTGCGCTCTGCAATGGCGTCGTAGCTTTGCGAAACGGTGGTCAGCGGTGGGCAAGTATAGCGCGAAAACGGGTGATCGTCGTGCCCGGCGACTCGCAGGGCGCATCCCGGGCCCAGCCCGACTCGCAAACCCTTTTGATAGGCTGCCGCCAGAACCCCGATGGCAAGTCGGTCGTTGCTGCACAGGATCGTGTCGGTCGGCAGGTCGCCGCCGTCGATCAGCTTGACCCCGCCCTCCAGGCCGATCTTTTCGAAATCCCATCCGTCGCCGTCCACCTGCAACAGATGCGCTGGATGCCCCATGCGCTCCATCACGTCACAATAGGCCTTGCGGCGGCGATAGGCGTTCGGGTTGGTGGGCTCTCGCATCTCGAAAAAGGCGGGCGATTGGCCAGTCCGGCACAGATACTCACAGATCAACGCTGTGGCCTGCGCATTGTCATGTCCCACAAACGCCTCACCCAAACCGCTGATATTACTGTCAAAAAGTACGGAGGGCACGGCCTGGCAAAAACTTTCGACGGCGGCCTTGTCAGAACGCCGCCCCAACGGCGCCAACAGCGCCCCGGCGGGTTTGATTGCCCGCAGGCTTTCAAGGTTGTCGTTTTCCTGCGCGGCTGTGCCGTGTGAGCTCAGCAGGATCGGTCGAAACCCGGAGCCGATGACCAGCATTTCCAGATTGCGCGCAATCTCGGCAAAAAACGGGTCGGCCAGGTAGGGCACGACAATGCCGATGTTCTTGGTCAGCTTTCGGTTCTGGTTGATGGCAAAGATGTTGGGGCGATAGTCATATTGCTCCAGCGCGCCCTCGATCCGCGAGCGGGTGGTTTTGCGCACGCTTTCGGGGTCGTTGAAATACTTCGACAGGGTAGGCCGGGAAATGCCGCTGACCTCTGCGAACTCTTCCATGTTCCGAATCTTGCGATCGTCCATAGTCCCTCCCAGTCAGGCACCTCGCAGGCCACGGCGGCGCGCCCAGGCAGCCAGTCCGGAGCACTCCATGTTTCTTGACGCGCGTATAGTTTTTCAGGATGTAGCCACAGCGCGCATCCGTCAAGGCAAACCTTGCCGCGCGTCAAAACACATCGGCGACGGGTCTACCACTCCGGTCGGGGGTCGCAATGCCTTTATCGCGCGGCGCGGCCCGGGCCTTCTTGCCCGCTCAAAAAAGCGTCAGAGCACAACCGCCTGCCCGGTTGCGGCGCTTTTCTGCGCGGCCAGCCCGATGCGCACCGCCGCAATCCCGTCCGCCAGCGTGACTTCGGGGCTGCCCTCGCCGCGCACCACGGCGTTGAACCGCTCATGTTGGTAGTAGGTCGATCCGTTGTGATCGCCCGCCGCCAGCAAGGCCGGATCTACCGGCACCTCAATCAGGCGCGGCCCCTTGGGCACCCGAGGCGACACAATCACCTGCGGCACCGGCGCGTCGCCCAGATGGGCGGGCCAGAACCGCCCCGGCCCCGGCACCCGCGCCTCTATCTTGCCCGCCGGGCCCATGGCGCTGATCTCTTCCTGATAGCGCGATCCTTCGGCGAACATGCACAATTCCAGCATCGCCCGCGCGCCGCCCGCGAAATCGAGGATCACATAGCCGTTGTCCCAGATGTCCGGCGCGCGCCCGTCATAAGTCTCGTCCTTGTGGTTCACCGCCTGCCCGGCGCTGGCCATGACGCGCACCGGCTCATCCCGCAGGATCAGCCGCATCAGGTCAAAGAAGTGACAGCACTTTTCCACCAGCGTGCCACCACTTCGCTGGTTAAAGCGGTTCCACGCACCGACCTTGGGCAGGAACGGAAAGCGGTGTTCCCGGATCGTCAGCATGGCAATGCCGCCCGTCGCCTCCTGCGCCTCATCCCGCAACAGCGCGATCGGCGGCATATAGCGGTACTCCATCGCCACCCAGACCGGCGCGCCATAGCTGGCCGCAAATTCGCACAGAAACGCCTCATCCTCGGGTGCTGTGAACAACGGCTTTTCGCACAGGATCGGCAGGACACGGGTCGCCGCGATCTGGCGCAACTGAGGCACATGGCAATCGTTCGGGCTGACAATGACCAGCGCGTCCAGATCCGGCACCGCCAGCAGATCCTCCAGCGTGTCGCAAACCTGCGCCCCGCCCGCCAACTCCGCCGCGCTGACCGCCAGATCGGGCACCGGGTCAAAGACCGCCCCGACACGCCCCTGCGGCAGCAGGTTGATGTTCTGGATATGCTCGCGGCCCATCATGCCGCAGCCGATCACACCGTAACGCACCATCGTCATGCCTTGCCGATCCTATTGATGTAGATGACCGTGTCCGCATCGAACCAGGTCCGTGAAAATTCCACCGGCGCGCCCGCACTGTCACGCGCGATCCGCGTCACATGGCCCGCCGTTGCGCCCACCTCGGGCGGGAACCGGGCGTCGCGCCACTCCGGCACCGGCGCAAAGCTCACCCGATCCTCTGCCGAGAGGATCACCAGACCCAGCCGCTCACGATAGAACAGGTACAGCGACTCCGACACGTCCTCTGCCGCGATGTGATCCGCCTGCGCGCCGTCCAGCCAGATTTCCTCCAGCGCCGCCGGAACCCCGCCCAGAAACCGCAGTCGGCGAAACCGCCAGCCCACATCCGACGGCCCAAAGCGCGGCGCATCCGCCGGTTTGGGCAGACGGTCCACCCCCAGAAACTCTGCCGTCGGCAGCCCACCACCCGCCTTCAGCTCCAGCCGCAGCATCGAATAGATCGACGCCACGCCACCCCGCTCCCGGACGTAGTTGCCCGATCCCTGCACCCGGTCTAGCAGCCCCTCGCCCGCCAGCGTCAAAAGCGCCTTGCGCAGGGTGCCCACCGCGATGCCCAACTGTTCGGCCATCTCGCGCTCTGGCGGCAGCCGCGCGCCATCCACCAGCCGCCCGGCGGCAATGTCTCGGATCAGCATTTCGCTGATCTGGGCGTGCTTGGGCAGCGCCGCCGAGGTCCGTCCCCGAGTCAAGCCTGTGTCCCTCCGCTGGACGCCGTTCCGTAGAGCGCCCATAATTAATACACTATTGATGCATTAATTCCCGAATGCTACGCAAGAAGAAATCCGCCGCCGAATCCGGCGCAGCCAGGGAGGCCCCGCATGACCGTCGTCCCCGTCACCTCCGCCGATCTGGACGCCTCCGAGGTCAGCTGGTTCTCGGCGCTTTGCTCAGATGACTACCGCTATCTGGGCGTGCCTGACGGCGCGCTGCGCTCGTCCTTCGAACATTGCCGCGACATCGTGCTGGAGGCCGAAAGACAAGGCTTCCGCAACATCCTTGCGCCCTCATCCTATCAGGTCGGGCAGGACACCCTGTCCTTTGTCGCGGGCATGGCGCCGCTGACCAGCACCATCAACATGCTGGCCGCCATCCGCTGCGGTGAGATGCACCCGATCATGCTGGCCCGCACCGTGGCCACGCTGGATCACATGATGCAGGGACGGCTGACGTTAAACGTCATCTCCTCCGATTTTCCCGGCGAAAAGGCCGACAGCGGCTATCGCTACCAACGCTCCCGCGAGGTCGTCCAGATCCTCAAACAGGCGTGGACGCAGGACGAAATCAACTTTGACGGCGAGATCTACAATTTCAAAGGTCTCACCACCGACCCCGCCAAACCCTATCAGACCGGCGGCCCGCTGCTGTATTTTGGCGGCTATTCCCCTGCCGCGCTGGAATTGTGCGGTGAGCATTGCGACGTCTACCTGATGTGGCCGGAACCCAAGGAACAGCTTGCCCAGCGCATGACCGACGTGAACGCCGTGGCAGAGCGCTATGGCCGCACGCTGGACTACGGGTTGCGCGTCCACATGATCGTCCGCGACACAGAGGCAGAGGCCCGCGACTACGCCGACAGTCTCGTGTCGAAACTGGACGATGAATACGGCCAGCTGATCCGTGACCGCGCCCATGACAGCGGCTCACTAGGCGTCTCTCACCAATCCCGCGCCCGCGAACTGGCGGATAAATTCGGCTATGTCGAACCCGGTCTCTGGACCGGCGTGGGCCGCGCGCGGTCGGGCTGTGGCGCGGCGTTGGTGGGCTCCGCCGATCAGGTGCTGACCAAGATCGAAGAATACCGCAAGATGGGCATTCGCGCCTTCATCTTCTCCGGCTATCCGCACATCGAAGAATGCCAGCACTTTGGCAAACTGGTCCTGCCAGAGCTGAAAACCTGTTCGCTGCCGCATGAATATGGCCGCGTCCCGAACGAAACACCGGCAACGCCGCTCGGCGTGGGAGAGCGTAAATGATGCAACGCGTAGACCTGCAAGAGGGGCTAGATTTTAGCCGCATCGTTTATGGCATGTGGCGTCTGGGCGACGATACAGACACCTCGCCCGCCCATGTCCGGGCCAAGATCGACGCCTGTCTGGAACAGGGCATCACCACGCTGGATCAGGCCGACATCTACGGCGGCTATGAGGCAGAGGAGATCCTTGGTGCCGCCATGACGCCAGAGCTGCGCCAACAGATCCAGATCGTCACCAAATGTGACATCGTCGCCCCCGTGGGCCGTTATGCCGATGCGCCGGTGAAATACTATGACACCAGCCGCGCGCATATCATGGCCTCGGTCGATCACTCGCTGCGCCTGATGCAGATCGAACAGATCGACCTGCTGCTGATCCACCGCCCCGACCCGATGATGGACCACCGCGAAACGGGGGCCGCACTGGATGAAATCGTGGCCTCTGGCAAGGTCCGCGCCGTGGGTGTGTCCAACTTCAAGCAACACGATTGGACGCTGCTGCAATCGGCGATGAAATCGCCTCTGGTCACCAACCAGATCGAACTCAGCCTGAGCGCGGTTGAGGGGTTCACCAACGGTGACGTGGCCTATCTGCAGGAACGCGACATTCCCCCGATGGCATGGTCGCCGCTGGGCGGCGGAGCATTGATGAGCTCGAACACCGCGCTGACCACGGTCATGGACCGCGTTTCCGCCGATCAGGGTGTCGACCGCGCCGCCGTGGCCGTCGCCTGGCTGCTGGCGCATCCGGCGGGTATCCTGCCGGTCATGGGCACCAACACCATTGAGCGGATCAAAGGGTTCTCACGGGCATTTGACGTCGACATGACGCGCCAGCTCTGGTTTGAACTTTATACCGCAGCACTGGGGAAAGAGGTTCCCTGATGGACGGCAACCGGAGCCACGCGATGCAGGTAATTGACCCCAGCGAGGACTCCCGCGCCTTTCGCGCCGCACTTGGCAGTTTTGCCACCGGCGTGACCGTGGTCACTGCCCCCGGCCCCGGCGGGCCGGTCGGGATCACCGCGTCCAGCTTTGCCAGCGTGTCGCTGGACCCGCCGCTGGTGCTGTGGTCGCCGCAAAAGGCCTCGCGCCGCTTTCCCACTTTTCGGGACGCCCAGCACTATTCGATCCACGTCCTCGACGGCCACCAAAAGGACATCTGCAACGGGTTCACCCGCGACGCCTATGCCTTTGACGGGTTCGACTGGGACAACGACGACAATGGCGTGCCGCAACTGGCCGATTGCCTTGCCCGGTTCGATTGCCGTCAAGAGGCCGTGCATGATGCGGGCGACCATGTGATCATCGTGGGCCGCGTGCTTGGCGCGGCCTTCCGACCCGGCCTGCCGCTGTTGTTTCAGGGCGGCCGGTTCGTCAGCCTCAAGGGCTGACACAACAGGGGACCGGGGCGCCAAGATCCCGGCCCGAAGAACGACAAGGGGCGCGTCACGCCCCGCATATGGGAGGAGCGCCATGCCGGTGCTGCTGATACTGCTTTGGCCGCTGGAGCGGCTGAACACGGGTATCTTGTCCGTGGGCCGGGTGATTGCGGTGCTTGCGCTGGCGATCATGGTCTGCCTGATCCTTGGCCAGATATTCTGGCGCTACGCGCTGAATGACGCCCCCAACTGGACAGAGGAAGGCGCGCGTTTCGGGATGCTCTGGCTGGTCGGGCTGATGGCCCCGCTGGCCTACCGCCAAGGCGGGTTTGTCGCCATCGACATGCTGGAACGCGCCCTGCCCCGGCTGCTGGCGGCGCTGCTGGGTCTGATGCTGCTGAGCATCTCTCTCTGGGTGCTGGTCATCGCCTGGGACAAGGGGCTGAACAACCACGTCGACAGCCTGTCGGGCCGGGGCTGTTCCTCCTCCCTGCGCTGGCCTTTCGGCATCGAGATCGGCAAGTGCAAGGCCAAGTTCGCCAACCAGTACCAGTATGCCGCGCTCTGGGTCGGGATAAACCTGCTGATCCTCGTCAACGTGGAACTGATCCTGCGCCAGCTGATCACCCTCATGGGCGGCGGCGACCGTCTGACGCGCCTGAATACGGACGACATGGCGGGGGCGGACTGACATGCTGATCTGGTTCCTGCCCGTCTTCCTGATCCTCATCATGATCGGCCTGCCGGTGGTCTTTGCCCTGCTCGCCGCGCCCTTTGGCCTGCTGGTGATGGACGACCAATCGCGCCAACTCTCGGTCCTTTACCGCAATCTCTACAACGGCATGGACAGCTTTCCGCTGATGGCGCTGCCCTTCTTCATGCTGGCCGGTGAGGTCATGAACCGCGGCGGCATCACCATCCGCCTTGTCGAGTTTTCCCAAGCGATCATGGGCCACCTGCGCGGCGGCCTTGCCCACGTCAACATCCTGTCCTCGATCCTGTTCGCGGGCCTCTCCGGCTCCGCCGTGGCGGACACCTCGGCCCTTGGGTCCACCCTGATCCCGGCGATGGAGAAGAACGGCTACACCCGCCGCTTTGCCGCTGCCATCACCGCCGCCTCATCCGTCATCGGCCCGATCATCCCGCCCTCTGGGATCATGATCATCTACGCCTATGTCATGGGCGAAAGCGTCGCCGCGCTGTTCCTTGCGGGTATCGTGCCGGGCATCCTTGTCGGCGTCGGCCTCATGGTCATGGTTCGCCTGCTGGCTGACCGCTACGACCTGCCCAAGGCCGAACGCATCGTCCACCGCAACCAGACCATCAGCACAACCGAATACTGGGTCAGCTTTGCCCTTGTTCGCCTCAACGTCGGCGGGCTGCTGATGGCCGCCTATTCCGGCCTCGCCGTGCCCCTCGGCCTCGCCACGCTGGACGACAACGGCGACAAGCTGCACAGCCTCAACCTCTGGATCGTCTTCGCGCTGATGCTGGTGATCGCTCACGCGCTGATGATGTACTGGCGCAAACAGGTCGACCCTGACTTTCGCATCATCTGCAAAAAGGCCGCCGCCCCTCTGCAAACCCCCATCATCATCCTTGGCGGCATCCTCATCGGCGTCATGACCCCGACAGAGGCCAGCGCCGTCGCCGTCGCCTATGCCCTGATCATCAGCTTTCTGGTCCTGCGCTCCATGACCCTGCGCGATCTGGGCCAGGTGCTGTCGCGCTCTGCCCTGTCCACCTCCGCCGTCCTTCTGCTGGTCGGCGCGGCGGTGGCCTTCAAGACCGTGGTCTCGCTGTCCCACGCGCCGCAAATCCTGACCGACATCATCCTTGGCCTGTCGGAAAACCCGCTGGTCCTGCTGTTCCTGATCAACATCCTGCTGTTCATCGTCGGCATGTTCCTCGACGCTGGGCCCGCCATCATCATCCTTGGCCCGATCCTTGGACCGATCTTTGTGCAACTGGGCGTCCACCCCGTCCACTTCGCCATCATCATGAGCGTCAACCTCACCGTCGGGCTGGCCACGCCACCCATGGGGCTGGTGCTGTTCGTGGCCTCGACCGTCAGTCGCGAAAAGGTCGAAACCATCGCCAAGGCGATCCTGCCCTTTCTTGCGGTCGAAGTGGTGGTGATCTTCATGATCACCTACATTCCGGCCATTTCGATGACCGTCCCCTATCTTGCGGACTTCATCAAATGCCCGCCTGATGCCGGTTTCATGGCCTGTATCAGTCCGGCACCGCCACCAAAGTAACCTGAGACAACAGCACCTAACGGGAGGTACTCATGCTGAAACATCTCTTTGCCGCGGCGACGCTCGCGGCCACATCCCTGACCGGGGGCGCGGCCCTTGCCGCCTCACACGGCGATCCGATCAAACTGGTCGCCACCGCCAACTCGAACGAGGCGGATGAGGATTACGCCGGCCTGATCGTGTTCAAGGACTACGTCGAGGCGGCGTCAAACGGCGCCATCGAGGTCGAGATCTACATGGGCACCCAGCTATGCTCGACCGGCGCGGAATGTATCGAGGGCGTGGCCGAAGGCTCCATCGACATCTACATCTCCACCTCCGGTGGGGCTGCGGGCATCTTTCCCTATGTGCAGGTGCTGGACCTGCCCTACCTGATGGCCAATGACCGCGTCGCCGAACACGTCCTGTCCAGCGATTTCGTCCGCACCATGCGCGACATGGCGCTGGCCGACAGCGACGACACGGTGCGCCTGATGACCATTGGCAACACCGGCGGCTGGCGCAACTTTGCCAATACCAAGCGGCGCATCACCTCACCCGCCGACATGGACGGGCTGAAAATCCGCACCGTGGTCGCCGACCTGCCGCAGGAACTTGTCAAAGCCCTTGGTGCTGCCCCCACCCCGATTCCGTGGCCGGAACTGTTCACCTCGTTCCAGACCGGCGTGGTTGACGGCTCGAAAAACGGCATCACCGACATCATGGGCATGAAATTCCCCGATGCGGGCCTGCAATACGTCACGCTGGACGGCCACGCCTACATGGGCGCGCTGTGGTGGATGAGCAACGAAAAGTTCCTTGGCATGGACCCGGCGATGAAACGCGTGGTGGTGGACGGTTTCTACGCGCTGCAACAGGCCACCTTTGCCGCGCCCAAGCGTGGCGCCATTCAGGCCTACGCCGATTTCGTCGAAGGCGGCGGTGACATCTACGTCCCCTCCCCCGATGAAAAAGCAGCCTTCGCCGAGGCCGCCAAGCCGGTGCAGGACTGGTTCCGCGACAACGTCGACGGCGGCGGCAAGATCCTTGACGCACTGATCGAAGCAGTCGACGCAGCCGAGGCCGACATCAACGCCGCCTATGACGCCGACCTGAACTGATCGCGGCGACGCCAATCGGACCAGCACGGCCCCGGAGACATCTTCGGGGCCGTTTTCTTGCCCGCCTCCCCGGGCCGACACCACCCACAAAGACACCCCTATCCAACCTGATGACGCCATGAGACACTGGCAAGACAAACACCAACACGCGCTTTCCAGAAATTTTTTGATCATCGAACAGGAACCCACCATGTTTTCCCCATTCCGTTCATCTCTTTCCACCCTTGCCTTCTCACTGGCCCTTGCAGGCACCGCGCAGGCCTACACGATCCTCCTTGAGGATGATTACAACGGCGGCGAATACGGCAGCATCTGGGGCAAATGTCAGGACGGCGAGGAATTTGAGGTGCGTTGGCTGACCGAAGACGGCAATTTCTCGTATTCCATCGACACCAGCGTCGGCGACGACCAATACACCCTGATCCGCGATTTCTGCGAAGATCACGGGGGGTAAGCCGGTCGGGATACCGGACCGTGGGTTGGGGCGCTTCGGGCGATGTCCGCTTCGAGCCCAAAGTGCCGCATGCTGCGCGGTGCCCCAATGACAGCAACGCGCAGGAAGCCGACATTTCACCGCACTTCGATCACGATTTTGAGGTGAGAAGAGAGAATCCTTGTTTGTCAAGCTGCGTATAGTATGTTGAAAACTGCTCGCGGCAGTCGAAGCGGCCAGCTAGACTGGTCTTCTCGGGAGGACCGATAGGCTGTCGCGTGTGTACCTTCTCAACAGTTGAAGTTCCAGATTGAGAACTGTCGTTCGCCGTTGTGCGTGTTGATCGACATGTCCGGTACAGGGCTTCTCTCCATCACATATTTGCGCAGCTCTGCTTTTACCGCTTTCACCACTCTATCCTCCCTCTCTGCCGCTATCGCACCGATAATGACATCTGTCACCTGCAGGAGATTAACCTTCTTCGATGCAGTCGGGTGGATCGCGCGAAGACAGTTTGGCTTTGCACCATATCGCCGATACGCATTCGCACAGATGCCGTTTCTGAACTCACCGATCTGATCGGAGTCTTGTCCGTGATCTGGTAGCATGATGATCCGCCATTTGTCTCCGTATCGACGGCAGACCTCATGCAACATTAGTTGGTAATACATTTTATTGATCGAAAGATGCGGAGCACCGCGGCCCTTCTTATGGTGGTCGAACTTATCGAAGTCGACGAGCATCGCGTGGAAATGCATGTAGTGAAGGTCAATCGCTTCATAGAATAGATCTACGAGAGCCTCGTAGGCGGCCTTCTTTTTTCCGCCACGATACTCGCTCCACTTGAACTCGCTTTTCATTCCGATTCCGTCTTTCAATGACTGAATCTGGTTGTTCAGCGGGTCGACCATATGCGCTTTTACGGCGATGCCGCCTACGACCGCATATTTGTTGTCACCTGCATAGCTGCTGCAGTCGCAATAATAATGAAGGACGTCCAGCGCCATCTACATCTCGTTGTTCTTGATGCTCTCGCCCACAAGATACCTAGGACTGGGTCGCCTGTGAAGCGTAACCGCACAGCACCGCGACTTCCGTTTTTGCTGCAAGGAAGTGCAATTGTGGAACTTGACGATGAAGGTCGCTCGCAAACGCCGCGAAACTATGATTCCCGCCCTCCGAGGAAGAACGATTAGGTCCGCTTCGGGCTGAGAGCGGTTATTGCTTGTTCGGCATCCGATGGCAGTTTTGTCCCGCACAGCCGACTTTCGGGACGCAAAGCCTTTCGACGAATTCGTAGAGAACCATACCTCCCATTAGCGGTCATGAACATAGCGATCAGAGTCTGCCCCTTGACCGCCGAGTGCAAAGTAATGCCCTCTGCTTTCGGCCCTTATCTTGACCACCATCCAAGGCCGCAAAGGGGCTTTGTTGCGCAAAGTCGGTAACGTCCGGAGTTCCCCTTTCCCCGGACGCAATTATCCCACAGGCTCTGTGACGGGTATGCCGAGCGCGGTGTAGCCGTTGAGCACGGCGGCGCGGATCTGAAGTTCGGCGACCTGACGATCGAAGTCGCGCGCCATGAGGCTCTGCCCCAGCAGCTTCACGCAATGCATCTTCGTCTCGGCGCGGCTTCGTCGGTGGTATCCGCTCCATTTTCTCCAGATGGCGCGGCCAAGGTATTTCGAAGCGCGCAGCGCCTCGTTCCGAGCGATAGCCCCTGCAGTCGATGGCTTCCACGGCTTGGCATTCTTGCGCGG
>NZ_FZON01000047.1 GCF_900188425.1 Antarctobacter heliothermus
CCGCGCAAGAATGCCAAGCCGTGGAAGCCATCGACTGCAGGGGCTATCGCTCGGAACGAGGCGCTGCGCGCTTCGAAATACCTTGGCCGCGCCATCTGGAGAAAATGGAGCGGATACCACCGACGAAGCCGCGCCGAGACGAAGATGCATTGCGTGAAGCTGCTGGGGCAGAGCCTCATGGCGCGCGACTTCGATCGTCAGGTCGCCGAACTTCAGATCCGCGCCGCCGTGCTCAACGGCTACACCGCGCTCGGCATACCCGTCACAGAGCCTGTGGGATAATTGCGTCCGGGGAAAGGGGAACTCCGGACGTTACCGACTTTGCGCAACAAAGCCCCTCGGAGGTATTAAAATCTGAACGTGCGCTGCACCTGCACACTACGAAGCTATGCTTTGGTGTACGTCAGTGAACGACGCCAAGTCAATTAACAAAAAATTAAGGACAAGGGTTGCAATGCCCAGCAGCGAACATCTGCCCACAATTCTGGCAGTCGCGAAATTTTCCCATTCTTCCAAGATGTTGACCTGAAAGGAATTGCTGAATTTTCGCTCGCCCCTTACGGGCAATAGATCGGCTCACTTCACCCCAAGGGTGCAATCACGGCATTGTGCAGCTGCAGAAAAATCATGCGTTTCAGAGGGTTTCAGTCGTGTTGCGGGGGTGTTGCGGGCTGGTCTTGGACGACCGACCCAAACGCCGCGCCAACGTGTTGGTTTACGGGCAACTGCACTGAATTTGCGCAGACGCCGCTTTTCAGAAACCGGTCATGCCATCCACTAGGCTTGGATAAACGAAACTTGATCCTTTTCGACCAACGCCGCTGTCAATACGCCGGTGGCATAGGCCCCGGTGTCTATGGGAATGCGTCCCTGCACGACGCGCGGCTTTTCTGTGATGGTATGGCCATGCACCACCCAAAGCCCGTCCGACCGGGCCCTTTGGCGGAACTCAGGATGACCCCAGAGCAGGGTTCCCGTTTCCTGCTCCTTGATCGGCAGGTCGGGGTCCGCCCCGGCATGCACCACGACCACATTGCCCGACTGCCACGACAGCGGCAGCCCGCGCAGCCACGCGATGATGTCCTCGCCGATCGCGGCGGCAAGGCGGTCACGCATCTCGATCCACTGCGCCTCGGATCCGTTCCCCAGGACAGGCTGCACCCGGTAACTGGCCAATGTCTGCAATCCGCCATGCCGCAGCCAGCGCGGACCATTGCTCTGGGGGTCGTCCAGGACATCCAGCAGCATCTGTTCGTGATTGCCCATCAGACAATGCATCAAGTCACCGGCGGCCTGGCTCAGCACGAACAGGCGGCGCAGCACGCGGCGGCTTTCCTCGCCACGGTCGACGTAGTCGCCGACCATGACCAGCAAGGCTTCGGGGTGGCGCAAGCCGTCCAGCCGTTGCAGCATCTGATCCAGCAGGCGATCGCAGCCATGCACGTCCCCCACGGCGAAAAAGGGAACGTCCGGTTGGATCGGGGAATGAACCCCCTTGGACTTTCCGGATGACTGGTTTGTGCGGCGCAGAATCATAAGCCACATGTAAGCCCTTCATCCACCTTGGCAAAGTGGGAAGAACTGTGCGGTAAACGCACTGGGTCACTTGCGCCAGTTTCATCCGGCATTAACCTGTTGGAACGAAGGTGTTTGCCTTGTGACGTCGTGACCGCGACACTGCGCGCGATGCGTTGCAAGCAGCACGAGGCACAGCCATGTTCTTCCTGACCGGCCTTCTGGGCATGATGGCGATTGGATCCTTCGCTTTCTTCAGCATTGGGTCTGCCGATGACGACCTCGAAAGCGAGGATGGCTTTGACCCGATGGAGGACGCAGAGGTCAGCGGCGATCCAGATGATGATCTCTTTCAATCACATACAGAAACCGACCCCGCCGATGCGCTGCCAGACGATCCCGTCGGCAAGCAACCGGCCACCGATGACTCGGTACCGACAGTAGACCGCGCGCAGACCGATCCAGACGATGTTGCACCCGAGGATGTGTACGAGGATGTGTACGGGGATGCCTTTTCCGGGACCGACGGGGACGACTTGATTTTCGGCACCGAGGCAGATGAGATGATCGGCGGCTCCGATGGCGGCGACACGCTGGACGGTGGCGACGGGGATGATACGCTCGAAGGACAAAACGGTCCGGACGACCTTTATGGTGGCAATGGCGCGGACACGCTCTCGGGTGGGACGGGCCACGATACGTTGCACGGCGGCGCAGGGGGCGATCTTTTGCGGGGCGGCACGGGCGACGACGCATTGCACGGGCGCTCTGGGGACGACACGCTGTTGGGGGATCGCGGCCAGGACACGATGTTTGGCGGTGACGGGGACGACCTGATTTCAGGCGTTCGCCTGAACGGCGACGGTGTGGACATAGACCAACGCGACTACCTCAATGGCGGAGACGGCGACGACACTGTTGTTGCGGGCGACGACGACATCGTTTCGCTTGGCGCTGGTGCCGATGTTCTGGTTCTGGGCGAATGGATGACTGAAACCGGCGCCGAGATCCTCGACTATGATGACGACGAGGACCAGTTGATGGTGGTCTACAACGACGCGCTGCATGGTGACGCGCCTGATCTGGACATGCGTCCAAACGCCACCAACCCCTCTTTGACTGATATCCTGCTGGGCGACGACGTGCTGGCGACCCTGCCGACCGAAGACGCACCGGACCTCAGCAATGTTGTCCTCATCGCCGAAAGCGCGCTGGCTGATCTCGGCCTCGAAGACGCCGCGATCCGTCACGCCGGATAACCGATGCGGCATCGCGTGCATCACAGATGCTAAAAACAAATTAAAATAGCACCTTAAGTCCGATTTTTTGCCACAGATCGGTCGCTGGCATGTCGCGGCTCATGTCGATTCTGCCCCCAATAATGAGGGGTAAGACATGGCATCCTACAATGTGTCGCTTGCGTCGGCGACCGCGACCGGGACTTTTGTTCAAGATCATCACTTCGGGACCAACGCGCTGCACGGCGTCAACATCGACACGACAGGCGACATGCTGCCCCATGACGGGTTTGTTGCCGCTGTGGACGCCCTTGATCTGACGCACCTGCGGTACCCCGGTGGGCACGCAGAGAACACGCTGGATGTCACCCGCCTGGAGGATGGACAGCTCCGCGCCGAGGTACGCGCCTTTATGGATTGGGTTGTCGAAAACAGCACCCCGGACAAAATGATCCAGGTCACAATTGTCCTGCCCACCAAGATCGACATCCCCGCCGCCCAGATAGAGGCGTTTGTCTACCTGCTGCTTGAGCAATACGGGGATCACATCACGGGTCTTGAGATCGGCAACGAATACTCCATCGGCAAGCGGGTCGAGGGATTTGACCGCAGCACCCATCCCGAAGACATCCCCGACAGCGATTTTGTCTCGTCGATGACAGAGTCCGAATACGGCATCTCCGCCAACAGGGTGATCAACGCGGCGCAGGATGCCATCGACCGATTGGCTCAGGACCGGCCCGGCCTGGGCCATGATCCCGCGATCCTGATCCAGTTGGGCGACACCAACGGTGCGGGCAGCGCCTACAAGGGCAATGGCAGCTGGGACGATGCAAACGAGGCAATTCTGGAATGGCTCGACCAGCGGGCGATGGATGCCATCGACGGGGCAGTCGCTCATTATTACTACAACCAGTCACACGTCGAAACGCAGGTGTTCGAGGGCACCTATCAGGAGGTGCGCAGCCTGGATCAGCGGATCGACAATTTCAACGAACACCTCGGCCGCGAAGTCCCGCTCTACATCACCGAATGGAACGTGCTGAACACCAACATGAACCAGCAAGGTATGGCCGCCGCCTCGACCCTGTTGGAAATGTTCGAAGTCATGGTGCAGCTTGATACCGCTGACGCCTTTATCTGGCCGCTGCAACACCGCATCTCCAATACCATCGCCGGAAACCGCAGCGACGATGGCGTGGATCTCTCCGCCGGTGGCGGCGCGTTCAAGCTGATGGCAGACAATCTGAGGCCCGAAACCAGCGCCGAAACCGGCCATGTTGAACGCTTTGAAAGCATCGACACCGAATGGACCGGCAGCAATGGCGAGGTCGAGACCAACTATTACGCCAGCCCGTACCACGACGTGATTTACGTCTCGCTGCGCGATCTGGACCCCGGCACCGTCAATTTTGATCTGCGCCCCTTTCTGGAAGAGGCGGTTTCCGTGGATGTGACGCGTATGACAATGGACCCGGCATCGTCCGACGGGCTCAGCGATCTGGCCGACGAAAACGGCCTCAACAGGCTTGGCCGCCGCTACATTGATGCCGAAGAGTACGCCGCATTGTCACAACTCGCCTTTTTCGATGGGTCCGACAAGAACCACATCCAGACCACCGGCGACGGCCAGTACCGAACCTACCTGCCAACGATCACCGGCATTGTCACGCTGACCGGCAATCCCGATTCCATCGAAGGCTACTACTTTGCAACCGAAACAGACGTAGACCCGCTCTTTGTTACGGTCACCGGCGATTTCCTGAACAGTGGCACGGTCGCATTGAACATGATGCCCTATGACGTCGCCCAGATCGTGATTGAAAAAAAGTGGGTTCAGGAAGGCGGCTCCGGCGATGAGAACTTTACCGGCGGAATCGGCATGGACGTGGTCCTGGGACGCCATGGCAATGACACCATCTCGACCGGCGAAGGTGACGACACGCTCAAGGGCGGCTACGGCGATGACCTCCTGAATGCGGGGTCCGGCAATGACTCCATCCATGCCGGGGATGGCAACGACACCGTCTTTGCCGGGGCGGGTGACGACCTGATCGAGACTGGCCGCGGCACAAAGGTCATTCATGGTGGCGCGGGCAAGGACACTGTCTATCTGGACGGCAACACCAGCGCCTACACGGCCACGGTCGTGAACGGTCAATTGCGCCTGATCGGCGACGGAACGGATGCCCGCATCGACGGCGTCGAAACCCTTGTCTTCGCGGACCAGCGCGTGTCCGTCACCAACTATCTGAACGGGCTGGAAGGCGGCCCGGTCGATCAGCCCAAGGGCCAATACGGCACCGCGTTCGACGACTTGTTGAACGGCTCGTCCGACGATGAGATCCTCAGCGGCGATGCCGGGCACGATATCCTGGTGGGTCAGAGCGGCAACGACACCTTGATGGCGGGCGACGGGACCGATCTGCTGATCGCCGAGGAACGGGGGTTGTACGGCACCGACGCCTCTGAACAGGTCTATCGGATCTACAAGGCCGTCTTCGGGCGCGAACCGGATGTGAACGGGCACCAGTATTGGGTGACACAGCTGGCCTCAACCGCCAGAACCCACGCCGAGATCGCCAAGGGGTTCATGGGGTCACCAGAGTTCCAGACCACCTACGGCACCACAACCGACGTGGATTTTGTCACCCTCCTCTATCAGAACGTGCTTGGCCGCGCGCCGGACCCCGGCGGACTGAACGCCTGGCTGTCAAACCTGTCGGACGGCATGTCACGCCAGATGGTGGTCCGTCATTTCGCCGAAAGCCCGGAAAACAAGTCCTCGACACACGATGGCCAGGCCGACTTTGACGCACGGTGGGACGCAACCACATGGACCGATGACGTCTTTCGCCTGTTTCAAACCGTCTTTGACCGCGCCCCCGATGCGGACGACTTTCAGGACTGGACGCAAAGCCTGTCAAACGGTGTTTCGTTGGAATCCGCAGTCAACACGCTCATGGCGTCGCCAGAGTTTCAGGCCAGCTTCGGGTCCACGACAAACACAGAGTTCGTGGCCCGCCTCTACCAGAATGCGCCCGGCAACGACTCCGGCGACAGCGCGGTGTGGATCAGGGCGCTGGACGCAGGCCTCGACCGGGCCGCCGTCGTCATCGGCGTGATGAATTCGCCCGAAGCCGTCGCCGCCTCTCAGGCAGCGGTCAAGGCCTATGTTCAGAGCCTAGGACTTGACGATGTTCTGGAGGCAGGCAGCGGCAACGACATCCTTTCCGGTGGCGTGGGCTGCGACAGTTTCGTCTTCGACACCACGGACAAGGGCACCCACATCGTGACCGATCTGGAGCCGTGGGACATCATCGACATTTCCGACTTCGGCTACGCCGACGTCGATGCCGCCTTTGCCCACATGCAGCAGCAGGGCGACGACGTCGTCTTTTTGGATCAAGGCGTGACAGTGGTGTTCTCCGGCGTCGAGATGGATGACATCACTGACGACATGATCTCGTTGCTGTGACAAACCCTCATCCTGCCTGACCGGTTCGGGTGGGATGCTTGACTCTCCTCCCGTTCCCCGCCAACCCCGATAAAAATGCTCAGGCTGTGCGGGAGCCCCCGCTTTCAGGCCAAGGCCCGGGTACCAAGGAGGCGGGACATGAAAAATCAGCATAGGACACTGGGTGAGCGGCTCATCGTCGGGATCGCCGTCCTGATCGCCGCTTTCTGCGCCCTGCCTCACATCGGCGTGATGCTGGCGGCCCTCTCCGCCGAAAGCGATACACTGGCGCATCTCGCCGACACCGTGCTGGGCCGCTACACCGGCACCACCCTGATCCTGCTGGCGCTGGTCAGCCTTGGCACCTTCCTGATTGGCACCGGGGCCGCTTGGCTGGTGGTCATGACCGAATTTACCGGGCGCCGGGTGCTGGAGGTGGCGCTGGTGTTGCCGCTGGCCTTTCCCGCCTATGTGATCGCCTATGCCTACACGCATCTGCTGGACCATCCCGGCATCATTCAGGCCACCCTGCGCGACGTCACCGGATGGGGACCGCGCGACTATTGGTTCCCGGAAATCCGGTCGACCGGCGGGGCGGCGGCGATGCTGATGCTGGTGCTGTACCCCTATGTCTACCTGCTGGCCCGCGCCGCCTTTGTCAGCCAGAGCGCGACCACCGTCTTTGCCGCCCGTTCGCTGGGCCGCACGCCGCTCGGCGCGTTCCTGTCCGTCACCTTGCCGATGGCACGGCCCGCCATCGCGGCCGGTGTTCTGCTGGCGGCAATGGAGACGATCGCCGACTATGGCACCGTGTCCTATTTTGGCGTCCAGACCTTTGCCACCGGGATCTACACCAGCTGGTTTTCGCTGGCCGACCGGGCAGGCGCCGCGCAACTGGCGCTTGGCCTGCTCGCCTTTGCCCTTTTGCTGGCGGTGCTGGAGCGCAACAGCCGGGGACAGGCGCGCTATCACGCCGGACGCCGGTCCGAGCCGATCCCCCGCGCCCGCCTGACTGGCGGCTTGAACGCCGCAGCGCTGGCCGCCTGTAGCCTGCCCGTCCTGCTGGGCGCGTTGATTCCAGCCACGGCGCTGCTGACCATGGCACTGGGGTCCGAACAGGATCTGCTCAGCCGCCGCTACGTCCGCTTTATCGAAAACTCGCTGACGCTCGCCACGGTTGCGGCGCTGGTGACAGTGACGGCGGCCATCATCCTCGGCAGCGTCAGCCGCATCCTGCCGGGGCGTCTTTCCGCCACCGCGCTTTATGCCGGGCGGCTGGGCTATGCGGTTCCCGGCGGGGTGATCGCCGTCGGCCTGATGGTGCCTTTTGCCGCCTTCGACAACACGCTGGACAATTGGATGCGCGACACCTTCGACGTCTCGACCGGGTTGCTGTTCACCGGCTCGATCTGGGTGCTGGTCGGGGCCTATATGATCCGCTTTTTGGCTGCCGCCATCGGCGCCTATGAGGGTGGCATTTCCGCCGTCAGCCCCAATATGGACGCCGCCGCGCGGGTGCTGGGCCAGAACGCCATGGGCACGGTGCGCCGTGTCCACATGCCGCTATTGCGGCCCAGCCTGCTGACCGCCGCACTGATCGTCTTTGTCGACGTGATGAAGGAACTGCCCGCGACGCTGATCATGCGCCCGTTCAACTATGACACGCTGGCGGTACAGGCGCACCGGCTGGCCGCCGACGAACGGCTGGAGGGGGCCGCCGTGCCCAGCCTGGTGATCGCGGTTCTGGGCCTGTTGCCGGTGGTCCTGCTGATCCACCGGATGCGCAAAGGGTCTTGACGACGGACTCCGTCTAAGCCCCCCACTGTGCGGCTTGCAATGTGACCAAGGGATCGTGGCCGCTGTGCCGCCCGCGCTCACCCGCACGCGGCGTTTGCCGCGGCCCCGCATCCCGTCACCGGCCCTCCGACGCGATCATGACCAATGGTCCGAAATACACCCGCGCGACACCGGGCCAACATGGGGCCAACGCGGGGCTGACACAGGATAATCCGGCCTGCTGCGGGTGCCCGGAAACTGCGGCAATCCTTAACGCTTGGTAAAACCGTCTCTGTAACCCATTGATATTTGTTCACCTGCAGGCTGTCCACGCGTGGACAGCCTGCAGGTGACCACAAAAAAAGGCGGGGCCATACCCCGCCTTTTCAGGTCAACTGAGACGGCTTATTTCCAGCCCACCTCGTTAAAGATCTTCTGCGCTGTGGGGATGTTCTTGGCCACGGCGCTCAGGTCCACATCGTCAGGCTTGAAGAAACCCAATGCCGCCACCGACGGGCTCAGGCCCACACCCGGAACCGCCGGATACTCGTCATTCCCGGCCGAGAAATACTTCTGCGCCTGATCGCCTGTGAGGTACTCAAGAAACTTGATCGCGTTGTCACGGTTCGGCGCGTTGACCGCCACGCCGCCACCCGACAGGTTCATGTGCGCGCCGGTGCCGTCCTGGTTCGGAAAGACCCAGCCAATCTGGTCCAGCCCTTCGGTCAACCCGCTGACATCGGTGCGGATGGCACGGGCAAAATAATAGGTGTTCGACAGGGCGACACCACATTCGCCGGACACAAGGCCACGCAACTGATCGGTATCGCCGCCCTGCGGGTCACGCGCAAAGTTGGCCACCACGCCAGCCGCCCAGTCGCGCGCGCCGTCTTCGCCCAGATGCTCGACCATCGAAGCCAGCAGTGTCTGCATGTAGGAATTGGTGCCCGACCGGATACAGATCTGCCCCTTGTACATCGGGTCAGCCAGGTCCTGATAGGTTGCCGGCGGGGTCGTCACCTCTTGTTTGTCGTAAAAGATGATGCGCGCGCGTTGCGAAAAGCCGAACCATTCGTTGCCCGCGTCCTGCAGATAGCCCGGCACCCGCGCTTCCAGTATGGCGCTGTCGATGGCCTGCAACACGCCGGCATCCTTGGCGCGTTCCAGCCGCGATGTATCGACCGTCAGCAGAACATCAGCGGGTGAGTTGCGCCCTTCGGCCTGCATCCGTGCGATCAGCTCATCGGCATTGCCCTCAATACGGTTGATGGTGATGCCGGTCGCGTCCTCGAAATCCGAATACAACCGCTCATCCGTATCGTAGTGGCGTGAGGAATAAATGTTGACCTCGCCCTCTGCCATGGCCGCTACGGGCGTCATCGCCGCCGACGCGATCAGCGCCAGCGCGGAAATTCCGGATGTCAGTTTCATGCTGTGCTCCTCTGGGATGCAATTCCTTATGCTTTTAGTCAATTACAGAAACCGCGACACGGTGCAAGCCTTTGTCGATTGTTTTAGTCGGAATACTGGGCCGCACCGTGCGCACAAGAAACCGCAGGCCGGAGCCAGCTCAGACGCCCCCAGCCGTGCGAACCCGATCACTCAGCGTCCAACTGCCGGGGCTTTCCTCGGCCAACCGGGCCATCACCGCCGCGACCTTGTCCCAGCCAAGCGCCTTTGCCGCCTGCATCGGCCCGCCGCGCCAGCGCGGAAAGGCATAGCCGTGGATCTGCACCATATCGACTGCGGCATCGGTCTCGGCGATCCCTTCCTCGACGATCCGCGCGCCTTCATTGGCAAGAACTGACAGGATACGCGCAATGATCTCATCCCTGTCATAGCTGCGGCGCGTGATGTTCTGCGAATTGGAGTACCCGACAATCACCGCCTCAACCTCTGCCGACGGGCGTGGTTTGCGGTCCCCTTCGACGTAGTCATACCAGCCTTTGCCGCTGCGCTGGCCCAGCCGATCCGCCTCGCAGACCTGATCGGAAATGGTGACGTAGCGCTGCGCCGGGTCGCGCGCGCCCGCCTGCCGCTTGCGGTTGGCCCAGGCGATCTGCAGCCCGGTCAGATCCTGCAATTCGAACGGCCCCATGGGAAAGCCGATCTCACGCGCGGCGGCGTCCACCTCTTGCGGCAGCGCCCCGTCGGCCAGCATGTATTCCGCCGCCCGCCGGTATTCCGCCAGCATCCGGTTGCCGATGAACCCGTCGCAGATCCCTGCCAACACCGACACCTTGCGCAGCCGCTTGCCAAAGGCAAAGCCGGTGGCCAGCACCTCTGCCGAGGTCTCTGGCAAGGGCACGATTTCCAACAGTTTCATCACATGCGCCGGTGAGAAAAAGTGCAGGCCAACACAGCGCGACAGGTTGGGGATGTCCGCAAAAATCTCACGCGGGTCGATGTAGGAGGTGTTGGTGCCAAGGATCGCATCCGGCGACACGACCGCGGCCAGTTGCCGGAACACCGCGCGCTTGACCTCCAGATCCTCAAACACCGCCTCGACCGCCAGGTCCACGTCCGCGGCATCACCATAGTCCGCCGTTGCAGTGAACCGCGCCTTTTGCTCGGCCGCCTTGTCCGCGCTCAGCTTGCCGCGTGCGACCGCGCCGTCGATCAGCCCGGCCACACGGTCGGCGGCGCTGGACGCCGCCTGTGCATCACGTTCGATCAGCACCACCTGCAGCCCGCCGCCCAGACTGGCCGTGGCGATCCCCGCGCCCATAAGCCCACCGCCGACAACGGCGATCTTTTGTAGATCGCGCGGCGCGGCACCCTCTGCCGCCTTGGGGCGCGCCACCTCACGCTCGGCAAAAAATGCATGGCGCAGGGCGCGGCTTTCGGCGCTGTGCCGCAACTCCAGATGCAGGGCGCGCTCCTTGGGCTGGCCCTCTGCGAACGGCAGATAGGCCCACTGAAGCGCGTCGATATTCAACAGCCCGGACGCCTGTCCGCGCGCGCGTTTCGCCACAGCGGCGCGCTTGGCCTCCAGCGTCTCAGTCGCTATGGGCGCGGTGTCCCGCTGCGACACCGCCACGGGCCGCGCGGGCAGATCCGCCACAAAGCCGCGCGCTGCCGCTGCCAGATCGCCTTCGGCGACCAGATCCAGCCCGCCCAGCGCCTGCACCGCATCGGCATCCAGCATCGCGCCAGAGGCGGCCATATCTATCGCCGCCTCCATCCCGATCAGACGCGGCGTGCGCTGTGTGCCGCCTGCGCCGGGGATCAAGCCCACGTTGACCTCTGGCAGGCCAAACCGCGTGCCTTTGGCCGCGATCCGCCAGGCACAGCCCATGGCGATCTCAAACCCGCCGCCCAGCACGGTGCCCATCATCAAGGCCACAAACGGCGTTGCGCTGTCCTCGATCAACTGAACCACGTCCGGCAGATGCGGTTCTGCCGGGGGGGCATCAAATTCCGACATGTCACCGCCGGCGACAAAGGTGCGCCCGGCGCAGGACAGAATGGCGACCCGCGCGCCCTGCACCTCTGCAACCGCGCGGGCCAGACCGGCCCGCACCGCTGTGCTGGTGGCGTTGACCGGCGGGTTGTCGATCGTCACCCAGGCGATGTCCCGCTCATGGGTGACGGAAACGGGGCTGTCAGTGGTCATGATGCGGACTCCTCTACCTGCCCCGATCATGGGCATCTGCCCAAAGGACGTAACCCAAACGACTGGTCGGTTAAAGGCGCTCAGCCCCCATAGCCGACCATTGCCGCGTCGATCTGCACGCGGGTCTTGTCGACAGCCTCTGCCTTGACCGGACCAAAGCCGCGCATCTCCATGACCAGTCCGGCAATCCGCGCCGCCTCATCCCGGTTGTCTGCCGTCAAACTGGCCACCAACCGATCCAGCAACGCGCGGTATTCAGTGATCAAGGCGCGCTCCATCCGGCGTTCCTCGGTCCGGCCAAAGACATCCAACGCGGTCCCGCGCAGCCGCTTCATCCGCGCCAACTGGCGGAACGCCACCTGCACCCAAGGGCCGAACACCCGCTTTAGCGGCCGCCCGCGCGCATCGGTGCCCTTGGACAGCATCGGCGGCGCCAGATGGTGCTTGACGGTGAACTCGCCCTCGAACCGATCCTTGAGACCCTCGATGAACCCGGTCTGGGTGTGCAGCCGCGCGACCTCATATTCGTCCTTGTAGGACATCAGCTTGAACAGACCCTTGGCGGCGGCCTCTGTCAGCGCGCCGGGCGCGCCCGCCACCTGCGTTTCAGCGGCAATCACCGGTGCCAGCGCGTCCCGGTAGGTCTGTGCCCAGCTGTCGTTCTGATAGTCCACCAAAAACGCCGCCCGCCGGTCAATCATCTGGTCCAGCGTCTGCACCGGCTGCGCCTGTGTCCCGGCGATCCGCTCAACCGCCTGCGGATCATTGACCGCCACCCGGCCCCAATGGAATGCCTGCTTGTTCACCTCAGGCTTGACCCCGTTCAGCTCAATCGCGCGCATCAGCGACGCCTCTGTCAGCGGCACCAACCCCGCCTGCCAGGCCGCGCCCAGCATCAGCACATTGGCAAACACCGTGTCGCCCAACAGCGCCTCTGACAGCGCATTGGCGTCCAGCCCATGCAGCGCCGTTCCATCCACGGCGGCCCGGATCCGCGACAGTCGTTCGCCCGCGTTCAGGTCCGCATCCCGGTTGCGGGTGAAATCCCCCGTCGGCATCAGCGCCGTGTTCACCACCCCCCGAGTATGACCCGCACGGTACGTCATCGACGCCTTGGGCGAGGAGCTGACCACAAGGTCACAGCCAATCAGCGCATCCGCCGAAGACGGCTCAATCCGCGCCTGATTGACCTCCTGCGGGGTGGCCGACATGCGCAGATAGCTCAGCACCGGGCCAAATTTCTGCGCAAAACCCATAAAGTCCAGCACGCTGGCCCCCTTGCCCTCCAGGTTTGCGGCCATGGCAATCAACTGGCCCACGGTCACGACCCCGGTGCCGCCAACCCCCGTCACCAGTATGTCCCAAGGCGCATCCAGCGCGGGCATCACCGGCGCGGGCAATTTGGCCTGCAACTCTGCCAGTTGCGACGCAGAGACACCGCGCCCCTTCTTCAGCGTGCCGCCCTCAACCGTGACAAAGCTGGGGCAAAAGCCGTTCACACAGGTGAAATCCTTGTTGCAGGAGTTCAGGTTGATCTGCCGCTTGCGGCCAAACTCTGTCTCCAGCGGCTCCACGCTCAGGCAGTTGGATTCGACGCCGCAATCGCCACAGCCCTCACAGACCAGCGGGTTGATGACGGCGAATTTCTTGGGGTCTTCCATCTTGCCGCGCTTGCGCAGCCGGCGTTTCTCCGTGGCGCAGGTCTGCTGATAGATCAAAACCGTGGTGCCGGGGATCTCGCGCAAATCGCGCTGGATGCGGTCCATCTCACGCCGATGTTCGATCGCCACCCCGGACGGCAGATCCGCCGCGCGGAAACGCTCGGGCTGGTCCGACACCACGACCACGCGCTTGGCCCCCTCGGCGAGCACCGAATGGGCTATCGCCTCGACCGAGATCGGCCCGTCCACCGTCTGCCCGCCGGTCATCGCAACCGCGTCGTTGAACAGGATCTTGTAGGTGATGTTGGTGCCCGCGGCGATGGCCTGTCGGATCGCCAATGACCCCGAATGGTAATACGTCCCCTCCCCAAGGTTCTGAAAGATATGCTTGTTGCCGTTGAACTTGGATCGCGCGACCCAGTTCACACCCTCACCGCCCATCTGGATCAGCGAGGTCGTATTGCGGTCCATCCAGCTGGCCATGAAATGACAGCCTATGCCCGCAAGTGCACCACTGCCCTCGGGCACCTTGGTCGAGGTGTTGTGCGGGCACCCCGAACAGAAATACGGAGTCCGCGCCGCCCCCGGGACCTCGATCAGGTTCGGTGGCGGCACGAGCCCCTCGGCACGTTCCGTGAGTGATGTGCCAAGGTTCAGATCCAGCCGCCCTGCGATGATCCGCGCCAGCATCAGCGCCCCCAGTTCATGCGTCCAGGGGATCAGCCGCGCGCCGTGCTCATCACGTTTGCCGACCATGCGGTCCGGCTTTTGGCCGGGGAAATCGTAGAAATATTCCTTGAGCTGGCTTTCGATGATGCCGCGCTTCTCCTCGATCACCAGCAGTTCCTGCTTTCCTGCAGCAAACGCTAGCGCACCGACGTCCTCAAGCGGCCAGACCATGCCGACCTTGTACAGGTCGATGCCCAACTCCCGCGCGGCGATCTCATCCAGCCCCAACAAGCGCAGCGCCTCCAACGTGTCCAGATGCGCCTTGCCGGTGGTCACAATGCCGAACCGGGCCTCATGCCCCCACTCGGCCCGGTCAATCGGGTTGGCGCGGGCAAAGGCCAGCACGGCGCTTTTCTTCGCCTCCATCCGCTCTTCGATCTGCGGTCCCGGCAGGTCGGGCCAGCGGTAGTGCAGCCCCGTCCCTGGCGGCGTGAAATCCGGCGTCACAAACTCGCGATCCTCGGACAGTTCAAACGACATGCCGGATTCAACCGTCTCGGAAATCGCCTTGAAGCCGACCCACATGCCGGAAAACCGCGACAGCGCATACCCCCATTCCCCAAACGGCAGGAACTCGGCCACGTTGGCCGGGTTAAGCGTCGGCATGAAAAAGTTCATGAAGGCGACATCGGACTGATGCGGCATCGACGACGACACACAGCCGTGGTCGTCGCCGGCCACCACCAACACGCCCCCCGTGGGCGACGATCCATAGGCGTTGCCGTGCTTCAGCGCATCTGCCGCCCGGTCCACCCCCGGCCCCTTGCCGTACCACAGGCCAAACACGCCCTCGCAGGTCTTGTCCGGATCGGTTTCCACCTGTTGGGTGCCGATCATCTGGGTGGCGCCAAACTCCTCGTTGACCGCTGCCAGAAAGGTGATCCCGGCCTCCTCGACCACGTCGCGATTGCGCCCGACCTCAAGGTCGATGCCGCCCACCGGCGACCCACGATAGCCTGACACATAGCCCCGCGTGTCCAGGCCGCGCGCCAGGTCGCGCCGCGCCTGATCCAGCGCGATCCGCACAATCGCCTGCGTGCCGGTCAAAAAGACCCGTCCCTGCGTACGGGTATACCGGTCTTCCAAGGTATAGTCGGTCAGAATCGGGGTCAGATCTGTCATGGCGCGCTCCCTGAAATAGATGCAGCAGTTTCACCCATTTTCCTGAGACATGCTTTTCATTCTTGCATGCCGCATCCATATCCCGCACCGTTTCGTTCACTTGACTGCGAAAGATGACAGACTTGGTTCAGATCTCCGACCTAGACCGCCGAATCCTTGCCGTATTGCAAAAGGACGCCTCCGGCAGCATGCAGGATCTCGCCGACGCGGTGAACAGTTCATCGGCCACCTGCTGGCGACGCCTCAGGAACCTTGAGGAAAACGGCGTCATCGGCCCCCCGGTGCGCCACGTCACCCCCGCCGCCGTGGGCCTTGGCATGGATGCCTTTGTCCAGGTTCGGATGAAATCACAGGATTCCCGCGCCCGCGCCGAATTTCAGCGCACCACGGAAACAGTCCCCGCCATCACCGAGGTCTATTCGATCTCCGGTGAATGGGACTACCTGCTGCACCTCGTGGTGCGCGACATCGCTGACCTGGAATCGATCCTGATGCGCCACGTTCTGGAACACCCCAATGTCGCGGGCACCGCCACCATGTTTGTCCTGCGCCGGATCAAACAGGGCACAGAACTCCCGCTTGCCCCCTGACCCCCGGCTTCTTCTGTCCAGAAATATCCCGGGGGAGGCGCCGCAGGCGACGGGGGCAGCGCCCCCACCCCCGCGCCCAAGGCCAAAGGCCGCCGGGCAAGACACCCTGCGCGCGCAAAGCGCGCACCGCCTGACGCTGAACCTCAGCCCGCCTTTTCCGCCGCTGCCACGTTGCGCTTCACCGCCAGGAAACTGTCCGGCGTGACGGAAATGGAATCGATCCCTGCCGCCACCAGCAGCCGGGCGAACTCGGGGTCGTTGCTGGGCGCCTGCCCGCACAACCCGATCTTGCGCCCCGCCGCGCGCGCCTTGGCGATCACCGTCTCGATCATCCACAGGACCGCCGGATCGCGCTCGTTGAACAACCCCGCAAGGGCCTCTGAATCCCGGTCGACTCCAAGCGTCAGTTGGGTCAGGTCGTTGGACCCGATGGAAAATCCGTCAAACCGCACGGCGAATTTTTCTGCCTCGATCACGTTCGACGGGATCTCGCACATCACATAGATCTCAAGCCCCTTCTCCCCACGCGTCAGGCCCTGCGCGGCCATGACCTCCAGCACTTTGTCCGCCTCGTCCACGGTCCGACAAAACGGGATCATCACCACCACATTGTCGAACCCCATCTCGTCACGCAGCCGCCGGATCGCCCGGCATTCCAGCGCAAAACCGTCCTTGTAGTCGTCGGAGTAATACCGCGACGCACCCCGAAACCCGATCATCGGGTTCTCTTCTTCGGGTTCAAAGCTGCGCCCGCCCAGCAGGTCAGCATATTCGTTGGTCTTGAAATCGCTCATCCGCACAATGACCGGACGCGGATACCAGACTGCCGCGATCCGCGACAGTCCGCGCGCCAGCGTTTCGACAAAATAGTCCTCCCGCGCCGCAAACCCTTTGGTCAGCGCATCAATCGCCGCGCGTTCTTCGTCCGATCCCAACTGATCGTAGCGGGTCAGCGCCAGCGGATGCGCCTTGACCTCGTTCGAGACAACAAATTCCATTCGCGCCAACCCGACCCCATCCGCTGGCAACCGCCACCAGCGCGCTGCGGTCGAAGGATTGGCGATGTTCAGCATGACTTGTGTGCGGGTCTCGGGGACATGCTCAAGGTCCAGTTCCTCCACCGTCACCTCAGCCCTGCCCGCGTAGATCTTTCCCTCCTCCCCCTCGGCACAGGACACCGTCACCAACTGGTGATCGTGCAGCACATGGGTCGCGTTGCCGGTGCCGACCACCGCCGGCACTCCCAACTCTCGGCTGACGATGGCCGCATGGGAGGTCCGCCCGCCTTGATCCGTCACTATGGCGGCGGCGCGCTTCATCACCGGCACCCAGTCCGGATCGGTGGTCGATGTCACCAGCACCGCCCCATCTACAAAACGGTCAATGTCCGCTGCGCTTTCGATGATGATGACCTCGCCGCTGGCCACGGCCCCGCCGACGCTCAGCCCGCTCAACAGCGCCTCACCGTGGCTGTCCACTCGATAGCTTTTCATCGCACCGGCACCGCGCCGTGACTGCACCGTCTCGGGCCGCGCCTGCACGATGTATAGCTGCCCATCCAGCCCGTCGCGCGCCCATTCCATATCCATCGGACAGCCGTAATGCTGTTCGATCTCCACTGCCGCCCGGGCAAGTTCCAGAATCTCGTCCTCTGCCAGGACAAAGCCTTCGCGCTCTGCCTTCGAGGTCGGCACGTTGCGTGTGGCCGCGCCCGCACCCGTGCCGTAGATCATCTTGATCTCTTTTGCGCCCAGCGCCTTGTGGGTGATCGGGCACAGAGCGCGGCGGTCAAGGAAAGGCTTGTAGACCTGGTATTCGTCCGGACTGACCGCGCCTTGCACCACGTTCTCACCCAGCCCCCAGGCGGCGTTGATCAGCACTGTCTTGTCAAAGCCGCTTTCGGTGTCGATCGAGAACATCACCCCCGACCCGGAGATATCAGAGCGCACCATCAACTGAACACCGATGGACAGCGCCACCTCCAGGTGATCAAAGCCGTTGATCTCGCGGTAGGTGATCGCCCGGTCGGTGAACAGCGAGGCATAGCAGCGCCGACAGGCCAGCAGCAGCGCACGTTCCCCCGTCACGTTCAGAAATGTCTCTTGCTGACCGGCAAAACTGGCGTCCGGCAAGTCCTCGGCGGTGGCGGACGACCGAACGGCAACCGACGGGTCTGCGCGCCCCACCCGGCGACCAAGGGCGCGGTAGGCGGCCAGAATGTCGGCCTCGATCTCTGGCGGGAAAACCCCTGCGGCCAGTGTCTCGCGGATCTTGCGGCCCGCCAGCGCCAATGTCTTGCGCCCCGCCGCCAGCGCGCCCAGCTCGTCCCGCAGCACCTTGCCAAAGTCATTCACTTCGATAAAGGCGCGGTACGCTTGTGCGGTGGTGGCAAATCCTGGCGGGACGCGGATGCGGCTGGCGTCCAACGATTGCACCATCTCGCCCAGCGAGGCGTTCTTGCCGCCCACCAGCGCCACGTCACCCCGTTTGAGATGCTCGAACCAAATCAGGTTCCGCGTGTCCTCACCACCATCCTGCGCCATCGGTCCATCCTCCCTGGATCATCCGAAAGATTAGACCAAGCAGGTGCCACTTCATTGATGCAGGTCAACGCGCGGCCCGCGACAGCCCCTGCGCCCGCGACCCTCGGGCGACTTTCAGCAGTTCCGGAACCACCAGCAGAGGCAGGGTCAGTAGCGCCAGCAGCCCCAACTGCGCCATCGACAAAGGCACGGTGTGCAACAGGTTCTGCAGCGGCGGCCAGTAGACCGCAGCGACCTGCGCGCCCAGCATGGCGGAAAAGGCAATCAGCAGCGGGCGGTTGGAAAAGAAGCCGATCCGGAACAGCGGCAGGCGGAACGATCGAAAGGCAAAGACACTGACTTTTTCGAACAGCACCATGCCGGTAAAGGCCATGGTGCGCGCCAGATCCGTGCCCTCGGGCATGTGGGTGTAAAACAACCACAGGCTGACGCCCCCGGTGTAGAGGCCGAAACACACAATCATCACCAGGCCGGTTGCATCCAGGATCGGGTGATCCTTGGGCACCGGCGGCTGGTCCATCACATCGGGCGCGGCCTTTTCCATGCCCAGCGCCACCGCCGTCACCCCGTCGGTGACAAGGTTCATCCACAGGATCTGCGTCGCCAGAAAAATCAGCGGACCGCCAAGGAACAGGTTGACCACGATGGCCACCACCTCGCCCGCGTTCGACGACAACAGATAGCGCACAAATCGCTGGATATTGGCGAACTGACGGCGTCCCTCTTCGACTGCGCCGACGATGGTGGCAAAGTTGTCGTCCAGCAGCACCAGATCGCTGGCATCCTTGGCCACATCGGTGCCGCGCTGCCCCATGGCGATGCCAATGTCGGCCTGCCGCAGGGCCGGCGCGTCGTTGACCCCGTCGCCGGTCATGGCAACCAGATTGCCGCTCCTTTGCAGCGCATCGACCAGGCGCATCTTGTGCGCGGGTGCTGTGCGGGCGAAATGCGTGTTGCCGTCCAGCTTGGTCTCAAGATCTTCGTCGGACAGGGTATCCAGGTCTGCGCCGGTCAGCACGGCATCAACTTCCAGCCCGATCTCGCGTGCGATGGCCGCTGCCGTCGGCGCGGCATCCCCGGTGATCATCACCACGCGGATACCCGCGCTGCGGCACAGGCCCACCGCCTGACGGACCTCTGGCCGGGGCGGGTCGATCATCCCGACGATGCCCAGAAAGACCAGCCCGTCTTCGTCGGCCTGCGGGTCTGAGACGACACGGTTCGCCAACCCCAACAGCCGACGCCCGTTCGAGGCCATGTCTGCCGCCACCTGTTCGATCTCGGCGCGGACATCAGGCGACAGCGCGCGTGGAACGCCATCCGGTCCCTGCACCCGGTCGCAGACATCCAGCACCGTTTCCGGTGCGCCCTTGACCATCTGCATCAGGCACTCACCGCGCTGCATGACGACGCTCATCCGTTTGCGGTCCGCGTCAAAGGGGATTTCGGCAAGCCGATCCGCCGCATCGGGCAGGGGCGCCCAGCCCTTGAACGCCAACGTGACCAGCGCACCCTCTGTCGGGTCGCCCACCATGCGCCAGCTGTCTTCGACCCGCGACAATTCAGCGTGGTTGCACGACAGGCCCACGTCGATCAACTCTGCCAGCCTGGCATCGTCTGCCGCGCGCACCCTGGCGCCATCCGACGCGATATGCCCGGCAGGATCATAACCCGTGCCCGACACCTCATAGGCTCGTGCGGGTGTCCAGATCCGAGTGACCGTCATCGCGTTTTCGGTCAGCGTGCCAGTCTTGTCGGTACAGATCACCGTGGCCGCGCCCAGCGTCTCGACCGCCTGCAACCGGCGCACCAGAGAGTGTCGCCGCAACATCGCCGACGCCCCCAGCGCCAGCGTGATCGTCACCACTGCGGGCAGACCTTCGGGCACCATGGCCACGGCCAATGCGATCGAGGTCAGGAACATTTCCTGCAACGGCCGGCCTGCCATCAGCCCCGCCAGCAGAACCATCACCGCAAGGCCAACTGCGATCCCGCCCAGCAACCGCGCCAGACGGCCAAGCTGTTCTTGCAGATGGGTTTCGCCCTCGTCGATAGAGGCGGTCAGCTCGGCAATATTGCCGAACTCGGTCTTTGACCCGGTTGCCTGCACCACCCCTTCGGCGCGGCCCGCCACCACGTTTGACCCCATGAACAGGCCTGTGTTCCCGTCACCCAGCGACTTGTCCACAGGCACCGACTCTCCGGTGAGAATGCTTTCATCGACCTTCAGCCGCATACCCGTTGTCAGGGTCATGTCGGCCGGCACCTTGTCGCCCGCTTCAAGGATCACCAGATCGCCCGGCACGATCTGACGGGTGTCGATCATCGCCTGCGCGCCATCGCGCACAACCCGCGCCTCGCTGGCCAGCATGTTCCGGAGCGCAGCCAGCGCCGTTTCTGTTCGCCACTCCTGCACAAAGCCCAGAATGCCGTTCAGCACCACAACCAGCATGATGGCAATTGCATCGACCGTCTCGCCCAACACGGCGGCAATGGCGGCGGCGGCGATCAGCATCAGGATCAACAGGCTGGCGAACTGGCGCACAAGGATGGTCCAGCGCGAAGTCGGTTTCTGTTCGATCAACTGGTTGGGGCCAACCTCTTGCAGGCGGCGCGTCGCCTCTTGCGTGGTCAGTCCATAGCTCTGGTCGCCCGTCATGCCATCTGCTCCTGTCATGCCTGTTCAGCACACCCTGCCCGGGGCTTCATCCGCCCGCACCCTAGACACGGCAAGCGGCAATCTGTTTGACGTGCGTCAAACCACAGCAGACGCATGGCGGGTATGCCTGCACCCTCCGCGACCACGGGAGACGCCCCATGTCGTCGAGGGTCGCCAGCGCGGGATCATACCTCTTCCCCAGAAATGCAACGATCCCGAAAAGCCGACCGGCTTTTCGGGATCTGACTGTGTCTAGTCGCCCTTGATCAGTCACGCAGAACCGTCAGGTGAGGTGCTAACCCGCAGTTTTGACTGCCTGTGTCTGGACGCCAAGTCCATCAATGCCCAGACGCAGGGTCTCGCCGCCCTTCAGATAGACTGGCGGTTTCAGTCCCATCCCCACCCCCGGAGGCGTGCCCGTCGAGATGATGTCCCCCGGTTGCAGGCTCATGAACTGCGAGCAATAGGAAATCAGGTGCGGCACCTTGTAGACCATCGTGGCGGTCGAGCCGTTTTGATGACGTGTGCCGTCAACGTCCAGCCACATCCCCAGCGCGTCATAATCGCCGACTTCATCAGGGGTTACCAGCCAGGGGCCGGTCGGACCAAAGGTATCGCAGCCCTTGCCCTTGTCCCAGGTACCCGCGCGTTCGATCTGGAACTCACGTTCGGAGACGTCGTTGATGACGCAGAACCCGGCTACGTGATCCATGGCATCCGCTTCGTCGATATAGGCACCGCCTTTGCCGATGACGACGCCCAGCTCGACTTCCCAGTCCGTCTTTTTGGAACCGCGCGGAACGATGACATCGTCGTCCGGGCCAATGATGGCAGAGGTCCACTTGTTGAAAATGACCGGCTCTGGCGGGACGTCCAGTCCGCTTTCGGCGGCATGGTCGGCATAGTTCAGACCGATGCACACAAACTTGCCAGTTTGCCCGACGCAGGGGCCAAGTCGCAGATCATCCTGCGGGGTGCCTTCGACAATCGGCAGCGCGTCCATGTCCAGCGCCTTGAGCCGGGCGATGGATTCGGGCAGCAGCGCCTCTCCGGCAATATCCCGGACATGTTCGGACAGGTCGCGCACGCGGCCTGACGCATCAAGGCAACCGGGTTTTTCCTGCCCCTTGGGGCCGTGACGCAGTAGTTTCATGTGATCCTCGGATATCAGAGAAAAAAGAGAACGTCGCAGCCCACGGGAGGATGGGCTGCGACGACAGGGCGATCAATCGTACAGGACGGCCTGAATTTCAGCGTCGTCGATGTTGGACTGGTCGTAGTAGTAAAAGCCGGTGTCGATGATCTCCGGCAGGGTTTCGCCGTTCATCGCAGCAACGGCGGCCTTGACCGTCTCATAGCCGATACCGACCGGGTTCTGGGTGATCGCACCGGCCATCAGGCCGTCACGGATCGCATCGGTCTGCGCCTTGCCAGAGTCGTAACCGATGATGGTTACGCCTTCGCTGCCCATTTCGCGCACGGCGTTGACGATCCCGATGGCAGAGCCTTCGTTGGTGCCGAACAGGCCACCCAGATCCGGGTTGGCCGTCAGAATGGCCTTGGCAACCTCGGTCGAGGTCAATTGGTCACCGGCACCATACTGCACGCTGACAACCTCGATGTTGGGGTATTCGCTTGCGATCCGGTTCAGAAAGCCGTCGCGGCGGTCGATACCGGTGCGGCTGGTCTGGTCGTGGGCCACAACGGCAACCTTGCCGGAACCACCCAGGAATTCGGCCATCTTGTCAGCGGCCAGCGCCGCTGCTGCGACGTTGTCCGTTGTTGCAGTCGCCACCGGAATGTCGCTGTCTACGCCGCTGTCAAAGGCGATGACCGGAATGCCCGCGTCTGCGGCCTGACGCAGCAGTGGAATTGCGGCCTGGCTGTCCAGCGCGGCAAATCCGATGGCCGAAGGTTTGTTGGCCAAGGCGGCGGCCAGCATGTCGATCTGGCGGTCGACCATGGTTTCGTTATCGGGGCCTTCAAAGGTGATGCGGACGCCGAATTCCTCAGCGGCCTGATCTGCACCGGCTTTCACGGCCTGCCAGAACTGGTGCTGAAACCCCTTCGAGACCAGCGGGATGTAGATTTCGTCCTGAGCATATGCGGCGGGTGCCGATGCCAGAGCGATGGACAGGCCAAGTGCGCCCATAAGAGTTCGACGTGACAACATGTAGAGTTCCTCCTGAGTTGGTTGATGGCCCGGTTTCTCCTCTCCGGACCAATGGGGTAGTCGTTACTTCACTTTTTTGCGGCGCATCATGTCGGCGTAGACCGCCAGGATGATGATTGCGCCGGTCACAACCGTTTGCCATTCCTGAGCCACGGACAACACGCGCAGCCCGTTTGTCAGAACAGCCATGATCAGTGCCCCGATGAGCGATCCCAGAATGGACCCGCGCCCACCAGACAGCGATGTGCCACCGATCACAACCGCTGCAATCGCTTCGAGTTCATAGCCAAGCCCCAAGGCGGGCTGGGCAGAGTTCAGACGTGAGGCGATCAGCAGCCCGGCGATGCCGACGATGGACCCCGCCAGCGCATAGATCGCGATCTTCCAGCGGTCCGTGTTGACGCCGGACAGGCGGACGGATTCCTCGTTTGACCCAAGGGCAAAACAATAACGGCCCAGCACAGTGCGGTTCAGGATATAGGCCGTCACAGCGGCGACGATGAACAGGATCAGCACGCCGTTGGGGATCGGGACGGCGGGGATGATCTCGCCTATCAGCGACCCGCGCGAAATCTCGCTAAAGCCGGGGGTGTCGTTGAAATAGATCGGGCGCGTTCCCGAGATCACCAGGCTGAGCCCCTTGAGGATCAGCATCATGCCCAGTGTGGCGATAAACGGCGGGATCGCCATCTTGGCGACAAACGTGCCCGAACAGGCGCCGCACGCCGCGCCGGTCAGCACAGCCGCCATCACCCCCAGAGGCAAAGGCATCCCGGCGTAGGTCAGGACCACCCCGGTGATGACTGCGCAGAACGTCATCATGGTGCCAACGGACAGGTCGATCCCGCCGGTGATGATGACCAGTGTCACCGCAATGGCCAGAACACCGTTCACCGATGTCGCCTGCAGGATCGCAATCATGTTCGACGTCTGCATGAAGTTCGGCGAGGCGATCGAAAAGCCGATCAGCAGCACGATCAGACTGGCAAAGGCCAGAACACGCTGGTGCGTGCCCGCAGCGACAATCCGCGAGAGCGCCGATCTGGGGGCTTCGGGTGTTGTGGTCGTCATAGGTGATCCTCCGCACCCACCAACGCCGTGTCGCGCTGTGTGGCCAATTCCATGATATGTTCCTGAGTGGTGGCTTCGCCGCCGGGCAGTATGCCGGTCAGGCGTCCCTCGCACATCACCGCGATGCGGTGGCTGAGGCGCATGACCTCGGGCAGTTCCGAAGAGATCACGATGATCGCACGGCCCTGCGCCGCAAGGTCTTCGAGCAGGGCGTAGATTTCCGATTTGGCCCCAATATCGATACCGCGAGTCGGTTCGTCAAAGATCAGCACGTCGCAGTCGCGCAACAGCCACTTGGCGATGACGACCTTTTGCTGGTTGCCCCCCGACAGCAGGCGCACGTCCTGCATGTCCGACGGGGTGCGAACGCCCAATTGGTCGATATATTTGATCGCCGTGGCTTTCATCGCGCCCTCGTCCAGCACGCCGAAGCGGTTGGTGAACTGGCCCAGATGGGCCATCGCGACATTGGCACGCACCGTCATGTCCACGGCAAGGCCGAAATGCTTGCGATCCTCGGACAGGTAGCCGATCCCGGCCTCGACCGCCGCGTGGGGGGTGCGGATGTTGACCGGCTGACCGTGGACGATGATTTCACCGGCGTCGCGGGGATCCGCGCCAAAGATGATGCGCGCGACCTCTGTCCGGCCGGCCCCCATCAATCCGGCAAAGCCCAGGATTTCGCCCTGACGAACATCAAAGCTGACGTCGCGCACCTCTTTGCCGCGCGACAGGTTACGCACCTCCAAGGCCACCGGGCTTTGCGATGTATCGGGGATGGTCGGCGCGCTTTGCGTCACCTCACGGCCCACCATCAGCTGGATAATCCTGGACAGCGGCGTATCGGCGGCGTCCACCGTGTCGATATAGGCCCCGTCGCGCAGAATGGTGACGCGGTCCGCGATCCGCTTGATCTCATCCATGCGGTGACTGATGTAGACGATCCCGACGCCATCGGCCTTGAGCTTGCGGATCACCTTGAACAGCTCGGTAATTTCGGCGTCGTTCAAGGCCGCTGTCGGCTCATCCATGATCAGCACACGCGGATTGTAGGACAGCGCTTTGGCGATCTCGATCAGCTGTTGGCGGGCAATTGTCTGGGTGCTGACCGGGGTGCGCGGGTCCATCGCCAGATTGAGCGAGGCAAAGATCTCTGCCGTTTTCTTGTTCAGGGCGGGTTCGTCTAACCGGCCAAAGCTGCGGCGCGGTTCCCGCCCGATCAGCACGTTTTGTGCCGCCGTCAGATCATTCATCAGGCTGAGCTCCTGGTGAATGATCCCGATCCCCAGATCCTGCGCCGCGCGCGGCCCGTCCGGGGTGACCTGCTTGCCATCGACAAACATCTCACCGCTGTCGCGCGCATAGATACCGGACATGATTTTCATCAAGGTCGATTTGCCGGCGCCGTTCTCGCCCATCAGGGCGTGCACCTCGCCCGGACGCAGATTGAACTGGACGGCCTTGAGCGCGTGAACGCCGGGAAAGCGTTTCTCGATCCCCGTCATTTCTACCAGATATGTCATATTGCAGGCCCTCCCTAACCACGCGTCGTCGTCAGATCGTGACACCGCCGTCGACCAACATGGTTTGCCCGGTCACGAATCTGCTGCCGTCGGACAACAAGTGCACAACTGTGGGTGTCATGTCGTCAACCGTGGCCAACCGGCCCATCGGTTGGCGCGCGATGAAATCTTTTTCCGCCTGAATGGGGTCAGGAGCCGACGCGATGCGCCCCCGCAGCGACGGCGTGTCAACCGTGCCCGGGCACAGTGCGTTGCACCGCAAGTTCTGTGCAACAAAATCTGCGGCGATTGCCTTGGTCAGCCCGATGACCGCCGCCTTGGTCGCGCCATACGCCGTCCGATTGACAAAGCCCTTTTCGGATGAGGCCATCGACGCCATGTTCAGGATTGCGGCGCTGCCCTGGCTTTCCGCGCGGCGCAACAGGCCCGGCACAAAGGCCCGGCACATGCGCACCATCGACGTCACATTCAGGCTGACCGCAAAGTCCCAGTCGTCATCCGTCAGCTCCAGCACCGTACCGTGGTGCACAACGCCCGCACAGTTGAACATCCCGTCCAGATCGGGAACCGATGCGGCCAGCGCGGTGATGTCCGCCCCGTTTGTCACATCCAGCACGCGGGTTTCGATCCCCGCGACACCGGCCAGATTTTCCAGCAGATCGCCGTTCACATCCGTCGCAATCACGGATGCCCCGGCTGCCGCACAGGCCCGCGCGCTGGCGGCACCGATGCCCTGGCCAGCGGCTGTTATCAGAATGGTCTTGTTTGTCAGTGTCATACCCGTCCCCATGGTCACATCACCGCCCCGATTTGCCACGGTACGAACTCTACCCCGCCAAAGCCGAGGTCCTCACTTTTTGTCTGCTCACCGGATGCGATCCGAATGAACATCTCGAAAATCTCAGTCCCCTTGTCGTGCAAGCTGACGCCTTCGCTGATGATGTCGCCGCAGTTCACATCCATGTCGTCCGACATGCGGGCGTACATTTCCGAATTTGTCGCGATCTTGATGCAGGGCGTTGGCATGTAGCCAGAGACAGAGCCCCGCCCCGTCGTGAACACGATCAGGTTGGCACCAGAGGCAATCTGCCCGGTGACAGAGCACGGATCAAACCCGGGGCTGTCCATGAAGACAAACCCGTGTTTGTCGATCTTTTCCGCAAAGAGATACACGTCCGTCAGAGGGGCGCTGCCGCTTTTGGCCACCGCACCCAGTGACTTTTCCAGAATCGTGGTCAACCCGCCGCGTTTGTTGCCGGGGCTGGGGTTGTTGTCCATCTCACCCTTGTTGCGGGCGGTGTAATCCTCCCACCAGCGGACGCGGTCGATCAGCTTTTCGCCCACCTCGACAGAGGCCGCACGGCGGGTCAGCAGGTGTTCCGCGCCGTAGATTTCCGAGGTCTCGGACAGGATCGTGGTGCCGCCATGTTGCACCAGCATGTCCGAAGCAACCCCAAGCGCCGGATTGGCCGTGATGCCGGAATAGCCGTCGGAACCGCCGCACTGCATCCCCACCATTAGGTGCGAAATCGGTGCAGGCTGCCGCGTGGCGGTGTTTGCCAGCTCGGCAATGCCGCGCAGTTCCGTCAGACCCTTTTCGATGGTCTTGCGGGTGCCGCCTTCGTGCTGGATTGTCATGTAGCGCAGCGCGCCGTCGGCGCGAATGGGCCGCCCCCCCACCAGCGCGGACACCTGCATCACCTCACAGCCAAGGCCGATCAGCAGAATCCCACCAAAGTTGGGATGCTGCGCATAACCGGCGAGCGTGCGGAACAAGGTGTCGTAGCCTTCGTTCTCACCCGACATGCCACAGCCTGTTCCGTGGGTGATCGGGACGATGCCGTCGATATTGGGAAACTCATCCAGCAGGCCGGATTTTTCCGCCGCTTCGGCAATGAACTTTGCCACCGAACCGGAACAGTTCACCGAGGTCAGAATGCCCAGGTAGTTGCGGGTGCCAACGCGTCCATCCGCCCGGTGATACCCGCCAAAGGTTCGACCTTCGGGTGCCGCGTCCAACTCTGTCGCCTCGCTGGCATGTGCGTAGTCCTGCGCGTGTTCGCCCATGCCAAGGTTCTGCACATGGACATGCTCACCCGGTGCAATGTCGGCTGTCGCCTGACCGATGATCTGCCCATAGCGCAGTACATTCCGGCCCGCCGGGATCGGCGCAATGGCCACCTTGTGTCCGCGCGCAACCGACTGCACCAGCGTCAAATCAGCCGGACCGACCACATCGCCCGCGTTCAGGTCATCCAGCGCAATGGCAACATTGTCCTGTGGGCTTAGCGTCAGCATACGGGGCGGTCGGGTCATTTGGCGTACTCCTCTGGAGGACAATCGGCCTGTCCAGTAGGGTGATGACTACCTTGAGTTTGCGTCATGTGTCAACTAACATGTCAGTTGAAGGAGCTCACAATGTCAAAATCTGACCCCGCGCTTGATATCACCCATCTCGAAGGCCCGCTTGGACAGAGGGTCTATACCGCTTTGCGCAGCAGCATTCTGGATATGTCGCTGGAACCGGGGGCCATACTGCGCAAGGGGGCACTGTGTGAGCAACTGGGCGTCTCCCGATCCCCCGTCGCCGAAGCGCTGGGCCGGTTGTCCTCGGACGGGCTGGTTGACATCATTCCACAATCCGCGACCCGCGTTTCACAGTTTTCCATGGCCGAATTGCTGGAAGAGGATTTCCTGCGCGAAGCCGTCGAAACCGCTGCTGTCGCACGCGTGGCCGAAGACCACACACCTGACCAACTGATGCGGTTGTCGCGCAACCTGCGGCTACAGGCTCTGCTTGTCGAAGACGCCGATTTTCAGGGTTTCTTCGAGGCTGATCTGGAATTTCACGAAATGATTCTGGGCTTTACCGGATTTCCCAAGGTCACGATGGTGGCCGAGGAAATGACGTTGCAGTTACGCCGGGCACGCAAACTGATCTTGCCCGAACCCGGTCGCCCCGCCGAAGCGGTTGCGGAACACCGCTTGATCCTCGCCGCGATCGAAGCAAAGGACAGCAGCGCCGCCCAAACGGCCATGTCCCGACATCTTCGCCAATTGATCAAGCGCATCAAACCGCTTGAACGCCAACACCCGGATTATTTCCGCCCAACCTGAAAAAGAGGCACGATGAAACTGGCCAAAACGAACGTGCTGAACCACCGCACGGCGTCCCCCGTGGCGCTGACGCAGCTTGGTTTTGGGGGCGCCCCACTGGGCAATCTCTACCGCAAGATCGAAGACAGCGCCGCGCAAGCCACGCTTGACGCCGCATGGGACGCAGGCATTCGTTACTTCGACACTGCGCCGCAATACGGTCTTGGACGCTCGGAAATGCGGTTTTCCGAGGCACTGAAACGATTCGATACCGATGCGATGACTCTGTCGACAAAGGTCGGCCGCGTCCTGCACGACTGCGCCCCCGAAGATGTCACACCCGAGGCCTTTGTTGACGTTCCTCAAAAGCGAATCGCATTCGATTTCACCTATGACGGCATCATGCGCAGCTTTGAGGACAGCAAAGCCCGCCTGGACACCGACAGGATCGACATGCTGTTCCTGCACGACATTGACGCCGGGGCGCGGGGTCAGGCTTTTGAAGACAACAACCTGCGCCAGCTTTTCACTCTGGGCGGTTACCGCGCATTGTCGCAATTGCGCGAAGGCGGGCAGATCGCGGCCATCGGTGCCGGGGTCAACAGCTGGCAGATCTGCGAACGCCTGTTGGGAGAGGCCGAATTTGACGGGTTCCTGTTGGCGGGCCGCTATACCTTGCTGGAGCAAGACCCGCTGGATCGTTTCCTACCGCTCTGCCTTGAACGGGACGTGGGAATCATTCTGGGCGGGCCTTACAATTCTGGCATCCTTGCGACGGGCGCGGTAGAGGGCGCGCGCTATGACTATGCCCCCGCGTCCGAGGAGATCCTGCAACGGGTGAGAGAGCTGAGCGCCGTGTGCGACGCCCATGACACCCCGTTGATCGCGGTCGCCTTGCAATTCCCGCTGGGCCACGGTGCCGTTAAAACGGTCATACCCGGGGCTTCTACGCCCGAAGAAGTACGTCAGAACGTCGCCATTTTTGACCACGCCGTCCCGGCAGCTCTGTGGTCGGACCTGAAAACCGAAGGTCTGATCCGTGCAGATGCGCCCACCCCACAGGACTCCGACGACACAGTGTGACGTGTGCCGCCCAATCTGCGGAACAGACGCATCGACATGGGACAGGCCACCCCAGATCCATGCCCAGATCCATGTGATACGAACTGACCACCAAAACATCAAAAGGCCCGGCCATTTATGGCCGGGCCTTTGATACAGTGGTGAGCCGTGCAGGGTTCGAACCTGCGACCCACTGATTAAAAGTCAGTTGCTCTACCAACTGAGCTAACGGCCCACTGTGGCGGCCTAACTATGAATATGCCCGGTCCGGGTCAACCCAAAAAATCGGGAATCTTGGGGCGATTTTCATCAGCGCCTCCCGGACACTGGAAAGCACGCGGTTTCAGGCGTATATGCCCGCTCATGGAACAGACATCCTCCCCCCTGCCCTTCATGAAAATGCACGGGCTTGGCAATGATTTCGTCGTGATCGACTCGCGTGAGCGGGAGGCGATTCTCACGGCCAGCCGGATTACGGCCATCGCCGACCGGCATCGGGGGGTCGGCTTTGATCAGCTTGCCGTCATTTCGCTGCGCGCGGGTCTGCCGCATCTGACCTTTTACAATTCCGACGGGTCCACATCCGCCGCCTGTGGCAACGCAACCCGCTGCATCGCGCGGCACTTGATGGACAGCACCGGCGAAACTACTCTCAGCCTGACCACCGACCACGGCACCCTGCGCGCCGTGGACGCCGGGTCCGGCCTGACCTCTGTCAACATGGGGCCGCCGCAGCTGGATTGGGCCGACATCCCGCTGGCCGAGGAAATGGACACGCTGGAGTTGCCGATCGAAGGCAGCCCGACCGCCACCGGGATGGGCAACCCGCATTGCACCTTTTTTGTAGACAACGCCGAAACCGTGGCACTGGACCAGTTTGGCCCGCGCTATGAGCATCATCCCCTTTACCCGCAGCGCACCAACGTGCAGGTGGCCAGCCTGATCGGCCCCGATCACCTGCGGATGCGGGTCTGGGAACGTGGAGTGGGCGTGACACTGGCCTCCGGGTCGTCGTCCTGCGCCACCGCCGTGGCCGCCGCGCGCCGGGGGCTGACCGGACGCAAGGTGCGGATCGATCTGGATGGCGGCACGCTGCATGTGGACTGGCGCGACGATGGTGTCTGGATGACCGGCCCGACCGCGCATGTCTTTGACGGGGTCTTTACCGCCCAATGGCTGGACGCAAACCCATGAGTGCCCCCAAATTTACAACGCTTGGCTGCCGTCTCAACGCCTATGAGACGCAGGCCATGAAGGATCTGGCAGAGACCGCGGGCGTGACAAACGCCGTGGTGGTGAACACCTGCGCCGTCACTGCAGAGGCGGTGCGCAAGGCCCGGCAGGAAATCCGCCGCCTGCGCCGTGAAAATCCTGACGCGCGCGTGATCGTCACCGGCTGCGCCGCGCAGATCGACCCGGACAGCTTTGCCGCGATGGATGAGGTCGATGCCGTCATCGGCAACACCGAAAAGATGGCCGCCGACACCTGGAAAGGCATGAGCGCAGATTTCATCGGCGAAACAGAGGCGGTGCAGGTCAACGACATCATGTCGGTGACGGAAACCGCAGGCCACCTGATTGACGGCTTTGGCACCCGCAGCCGCGCCTATGTGCAGGTCCAGAATGGCTGCGACCACCGCTGTACCTTTTGCATCATCCCCTACGGGCGCGGCAACTCGCGCTCTGTTGCGGCGGGCGTTGTCGTGGACCAGATTAAGCGTCTGCGCGATCAGGGCTATAATGAGGTGGTGCTGACCGGCGTTGACCTGACCTCATGGGGAGCCGACCTGCCCGGCACACCGCGCCTTGGCGATTTGGTCATGCGCATCCTGAAACTGACCGATGTGCCGCGCCTGCGCATCTCTTCGATTGATTCGATCGAGGCGGATGACAACCTGATGATGGCCATTGCGACGCAGCCGCGCCTGATGCCACACCTGCATCTGTCGCTTCAACACGGTGACGACCTGATCCTTAAGCGGATGAAACGCCGCCATCTGCGCGACGATGCGATCCGGTTCTGCGAAGAGGCGCGCCGCCTGCGCCCCGACATGACCTTTGGCGCCGACATCATCGCCGGCTTCCCGACAGAGACGGACGCGCATTTCGAAAACTCGCTGAAGCTGGTCCAAGACTGCGACCTGACGTGGCTACACGTCTTCCCCTATTCCTCGCGCCCCGGCACGCCCGCCGCCCGCATCCCGAATAAGGTCAACGGCACCGTGATCAAGGACCGCGCTGCGCGCCTGCGGGCCGCTGGCGACGATCGGGTATTGGCCCATCTGGCCGCGCAGGTGGGCCGGGATCACGCCGTCCTGATGGAAGCCCCCGATATGGGCCGCACCGAACAATTCACTGAGGTCCGCTTTACCACGCCGCAGCCTGTTGGCCAGATTGTGCTGGCTACAATCACCGGCGTCTCCGGCTCCCAGCTGACGGCCTGAGCAGGTGCACCCCAACCAGACCTTTCGCCGGACCGAACAGTCCCTGGCGCTGACCTTTGCCCGCGACCGTGCCTTTGCCAACCTGACCGTCTCGACACAGGGCGCACCGCTGATCGCTCATGTGCCTTTTCTGCTGGCCGAGGATGGTGCCACTGCGGACTTGCACCTCGTCCGGTCAAACCCCATCGCCCGCGCCTGTACCCGGCAGACACCGGCGACATTGGCCGTCACCGGCCCCGACGCTTATATTTCGCCGGACTGGTACGGGATCGATGATCAAGTCCCGACCTGGAACTATGTCGCCGTGCACCTGACCGGCACCTTGCGTCCCTTGCCGGTCAGCGACCTGCCGGACCTCCTTGCCCGCCAATCCGCGGCCTACGAATCCCGCCTGCCGGGCAAAGCCCCCTGGACGATGGACAAGATGAGCGCCGAAACCAAGGCGCGGTTCCTGCGGATGATCCTGCCCTTCCGGATGGACATCCTGGAGGTGCAGAGCACCTACAAACTGGGTCAGAACAAGGATGACACCGTAAGACTGGCCGCCGCCGACGCGGTCGAGACAGGCTTTGGCAGTGAGCTTGGCCAACTGGCGCAACTCATGCGGACACCGCCTAGCGTCGGGTGACAGCGCCTCACCCTGACGCGACGCCCCCAAAAAGGCCCTGACTGCACACAAACGAAAAAGGCCCTGCTGTCACCAGCAGGGCCTTATTGGTCATCCAGCCGAAGCGCTTATTCAGCGGCTTCTGCAACGCGCGCCTTGTCGGCGGCACCCTTGGCGTCGACATCGCGGTCGACCAGTTCGATGATCGCCATCGGCGCCATGTCACCATAGCGGAAACCAGCCTTCAGCACCCGGCAGTAACCGCCCGAACGCTCGGCGTAGCGCGGGCCGAGGATCTCGAACAGCTTGGCGACGTCTTTGTCTTCTTTCAGCTGAGCAGCGGCCTGACGGCGCGCGTGCAGGTCGCCGCGCTTGCCCAAGGTGATCAGCTTGTCGATGACGCGCTTGAGTTCCTTGGCTTTCGGCAGCGTGGTCTTGATCTGCTCATGTTCGATGAGCGAGCCGGCCATGTTCGCCCACAGCGCCTTGCGGTGCTCATGGGTGCGGTTAAGGCGGCGGTATCCTTTTGCGTGACGCATTGTCTAACTCCTAATGTGCCCTCTACGGGCGTTTTTGCTTTGTCTGGCCGCCGATGCGTGTCAGCGGCTCTCCTTGGGGCACAAGGCCCGGGTTGGCGATGTGCCGGGCTGACGCCCGGCCTACCGCATCTTGTTGGGGACGTAGGCCGAGCTTTAGCTCGGCATCCCGATTAGAACGAGTCTTCCAGCTTCTTGGCCAGATCTTCGATGTTGTCAGGCGGCCAGTCCTCGACGTCCATGCCAAGGTGCAGACCCATGCCGGACAGCACTTCCTTGATTTCGTTCAAGGACTTGCGGCCAAAGTTCGGCGTGCGCAGCATCTCTGCTTCGGTCTTCTGGATCAGGTCGCCGATGTAGACGATATTGTCGTTCTTCAGGCAATTTGCCGAACGGACCGACAGTTCCAACTCGTCCACCTTCTTGAGCAGAAGCGGGTTGAACTCCAGACCATCGTCCTCATCCTGACGGTTGGCGGACTCAGGCTCTTCGAAGTTCACGAAGATCGACAGTTGGTCCTGCAGGATGCGCGCGGCAAAGGCCACCGCGTCCTCGGGTGTGATCGAGCCGTCGGTTTCGATCTTCATGGTCAGCTTGTCATAGTCCAGCACCTGACCCTCACGGGTCGGCTGCACGTCATAGGCGACCTTCTTGACCGGCGAATAGATCGCGTCGATCGGGATCAGGCCAATCGGCGCGTCCTCGGGCTTGTTCTTGTCGGCGGCGACATAACCTTTGCCGGTGTTCACGGTAAACTCCATGTACACTTCGGCACCTTCGTCGACGTGGCAGATGACGTGCTCGCGGTTGAGCACCTCGATGCCGTTGGTCTCTGCGATGTCCCCGGCGGTCACGACGCCCGGACCCTTGCCGGTCACGGACAGGCGCTTGGGCCCTTCGACTTCCATGCGCAGCGACACACCCTTGAGGTTCAGGATGATGTCGGTGACGTCCTCACGGACCCCCGCCACGCTGGAGAATTCGTGCAACACGTTGTCGATCTGCACGCTTGTGATGGCCGCGCCCTGAAGGCTCGACAGCAGCACGCGGCGCAGGGCGTTGCCCAGCGTCAGGCCAAAGCCACGCTCAAGCGGCTCGGCCACGACCGTCGCCTGACGCGACGGATCGGCGCCCGGCTTGATCTCGAGCTGCGTCGGCTTGATCAGTTCTGCCCAGTTCTTGTGGATCATGCAGTTCCCTCCATACCTGTCAGCGCCCCATGTCCGGTAGGTGCTGACGCCCGAGGTTTCAAAACGACGGCACGAGGCCGGGCATTATGCCCGGCCCCGCGAAATTCAAATCCCGAGGATCAAACCCGGCGGCGCTTCGGCGGACGGCAGCCGTTGTGCGCAATCGGCGTTACGTCGCGGATCGAGGTGATGTTGAAACCCACGGCGGCCAGAGCGCGGAGCGCCGATTCACGGCCCGAACCCGGTCCCTGAACCTCAACCTCGAGGGTTTTCACACCATGTTCCTGCGCCTTCTTGCCCGCGTCTTCGGCGGCCAACTGTGCAGCGTAGGGGGTCGATTTCCGCGAGCCTTTGAACCCCATGGTGCCAGCCGACGACCATGCGATCGCGTTGCCCTGCACGTCCGAGATCAGGATCTTGGTGTTGTTGAAGGTCGAGTTCACATGCGCCACACCGGCGGCAATGTTCTTGGAGACCTTTTTCTTGCCGCCTGCGCGGCGTGTATCGCGTGCCATATCGAAACGCCTCCCTTACTTCTTCTTGCCGGCAATGGCCTTTGCGGGGCCCTTGCGCGTGCGTGCGTTGGTATGCGTGCGCTGACCGCGCACGGGGAGGTTGCGACGATGGCGCAGGCCGCGGTAGCAGCCGAGGTCCATCAGGCGCTTGACGTTCATCTGCACTTCGCGGCGCAGATCGCCTTCGACGGTCAGGTTCGCGTCGATAAACTCACGCACGGCCAGCACTTCGGCGTCCGACAGCTCGTTGACACGGCGGGACACGTCGATGTTGGTGGCAGTGCAGATTTCCCTGGCGGCGGCGGGGCCGATACCGTGGATATAGGTCAACGCGATCGGGACGCGTTTGTGGGTCGGGATGTTGACGCCGGCAATACGTGCCAAGTCTGTATTCCTTTCGTTGCGAGCCCGTAGCTCCAGGCCCTTTTTTCACAACGGAAGCCCGGGCCAGTTGGCGACCGGGCGTCTGTCATTACTCAGGTGATTAACCCGAATCCAATGAGTACGATTCGGGCGTGTGCTCCCTTGCGGGATGGGGCTATCTATGGGCCGACGCGCAGAAGGTCAACCCCCTGTCAAGCGTCTTTTGCGGACAGCTTTCAGAACCTCGCCAGACAAGACCCGCTGGAGAGGCAAGAACCACTCAACCGTCCAACTGCGCAGTGATGGCAGACTGGATTTCGGCGATCTCACCCATGCCATCGGTCCCGGCATGAATGCCCTTGGCATAGTAGTAGCCAACCAACGGCGAGGTCTGCTTGTAATAGGCCATCAGGCGTGTGCGCAGGCTGTCCTCGTTGTCGTCAGCTCGGCGCTTGAACTCGGCCTTCTCGCCGCACGAGGTGCAGACGCCATCCGCCGGGATCGGCTTGGTATTGTCGTTGTAGACCTCACCGCAGTTGGCACAGGTTGACCGCGCGGTGATCCGCGCCACCAGCGCCTCATCGTCGACGCGCAGTTCGATCACCTTGTCCAGTTTCTGACCCATTTCACCCAGCAACTTGCCCAGGGCATCGGCCTGGGCCAGCGTGCGCGGGAAACCGTCAAAGATAAAGCCGGGCGCTTTGACCGTCTGCAGCTTTTCGCGGATCAAGCCGATCACGATCTCATCTGTCACCAGCTCGCCGCGCGCCATGACGTCAGCGACGATCTTGCCCATCTCGGTGCCGCTGTCCTTGGCTTCGCGCAGCATGTCCCCTGTGGACAGCTGCACCAGACCGCGAGTCTCCTCAAGAATACGCGCCTGCGTCCCCTTGCCCGCCCCCGGCGGTCCCAAAAGTATAATGTTCATCGACGCGCTGGCGCTCCCCGTTTCTTGCGGCCCTTACCCTTACCGCGCAATTGCGATTTCTGAATAAGACCTTCGTACTGATGTGCCAAAAGGTGGCTCTGGACTTGTTGGATGGTGTCCATGGTCACGCTGACCACGATCAGAACCGAGGTTCCGCCAAAATAGAACGGGATCGCGTATTGTGTGCGCAGGATTTCCGGCAGCAGACACACCGCCGTCAGATAAGCCGAGCCCAGAACAAGAACGCGGTTCACCACATATTCCATGTATTCCGCCGTCTTCTTGCCCGGACGGATACCGGGGACAAAGCCGTTCTGGTTCTTCAGGTTGTCCGCAACGTCGTCGGGTTTGAACGAGACGTTGAAGGTGTAGAAATAGGCGAAAAAGACGATCATGGCGCCGAAGAACAGCAGGTACAGCGGCTGTCCGGGGCCAAAGTAGGCCAGGATCGTCGACATGATCGGGCTGGTGTCGGACCCGCCCGAAAAGGTCGAGATCGTGACCGGCAGCAGCAGCAGCGACGAGGCAAAGATCGCCGGGATCACGCCCGCCGGGTTGACCTTGATCGGCAGGTGGCTGGACTGTGCCTCTGACATCTTCATGCCGACCTGACGGCGCGGATACTGGATCGTGACCTTGCGCAAGGCCCGTTCCATGAAGACCACAAAGGTGATGACCCCCACCACCATCAGCATGACGCCGATGATCAGTGCCGGGCTGATCGCGCCCGACACGCCGGAAGAGAAGAACTGTGCCAGTGCGGCGGGCACTTCGGCGATGATGCCGACGAAGATGATCAGAGAGATACCGTTGCCGATGCCGCGCGCGGTGATCTGTTCACCCAGCCACATCAGGAACATCGTGCCGCCGACCAGCGTGATCATGCAGGCCGCACGGAAGTACCAGCCCGGATCGGTCACAAGATCGCCCGCCTCAAGGCTGACCGCCAGCCCGTAGGACTGGATCAGCGCCAGCGCCACCGTACCAAAGCGGGTGTACTGGTTGATCTTCTTGCGGCCCTGTTCGCCTTCTTTCTTGAGCTGCTCCAGCGCCGGCACCATGGCCGTCAGAAGCTGCACCATGATCGAGGCCGAAATGTAGGGCATGATGCCCAGGGCAAAGATCCCCATGCGTCCCAGCGCGCCGCCGGTGAACATCGACACCATGCCGGCCACGCCCTGCCCCGCCTGTTCGACAAACTCGCGCAGCGCCGCCCCATCGATTCCGGGCACCGGAATATAGGTGCCAAGGCGATAGACGATCAAAAGCGCGAGGGTGAAGAAGATGCGATTGCGCAGGTCGGTTGCTTTGCCAAGCGCCGCCCAGCTTGTGTTGGCGGCCATTTGCTCTGCTGCGGATACCATGCGGATCTCTCTTTTCGCTAAAACGCCGCCCGGACGGTTTTCCGTCGGGCGGCGTGCGTTGGAAAACTGTGCGACATGTAAGCGGCTGAGACGTCACTCACAAGTCACGATTGCGCCGCCGGGGCGGCGCGATGCGTTATTCCGTGGCTGCCGCTGCGGCGACAGACAGCGAACCGCCTTTGCCGGCGACCGCATCTACGGCCGACTTGGACGCGCCTGTGACGGCGATCGTCAGGGCGCCGGTGATCTCACCTTTGGCCAGAACGCGGATACCGTCCAGCTTGCGGCGCACCAGACCGGATTCGACCAGCGTGTCCTCGTTGATGTTGGCGGCGTCCAGCTTGCCTGCGTCGACGAACTTCTGGATCAGGCCCAGGTTCACGACGGCATAGGCCTTGCGGTTCGGCTTGTTGAAGCCACGCTTGGGCAGGCGTTGGTACAGCGGCATCTGGCCGCCCTCGTAGCCATTGATGGCCACACCCGAACGCGATTTTTGACCCTTGATACCACGACCACCGGTTTTACCCTTGCCCGAACCGGCGCCACGGCCGATGCGTTTCTTGGTCTTGGTTGCGCCGGGATTGTCCCGGAGTTCATTCAGTTTCATGTCGCTTCTCCATTGCCGGATGTGACCCTCGAAGCGGAATGGGCCAACCACGGCTTGCCTTGGTGTTGTGAATCGGGTCCATGGGACCACCGGGGGCGTATAGACCCGGCGCGCGGGCGTTTCAAGTGTCGATGCGCCCATGGCGAAAGGCAGTGTATCCGCCCTCGGCCAGCATCGCCCTGACACTGGGAAACGACAGGTCCAGTGCGGACAGCGCGCCTGCTTCGGTGCGGTGCACCGACACCTCAAGCAATCCGCTGAAATCGGCAAGCGACTGGTACATCCGCGCCAGACCAAAAGCCACATCGCCGGGGGCCAGAAGGACGGTCCGGATCGGCGGTGTACCCTTTGGAATGGCCCGCCCCACCCCCATCAGGATGGTCTTGACCTGTTCAAAGTTCAATTCCACCGCTGTCGCCTCCGACACGTCGATCAGCTCCGCCCGACCCAGCCGATAGTCCGGGTCGTCCATGTAAATCTGGTAGATGTCGGCGAACTGATCTGCCCGCATCGGCCCGAAATACCGCGCATACAGCAGGTCGAGGTCGGGAGAGATGCAATAGGAGATGGGCATGGGGTGTCAGCCTATAAAGATCGGCAGCGTGGCATAGCCCCGGAACCGCGCCAACGGCACCCGTGTCCGCGCGCCGTTTGACACCATATTCGGGAACCGCTGCACAAACCGGCCCAAGGCAATCCGCCCCTCCACCCTCGCAAGGCTGGCACCAAGGCAGACATGGATGCCAGTGATAAAGGCAATGTGGCGGTTGGGCTTGCGGGTGATGTCCAGCCGATCCGGATCGGGAAACACCTCCGGGTCGCGGTTGGCCGCCGCGATGGAGGTGTGAATATAGGTGCCTTTCGGTAGCACCCCGCCCGACAGTTCAATGTCCTCTCCCGCCAACCGATTGCCGATCTGCAAGGGCGATTCCATCCGCAGGAATTCTTCGACCGCCGGGGCGATCAGGTCGGGGTCGTCCAGCAACAGGCGGTGCTGATCGGGATTGTCCAGCAATAGACCGATGGAATTGCCGACAAAGCTGGTGGTCGTCTCATGGCCCGCGTTCAGCAGAAAGATACAGTTCTGGATCAATTCCTCTTGCGTCAGCCGCCGCCCGTCGTGTTCGCCAAAGATCAGCGCCTCCAGCACCTCGCCCTCATGCGCGCCGTCCGGGTTGCGGCGTCTGTGATCGATCAGATCGCCCAGGATCTCGCCGAATTCGGTGACAGCCGTGTTGCCCGCCGCGAGCCGATCCGCAGGCACCACCGGGTCCAGCGCGCCAAGGATCGCCAGCGAGTATCCCCGCAGGCGCGCACGGTACTCCGGCGGGATGCCCAGCATGAAACTGATGATCTCGGTCGGCAACTCCTTGGCGAAATCCTCGATCAGGTCCAACTCCCCCAGATCCTCGACCCGGTCCAGCAGCCGGTCCACGATACCGCTGATCAGTGGTTCGAACTCGGCCAGCTTGCGCGGTGTGAACGCACCGGAAATCAGCTTGCGCACCACCGTGTGGTAGGGCGGATCGTTAAAGATCAAGGAGGTCGTGTGATGGGTGTGCAACGGACAGCGGCCGAACTTTTCCCCAAAGGCCTCGGTCTTGTCCGACAGCATGTCGCGGCTCTGGTAGACTTTCAGACAGTCGTCATGCCGCGTCAGGTAGACAGACCCGTCCGCGTTGCGGTGGATCGGGCTTTCAGACCGCAGGCGGTGCAACACCGGATGCGGGTTCTCGATGAAATCGGGTCCGATCGCGTTGAGATCAAACCCCGAAATGTCCAGCGCCATGAAAAATGCCTCCCGCAGTCAGACTGCGGGAGGCAACGGGTTTCTGCAAGAGGCTGGATGCCTCCGCGTCAGCCAAGTTCGCCGGGTTTGTACCAATCGCCCATCTTGACCGTGGCCGCGTCGCCGACCATCTCGGCAAAGGCCGCCGGGTCCTGCGTGCCGCCATCGCGCCCGCGATAATGGTAGGGATAGACGTAGGTCGGCTTGAATTCCCGCACCGCGTCGGCGGCGGCCTCGGCGGTCATGGTGAACGGCAGGTTCATGCAGACAAAGGCCACATCGATGTTTTCCAGCGCCCGCATTTCGGGAAGGTCTTCGGTATCGCCCGAGATATAGACCCGGAAATCGTCCATCGACAGGACATACCCGTTGTCGCGGCCCTTGGGGTGAAAGTTTTCACGTCCTTCAGTGGTGTTGTGCGCCGGGATGGCGTCCACCTGCAGGCCGGTCAGGCTGGCGGTGTCGCCGTTCGACAGGACGCTGGTGTTTACCTTCATCTCTTCGGACAGCATGTCGAATACCGCCGGGTTGGTGATCATCTGCGTGTTCTCGCCTTTGAGCGCGGCCAGAACGTCGGCGTTGTAATGGTCGCCGTGCTCGTGGGTGATCAGGATCAGGTCAGCGGCGGGGAAATCGGCGTAGTCCTCCGCTGCGCCCACCGGGTCGATATACAGCGTGCCAACTGGCGTCTCCATCACGATCGAGGCGTGGTGAACCGGATGCACCAGCACTGTGCCCTGCGATGACTTGAATTCATTGGGCAGGTGTCCACCAGCGCGGCTGGCAAAAGGCAGGATCGTGATGCTGCCGGCGACAGCAGCGGTGGACAGAAAGGTGCGGCGGTTGAGTGTCATGGCATGTGCTCCGTGTTGCTCTTGGGTAATTGTTTGTTCTTGAGTAATTTAGTCCCGGTTCAAGGTGTGGCAACCTGTCCCGAACACTCTTTGATCTTGACAGATCAACACGCAACGCCCAATTAGACCGCATCGCCTTGCTCGTCGCGTGAACGGGCCGGTGGGACATGGTCCCCGGCGAAACATTCCCAAAACGATCGGGTCCCCTCACGCGCGGGCCTCACCCATGACGGCTATGGCGGCATTCGGCCCCTCGCGCGTTATTGGGTCGCCACGGCGTGTCATCGTCCACAATGGACGAGGCCCCATTCTGTGCCGTCTTTCCAAGGCGGTGCGACAAAGGACATTGATTTGACATTCGACGAACTGGGCCTTCCGGCCCGCCTGAGCGCCAACCTTGACGCTCTGGGCCTGAAAGAGCCTACCCCGATCCAACTCCGCGCGATCCCCGAGGCACTGAATGGCCGTGACGTCATGGGTCTGGCGCAGACCGGCACCGGCAAGACCGCCGCGTTTGGCCTGCCGCTGGTGTCCCAACTGATGCGCCAACAGGGCAAGCCTGACGCCAAACAGGTGCGCGGCCTTGTGCTGGCACCGACCCGCGAACTGGCCAAACAGATCCACGACAACCTGCGCGACTACGCCGAAGGCACGTCCGTGCGCGTCAACCTCGTGGTCGGCGGCGCGTCGCTGAACGCACAGGCCCAACGTCTTGCCCGTGGCACCGGCCTGCTGGTCGCCACTCCCGGACGCCTGATCGACTTGCTGGATCGTGGCGCGGTCAAGCTGGATCAGACCCAGTATCTGGTTCTGGACGAGGCGGACCAGATGCTGGACCTCGGCTTTATCCACGCGCTGCGCCGGATCGCGGCCCTGCTGCCGAAAGAACGTCAGACCATGCTGTTCTCGGCCACCATGCCCAAACAGATGGCCGAACTGTCGACCGCCTATCTGACCAATCCTGTGCGCATCGAAACCGCCCCTCCGGGCAAACCTGCCGACAAGATCGAACAATCGGTCTACTTCATCGAGCAGGCTGGCAAAGGCCGTCTGCTGAGCCAGCATCTTGCCGCGCACCGCGACGAAGCAGCGGTTGTGTTTTCGCGCACCAAACACGGGGCCGAACGCCTGATGAAGGCGCTGGTCGCCGAAGGCTTTGCCGCGATCTCTGTCCACGGCAACAAGAGCCAGGGCCAGCGCGAGCGCGCCATGCGCGCCTTCCGCAGCGGTGAGGCGATGATCCTTGTGGCCACGGATGTGGCTGCCCGCGGTCTCGACATCCCCGATGTGCGCCATGTCTATAACTTTGACCTGCCCAATGTGGCCGAAAACTATGTTCACCGCATTGGCCGCACCGCGCGCGCCGGGCGCGACGGGTCGGCCGTGGCCTATTGCGCGCCCGCCGAAATGGGTGAGTTCAAGGCCATCCAAAAGATTCTGGGCCGCGAGATCGAGGTTGGCGGTGGTACCGCATGGGCCGGTGGCGCCGCCGCCAAACCCAAAGGTGGCCGTGGTGGCCGCAGACCGCAGGGCGGTAGCGGCAAACCGAGCAGCGCACAGCCGTCGCGCGGTCGTGCCCCCCGTCGCCGTCGGGCGGCCTGATGGATTTGGGGCACGGTTGGCCGTGCCCCACACCGCTCCGTCAGGGGTCTTTTCGCTACAACAAAAAACGCCCCGCAGTCTCCTGCGGTATCCGTCCGGCGTGACCGCCGTTGACATTCAACGTGGCTGCCAATTCCACGGCGCGAGTTCGTCGATGCGGTTGATCTTGTGATCGGCAATGTGGGCCAGCACCCATGTCAGCCAGGCTTCCGGATCGATGCGGTTCATGCGGGCGGTTTCGATGAGGGAGTAGGCGATCGCGGCAGCCTTGCCACCACCTTCCGATCCCATGAAGAGATAATTCTTGCGCCCGAGAGTCAGCGGCCTGATTGACCGCTCACAGATGTTGTTGTCCAGCTCGAGTTGGCCGTTTTTCAGATAGGCCCGGGCTTTGGGCATGCGGCCGAGGGCGTAGCGAATGGCCTCGG
>NZ_FZON01000011.1 GCF_900188425.1 Antarctobacter heliothermus
CCGTTTGCTCAGACCGGCGGCCAGCTGCTGTTCCACCTCGTCAGTCGTCTCTACGAGCGCACGTCCATCATCGTGACGACCAACCTCGACTTCGGTGAATGGCCATCGGTCTTCGGAGACGCCAAGATGACGACAGCGCTACTTGATCGCCTTACCCACCACTGCGACATCGTCGAAACCGGCAACGAGAGCTGGCGCTTCAAGACCAGGGAGTAACCCAGGCCCCGCTGGCCCGACGCGGCTGCGCTGTGTGATGGCTACACCGCATCGGGCCAGCTACCCCTGCGCAAAATAAGGGGGTCATTTTTGGGCGCCGATAGGGGGTCAGGATTGCGTGCCGATTGACACGTCCAGCCGTGCCGGATTTCGCGCTGCCTCCTTTCTCTGCGCTCATCGTGCGGTCCTGAACGGCACCTTCATTCCGTCCGTCATTGCGAAGATATGGAACGGTCCAGTGCACGCAGAAAAATTTTCCGGCCTGCAACACCAGAATATTCTGGCGGACCCCACTGAGGCGGCTCTCCTTGATCCCTGTCGGCGCTCCCGAGGAGGTGGCCGATGCGGACGGGGACGCCGATCTCCCGGCGGAATGCCACGGGTCTTGGGGCCAAGGTAGTCATTCGGCGTCATGGGGCCGATTGACAACCCAGGCAGAGCAATTCCGCAGCAGCGTCGAACAGAGCCGAAGTTTTTTCTTCGTGCCGCGGGCTGTTGGCCAATCTCTATTTCGATTGACGGCCAAGAAAGGTCGTTCCGTCGAGGCAACAACACGGAGGGGCATCCCAGAAAACGGACAGGCTTGATGCTGCCGCGATTGGCAGACGCGCAACCAGAGGAGGACCCAACATGCTGCGCAAGCTACCAACGAAGACCCTGTCCGCAGACCCGCAACTCGCCGCCGTGCGCGCCTTTTTCGATGAGCACGGGGCCGCGCTGTGCAATGCCGCCGGGCTGATCGACGGCGAGGCCGGTACCGCCCGCGTCCTGCGCCTCATGTCCGGACTGCGCGAAGCGTCGCGCCTGGATCGGGCGACGCGACGGCGGCTGGTCGATCTGCATCGGCTCCTGTCTCTCGACCCCGTCATCGACGCGTTCGAACCGGACCTGTCGTCTTGGATACTCCTCGACCCCGCAAGCCCAGAAGTGGAAGAGCTCTGTCTGCTCACCGACCGGCTCTATGACCTCCTGCTCGAGATCGGCGAACTGGACGACGAGCGGGACGCGCTCGCGCTCGCAATGCAGGCGCAGGACGCGGCCTGAACCGCGGCACCGACCGTGCGCAGTTTGCGCGGTCGGCGTCACGTCCCGGGATGACCGCAGGGCCGGATGCCCAGCATTGCATCGTCTCGAAACGTCGGCGGCGTTGAGGCGCAAGAGCAAAAAATCAGTCGCCCGGAAAATTTCTTCTTCGTCGTCCAAAAGAACGACCAATGTTCTCGTCACCAGCACCGAAGACCAGCCTTTGAGACCAACCGAAAGGACCCTGCAACGCCCGACTTCTCCCCGCGACGGAACATGACGCCGATGAATCAGGCACACCAGCACCGTTTCCGCCACCGCATGAAAGGGAGAACATCATGCTCAATACGACCACCCTCGATACCGCCGAGGCCCGCCTCGGCGCGGCCTACGCGGCGGAGCAGCACCTCCGCCGTCACGGCGCGAGTCTCTGCGACCTGCTCGACGCGCTCGACGACCCAAGCGGGTTCTCGGCGCTCTGCGACCTGCACGGCGCCTTCGGGCAGCCGATCCCGGATGCCGATGCCGTCGAGGGCGCGCTTCAGGATATCCAGCGAATCTTGGCCGACCAGACGCCATCGTCGCTCGATCGGATCGGTCATGAACGCGGTCTGCCGCCCTCCGACATGACGCGGTGGCACGGCGCGCGCGTCAGCGAGTTCCTCGTGCGGTTCCGCCATGCCGACTGACGCAGGAGCACGCTGTGCCCTTCAGGTGGCGCGCAAGCGCCGCCTGAGCGTCTATCCCGATCGGTTCGGGATGGAGCAGGACATCTGCGACGTGACAATGTGGCTCGTCGAAAAGTATGGCCTGTCTCGGGTCCACGTTTTTGTGGATCGGCATTACATCCATGTCGGCCGTGAAATGGCCGGCGTCACCGTCATGACCTCGCCGAGAAATCCGGCGCGGCTGACCGAAGCGGCGCACGAGGCGTTCGTCGCACTCGGTTACACGATCGAAGATACGCGCGCAGATATCTACGGTCACCAACACTGCGATGGCCATCATTCGAGGCACGAGGCCATACGGGCCTACGCGCGCATCGAGAGCGCGCTACTGTGCTGGCGATCACCATAGGAAATTCGTAAGCACCTCGGAGAAGGGCGGCGAAAGCCGCCCTTTTTTTTGCGTGTCGTTCCTTGGTCCAATACCTGCCGATCTTGCTTATCTACTTCTCGGGAAGTCTCCGAAACGGTCGCTGACGTGCGCTTCCTGGCGAATAGGCCTACGGTGAGCAAAAGCCGCTGCGAGCCACTGATTCAATAGCGTTATCCGCCCCAACCAAGTCCAAGAAAAATTCCGAAAACCGTTTCTGTCGCCCGTTTCCGGTGCCCATATCCCTCAGGACAGAGCCGAAAGCGCCTTCATGCGCGAAATGGCCGAAATAGCGGAAAATCAGGCTCTTTTACCCGATTGACCTTATTCGCTTGCGAAATGGACATTTCAAGTCCGCCGATGGCCACTAATTGGCAGTCAGAATACAACAAGTGGACCTAGCCGATGGCTATTGACACTTGGAATGCCCACACGACCCGCACGTCATGCAGCCTTCGACCATGCGCAGGTCATATTGGCCGCAGTTCGGGCAGGCCGGGCCGCGGGGTTGATCGAGGTTGACGACCTGCGCCTGAGGGTCGCTTTTCAGGCCCATACCCTCACCCTCAAGGAACCCGGTCGAGATCATGTGCCGTTCGATCACGCCACCGATCGCGGCCAGGATCGAGGGGATGTATTTGCCTTGCACCCAGGCACCGCCGCGCGGGTCGAAGACGGCCTTGAGTTCCTCCACCACAAAGGACACATCGCCGCCGCGCCGGAACACCGCCGAGATCATCCGAGTCAGCGCCACGGTCCAGGCGAAATGCTCCATGTTCTTGGAATTGATGAACACCTCAAACGGACGGCGGTGTCCGCTGACGATAATGTCGTTGATCGTCAGATAAATCGCATGCTCGCTGTCGGGCCATTTCAGCTTGTAGGTATTGCCTTCAAGCGCCTGTGGGCGGTCCAGCGGTTCGGACATGTAGACGACGTCGCCGTGGGGTTGGAGGGGTTCGGCCTCGGTTTTGGAGACAACTTCGGGCGACGAAGGTACCTTCATGAACTCCGACAATTCCTTGCCAAAAGCCGCCGAAATCGCGATGGCGTTTTCTGCGCTAGTGGAACTGCCCTTTCGAGACATGAGTTTTTTCAAGACATCCAGTGAAACCTTCGCTTCAGCAGCGACTTCCGAAGCTTTCTTCCCGGAGGTTTCCATGTGCCATTTCAGAGCCTTGCCAAAGTCGCCAAAGGTCGCCTCCGGGGTCTCCGCCGACACACTCAACACACTCCCGGTCACCGCATTGGGCCGGTAGGTCGTGCAGCCCTTGCACCCGGTCTCGAACGCCTCAAGGTACACATCCTTGAAATCCTCGAACGAGATATTCTCGGGGCAGTTGATGGTCTTGGAGATCGACGAATCCACCCATTTCTGGGCCGCCGCCTGCATCCGCACATGCTCTAGCGGGGCCAGCGTCTGGGCGTTCACGAAATACTCGGGCAGCTCCGCATCCGCGCCGTGCATCTCGCGGTAGAGCGTCACGGCGTAGTCGGCGATCTCTTCCTCGGTCCGCGATCCGTCCTTTTGCAGCACCTTGCGGGTGTAGGAATAGGCAAAGACCGGCTCAATCCCCGACGACACGTTCCCGGCATACAGCGAAATTGTCCCGGTCGGCGCAATCGACGTCACCAAGGCGTTGCGAATGCCGTGGGCGCGCACCGCCTCGCGGACATCCTCATCCATCGCCATCATGGTGTCGCTTGCCAGATATCCCTCGGCCTCGAACAAGGGGAAAGCCCCCTTTTCCTTCGCCAATTGCACCGAGGCCAGATACGCGGCGCGGGCGATCCGCTTCAGCCAGCGCTCGGTCTGACGCGCCGCCTCCTCTGAGCCATAACGCAGCCGCACCATCAACAGCGCATCGGCCAGCCCGGTCACACCCAGCCCGATCCGCCGCTTGTTCATCGCCTCTTGGCGCTGCGCCTCCAGCGGGAATTTCGAGGCATCGACCACATTGTCCATCATCCGAACGGCGGTGGCGACAAGGTCGTCCAGCGCGGTCTCATCCAGATGCGCGTCGCCGGTAAAGGGATCGTTCACCAGCCGCGCCATATTGATCGACCCCAGCAGGCAGGCCCCGTAGGGCGGCAGAGGCTGTTCACCACAGGGGTTGGTGGCGCTGATCGTCTCGCAATAGTTCAGGTTGTTCGCCTTGTTGATCCGGTCGATGAAGATCACGCCCGGTTCGGCATAGTCATAGGTGCCGCGCATGATCTTGTTCCACAGGTCGCGCGCCGGCAGCGTGTGATAGACCACACCGTCGAATTGCAGCTCCCACGGGCCATCCGCCTTGACCGCCGCCATAAAGGCATCCGTCACCAGCACCGACAGGTTGAACATGCGCAAGCGGGCCGAATCCGACTTGGCGCCGATGAAATCCTCGATATCCGGGTGGTCGCAGCGCATGGTGGCCATCATCGCCCCGCGGCGCGACCCTGCCGACATGATGGTGCGGCACATGGAATCCCAGACATCCATGAACGACAACGGGCCAGAGGCGTCCGCCGCCACCCCGGCCACCGGAGCGCCCTTGGGCCGGATGGTAGAGAAATCATAGCCGATGCCACCGCCCTGCTGCATGGTCACAGCCGCCTCTTTGAGCATCTCGAAAATGCCACCCATGTTGTCGGGGATGGTGCCCATGACAAAACAGTTGAACAAGGTGACAGAGCGGTTTGTCCCCGCCCCCGCCGTGATCCGCCCGGCGGGCAGGTATTTGAAATCCTCCAGCGCGGTGTAGAACCGATCCTCCCACAGGGCCGGATCAGCCTCGACAGAGGCCAGCGACCGGGCGATCCGGCGCCAGGTGTCTTCGACACTCAGGTCGATGGGCGTCCCGTCCGCCTGTTTCAGGCGGTATTTCATGTCCCATATCTGGTGTGCGATCGGGGCGGCAAAGCGCGTCATGTCAGGCGATTCCCTCAGGTGGCAGACTGGCAATCCATCCAACAGGTTGAAGATTGCGAGACGCCTTGTACCATATCCTGACGTCCGGCGGAAAGGGACTGGTTGCCCGCGCGCCCCCGGATCTGCGCACGGACACCCCGATCTTGAACCCGGCCACCACCCCGCTATGATCTCCCGGACACGAAAGGCCTGTCATGCCCGGAACAACCCATCTGCTCAAACTCAGCGCCGGCACCGAAAGCGTCGACAGCCTGATCGACTGGCAAGGCACGCGGCGCGCCCATGGCGATGACGGACTGCCCCGGCATGTGACGCGCATGTGGCCGCGTCGCGAGGAAGAGGTGCTGAACGGCGGTTCCATCTACTGGGTGATCAAGGGGCTGATCCAGTGCCGCCAGCGCATCCTGCGGTTTGACCCGGTCACCGGGCAGGACGGAATCAACCGCTGCGCGCTGGTGCTTGACCCCGAATTGATCCGCACCGCCGCCGCGCCCAAGCGCGCCTTTCAGGGCTGGCGTTATCTGTTGCCCGCCGATGCGCCGCCCGACCTGCCCAGAACCCGCGCCAACGAAGAGCCGCTGCCACCCGAACTGGCTGGCGTTTTGGCACAAATTGGCGTCCTTTGAGGTCAGGATTGGCTTGTATCAATGTGAATGCCGACCCGGTCTGATAAAATTCAATTGTTGAATACAGTCATGAGGAGGTTCACATGAAACGTCTTTTACTCGCCCTGACCTTGGTGCTTGTCGCGCCACTGGCCGCCCAGGCACAGCAGTTGATGGGATCCTACAACGCCTTTATCGGGCAGCAGGATCTGTTCAATTCCAACGGTGTGCGCCTGTCGTCCGCAGCGCAGGTGTTGCGTCAGGACAGGGCAAACTATCACCGTTTCGGCATCTCGCAGTACGGCGACGACTGGGATCCCTATTTCGGCGACATCAACAACCGGGGTCGGCTGGAACAACTGGTCAACAACCGCGGTTTGCCGCCCTATGTGGCCAACGCCATCATGAGCGGCAACATCCATATCGTCGTGAACGTCTACGGTCAGAACGGCTGGATGCAATATATCGAGATCATTGTCCCCGGCTGATCATCCGCCTTCTGCGGGGCAATGGCCTAGCGCCCTGCCCCGCGCACCCAGTACCAGCCAAGCGCAACCCCTTCACGCGCCCAGGCCCGTACCACGCGCCACAGCGGAGCGCCGGTTAGGCGCGGGCAGTCAGTCCGCGCCCGCAGGCCGACCCGCCGCGCCACCAGTCGCGCCCGTGCCGCGTGGTAGCGGTCGGTCACCACAATCACCTCCCGCGCGCCCAAGGCCTGCAGGATCGGTCGTGCCAGTCGCATGTTGTCCTCGGTTGTCCATGCCGCCCGCTCCAGGAACAGCACCGAATCCGGCACGCCCGCCTCACGGCAGACCTGCGCCATGACCTCGGCCTCGGACGGGGGGTGCGTCCGCTCTCCCCCGGTGAGGACAATTCCCCGGACGCTGCCGGTGTGCCATAACGCTGCCGCATGACGCGCGCGCCGCTCCAGGGCGGGGGATGGCGCACCACCCGGCCGCACCGCCGCGCCCAGCACCAGCGCAAGGGGTTTGTCGCAGAGATCGTTCATTTCCACAGAGTCGCACAGACCCTGTGCGCCGCCCAGCCCCCTCTGGCATTCCGGCGCAAGAGTTGTACGGTCTGCTCAACGCGACAGGAGGAACAGCATGACCGAAAACTACACCCCGCCCAAAGTCTGGACCTGGGACAAGGAAAATGGCGGCACCTGGGGTTCTTTGAATCGCCCGATTGCCGGGCCCACCCATGACAAGGAATTGCCCGTCGGCGAACATCCTTTCCAGCTCTACTCGCAAGGCACTCCCAACGGCGTAAAAGTCACCGTCCTGCTGGAGGAATTGCTGGCCGCCGGACATGACGCCGAATACGACGCCTGGCTGATCCGCATCGGCAAGGGCGATCAGTTCGGCTCCGGCTTTGTCGAGATCAACCCGAACTCAAAGATCCCCGCCCTGCTGGACCGCTCCGATCCCGAGCCGGTCCGCGTGTTCGAATCCGGGGCGATCCTGATGCATCTGGCCGAGAAATTCGGCGCTTTCCTGGGCGACCCGGCCAAACGGGCCGAAATGCTGTCGTGGCTGTTCTGGCAGATGGGCAGCGCGCCCTATCTGGGCGGCGGTTTTGGCCATTTCTACGCCTATGCGCCCCACCCCATGGAATACCCGATCAACCGCTTTGCGATGGAGGTCAAACGCCAGTTGGACGTTCTGGACAAGCACCTTGCAGACAACCGTTTCATGGTGGGCGAGGACTATACCATCGCCGACATGGCGATCTGGCCGTGGTACGGGCGCACCGTGCATGGCGAAAGCTATGACGCAGGCGATTTCCTGGATGTACAAAGCTATACCAACGTGCGCCGCTGGGCCGATGAGATCCTCGAACGCCCTGCCGTGCAACGCGGCCGTCTGGTGAACCGGACAGGTGAGGGAATGTTGGAGGAACGCCACAACGCCTCGGATTTCGACGGGTTGGTCTGAACCGGCCACAGCCCCCGGACTGGCGGATTTTCTCTGGCCGACAGACACGGCCACATGCTTAAGTGGGTGGAAATTCTAGGAGTTTCCACCCATGCGCATTCTGTTACCCGCTCTTTTTCCTCTTACTCTTTTCGGCGCGGCTGATCCGGCTGCAGCAGCAGACATCACCGCAGGCGGCAATGCCTACATGGGCTGTACCGCCACGCTCTCGGGCCTTCTACGGCCCGGTGACGCTGATCATGTCACTGCCTATTTTGAACAAAGCGACGATGAGTTCCATATCGTCTGCCTGAACAGCCCCGGCGGCAGTTTGGCCGAAGGCACAAGGATCGGCGACATCTTGCGCGAGAGGGGCGTGCCAACAGCGGTTGCGCGAGACGCGGAATGCCTGTCGGCCTGCGCGGTGCTGTTTCTGGCAGGGTTGGAGTGGTTCAATGACGGCACCCCCCCTTCACCACAACGCCTGTTGCACGCAGGAGGCAGGCTAGGGTTTCACGCGCCTTCATTGCCAGTTCCAAAAGGCTCCTTTACCGAAAAAGACATCGCCGACGCTTATGATTTGGCCATCGCCTCTCTGGCCGAAGTCAGCGCCCGCAAAGCAGACTGGCAACTGGCGGATTCTCTGCTGACGACCCTGTTGCGTACCCCACCGACCCAAATGTACGACGTTGATACCGTCTTTGACGCGGCGCTTTGGGGTATCGCTGTGGTGGGAACGGTCCACCCTGAGACCAACTCATTTCTGAATGCCGCCGAAGCGTGCTCCAAGGCATATTCGCACCGTCGCGAAACAGGGCAGGCTGCACTTTCTGAAATCCCCATCGGACCTGAACACCTGCACGGCTATGAACCTGCACGGGTCGACGATATCGACAATGGCCCCTCGATACATATCGGCGGATTTGGGGATGAAGGGGCCGCTGAAACCTGCCTAGTGTCCTTTTACGGTAACAACCCCGGTGAAATTGCGCCCAAGGCGCAGGCAATGCGGGCCGTCAATGAACACGGTGATCCAAATTGGTTTGCCAAAGCGAATTGGAGCGGCGGCGACTACAACAACCTGTTGCCCTTCATGTTCTTCCCTAGCGCCACACCCCTTTCCGCAATCGTTACCGTGGCCGATGGCGCATTTGCAGAAGTCGATACCGCCCGTTTTCGCCGACCCGACATTGATACAACCACAACCGGCCGCTGCACCGTTTGGCGGGGCGACACATTGCAAGACGAAGACCCCTGCACGGAAGCCCGGCTCAAGACCGTTTCACCGGACCTTGTCCGCACTGATCTACACCGCTACCGCTGGCCTTCCGGGGCCGAAACGGTCGTAAAAATCCAGGATTGGAAACCCACCGTCAATGGTCGCTCGGCCAATAAACTCTGGGAATGGGATCCGCCACCCGGCATGGCCGGGTCATGCTGGCTCAACCAAGGGTCGGGCAATACGTTCTGCTTTGAGCCGGGCTGACCGACCGGGCATCAGCCGCGCTGCCCCCCGTGCGTCACAGGCCCAGCCGGTCCTCGACCGCGCGCAGGGTCGCACGTTCCGCCTCTGACTGCGCCGCCACACGCGACCGGAACAAGGTCGCCTGTGACCGCAAAACCGGCTCTTCTGCCAGCACCTTGAGGTGGTTCGCCCGCAAGGTTTCCCCGGTCGAGGTGATGTCGGCCACGGCCTCGGCGGTCAGGTTCTTGACCGTGCCTTCGGTTGCGCCCTGACTGTCGACCAACTGGTAATCCGCAACCCCGCCGTCGTGCAGATAGGCGCGCACCAGCCGGTGATACTTGGTCGCGATCCGCATCCGGAACCCGTGCCGCGCGCGAAAGGCCGCCGCCGCCGCGTCCAGATCATCCAGCGTGTCCACATCGACCCAACAGGCCGGAACCGCAACAATCAGATCCGCATGGCCAAAGCCCAGTTCCGCCAGCGGGGCGACCTTTTGGTCCCATTGCACCAGCTTTTCCTGAATCAGATCGGTGCCGGTCACCCCCAGATGGATGTGCCCCGCCGCCAGTTCGCGCGGGATCTCACCCGCGCTCAACAGCACCAGTTCCACATCATCGACGCCGTCCACCTGACCCGAATACTCCCGCTCTGAACCGGTGCGGGTCAGGCCGATGCCATAGGTGCTGAACCAGTCAAAGGTCTTTTCCATCAGCCGGCCCTTTGAGGGCACCCCAAGCTTGATACTCATGTCTCGGCCTCCTCAAGATCGACCAGCAGACCGGGACGGATCACCCCGCCAACCGCCGGGATCTCACGCCCCTGCCCCAACTGCCGGGTCAGCGCGTCATAGCGCCCACCCGAGGCCACCAAGGGCCAGTCGGGATGCCCCGGTGCCGAAAAGCCAAAGACAAACCCGTCGTAATATTCCATCGAGGTGCGTCCGAAATTCGCATCGAACGGCAGGTTGCCCACGTCGACCCCGCGCGCGGACAGCGCATCGCACCGGGCGGCAAGCCGGTCCACCGCACCGGCAATCGCAGGCATGTCTACGGCAATGTCGCGCAACCGTTCAAGCGCATAGCCGCAGGTTTCCGACACCCGCACCAAGGCCTCGATCAGATCGACCTGACCGGCAGCCAGCGGCGGTTCGGCGGCGTCGGCGCGCAGCGCCGCCAGACGAGTGGCAATTTCATCGTGGTCGCGCAGGCCGATCACCGGACCGGCCTCAGCCAACGGATCGGCGCTTTTCAGCAACGCGGCCCGAGTCGGCGGCACCGGCGCGCGGCCCGAGTAGCGTTCCAGCAAAGCCCGGAACCGCCGGGGCCGCCAGATGTGTCGCATCATCGCCGCCTTGCGCGCGGCGCTGGTGTTCAGACCGGACACGGCAGCGATCAGGATACCGATATCGCCGACAACGGCCCGCAACCCGTAAGGGGCCAGCACATCGGCAAAACGGGCAAAGACCTCGGCATCCGCACCGGCAGGGTCGGCGCGGTCAAAGACCTCATAGCCAACCTGATGGTATTCCGATGGCCGCTCCGGGTGTTCTTCTTGCCGCCGAAATATCTCACCCGCATAGGTGTAGCGCGCGGGTTCCGCCCCCTCGGCCATGTGACGCTGCACGACTGGCAAGGTGAAATCCGGGCGCAGAATGACCTCACCCCGCACCGGATCATGGGTCAGGAACGCGCGCGTGCGGATATCCTCGCCGTACAGGTCCAGCAGGGTCTCAGCGGGCAACAAGACCGGGCAATCCACCGGCAACGCACCCGCCTCCGCAAACCCGGCCTTCAGCGTTGCGGCCTTTGTCTTGATCGCGGCAAGTGTCATTTGTGCAGGTCCAGGATCTCACGCACCTTCGCGACCAGGTCGCCGCGCGGCACCTCGTATTGGCTGGGATGGTCTTTCCATTCCTCAAGGCTGGCATCGGCGGCCAGCTTTGCCCCAAGGATCAGATCCTTGATCTGCACCACGCCGCGCTCTTTCTCATCGCCGCCCTCGATAACTGCCACCGGAGAGCCGCGCTTGTCCGCGTATTTCAACTGGTTGCCAAAGTTCTTGGGGTTGCCAAGATAGACCTCGGCCCGCAGCCCAGCGTTGCGCAGGTCCGCGACCATCGCCTGATAATCGGCCATGCGGTCCCGGTCCATCACCGTCACCACGACGGGGCCCTGCACCGCGCCGCCAATGCGGCCCTTTTCGCGCAGTGCCGCCAGCAGACGGTCGACGCCGATTGACACACCCGTCGCAGGTACAGCTTGCCCGGTAAAGCGCTTGACCAAATCGTCATAGCGCCCGCCCCCTGCGACAGACCCGAATTGCCGCTTGCGGCCCTTCTCGTCGAAGATCTCAAAGGTCAGTTCCGCCTCGTAGACCGGGCCTGTGTAGTAGCCAAGACCGCGTACAACAGAGGGGTCGATCATGATGCGGTCTGGGCCATAGCCCTGCGCCGCCAGCAGGTCCGCGATCTGCTCCAGCTCCGCCACACCTTCTTCGCCAATCGCCGCGCCGCCAATCGCCGCGCGCAGATTGGCAAGCGTATCCGCCGGGTCGAGCCGTCCAGAGGTCAAGAAGGCCACCACCGGTTCGGCCTGCTCCTCGGTCAGGCCAACACCGTCGATGAACGCCCCCGAGGCATCCAGCCGCCCCTTGCCAAGCAGTTCACGCACACCGGCCTCACCGACCTTGTCGAACTTGTCGATAGTCCGCAAAACCGCATCGCGCTGCGCGTCATCCGACAGCCCCATCGTCTCCAGCACACCGTTCAGAACCTTGCGGTTGTTCACCCGGATCAGATAGTCGCCGCGCGGAATGCCGACCTTTTCCAACGTATCCGCCAGCATGGCACAAATCTCGGCATCCGCCGCCACGCTTGCCGCGCCGACCGTGTCCGCGTCACACTGGTAAAACTGGCGATACCGCCCCGGTCCCGGCTTTTCATTGCGCCAGACCGGCCCCATCGCATAGCGCCGATAGGGCAGAGGCAAATCGTTGCGATGCTGGGCATAGACCCGCGCCAACGGCGCCGTCAGATCATAGCGCAGCGCCATCCAGCTGTCGTCTTCGTCCTGCCAGGCAAACACACCCTCATTCGGGCGGTCCACGTCGGGCAGGAACTTGCCCAGCGCCTCGACGGTCTCCACCGCAGCACTTTCCAGCGCGTCGAACCCGTATTGGTGATAAACCCCGGCGATGGTCTGCAACATCTCCGCCCGCTCTGTCACCTCCGGGCCGAAATAGTCGCGGAACCCCTTGGGCGTCTGCGCCTTGGGGCGAGGAGATTTCTTCTCTTTGGCCATGGATCGTCCCCGGTTGTCGCTGCGTTCGCGCTTCCTCTAGCCCTTCGGCTGCGAAGGGGCAAGCACACCCCCCTTGCAGCTTCTTCTTGGTGAAAATACTCACACGCAAGGCCAGCAAAGGGGCAACCGCCATGAATGACAGAACCGACCTGCTCGAAGAGCGCCTCTCTCATGCCTTGAGGACCCTCGACGACCTGTCCGATACGGTCGCCCGGCAAGACCGTGAAATCGCCCGCCTGACCGCGCGGGTCGAGATGCTGCTACAACGTGAGGCCACGCGAGAATCCGATGGCACCGGCGGGATCGTGCTGGGCGATGAACGCCCACCGCACTACTGACGCGCGCGCCCACATGAGACGGCGGGCGGGGCGATATGCGCGCCCGCAGGGCCGCAGGAGCGCCGTGCGGCGTCAGGTCTTGAGATCGACGGCAACCACTTCACCGTCATGCAGCAGGATGTTCTTCCAGCGCGGATTGCTGCCGAACCGTTCATAAACGCTGACAAAAACCGTATCACGCGCCAATTTGCGCATCTTGCTGCCACAGGGTTTGCCCTTGCGAACGCGGCACACCTTGCTCTTGAGTTTTTCATAGGCCGCGTCGGTGGCCGCGACCGGCAGTTCGGCGCCGGACGGCCCGTAATGCAACTGCTCATAACTCTCGGGAGCGCCAAAAATCACCAGCGCCGCCGTGAACTGGCGCGCGCAACGGTCCTTGAATCCGGTCAGGTAGAATGTATGCGGTGCCGTTGTGCCCGGAGCGCTGTCGTACAAGACGTATTGACTGCCCCGTTCGGGGTAGCCCTCGATCTTCTTGCCCAGTTTGCGGTTGGGCACGCCGCAGACCCGGGCAAGCTCGCCATAAGGCAGCGTGACACCCAACGACACTTCGCGCGCGTCGGGTGCACCGGGCCGCGGTGCAGGCCCCGGCGCATCGTCGTCCCCGGTCGCCGCCGCCGCCTTGGCCCCGAAGAGACCCAATAGCCCGCGCTGCGGCGCGTCATCGGTTACCGGCGTGCGCGGCGTATCCGGCGCCAGCGCATCCGCCTGCCCGGTATCGTCCGCCAATGGCACATCGCTATAGCGCGGAACATCGGACAAAGGATCGGCGCAGCCTGACAGCAGAAGCCCCAGACAAAGGCCCAGACCCAAGGTCACTCCGGCTCTTGAAACGCCTGCGCGCATGTCGTTCTCCCGGCAAATCCACGGGGTTGTAGCGCGCGCAAGGGGTCCGCGTCCACCATCCGTCTCGCCAACTGGCTGAGTTCAGCCCGCAGCGGCCTCAAATTTCCTCGACCGCAAGCACCCCGTCCAGCGATTTTACCGCGCCTTTGATCTCGGGTGTTACCGGATAATCCAGCCCCGCATCCAGTTCGACCTCTCCCGGCAATGCCGGGTCGTTGAGGCACAAGGTGATCGGCCCGCGCGCGGCCTTGGGCATCTGTTCCGCCGCCCGCCCCAGCACAGAGGCGATCTGGCCAAAGGCATCCGCCGTCTCGACAAAGATGCGCAGTCCTGTCACCCCCGCCCCGGCCACGATCACATCCACCGGTGCAACCGACCGGCCCAGCAGTTTCAGCTGGTCCGATTCCATCGTTGCCTCGACCGTGACCAGAACCTTGGCCCCGCTTTCCAGAAACTCGCGCGATGCCTCGAGAGCCTCGGAAAACAGCGTGACCTCATAGGCGCCAGTCGGGTCCGACATCTGGCAAAAGGCAAAACGGTTGCCGCGCGCCGACTTGCGTTCCTGCCGCCCGGCGACCACGCCTGCCAGCTTGGCCACCATTGCGCCATTGCCTTGCACCTTGTGGGTCAACTCATCCAGCGTCATGAACGCGCCGGTGCGCTCGACCCGGCGCAGGCGCGGCATGTAGTCGTCCAGCGGATGCCCGGAGAGGTAGAAACCCACCGCCTTGAACTCTTCGGCCAACCGTTCTGCGGGCAGCCAGTCGGCCACCGGCGACAGGCGCGGTTCGGGCAGATCCTCGCCGGCCTCACCAAACAGCGACACCTGCGCACTGGCCTTTTGTTCATGGATCGCCGCCGAATAGGCCACCAGCGCATCCAGCGAGTCAAAGATCCGCCGCCGGTTCGAATCCAGAACGTCGAAACACCCCGCCCGCGCCATCATCTCCAGCGGGCGCTTACCGACCTTCTTAAGGTCCACACGCCGCGCGACATCAAAGATGCTGACAAACGCGCGGTCCTCGCGGGCGGCCACCACCAGCCGCATGACCTCCAGCCCGACGTTTTTCAGCGCGCCCAGTGCATAGACCAGTTCGCCGTCCACCACGTCGAATGTCGCCTGTGACCGGTTCACGCAGGGCGGCACCCAAGGCAGTTTCAGCCCCTTGCGGACCTCCTCAAAGTACACCGCCAGCTTGTCTGTCAGGTGGATATCGCAGTTCATCACCCCGGCCATGAACTCGACCGCGTGGTTCGCCTTTAGCCAGGCGGTCTGATAGCTGACCACCGCATAGGCCGCCGCGTGCGATTTGTTGAAACCGTAGTTGGCGAACTTTTCCAGAAGGTCGAACACCTCGGACGCCTTCTTGGCATCCACACCGTTTTCGCCCGCGCCCTTTTCGAACTTGGGGCGTTCGGCGTCCATCGCCTCCTTGATCTTTTTACCCATCGCCCGGCGCAGCAGGTCAGCGCCGCCCAGCGTGTAATTCGCCATGACCTGCGCGATCTGCATCACCTGTTCCTGGTAGACGATGATGCCCTGCGTCTCTTCAAGGATATGGTCGATCAGCGGATGGACCGAGGTGATCTTTTTCAGCCCGTTCTTGACCTCGCAATAGGTCGGGATGTTTTCCATCGGGCCGGGACGGTACAGCGCCACCAGCGCCACGATGTCCTCGATACAGGTGGGTTTCATGCGCTTGAGCGCATCCATCATACCCGAGCTTTCAACCTGAAACACGGCGACCGTCTTGGCGCTGGCGTACAGCTTGTAGGATGCTTCATCGTCCAGCGGGATAGCGTTGATCTGGTTCTCGGCGCCCTCGGCGGGCTCATACAGCTGTGTGCCGTCGGCGGCCACATGCAGGGGACGCCCGGACTTGAAAATCAGGTCCATCGCGTTCTGGATCACGGTCAGCGTCTTCAGACCCAGAAAGTCGAACTTGACCAATCCGGCCTGTTCGACCCACTTCATGTTGAACTGCGTCGCGGGCATGTCGGATCGCGGATCGCGGTACAGCGGTACCAATTCGTCCGTAGGCCGGTCGGCGATGACAACACCGGCGGCGTGCGTACCGGCAGAGCGCAACAGCCCCTCGACCTGCATGCCGTATTTCAACAGCCGGTCAACTACCTCTTCGTTCTTGGCCTCTTCGGCAAGGCGCGGCTCATCCCGCAGCGCCTGTTCGATGCTGACAGGTTTGACCCCCTCCACCGGGATCATCTTGGACAGGCGGTCCACCTGCCCGTAGGGCATCTGCAACACCCGGCCCATGTCGCGCACCGCCGCCTTGGACAGCAGCGCGCCAAAGGTGATGATCTGCCCCACCCGGTCGTGGCCGTATTTGTCCTGCACATAGCGGATCACTTCCTCTCGGCGATCCATGCAAAAATCGATGTCAAAGTCGGGCATCGACACCCGTTCGGGGTTCAGGAACCGTTCGAACAGCAGCGAATAACGCAACGGGTCAAGGTCGGTGATGGTCAGCGCGTAGGCAACCAGTGAACCGGCACCAGACCCCCGCCCCGGTCCCACCGGGATAAAGTTGTCCTTGGCCCACTGGATGAAATCCGCAACGATCAGAAAGTAGCCGGGAAAGCCCATGCCCTCGATGATGCCCAGCTCGAAATCCAGCCGTTCCTGATATTTCTCGACCGTCACCGCATGGGGGATCACCGCCAGACGCTTTTGCAGCCCCTCATTGGCGATGCGGCGCAGTTCAGCCACCTCATCGTCGGCGAATTTCGGCAGGATCGGATCGCGCCGATAGGCCATAAAGGCACAGCGTTTGGCGATCTCGACCGTGTTTTCCAATGCCTCGGGCAGATCGGCGAACAACACCGCCATTTCCTGCGGCGTCTTGAAGTAATGCTGCGGCGTCAGGCGGCGGCGCGGTTCCTGCTGGTCCACATAGGCACCGTCCGCGATGCAGATCATCGCATCGTGGGCCTCGTACATCTCAGTCTTGGGGAAATAGACATCGTTGGTGGCAACCAGCGGCAGGTCCATCTCATAGGCCATCTCTACCAGACCGCGCTCTGACAAACGCTCTGCCTCGGGCGGGATGCCGTCCTCACCCGCGTGGCGTTGCAGTTCCACATACAGCCGGTCGCCAAAGATCTGCGCCAGCCGCGTCATCAGCGCCTGCGCCGCCCCCCGGTGCCCCTGCCGCAGGTGGCGGCCCAGCGGCCCGTCCGGTCCGCCGCTGAGGCAGATCACATCCTCGGCGTGCTTTTCCAGCTCGTCCAGCGTCACATGCGGGAACTCATTGTCGCGGCGCATGTAGAGGCAGGAGTTGAGCTTCATCAGATGCTCATACCCGGCCTCGGTCTGGGCCAGCAGGACGATCGGCGCGGGCGGTTTGACCCGTTCTCCGGGCTGCGGATCGACATAGCGCAGGTCCATCTGACAGCCGATGATCGGCTGCACGCCCGCACCCGCCGCCCCCACCGAAAACTCCAGCGCGGCAAACAGGTTGTTGGTGTCGGTCAGCGCCACCGCCGGCATCCCCATGTCCACGCAGAGACCGGGCAGCTTTTTCAGCCGCATGGCCCCTTCGAGCAGGGAATATTCGGAATGGACACGCAGGTGAATGAATCGAGGATCAGCCATCCAGCTACGGTATCTTGTGTCCCGCAGGTGCGAAAGCGCGAAGTCCTTGCGGATCACACCTCTGCAAATGGTTCCTCGCGCAGCAGCATCGAGGCAATGCACGCCACCAGAGCGGCCGCGGCCGCCGCCCAAAAGATCGGGTGCAGCGCCTCAGAGAACCCCTCCAGCACCCGCACCTGTGTTTCCGGCGGCAGCGCGTGCACCACATTTGCGCCCAACCCGCCAATCCCGCCAGACATCTCACCCGGCAGCGCCCCCGCCAGATTGCGCATCAGGCCCGCGCTGAACATCGCGCCAAAGACCGCCGTGCCAAAGGACCCGCCAATCAGCCGGAACATGTTGGTCGAGGCCGTGCCAACCCCCATCATCGACGGCGGCACCGCATTCTGGATCGCCGCCACGCCCACGGCAAACACCGGGCCAAGACCCAGGCCGACCATGACCATCACCGCGCCGATAACCCACAGCGCGCTGCCTGCATCCAGCCGCGACATCGCCAGCATCGCCAACGCGAGCACGCCCGTCGACAGCGTCGGCATCAGCTTGTAGCGCCCGGTCGCCGACATGATCCGGCCCGCCACCATCGACGACAGGATCAGCCCGCCCATCATCGGCACAAGAAACAGGCCCGAAACGGTCGGGCTGACCTCTTTCACCATTTGCAGGAACAGCGGCAAAAAGGTGATGGTGCCGAACATGCCCATGCCCACCAGGAACCCCACCGCATTGACCACCAGAAAAGTGTTGTTGGTGAACAGCGACAGCGGCAGGATCGGCTCCTGAGCGCGCCTTTCGACCAACACGAACCCGATCAGCGCCAGCGCAACGCCCAGAACCAGGCCAAGGGTCTGCACGCCACCCCAGCCATAACTGCCCGCAACATTGGGGATCAGCACGACACTGCCCAGCAACGCCGCCAGCAACAGCGCGCCCAGGTAATCCACCTTCTTCTTCGACCGTGTGACCGGCGTCGGCAGCGCCCGGTTCAGCACCACAAAGGCCACCACGCCAACCGGCAGGTTCACGAAAAAGATCCAGTGCCAGCCGATGCTTTCAACAATGGCGCCGCCCAGCAGCGGCCCGATCACCGTCGACACGCCAAAGGCCGCGCCAAGAAAGCCCTGCGCCTTGCCGCGCTCACGCGGCGGCATCAGGTCGCCCACTGCGGTCATGCAGGTCACGATCAGCCCGCCGCCGCCCAGCCCCTGCACCACGCGCCCGGCAATCACCGTGCTCATGCTCCCGGCGGTGCCGCAGATCACCGCGCCCACCACAAAGATCAGGATGCCGCCCTGCAGGATCACCTTGCGACCATACAGATCCGACAGCTTGCCCGCCACCGGCGCGCCAATGGTCGAGGCCAGCAGATACGCCGTGATCACCCATGTGATGTGATCCATTCCGCCAAGGTCGGCCACCATGATCGGCATCGCGGTCGATACGATGGTCTGCCCAAGCGAGGCAAACAACAGCGTCGCCGCAATCGCCACCAGCGCAAGGCGCAGCGTCGCAGGGTCCGGTCGCTCTATGGCGGGACTGGCGGGGGCTTCGGCAAGAGACATGGAAAAATCCTTGAAACATCGAACCTGCCCCCGCACACGGGAGGTCCGGGGCAGGCGCAAGGATTGCAACGGGTCTGAACTGGGCCTAGATATGTGCCAAGTACAAATACATGTCAACGGCACGCTTTTGTCGAAAGCACGCGGTTTCGCACACAGAGGGTCGCATGAGCGCACGGGACGACAGACTGAAGGCACAGCTGGCGCGCGCCGGGATCGGCAGCGACGTGGCGCAGGCGGCGCTGGACGTCGACGCGATCCTGCAGGTCTGGCGCCGTAAGGTCTTCAAGCGCGAAATCGGACTGCGCGCAATCGCAGAGCTGGGCCTGCAAATCGAACTGGCCGAACTGGATGTGCTGATGGCGGTCCGCGCGCCGTCGAATGAATTTGCCGACGCCAAGGGCGAGGAAACCATGGTCTCGACCGTGGCGACACGTCTGGCCATCGACCCCTCCCGCGCCAGCCGCCTGACCAGCGCCCTGATCAAACGCGGCTTTCTCCGCCGCGCGGTCAGCCAGCAGGACGCGCGCCGCGCCGTTCTGGAACTGACCGACACCGGCGAACGCGCCATCGAGGCTGTGCGCAGTTACAAGTTTCTGGTGCTTGGCTCTTATCTCAAGGACTGGACGCCAGAGGAAATCGCCACCTTCCTGCCCTTGCTGGACCGCTTTTCGGCCTGGTCGGAACGCGCCGCCTGCCCGTCCGGCCCGGTGGTCGAGGAAATCGCTACACTGCGGGACAGATTGTCAGACACCAAGCACGACACCTAGCCAAGTGGATAAGTTTTCCTTGACGCGGCCCTTTGCATCGAAAAAGATAGCCACATGGCTAACCATCTTGACACACTCTTCGGTGCCCTCTCCGATCCGACCCGCCGCGCGGTGATCGAACGGCTGATGTCCGGCCCGGCCCCGGTCTCTGACCTGCACCGGGGACATGACATGGCCCTGACCTCTTTTCTCAAACACCTCGGCAAACTCGAAGCGGCTGGCCTCGTCCGCTCGCAAAAGCGCGGGCGCACCCGCATCGTCCATATCGAAGCGGCCCCTTTGGTCGAGGTGGAAAGCTGGCTCGCCCGGCAGCGTGCCCTTTGGGAGGGGCGTTTGGACCGGCTGACAGCGCTCGCCGAACGCATGGACCCTGGAAAAGACTGATGGGATTGTAACCCCGACGGGGCGCCCCGCCCTGCCAGACGACACCTGCAACGGCTTGACCATCGGCCACGATCACCTGCCCCGCCGCGCCGAAAGCCCCCCCCTTGATCCGCCCGCAAAAGGAACCTGAACATGACCACACCCCCCGGAACTTACTTCGACCCGGCGCTCGACCTGCGCCTTGACCGGCTGATCCAGGCCAGCCCAGCGCGCGTCTGGCGCTGCTGGACAGAACCCGACCTGCTGCGGCAATGGTTCGCCCCCAAACCGGTCGAGACCGTCGAGGCGGTGATCGACCCGCGCCCTGGTGGCCGCTGTTTCACGGTGATGCGCATTCCCGACATGGGCGACATGCCCGGCGAGGGATGTTTTCTGGTGGCCGAACCGGATCGCCGACTGGTCTGGACAAACACAATGCAGGCGGGCTTTCGCCCCGTCACGCTCGATGCACCCGGCAGCTTTGCCTTCTCGGTCGAGATCACCCTGTCGCCCGAAGGCGACGGGTGCCGCTACATCGCCACTGTCCGACACGCCGACGCCGCGGGATGCAAGATCCACGCCGACATGGGCTTTGAGGGCGGCTGGGGCACGGCAGCACGGCAGATGGAGGCGCTCGCTCAAACCCTCTGAGCGCCCAAAGGAACGGCGAACCCGCAGCATCCGCCAGAACGACGGTGATTTTTCCTTGCCAATCCGGCCCCCCCGCGCCTAGCCTGATCGCCGAACAACAGGGACGCGCGCTTTCTACGCCGCATCGAAGGCGCGCCCCCCGGACCGATCCGGGGGCCCAGTCCGGGGCAATGGGTAAGGCGGCGGGTCACTGAACAAATGGACATCACCTTTCTTCTGAACGGAGAGAGCGTGGAGCTGCGGGAGGTCCCGGCCACCGTCACGCTGCTCGACTGGCTGCGCGAAACGCGCGGCCTCACCGGCACCAAGGAAGGCTGCAATGAGGGCGATTGCGGTGCCTGCAGTGTCATGGTGACGGATGCCGACGGCGCGCGCACCCTCAACGCCTGCATCCTGTTCCTGCCGCAACTGCACGGCAAGGCCGTCCGCACGGTCGAGGGGCTGTCCAGCCCGGATGGCACACTGCACCCGGTGCAACAGGCGCTCATCGACTGTCACGGCAGCCAATGCGGCTTTTGCACCCCCGGCTTTGCCGTCTCCATGGCCACCGCCCACTTGAACGGCGACACCAACCACAACGACGCGCTGGCCGGCAACCTGTGCCGCTGCACCGGCTACGCCCCGATCCTGCGCGCCGCCCGCGCCGCCACGGACCAGCCCGCGCCGGACTGGCTCAAAGCGGACCAGGATTTCTTCTGGCCGGAAATATCCTCGGGGGGGCCCGGCACAGCCGGGCGGGGGGCAGACAGCCCCCCTCCCACCTGTCATGCCCCGCACACCGCCGATGACCTGGCGCAGCTCTACGCCGCATACCCCGATGCTACGCTGGTGGCCGGGGCCACGGATGTGGGCCTCTGGGTGACCAAACAGCTGCGTGATCTGGACCAGGTGATCTTTCTCAACCGCTGCACAGATCTGCAAGAGATCACCGAAACGGACACTGCGCTGCGCATCGGCGCAGGCGTCACCATGGACCGCGTCCATACGCTGATGAAAACCCATCACCCCAGCTACGCCGAGATGATCCGCCGCTATGGCTCGACCCAGGTGCGCAACGCCGCCACCATCGGTGGCAACAACGCCAACGGCTCTCCCATCGGGGACAACCCGCCCGCGCTCATCGCGCTGGGGGCCACCCTGCACCTGCGCCACGCCAACACCCGGCGCGACCTGCCGATCGAGGCGTTCTTTCTCGACTACGGCAAACAGGACCGCGCCAAGGGCGAGTTTATCGAGGCTGTCTCGATCCCCAAACAAGCCGACACCCTGCGGGTCTACAAACTGTCGAAACGCTTTGATCAGGACATCTCCGCCCTCTGCGGGGCCTTCAACCTGACGATCACCGACGGCCATGTCACTGAGGCGCGCATTGCCTTCGGCGGCATGGCAGGCATCCCCAAACGCGCGACACAGGTTGAGGCCGCGATCACCGGCCAGCCCTGGACAGAGGCCACGGTAGAGGCCGCAGCCCCCGCCTGGGCACAGGACTTCGCGCCGATGTCGGACATGCGCGCCAGTGCCGATTACCGCCTGACCGCCGCGCGCAACATGCTGCGCCGCGCGTGGGCCGAGGATCAAGGCCACGCCACCCGCGTGCTGGAGGTCCGCCCATGAGCGTGAACAAACCCCTGCCGCATGACGCCGCCCGCCTGCATGTCACCGGCCGCGCACGTTACGTCGATGACATTCCGACACCGGCCAATTGCCTGCACCTCGCATTCGGGATCTCGCCCATTGCCGCCGGGCGGCTGACCGCGCTGGACCTTGACGCCGTGCGCGCAGCCCCCGGTGTCGCGGGTGTCTGGACACACACGGATCTGCCTTCGGGCTGCGATTGCTCGCCCTCGAACCATGATGAACCCATGCTGTCGGACGGCACGATCCACTATCAGGGCCTGCCACTGTTCCTTGTGGCCGCTGACAGCCATCTTGCCGCCCGCAAGGCCGTGGCGCTGGCCGGGATTGAGACCGAGGCCGCAACGCCGATCCTGACCATCGAACAGGCGCTGGACGCCGACAGCCGATTTGAGGAAGGCCCCCGCATCTGGACGCGCGGCGATGTGGAAACCGCCATCAACAGAGCCGCCCACCAAATCGACGATCGCATCGAGATCGGCGGGCAAGAGCACTTCTACCTCGAAGGTCAGGCCGCCCTCGTGACCCCGCAGGAAGACGGCGACATGCACGTCGTCTCGTCCACGCAACACCCGACAGAGATCCAGCACAAGGTGGCGGATGCGCTGAACCTGTCGATGCACAACGTCCGGGTGGAAACCAGGCGCATGGGCGGCGGCTTTGGCGGCAAGGAAAGTCAGGGCAACGCGCTGGCCATTGCCTGCGCCGTGGTGGCAGCCGCCACCGGGCGACCCGCCAAGATGCGCTATGACCGCGACGATGACATGATCATCACCGGCAAACGGCATGATTTCCGCATCGACTACCGCGTGGGTGTCGACGAGGACGGCGTGATCGAGGGCATCGAATTTCTGCACTACACCCGCTGCGGCTGGGCGCAGGATCTGTCGCTGCCGGTGGCGGACCGCGCCATGTTGCACGCTGACAACGCCTATTTCCTGCCCGCCGTACGGATTGAATCGCATCGGCTGAAGACCAACACCCAAAGCGCCACCGCCTTTCGCGGCTTTGGCGGGCCGCAGGGCGTGGTCGGGATTGAGCGGGTCATGGATCATATCGCGCATGTGCTGGGCCGCGACCCGCTGCAAATCCGCCGGGCGAATTATTACGACAGGTCAGAGGGGGGCGCTGCCCCCCACTCGGACAAGCCGAGCCCCCCCGGGGGTATTTTTGCAGCAAAGAAGCCACGAAACGTCACGCCCTACGGGCAGGATGTGCGTGATTTCATCCTGCACGAGATGACCGACGCGCTGGCCAAGTCCTGCGACTATGCCACGCGGCGGGCAGATGTGGCGGCTTGGAACGCCACCCATCCGCTGCTCAAGCGGGGGCTGGCGCTGACGCCGGTCAAGTTCGGGATTTCCTTTACACTGACCCATCTCAATCAGGCCGGTGCCCTGGTGCATGTCTATCAGGATGGGTCCATCGCCATGAACCACGGCGGCACCGAAATGGGACAGGGGTTGTTCCAGAAAGTAGCGCAGGTGGCGGCGGCGGTTTTCGGGGTGCGCACCGAAAAGGTGCGCATCACCGCCACCGACACCGGCAAGGTGCCCAACACCTCGGCCACGGCGGCCTCTTCCGGGTCGGATCTGAACGGCGCGGCGGTCAGGATCGCCTGTGAGACGCTGCGCACCCGCATGGCAGAGTATCTGGCCGGGATGCACCAATGCCCGCCAGAGGAGGTGGTCTTTGATGGTGGGCGTGTGTCGGTTGGCGGGCAGGACATGGACTTTGCCGAGGCCGCCGCCTTTTGTTACGCGGGCCGCGTCAGCCTGTCGGCCACCGGGTTCTACAAGACACCCGACATCACATGGGACCGGCTGCGCGGCGAGGGGCGGCCGTTTTACTATTTCGCCTATGGGGCCGCCTGTACCGAGGTGGTCGTGGACACGTTGACCGGCGAATACCGGATGCTGCGCACCGATATCCTGCACGATGCGGGCCGGTCATTGAACCCGGCACTGGACATCGGCCAGGTCGAGGGCGGTTTTGTGCAGGGCGCGGGCTGGCTCACGACCGAGGAACTGGTCTGGGACGACCATGGCCGTTTGCGCACCCATGCGCCCTCGACCTACAAGATCCCCGCCTGTTCCGACGCGCCGGAGGTGTTCAACGTCGCCCTTTGGGACGGTGAGAACCAAGAGGACACGGTGTACCGGTCCAAGGCGGTCGGTGAGCCGCCACTGATGTTGGGCGTTTCAGCCTTGATGGCGCTGTCGGATGCGGTGGCGGCCTGCGGGTCGTCCTATCCGGCGCTGGATGCGCCCGCGACGCCCGAAAGGGTGCTGGCCGCAATCGGGACGGTTCGCGCATGAGCTTTGACCTTGACGTCCTTGCCCGCGCCGTCGCCGCACATGGCCGGGTTGCGCGCGTGGTTGTGGCCGAAGTGGCGGGATCGACCCCGCGCGAGGTCGGCGCAGCGATGCTGGTCTGGTCCCACAAGGACGGCACTGGGCAGGTCGGCACTGGGCAGGTCGGCACCATCGGCGGCGGCGCGCTGGAATTTGCCGCCGCGCGGGCGGCCTTTGACCATGAGGGGCTGACGCGGCATCCGCTGGGGCCATCGCTGGGCCAATGCTGTGGCGGCGCGGTGACCTTGTTGACAGAGGTCTATGACGCCGAAGCGATTGCCACACTGACCACCGCATTGGCGGACAAGACCGTGATCGCGCGCGGCACCGGGCAGATGCCGCTTGCCGTGCGCCGCCTGCTGGACCGCGCCCGCGCCCGCGGCGACGTGCCAGAGCCACACCTGGTACAGGGCTGGATGATCGAGCCCGTGGCCCCGCCTGCGCTGCCGGTCTGGATCTGGGGCGCGGGCCACGTCGGGCGCGCCATGATCGCATCGCTGGCCCCGCTTCCGGGAATGGCGCTGACCTGGGTGGATACCGGGCCGGACCGCTTTCCCGCCGATGTGCCGGAGGGCGTGACTGTCCTGCCCACACCTGCCCCTGACCGCGCGATGGCCCTGGCCCCCCGACAGGCCGCGCATCTGATCCTGACCTACAGCCATGAGCTGGATCTGTCGCTGTGCCATGCCGCGCTCCGGCACGGCTTTGGCTTTTGCGGTTTGATCGGTTCGGACACCAAGAAAGCACGGTTTCGCAAACGGCTGCTGGCGCTTGGCCACGCGGCTGCGCAAATCGACGCCATTTGCTGCCCGATCGGGCAGAAAGACCTGGGCAAACATCCGCAGGCCATTGCCATCGGCACCGCGACCCAGCTACTCAGATTGCAAAAACAAGGAATGACAGGGCGTGGCCGATGCACTTCTCAGCCTCCGGGGCCTGACCAAGATCTATCCCGGCGTGATCGCCAATGACGACGTGTCCTTTGATATCGGGCGCGGCGAAATCCACGCCTTGCTGGGGGAAAACGGCGCTGGCAAGTCGACACTGGTCAAGATGATCTACGGGCTGGTCGCCCCCGACAAGGGCGAGATGCAGCTGGACGGGGCGCGCTATGCGCCCACCAAACCGTCAGAGGCGCGGCGCGCCGGCATCGCCATGGTGTTTCAGCATTTCTCGCTGTTCGATGCGCTGAACGTGGCGGAAAACGTGGCGCTTGGGATGGAAACGCCGCCGCCCATGTCCGACCTTGCCCGCCAGATCCGCGAGGTCTCGGAAACCTACGGCCTGCCGCTGGACCCCGGTCGCACCGTTGGCACGCTGTCGGCGGGCGAACGGCAACGGGTCGAGATCATTCGCTGCCTGCTGCAAAATCCCCGCCTGCTGATCATGGACGAACCGACCAGCGTGCTGACCCCGCAAGAGGTCGAGATCCTGTTCGAAACCCTGCGCAAGCTGAAAGCCGAAGGCACCTCAATCCTCTATATCTCGCACAAGCTGGAAGAAATCCGCACCCTGTGTGACAACGCCACCATCCTGCGGCTGGGCAAGAAGGTGGACACCTGCATTCCGTCGCAATCCTCGGCCCGGCAGATGGCTGAAATGATGGTCGGGTCCAGCTTTGCCACACCCGAGGCACGCGGCGGCACAGCCGGCGAGGTGCTGCTGGCGGTGCGCGATCTGCACCTGCCCGCCCCCGGCGCCTTTGGCACCCCGCTGCGCGGCATCAGCTTTGAGGTCCGCGCCGGTGAGGTGCTGGGCATCGGTGGCGTGGCGGGCAACGGACAGGATGAATTGCTGTCGGCTCTGTCAGGCGAACGTGCCGCCCCTGCGGGCAGCATCATGCTGGACGGCAAGGACATCAGCCGCGCCGGACCGGTGGCGCGGCGCGGGATGGGGGTGCTGTCGGGCCCCGAAGAGCGGCTGGGCCACGCCGCCGCCCCGGACATGAGCCTGATCGAAAACGGCGTGCTGACAGCCGCGCGGAGCGAGGGCATGCTGACGCGCGGCTTCATCTCCTGGACCAAGGCGCGGACCTTTGCCGAAGAGGTGATCGCCCATTTCGACGTGCGCACACCCAGCCCGGGCACGGCAGCCCGGGCGCTGTCAGGCGGCAACCTGCAGAAATTCGTGGTCGGACGCGAGATCCTGCAAAGCCCGCAGGTGCTGGTGCTGAACCAACCCACCTGGGGCGTGGACGCGGCGGCGGCAGCCTTTATCCGGCAATCCGTGCTCGACCTCGCTGCCAAAGGGGCAGCCGTTGTGGTCATCAGCCAGGATCTGGATGAATTGATGGAGGTCTCGGACCGCTTTGGCGCCCTGAACGAGGGCCGCCTGTCGCAGACGCCCCCCGTCGCCAGCCTGAACATCGAACAGATCGGCCTGATGATGGGCGGCGCGCATGACATGGAGGTGGCCCATGTGGATGTCTGACCGCCCCCAATCAATTCCCCAATCCGGGACACGAATTTTCGTCGAAAATTCGCCTCTGCCCACAACACCCGGAGGCCAGTCATGATCCGGCTTGAAAAACGTCCCCAACCATCGCGCCTCTGGACCATCCTCGCCCCCATTCTGGCCGTGCTGCTGACCATGTTCGTCGGCGGACTGCTGTTCGCCGCCCTTGGCGCCAACCCCTTCGAGGCGATCCGCACCATCTTCTGGGATCCGATCTTCAACGCGCAATTCGCGTCTTTCACCCGGCCGCAATTGCTGGTCAAGGCCGCGCCGCTGATCCTGATCGCCATCGGCCTCAGCATCGGGTTTCGCGCCGGGATCTGGAACATCGGAGCAGAGGGCCAATACATCATGGGCGCGATCTGCGGCGCCGCCGCCGGTCTGGCGCTTTACCCCTCCGAAAGCGTGCTGATCTTTCCGGCGATGGTTATCGCCGGGGCCTTTGGCGGCTGGGTCTGGGCGATGATCCCCGCCATCCTGAAAACCCGCGTCGGCACCAATGAAATCCTCGTGTCGCTGATGCTGGTCTATGTCGCCGAAACCATCCTCGGATCGGTCGCCACCGGCCTCCTGCGCAACCCCGAAGGCCGCGGCTTTCCCGGTTCACGCAACTTCAAACAATGGGACGCCGCCCACAACGCCGAGATCTTCGCAGGGACAGGCATGCACTGGGGCGTGGTCTTTGCCTTCATCGCGGTGATCGGCGCCTACGTTCTGCTGACCCGCCACATCCTTGGCTACAACATCCGCCTCACCGGCGAGGCGCCGCGCGCCGCGCGGTTCTCGGGTGTGCGCCCGGCGCGTATCGTGCTGATCTGCCTTGGACTTTCGGGCCTGCTGGCCGGGATGGCCGGGCTGTTCGAGGTCACCGGCCCTGCCGGCCAGATCTCGATCGACTTCAACTCGGGCTACGGGTTCACCGCCATCATCGTGGCCTTCCTTGGCCGCCTCAATCCCATCGGCATCCTGCTCGCCGGGCTGCTGATGGCGCTGACCTATATCGGCGGCGAACTGGCGCAACTGATGCTCGGCGTGCCGGGTGCCTCGATCCAACTGTTCCAAGGGATGCTGCTGTTCTTCCTGCTGGGGGTGGATGTCTTCACCAACTACCGCCTGCGCATCGGCCGGAGGGAAATCGCATGACCCGCAACACCCGTTTCTTCTGGCCAAAAATATCCCGGGGGGAATGCGCCGCAGGCGCAGGGGGGCAGCGCCCCCTTGCCCCGGCTGACACAGGGGACACCGCATGGACCTGAGCTCAATCAACCCCATCCTCCTGGTCGCCTCTATCATGGTCTCGGCGACACCGATCCTGCTGGCCGCCATCGGTGAAATGGTGGTGGAAAAGTCCGGCGTCCTGAACCTCGGGGTCGAGGGCATGATGATCACCGGCGCGGTGGTCGGCTTTGCCGTGGCGGTCAATTCCACCTCGCCCGCCGCCGGTTTCCTGGCCGCCGCCGTCGCAGGCGCGCTGTTGTCGCTGGCCTTTGGCGTGCTGACCCAATTCCTGCTGTCCAATCAGGTCGCGACCGGCCTTGGTCTGACGCTGGTGGGTCTGGGCATGTCCAGCCTGATCGGCAAACCCTATGAGGGCATGAAAAGCCCCACCTTGCCAAAACTGGACATTCCCCTGCTCTCGGACCTGCCCGTTGTGGGGCGGATGCTGTTCAGCCACGATCTGATGGTCTACCTCAGCCTTGTGCTTGTCGCTCTTGTCTGGGCCTTCCTGAAATACACCCGCGCCGGGCTGATCCTGCGCGCGGTGGGCGAAAGCCACGACAGCGCCCATGCACTGGGCTACAAGGTGGTGCGCATCCGCCTGATCGCCATCCTGTTCGGCGGCGCCTGCGCGGGACTTGGCGGGGCCTACCTCAGCCTTGTGCGGGTGCCGCAATGGACCGAGGGCATGACCGCTGGCGCAGGCTGGATCGCGCTGGCCATCGTGGTCTTTGCCAGCTGGCGCGCGGGCCGCGTCGCCATTGGCGCATACCTCTTTGGCGGCGTCACCGTACTGCAACTGAACCTGCAGGCCGCTGGCGCGGATGTGCCGGTCGCGCTGTTGTCGGCCTCACCCTATCTTGTCACGATCATCGTTCTGGTGATCATCTCGGCCTTGGGCGCACATGGCGCACCCGCCTCGCTGGGCCGACCATTCCACGCCTCATCCTGAGGCCAATAGTCACTCTTAAAAAACCACTCCAACAGGGGAACATCATGAAAAGAAGAACGCTCCTTTCGACCGCAGCCCTCGCGCTGACCCTTGGCTTTGGCACCGCCGCTGCCGCACAGGACGTCACCGCCGGTTTCATTTACGTCGGCCCGATCGGCGACGGCGGCTGGACCTATGAGCACGACAAGGGCCGCCTTGCCGTCGAAGATGCCTTTGGCGACAAGGTCAAGACGATCTACCAGGAAAGCGTCCCCGAGGGCGCCGACTCTGAGCGCGCAATAACCCAGATGGCCCTGTCCGGCGCCGACATCATCTTTACCACCTCGTTCGGCTACATGGACCCGACCGTTTCCGTGGCTGCGAAATTCCCGAACGTGAAGTTCGAACATGCCACCGGATACAAGACCGCCGACAACGTGTCCGTCTATTCGGCCCGTTTCTACGAAGGCCGCGCCATTCAGGGCCATATCGCCGGGTCGATGACCAAGACCAACAAGATCGGCTACATCGCCTCCTACCCGATCCCCGAGGTCATTCGCGGCATCAACTCCGCCTACATCCACGCCAAAAAGGTGAACCCGGATGTGGAATTCTCGGTCATCTGGGCCTTCACCTGGTTCGACCCGGCCAAAGAGGCGGACGCCGCCCGCGCGCTGATCGAAAACGGCGCTGACGTGATCCTGCAGCACACTGATTCCACCGCACCGCAGGCCGCCGCCGCCGATGCGGGCAACGTCATCACCTTTGGCCAGGCCTCTGACATGGGCGACTATGCCCCCATGCCGCGCGTCTCGTCGATCATCGACAACTGGGCGCCCTACTACATCGACCGCGTACAGGCGGTGATGGACGGCACGTGGGAATCGAAAGACACATGGGACGGCATCGGCCCGGGCATGGTCGGCATCGGTGAAATCTCTGACGCGGTACCGGCAGAGGTCAAAGAGCAGGCGCTGGCGCTCAAGGATGCCATCGCGGCGGGCGACTATCACCCCTTCACCGGCCCGCTGAACAAGGCGGACGGTTCGGTCTGGCTGGCCGACGGCGAAGTGGCCGATGACGGCACGCTGCTGGGCATGGATTTCTACGTCGAAGGCATCACCGGCGACATCCCGAAATAAGCCGGATCTTCCTCGCGAAACCACATAGGCCCCGCATCATGCGGGGCCTTTTTCTGCCAACCGACCTGACGTTCAGTGCGGCGGCAGGTCCGTCAGCCGGGTCAATCCGTCATAGAAGGCATAATGAGGCATCTCGATCGAGTCCCGTGTCAGGATCATCTCGTCCGATACCGCATCCCAGACTTTTTGCGCCGGCTCACCCGGCCAGACGTCCACCTTCTGCAAACTCAATGAAATCGTCGGGAAATCCGCGCGACCATTGGGATACAGCCCCCCGGCGTTGTAGCGCTTTGCCCGTTCAAGAAAGAACCCGAAGGTGCTGTCACTGATCACGCAGACATGCTGTGAGCGCCGCTCACCATCCATGCGGATCACCCAGGATGTCTCATCGACATAGCCCACACGCTCCCCCGGCTCTGCCGCGTCGCGCAGTTTCTTCAGATGCGCCGCAGCGTCCGATAGGGCGACATCGACCCCACGATGCACCAGGTAGGCGTTCTCACATAGGTGAACCAGATTGGTCTTGAGGATCTTCTCCGGTGCCTTTGCTGCCGAAACCGCCACATTCGCCATCAACGCCTCGGCCAACGACTGGATACGGAACATGCTTTCCCCGGGTGTCTCCAGGATCCGCGCGTACAGGAAATCGTTCAGCGCCTCGACGTTGTCATCGGTGGTCAGCTTGATGTCGAAATAGCCCTCGGCCGCTGTCAACGCGATGCGAAAGGCGTTTTCGACATCCCCTGCCGGATAGCTGCCTCCGGCCGGCAAGTTCAGGCTGGGTGCATGGAATCCCAGAATGCCGCCCGGTTCGATGCTGCGCGACGGAAACCGGACTGCCAATGTCCCTTCCTGTACGCCGCCGCCCAGCCAGGCAATCGCACAGGCGGATTCGCAGCGGTCGCCATCGACCACGCGGGTGTGCATCTGCGAATTCCAGATCGCGTTGAACATGGCGATCCCTTCCAGCAGCGACCCGCCGGGGCTGTCCAGACACAGCGAGGCCCCCGCCGACCCGTAAGTGTTCAACGCATCGATCTTGGCCGCATCGCCCGTGGCCACCTTCCCGGTGAATTTATAACTGCACTCCGCGTCGAAACCGCCTAGTTCCACGATCTCGCCGCAAAACGCCTGTCCTGCCGTCAGGGTCAACGCCAGAACCCAGTGTCCAATCTTCATCTGTCATGCCTTTCCTGAGGATCCGGCCCTCCAGACTAGGCAAGCCCCCGGCATCGGCCAAGGAAAACATGCATGTTCCGTGCTGATTGCAAGGCGGGTTCAGCAGTCCCCCACATCCGCCAGTGTCACATAGCCCCATTTGTCCAACTGGCCCAAAACGCTATCCAACGCAGCCCGCTGGCGGTCGCCCGCCACGCAGCCCAGCGCCGTCACCACCGTCCCGTCTCGCGTCAGGGCGACCTCACCGGCGCTTGTGTCCAGAAAGGCCTGCATGGGGGTGATGTCGCGGTAGACCACCACGGTCACATGGCCGATGTCCGGCGGGTTGCGGCTGGAGATCGTCGTCAGCGTCGTGCTGGCCACGGTCTTGCCCAGCAGATAGACCACCTTGTCGCTCAGGGTGCTGATGTCTGCAATATCCGGATCACCAATCGACAGTTCGGAAAACGGCACGGCAAAGTCCAGGGTGACGGCGTGTCCGGCCTGCACCTCGACGGTTTCCCCCGCCCCCATGACCTTGAATGACGCCTCCTGCGCCAGAACCGGGGCGCACAGGCCAAGGCTGAAGACGACACCGCAGGCTGCGGAGAAAAGCAATTTGTTCATAAGACCCTCCTGAAAAAGCGTCGCACGGGCCACGGGGGTCCGTACATGCGGTCAGCCTGCCGAATGGTCATTACTGCGTAAAGCATGGAAAACCTGACGCCCCGGGGGCGGTCCTAGGGCAGCCGCCGCGCGGACCTCACGTCCAGCGCCCCCAGCACGTTGCACCCCAACGTCGTGCGCAGCGCGCCAATCAGCTGATCCACGGTTTCCGCGCTCACATAGTGCCCGCCGGTGCGGTCCGCCAGACAGCGCGCCACCGTGGTGCCAGCGGGATCATCCGGTTTGGCCCAGTCGAAATGATCGCTGCGCACCTTGAAACCGATGACATGCACCGTCAGCCCCGGCGCGATGGCGGCAATTTCGGCGGCCAACACGCAAGGCGCGCCGCCGCAGGTTTCCTTGCCGTCCGTCACCAGCACGACGGTGCCCGATTGCCGGGTATAATCCAGCGTTTCCGCCGCCCGCCGCACGCTCTCGGTCAGTGAGGTGCCCCCGGCGGGCCGCAGCGCGTCCACATCCGCCAGGATGCGCGGCCCCGCCTGCCATTGCGGGGCAAAGCGCAGATCGGTGTTGGCGCAGGTGCGGTCGCCGGACGGCCCGTAGATCACCAGACCCAGCCGCCGCACCGTCGCGATAGAGGGGATCGCCCGCCGCATCGCCGCGCGCGCCTCGGAGATGCGCGGCACGCCGATGGCGTTGTAGCCGATCTCGGCCATGCTGCCAGAGCCGTCAAAGACGATCATCGCGTCTTCGGTACAGCTTTCCCCGGCGCCCGTCGCAGCGGCGACACTCAGGGAAGCTGCCAGACAGACCGCACCAGCCATGTAGGAAAAGGGACGCATCGGCAGGGTTCCTCTCTGGGCCAGCATGGCAGGCACTTGGCCCCCTGTCGAGTAACAGCCGCGTGCCGACCACCCGACCAAGGTCGTGCAGCGCCATGCGGCGACGGGACAAATCCGCTTTGCCTGCCGCCCCTGTCGTGTCAGGGTCCGTCCATGACCCTGACAACCCTTTCGGGCGACACGCCCGCGCCCTTCGCCTTTGGCTGCATGCAATTCGGGGGCCGCGCGTCGGACACCGACAGCCGCGCCATGTTCGACGCCTGCCGCGCCGCCGGCATCCGTCATTTCGACACGGCCTATGTCTACACCGATGGCCAGTCGGAACAGATGCTGGGCCGCTATGCCGAAGCCGAGCGTGAAAACCTGTTCATCGCCACCAAGGCCAAATTCACCTGCGGCGCCAGCCGCGACAATATCCTTGCCTCGCTGGACGAAAGCCGCGCCCGCCTGAACATGGAGGTGATCGACCTCTATTACATGCACCGCTGGGACGGCGACACGCCGCTGGACGAGACGTTCGAGACGCTGGCCACGCTGCAATCGGACGGCAAGATCCGCTATATCGGCGTGTCCAACTACGCCGCTTGGCAGGTGATGAAGGCACAAGGCGTGGCCGCCCGTTACGGCACCCGCATCGACGTGATCCAACCGATGTACAATCTTGTGAAACGGCAGGCAGAGGTCGAAATCCTGCCCATGTGCGCCTCCGAAGGCATCCTGGCCGTACCCTACTCGCCGCTGGGCGGCGGACTGTTGACCGGCAAATACGCGGGCGGCGGCACCGGACGCCTGACCGAGGACACGCGCTATGCCAGCCGCTATGGCCGCCCGGAAATGCATGAAACCGCGCAGGCGCTGACGGATCTGGCAACCGAGCTGGGCACGGACCCGGCAACACTGGCCGTGGCCTGGGTCGCGGCCCACACCGCAGGCCCCGCCCCGATCCTGTCCGCCCGCACCGCCGAACAGCTGGCGCCCTCGCTGGCCGGAATGCGCTACCCGATGGATGACGCGCTCTATACCCGCCTCTGCGCGCTCAGCCCCACGCCGCCTCCGGCCACGGACCGGCTGGAAGAGGCCTGAACAGGAGTCTGAACTGGGGCCTGAACTGGGGCCTGAACTGGGGCCCGAACAGGGGCATTGGCGCTCAGCGCCAGTCCACCACCTCATCCAGCGGTGCGCGGTCTGTCCTGAACCTGTTTGCCGGGTGATCCGGGGCGGCGTAGCCCAGCGCGATCCCGCACAGAAGGTCGCGATCTTCGGCAATGCCGTAGCGGTCTCGCACAAACGGCGCTAACCCGGCCACAGAGGCCATGGCGCAACTGGCCACGCCCCGCGCCTGCAACGCCAGCAAGACGCCCGTCACATAGGCCCCGCAATCCAGCACGCCATAAGTCCCCAGCGCCTTTGGCGTTGTGATCAACAGGAAATGCGGTGCGCCGAACAGGCGAAAGTTCTCCCGCATCTGTCGCCCCGATGCCGCACGGTCGCCCCTCTGCACCCCCACCGCATCATACAACTGCCAGCCACAGATGCTGCGCCGGTCTTTGTAGACGCCCTCATAGCGGGCCGGAAACGGAATATCGCTGTGATGCGCCGCCTCTGCCACATGGTCATAGAGCGCATCGGCAAATGACGCCGTTTCCTCCTGCGACAGCGCGATCACCTGCCAGGGCTGGGAATTGCACCAGCTTGGCACCTTTTGCGCATCGCTCAAGGCCGCGTCGATCACCGCGCGCGGCACCGGGTCGCTCAGAAACCCCCGGCAGGAAAACCGCGCGCCCAACAGATCGGCAAATGTCTCATCCACGCTCACAGCAATCCCTTTTCCACCAATTCCGCCAATATCGCATCGCCATCCTGCCCGTGGCGCGGCGGCGTGCCCACCGGCAAGACCGCCCCGTCAAAGCGCGGCGCGGGCAAGGCGCTGCCCGCCCCATGCCCCCGCGCCGCCATATGCGCATCCTGCGCCGCCGCATCCGGGCTCAGCACCGGCGCCACGCACGCATCAGTTCCGTCGAAAATCCCAACCCAATGGGCGCACGAGTTTTCGGCGAAAATTCGACCCAGCTTTACGCCCTGCGCCGCCCACTGATCGGGATCGAATTGCACCGCAAAATCCGGATCGTTCGCCAAGCCCATCTTGTCCAGAAACAGCGCGTAGAACTTTGGCTCCAGGCATTGCACCGCCACATGCCCCCCGCAAGCACAGGCATAACAGCGCGACCAATGCGGCCCGTCCAGCAAGGATCGCCCCCGCGCGCCGGTATCAAACGCCGACCCCAGCGACCGCAACAGCGCCATCATATGCTGCGCCCCGTCGACAATCGCCGCATCCACCACGCAGCCCACACCGCTGGTCCGCGCCTGCACCAGCCCCGCCAGCATGCCCACCGTCAGATACAGCGCCCCCGCCCCGATATCGCCCAACATCGTCGGCGGCACCCCCGGCACCGCCCCCGGCAGCCCGCCATAAAACAGCGCCCCCGACAGCCCGAGGTAGTTGAGGTCATGCCCCGCTTGCCACGCACGCGGCCCCTCCTGCCCCCAGCCCGTCATCCGCCCGTAGACCAGCGCCGGATGCGCGTCCCGCACCTGCTGCGGCCCCAGCCCCAACCGCTCCATCACGCCGGGGCGCATCCCCTCTATCAGACCGTCCGCGCTGCGGATCAGCGCCCGCGCGATCCCCAGATCGCCTGTGTCCTTGAGGTCCAGCGCAATCGCCCGCTTGCCCCGGTCCAGCAGGCCGCTTGCGCCCTTGGCCGGGTTTTCCGCGCCACCCCTGCGCTGCACCACAATCACCTCGGCCCCCAGATCGGCCAGATGCATGGCAGCAAAGGGCGCGGGCCCCAGCGCCTCGAATTCCACGATGCGGATGCCTGTCAGCATGTCGGTCCTCCCTGCCTGGCAGGAAAGCGGATGTCGGCGCGAATGGAAAGCGGGATTGCGCCGCCTGCGGCGCCGCCGGGGGGGCGCGCGGGCAAGCCCGCGCCCCGGGGGCTCTGCCCCTCTTGGCCACAAGTGGCCAATTCACCCCGGGATATTTTCGGCCAGAAGAAACACAAGGGGTCTGCTGCGTTTGCTTTCCGGGTCGGTCGCAAGGTGATCGACCCTGTTCCTGACCGGAGTTACCTCGGCGCGCGGGCGACACTGACCGCCGCTGTCAAACCCGTTTTGCTTTTGCCGCCGCCGGGTTACTTCTCGACCATGACAAGGCTCCCCGACGCTCTGCAACACTGGTTCGACACGCGCGGCTGGCAGGTCCATCCGCACCAAAAGGCCATGCTGGACCGCGCCGATGCCGCCTGCCTGATGCTGATCGCCCCCACCGGCGGCGGCAAGACGCTGGCAGGGTTCCTGCCGACCCTGTCGGAACTGACCGAAGAGCCGCGCACCGGGCTGCACACGCTGTATATCTCACCGCTCAAGGCGCTGGCGGCGGACATCCGGCGCAATCTGCGGGTCCCTATCGAAGAGGCAAACCTGCCAATCCGGGTCGAGGACCGCACCGGCGACACCCCCGCCAGCCGCAAGAAACGCCAGCGCGCCGACCCGCCGCATATCCTGCTGACCACGCCTGAAAGCCTGGCGCTGCTGACCTCATACGAGGACGCGCCGCGCATTTTCGCGGGCCTGCAACGGGTTGTGGTGGATGAAATCCATGCGCTGGCCGAAAGCAAACGGGGTGACCAGTTGATGCTGGCGCTGGCGCGGCTGCAAACGCTCTGCCCCGGCCTGCGCCGCGTCGGTCTGTCCGCCACGGTCGAGGACCCGCAGGCCATCGCCCGCCTGCTGGCGCATGGCGATTTCCCCTGTGAGATCCTGCAAGCCGATCCCGGCCCCGACCCGGATATTTCCATGCTGATCACCGATGAGGCCCCGCCCTGGGCCGGTGGCGGGGCCAAGTATTCCATCCCCGCCGTGCTGGAACAGGTCAAACGACACCGCACCACGCTGATCTTTCACAACACCCGCGCGCAGGCGGAAATCTATTTCCACAACCTGTGGCTGGCCAATGAGGACTCGCTGCCCATCGGCATCCACCACGGCTCGCTCGACCGGGGCCAGCGGGAAAAGGTCGAGGCGGCCATGGTCGCGGGCCACTTGCGCGCCATCGTCTGCACCGGGTCGCTGGATCTGGGCATCGACTGGGGCGATGTGGATCTTGTGATTCAAGTCGGCGCGCCGAAAAACGTCAAGCGGCTGGTGCAGCGGATCGGCCGTGCCAACCACCGCTACAACGCGCCGTCCAAGGCGATCCTTGTCCCCGCCAACCGATTCGAGGTGGTCGAGTGCCTGGCCGCGCTGGAGGCAGTCAGGGCGCATGATCTGGATGGAGAGCCGCGCGGGCCCGGCCCCCGCGACGTGCTGTGCCAGCATATCCTGATCGCCGCCGCCTCTGGCCCGTTCGAGGCCGATACGCTGTACACGGAAATGCGTGGCGCTGGCCCCTATGCCGGGCTGACACGGCCGCAGTTTGACGCCTGCCTGGAGTTTTGCGCCACCGGCGGCTACGCCCTGCGCGCCTACGACCAGTGGAAGCGCCTGATGCAGCGTCCCGACGGGCTGTGGCAATTGCGCGATCCCCGCTCTGCCGTGCGCATCCGCCAAAACATCGGCACGATTCAGGACACCGACACGCTCAAGGTGCGCTGGCGTGGGCGCGGCGGCAAGCCGCTGGGCGAGGTCGAAGAAAGCTTTGCCGCCTCGCTGACCAAGGGCGACACCTTTCTGATCGGCGGCCAGATCGTGCGCTATGAGGGGCTGCGCGAGTTGACGGTGGAGGTCAGCCGCGATCCGGGCCGCAAACCCAAGATCGCCACCTTCATGGGCACCAAGTTCGCCACCTCCACCCAGCTTTCCGACCGTATCCTGCGGCTGTTCCAGCAGGACGACTGGCCCGATCTGCCGCCCCACACGCGCGACTGGCTGCACCTGCAACGGCGGGTTTCGCGCCTGCCGGAACCGGGCCGCCTGCTGGTGGAAAGCTTTCCGCACGACGGGCGGCAGCAACTGGTGGTCTACGGCTTTGCCGGGCGCAACGCGCAGCAGACGCTGGGCCTGCTGCTGACCAAACGGATGGAAGAGATCGGCCTTGCCCCCATGGGTTTTGTCGCCACCGATTACGCCACGCTGATCTGGGGGCTGGACGCGGTGACGGACCCGGTGCCGCTGTTCGATCTGGCCGCCCTTGAGGCGGGGCTGGACGGCTGGCTGGCGGGCAACGCGGTGATGAAACGCACCTTTCGCGCGTCGGCCACCATCGCCGGGCTGATCGAGCGGCAGATCGGCGGCCAGCGCAAGACCGGGCGGCAGGCCACCATGTCGTCGGACATCCTGTATGACACGTTGCTGAAATACGACCCCGACCACCTGCTGATGCAGATCACCCGCGAAGAGGCGATGCGCGGGCTGGTCGATTTCGCCCGCATCCGCGAGATGAGCGCCCGCGTCGGGGACCGCATCGACCATCTGCGCCTGACCCGCGTCACGCCGCTGGCGGCACCCTTGTTTCTTGAGCAAGGGCGCGTTCCGGTGCGCGGCTCGGCGGATGAGCGGTTGATGGAAGAAGAGGTCACGCGCCTGCTGAACGAAAGCGGACTGGCGCAGGTTGGGCCCAAGCGCCCCTGATCCGCCCCACGACAGCGCACAGCGGCGCGCCTCTTGCGGCGGGCCGGGCGGCATGGCAAGAACAAGCCATGAACACGCACCCCTTCACCTTCCACGGCGCAGCCCTGCACGCCCTGCCCTCCGGGGCATTATACTGGGAGCAGACGGGACTACTGGTGGTGTCGGACCTGCATCTGGGGAAATCCGCCCGCCTCTCTGCCGTAGGCGGCGCGCAACTGCCGCCCTACGAGACGCGCGAGACGCTGCAACGGCTGGACGCCGATCTGGCCGCCACAGGGGCCACTCGCGTGATCTGCCTTGGCGACAGCTTTGACGCGCCGGGCATCGACGCGCATCTGCCAGAGGACGATCTGCTGTGGATCGCGCGACTGCAGGCGGGGCGCGACTGGACATGGATCGCGGGCAACCACGACCCCGCGCCTGTGGCGCTGACCGGCGCGCACCGGGCCGAACATCGCGACGGCCCGCTAACCTTTCGCCACATCGCCACGCAGGGCACCACCGCCGAAGTGTCTGGCCACTACCACCCCAAGGCCCGCTTGACAGTACGCGGGCGCAGCTTGACCCGGCCCTGTTTCCTGCTGGACGCGGACCGCCTGATCCTGCCCGCCTACGGTGCCTATACCGGCGGGCTGTTCAGCGACAGCCCGGTGCTGAGTGCGCTGATGCGCCCGGACGCACAGGCCATCCTGACCGGCTCGCGCCCCGTCGCCATCCCGATGCCCCGCCGGGCCGCATCACGCGCCTGACCTGACCGCGCGTCCCCGCCCACAGCGCCAGCGGCGCAAGGCCCAGACCCGCCACCCCTAACCAGGACGCCGGGGTCATCGGCTCTCCCAACCCAAAGGTGACCAGCCCCGCCGCCGCAGGCGCGATGCAGACCAGCAGCAGCCCCACGCCACTGGCAAACAGCTGTCCGCGCGCCCAGCGCGGCGCCGTCTCGCGGTGGTGCAGGGCAGAGGCCCAAAGATACAGGCCAATCGCCGCCAGGAGGACGGCAACCCCCTCAAGAATATGCATAATCCTGTTGTCCCAATGATGCATGCCACGCGATCCCACCGCCGACATCCGGCGGCATTGCGCGGGACGACACAGGATATCGGTACGCCGCCACGTCTCTGCAAGAGCCCCTTGCGTGCCACCGGCAAGATGGGCAACGCTGGGCGCATGGACGATCTGGAAACCCGCATCCGCACCAGCTTTGACCGGCAGGGCATGCTTGTCACCCTTGGCGCAACCCTGCTCGACATCACGCCCGGAAAGGTCGTGATTGCCGTCCCGATCCGACCAGAAGTCTCACAACAACAGGGCTATGCCCACGGCGGGCTGGCCTTTGCCATCGGCGACAGCGCGGCGGGTTATTCCGCCCTGTCCCTGCTGGACGCCGACAGCGAGGTGGTGACCTCGGAAATGGCGATCCACTACCTTGCCCCCGGCAGCGGCCAGCGCCTGATTGCGCGCGGATCGGTGATCAAACCGGGCAAACGGATGCTGGTCACGCAGGCCGATGTCTACGCACAGGATCAGGGCAAGGAACGCCACATCGCCCGGCTGACCGGAACGATGGTGCGCGTCCCCGCCTCCCCAGCCTAACCCGCCTAACCCAGTACATCCCGCCAACTATGCGCGGGCTGATAGCCCAGCATCCGCTTGGCCTTGGCGTTGGCATAAAACGTCTCCGCCGCGCCGATCTCACCCTTGACCGGCACGCCCTGATAATACCGCTCTATCAGCTCGGCTGAACTCAACCCCACCGAATGATCGTCGTTGGAGACGTTGAACACCTCATAGCCCAGCCCGTCAGTGTGCAAACAGCACTCCACCATCTGCCCCAGATCACGCGCGTCGATATAGGCAAAGATATTGCGCCGCCGCACGCCGGGATCGGCCATATAGCCCGGGAAATCCTGCGCGTATTCATGCGGCTCGATCACGTTGTTGATCCGCAGCCCATAAATATCCACGCCAAAGCGCGCCTGAAACCCGCGCGCCGTCACCTCGTTACAGACCTTGGACAGGGCATAGCTGTCCTCGGGCGTGGTCGGGTGGTCCTCATCAATCGGCAGGTACTCCGGCTTGCGCTCACCATCGGCGAAACAGACGCCATAAGTGGTCTCGGATGAGGCAAAGATCACCTTGCGGATGCCGGATTTCACCGCCGCGTCGATGACATTATACGTCCCCATCGTGTTCACCCGGTAACATTCATTGTCCGAAGTGATCAGGATGCGCGGCACGGCGGCAAAATGCACAACCGCGTCAAAGGACGGCACCCCGGTCCCCGGCTCCAGCTCATCCAGACCGGCAAGGCTGTGCATCACGTCATACATCTGGCCCGCGTCGGTGATGTCGGCAATCCGGTTGTCGACGCCCGCCAGATCCAGCGGCACCCGGTCCACGTTCAGCACCCGATGCCCCTGTTCCAGCAGGTAGGCCACCACATGACGCCCCGCCTTGCCCGATCCGCCGGTGAACAGAATACGCATGATCAAACTCCTCCACTTTTGACGCGCAGCATGCCGCGCCGACCCGCGAAACACCAGCAGGTGCGGCGCGGGGCGTTTTAGTCAGAGAAACACAGCTTGTTGCCATCCAGATCCCGCACATAGGCGGAAAACCGGGGGCCGCGCGCACCCGGCGCGCCCTCACAGCACCCGCCCAGGGCGATGGCACGGGCGTGAAACGCCGTCACGTCGTCGGGGGTGCCGACGCAAAAGCCAACCATCGTGCCGTTGCCTCGTGTCGCCGGCTGTTCGTCAAACGGGATCGCGACGGCAAAGGCGAAATCCTCGACCAGCCAGTAAGTCATGCGCTCCACCGGGGAAAACCCGCTGACGCCGAGGGGCGCAAAAAGCCCGTCGTAGAATGTCCGTGCGGCGGCCATGTCGTTGGTGCCGACAACACAATAGTTCATTTTCATACTGTTCTCTCCATATACGCCGATGCCCTGCCGTTTGGGTCGGCGGCCCCCTGACGGTTGGCTTGGATAGGGTGGCAGGACGGCATCGTGATATTGATAAACAGGACAGTTTATGTCCTATTTCATCCATGACACGGACAAACACGCAGGGCAGACTGCGGCGGCTGGAATTGCTGGCCGTGCAGTTGAAACAAGAGACGCATTGCACAATCGCGGATCTGGCGGCGCAGTTCGGTGTCAGCGCGCGCACCATCGCCCGCGATCTGTCCTTGATGCGGGATCAGGGGATGCCGCTTGACGCGGATCGCGGGCGCGGCGGCGGCGTGCGGCTGGACCGCACCTGGGGCGTGGGCCGGATGAACCTGTCCTATGCAGAGGCGGTTGACCTGCTGATCAGCATCGCGGTGGCGGAACAGATGAACTCGCCCATGTTCCTGGCCAAGCTCGGGGCGGTCAAACGGCAGTTGGTGGCCTCGTTTTCGCCGGAAAAACGCAAGCAGGTGACCCGGTTGAAATCCCGCATCCTGATCGGCGTCACCGCGTCGACCTACGTTCAGGCCGGTGTCGCGTCGCCGCCGGACCGGGTCGTGCGGGCGCTGCACCGGGCCTTTGTCGATCAGGAAGTGTTGGAGATCACATACAGGCGCGAGGATGGCCAGACATCCCGGCGCAGGATCGACCCGCAGTATCTCTTGCTGAAATACCCGGTCTGGTACGTCGTCGCCTTTGACCACCTGCGGGATGGGCCGCGCACCTTTCGCTGTGACCGGCTGTTGACGGCCAAGGCCACCGGCACCCCGTTCCGCCTGCGGCCCAAGGCAGAGTTTGGCGCGTCCCTTGTTGGCGACGATCTACTGGTGTGATCGCCGCTCGCCCCCTATCCAGAGGCGGTCAAAGGTTACCCAAACGTAAAAATGCCTCTGTAACCCCTTGATTTTACACAGGCCGACATCTGTCCACGCGTGGACACCCATTTTCAGGCAGTCAGCCCCTCAGGCTCTTCCAGCCCATTGGCCCGGCAGCAGGCCGTCACCGTATTGGCCAGCAGGCAGGCTATCGTCATCGGCCCCACACCGCCCGGCACAGGGGTGATCGCCCCGGCCACCGCAGCGCAGCTTTCATAGTGGGCATCGCCCACCAGCCGGGTCTTGCCTTCGCCTTTTTCGGGCGCATCAATCCGGTTGATGCCCACGTCAATCACCGTCGCCCCCGGCTTGATCCAATCGCCCGGCACCATCTCCGGCCGGCCCACGGCGGCCACGACAATATCCGCGCGGCGAACCACATCGGGCAGGTCTTTTGTCCGCGAATGCGCGATGGTCACGGTACAGCTATCGCCCAGCAACAGCTGCGCCATCGGCTTGCCCACGATATTGGACCGCCCGATCACCACCGCATCCATGCCCGACAAAGACCCGTGATGATCCCGCAGCATCATCAGGCAGCCCAGCGGCGTGCAGGGCACCATCGACTTTTGCCCGGTCCCCAACAGGCCCACGTTCGAGATATGGAACCCATCCACATCCTTGGCGGGATCAATGGCGTTGATCACCAGATCCTCGTCCAGATGCTTGGGCAGCGGCAGCTGCACCAGAATGCCATGCACCGCCGGGTCAGCGTTCAGCTTGTCGATCAACGCCAGCAGATCCGCCTCGGAGGTGTCGATGTCCAGCTTGTGCTCGTAAGAGTTCATGCCGACCTCGGTGGTCATCTTGCCCTTGGACCGGACATAGACCTGGCTCGCCGGATCCTCACCCACCAGCACCACGGCCAGTCCCGGCGTAATGCCATGCTCTTCTTTCAGGCGGGACACATGCACCGCCACCTTTTCCCGCACCTTGGCCGCAAAGGCCTTGCCGTCGATGATCGTCGCGCTCATCCGTCTTTTCCTTCTGTGCCAATCACCCGCTCTTCGCGGGCAATCACCGTCTCGATCATGATCCGCCACATCGCCTCGGCCAGATCCGGGTCCAAACCACCCGCCGCCGCCTTGTCCCGGACATGTCCCAGCACCGCCTCAATACGTCCAGGGGCCCGCGCAGCGATGCCTTCACGCGCCTTCAGAGCCGGGGCGCGGTTCGTATACCGCTCCCGCTCCGCCAAAAGCGCCACCAAGGCGCTGTCGATCTCGTCGATGCAAACCCGCAGGTCCGCCATGGTTTCGATGGTCTCGGGGGCAGGACGCGCCATGAAGTTTCCTCTTTGTCGTCTGGTCCCGACCGCCGTAGCCGATAACGGCCCTTGCGTGCAACGCGCCGCCCTCCCCGATGACCTAGGGAGGGCGAAACGGTTAGAACAACCCTTCGATCATACCGTCCTCGTTCAGACGGATGCTTTCCGCCGCAGGGGTGCGCGGCAGGCCCGGCATGGTCATGATCTCACCGCAAACCACGACGACAAAGCCCGCCCCGGCGGAGATGCGCACCTCACGCACCGGGATATCAAAGCCGGTCGGCGCGCCGCGCATGGTCGGGTCGGTGGTAAAGGAGTACTGGGTTTTCGCCAGACAGACCGGCAATTTGCCATAGCCCTGATCCTCCCACTCCTTCAACTGAGCGCGAATCTTGCTGTCCATCACGACGTTGTCGGCGCGGTAGATTTCCTTGCAGACGGTTTCGATCTTCTCGGCCAGCGACAATTCATCGGCATAGAGCGGGCGGTAATCCGCCTCACCGGCCTCACACAGTTCGACCACCTTCTTGGCCGTCTCGGTGATGCCCTCGCCGCCAAACTCCCAATGCTTGTTCAGGATCGCCTCGACTCCCAGCGACGCGCAGAAGTCCATGACCGCCTGCACCTCGGCGTCGGTGTCGGTGACAAAGTGGTTGATGCCCACAACCGCCGGCACGCCGAACTTTTTCATGTTCTCGATGTGACGGCCCAGGTTCGGGCAGCCGTCCTTGACCGCCTGCACGTTCTCCGCGCCCAGATCCGCCTTGGCCACGCCGCCGTTCATCTTCATCGCGCGCACCGTGGCCACGATCACCACCGCATCAGGGCGCAGACCGGCCTTGCGGCACTTGATGTCCATGAATTTCTCGGCACCCAGATCGGCACCAAAGCCCGCCTCCGTCACCACGTAATCCGCCAGTTTCAGCGCGGTAGAGGTGGCAATGACAGAGTTACAGCCATGCGCGATATTGGCAAAGGGACCGCCATGCACAAAGGCCGGGTTGTTCTCCAGCGTCTGCACGAGGTTCGGTTGCATCGCGTCCTTGAGCAGGACAGTCATGGCACCTTCGGCCTTGATGTCGCGGCAGAAGACCGGGGTCTTGTCGCGGCGATAGGCCACGATCATGTCGCCCAGTCGCTGTTCCAGATCCTTGAGGTTCTTGGCAAGACAGAGGATCGCCATGACCTCGGACGCCACGGTGATGTCAAACCCATCCTCACGGGCAAAGCCGTTGGCGACGCCACCCAAGGACGAGGTGATCTGACGCAGCGAACGGTCGTTCATGTCGACAACACGGCGCCAGACAACTCTGCGGGTGTCAATTTCGGCCGCATTACCCCAGTAGATGTGGTTGTCGATCATCGCCGACAGCAGCGAGTGCGCTGATGTGATCGCGTGGAAGTCGCCGGTGAAGTGGAGGTTCATTTCCTCCATCGGAACAACCTGCGCCTTGCCGCCGCCAGCAGCGCCGCCCTTCATGCCAAAGTTCGGCCCAAGAGAGGCCTCGCGGATGCAGATCATCGCGTTCTTGCCAATCTTGTTCAGACCGTCGCCCAGACCCACAGTTGTGGTGGTCTTGCCCTCACCGGCAGGCGTCGGGTTGATCGCCGTGACAAGGATCAGCTTGCCGTCCTTGCGGTCCTGAACGCTGTCGATGAACGGCTGGCTGATCTTGGCCTTGTCATGGCCATAGGGCAGCAGATGTTCTGTCGGGATGCCAAGGCGATCACCGATTTCCTGAATCGGTTTCTTGTTGGCCTCGCGGGCGATTTCGATGTCGGACTTGAATGCCATTCTGCTGCGCTTCCTGTTGGGGGGCGGTGATCTCTTGCCTCAAGGCATACAGAGACGGGCGCCGCGCTGGGAAAGCGAATCCGACATATTCCGGCTGTGTTGCGGCGCAGATCGGTCACCCGGCGAACAATTCGCCGCCCATCGGAAACGATTGTGTCTTTCTGGTGTACCGGACGCGGCTTGGAGGGCGGGCCGCTGGCCGCGCAGCGGCCGGTCGGGGTGGCCGGAAAGCGGCGACCTAATCGGGTTGCCAGCCACGCTGGTCCGGTATGTGCAGACGCAGAACGTCCCCCAACGCCACGCGCCCCTCACACGCGACAGAGGCTGTGACACCACGGCGGCCTGTTGCGGCAGGCTTGAACCCCTTGCCCAGACCCGGCGCAACCTTGTCGATGCTCTTGGCCGGGAATTGGCAGGGCCGGTTCTGCATGTCCACGGTCAGCGTCGCACCGGATGGGGCTTGCAACCGCGACGACGGCGGCACAAAGCTGAAATCCGGCAGGCCGCTAATCACCATGGATGCGCCCAGTCGAGCCGGGTCAATCGTCTCGACCCCCATCCGGGCGGCGATCTCGGCCAGATCCTCGGCACTGATGATGCTCAACTGGCGTTCATTGCGGATGCGGGTGCCGCGCGAGTATTGCGATTTGACCCGCGAGCACGACTCCCGTGTCGCCCCGCCATGCACCGACCCGGCAATCCCGTCAAAGGTCAGGTCCACAGCATTGCGCTTTTCGGCCAGCAATTCCACGCGGTCGTCATTCGTCACGACGCCCAGCCAGATCACGGTTGCGGAATAGTCGGTGGGTTTCAAGGCAGGCATTGTCGGCTTTCCTATGGTGCAGGCGCACCGTGCCCGGCGCGGACGACGGTAAAGAACAGGCGGCGGAAGGGGAACAGCGCGCTCCCGTCCGCCGACAGCGGATAGGCTTTGGGAATCAACTCGTCATAGGCCCGGACAAGCCGCTCACTCTCATGGTCGGGCATGGCTTGCAGGATCGGCCGCGCATAGGTTGCCTCTGTAAAGCAGCGCACTGGATGCCCGTCCTCCGACGGCGGCAGCTTTTGGAAATAGTCCGTCTCCCAGAGGCGGACATCCCCCATGGTTTCGAGAAGATGATAATACTGCGCGGGCAACAGGACCGATGGCAGATCCACATCGTCCATCCGCCCCGGACACAGTTCATCCGCCAGCGTGCGCCACAGGCGATGTGACGGCGCATTGTTCTGATGTGGGACCTGCACTGCAAGGGTGCCCCCCGGCGCCAGGGCCGCGACCAGCCGAGGCAAAAGGGTCTGATGATCACTGGCCCAGTGCAGCGACGCGTTGGAAAAGATCAGCGCCGGTGCCTCATCCGGGGTCCACAAGGCGATATCCGCCTCATCCAGCCGGTCATATACGTCCAGCGCGCGCGCCTGCTGCATCATCGCCGGAGACCGGTCGACCCCGATCAGTCGGGCCTTCTGTGTCTCGCAGAACCGCAGATGCAGGGCCGACGCCACGTCCCCCGCGCCGCATCCCAGATCGACCACATCCCCTTTGGGCAAGGGGCCGACCCGTGCCAGCAGATCCAGTGCGGGGCGCAGACGTTGACCCCGGAACCTGTGATAGATCCCGGGGTCCCAGTCATTCTGGCCCACGCCGCTCATGCGGTGGGTTCAGGCTCCATCCCGCCATCGTCCGACGGTTTTGCCTTGGGCTTGGTCTTGGGAATGGCGGTCAGAGACGGTTTTTCGTCAGCCACACCCGATCCACCATCATCGTCACCCGAATGCGGATCCTCACCGCGCATGACGCGCTTGATCTCTTCGCCGGTCAGGGTTTCGAACTCAAGCAGTCCCTGCGCCAGCCGCTCCCATTCGTCGTGACGGTCAGTGAGGATCTGGAAGGCGCGCTCATAGGCTTCCTGAATGAAGCGGCGCACTTCTTCCTCGATCATCTCCTTGGTGTGGGCGGACACCGACAGACCGGCAGTGTTGCCCTGATAGCCCTCGTGGGCCTCGGCGTAGTCGATGTTGCCGATCTTGTCCGACATGCCCCAGCGCAGCACCATGGCGCGCGCCAGCGCGCTGGCTTGCTGGATGTCGCCCGCCGGTCCGTTGGAGACGTTGTCTTCGCCGTATTTGATGATCTCGGCGGCCTTGCCCGCCATGGTCATCGCCATCTTTTCCTCACACTCGGAGCGGTGCCAGTTCAGACGGTCGATTTCGGGTAGAGACACCACCATGCCCAACGCGCCGCCGCGCGGGATGATCGTTGCCTTGTAGACCGGATCACACTGCGGCAGGGCCAGACCGACAACGGCGTGACCGGCCTCGTGATACGCGGTCTTTTCCTTTTGCTCATCGGTCAGAACCATGCTGCGGCGCTCTGCGCCCATCATGACCTTGTCCTTGGCCTGCTCAAAATCCTCCATCGTGACAAACCGGCGGCCGATGCGCGCCGCCATCAGCGCCGCCTCGTTCACAAGGTTGGCAAGATCGGCACCGGAAAAGCCCGGTGTGCCGCGCGCGATGATGCGCAGGTCCACATCGGGGCCCAGCGGGGTCTTGCGGGCATGCACGCCAAGGATCTTTTCCCGGCCCTTGATATCCGGGTTCGGCACCGTCACCTGACGGTCAAAACGACCGGGACGCAGCAGAGCCGGGTCCAGAACATCGCGACGGTTGGTGGCGGCGACGATGATCACACCCTCGTTCGCCTCAAAACCGTCCATCTCGACCAGCAGTTGGTTGAGCGTCTGCTCGCGTTCGTCATTGCCACCGCCATAGCCCTGACCACGGGCACGGCCCACGGCGTCGATTTCGTCGATAAAGACGATACAGGGGGCGTTTTTCTTCGCTTGTTCGAACATGTCTCGGACACGGCTGGCACCGACACCCACAAACATCTCGACAAAGTCAGAGCCGGAGATGGTAAAGAACGGCACACCCGCCTCACCGGCAATCGCCCGCGCCAGCAGCGTCTTACCCGTGCCCGGAGGGCCAACCAACAGCGCGCCTTTGGGGATCTTGCCGCCAAGACGGCTGAATTTCTGCGGGTTACGCAGGAATTCCACAATTTCCTCAAGCTCTTCCTTGGCCTCATCAATGCCCGCCACGTCGTCAAACGTCACGCGACCATGCTTTTCGGTCAGCAGCTTGGCCTTGGATTTGCCAAAGCCCATCGCGCCGCCTTTGCCGCCGCCCTGCATCCGGTTCATGAAATAGATCCAGACACCGATCAGCAGCAGGAAGGGCAAGAGGCTGAGCAGGAAGGACTGAAAGCCGGATTGCTCTTGCGCCTCGGCCTTCATCGGGACGTTGTTGTCCAGCAGCAGGTTGGTCAATTCCGCGTCCTGCGGCTTGATCGTCACATAGTCCTGCCCGTCTTCTGTCCGATAGCGCACTTGCTCTCCGTCGACCGTCGCAGAACTGACGTTCTGCGATTCAACGGCGCGTACAAAGTCGGAATAACTGACTTCGCGGCTTTGCAGCGTGGTTCCGCCGCCCGAGAACAGGTTGAAGAGCGCCAGGATCAGCAGGAAGAGGACGACCCAGAAGGCGATGTTTCTCGCGTTACCCAAGGGGGAACTCCTTTGAAAACTTTGGTGCGTCATAGCACAGCGATTTGGTGTGTAAAATAGACATCACTGGGCCGGGTTCAATGCGACAGCAGGAACCGGGCAAAGCTGCCCGTCTCCTGCCCCATCGGCCAAAGACGCGTGCCCGGCGTTTCGGTCCGGCCAAGCGCGTGACAGGCGACCAGCGTATCGCCCCGCCACAGGCTGGGCAGCGATCTGGCGGAATGAAACGGCGGCGCCGCCTCCGGTTTTTCGCCGATCTGCGTCCAGCCGTCTTCCCCCAGCGCGCGTATGAAGTCACCCTCTGCTCCGGTTCCTTGGATCTGCCAGCGCCCATCCCACAGCCGAACACGTCCATCGCCCTGGCCAAGCGGCTGGATCAGGCCCTGCACCGCCTTGAATTCGCGGAAGACCCGCAGCGTGTCCCGCTCCATCCGCGCCTCGCATCCATGCAGCGTGCCGGCACCGCCGGCCAACAGACGCTCCAGCAAAGCGTCCAGGGGGGCGATGCGCGGGCGGTATTCGGCGGATGATACCCATTGCAGCGCAGCGGCCAACAGTCGCAACTGCGTGTCGCGTTCGACCGCCTCATAGCCGGAGCGGTCGAGCAGGATTTCCCCCGTAGGTGTATGGCTTGCCCGTCCCTCCTGCCCAACCTCTTTCCAGACCTGAACGGCGCGCGCGCCCAAGGCGTCCCGCGCGCGCGCCATGCGTTCGGCCGTGTCGGCCAAAGTCGTCACATCCAGCCCCAGTTCCGCCAGCGCTGGCAGAGCCTGCCGGACCCGGACGCGCCGGTAAGCGGGGTCATCGTTCGACGGGTCCTCGACCCAGCGACCCTGCAATGTGCGCAGATAATGGCGCAACTCGGTACGGGTCATGGTCAGGCAAGGACGGACCACCCGGAACGCGCCAGAGCGCCCGGGGCCGCCTTTGACCACCTTCGATTGCTGCGGCAATGCACCGTCGAACTCGGGCGCGGTCAGCGGATGCGCGCCACCGTGACGCACCGTGCGACTGGCCGTCATCGCCGACAGCCCCTCGACCCCAGACCCGCGTGCCAGTCTCATCAGAAAGGTTTCGGCCAGATCGTCGCGGGTGTGCGCCATCAGGACGTGCCCCAAGACGCCGCGCCAACGGTCGATCATTTCCAGCCGCCCGCGGCGGGCGGCATCCATCTTGTTGCCCAGTCCGTCCCAGTGCCAGCGCAGTGTGGCATGGGGCCAGCCAAGTTCGCTGCATTCGCGCGCCACCATCGCCGCCTCATCGGCGCTTTCGGGACGGAACCCGTGATCAACCGTGACCACATGCAGCCGCACACCCCAGACCCGTGTCCAGTTGTGTGCAAGATACAGCATCGCCATGCTGTCCCCGCCGCCGGAAACCGCCAGCCCGATATCGGAGGGAAAATCCGGCCCAAGCAATTGCCCCATCGCGGCGGCGAACCTCTGGTCAAGGCTCTCCGATGGTGGCCGTCGGTTATTGGCAGCCAAGTTTCTGTCGGCTCGCCTCGGCCTGTGACACCGCATCCGATCCCGGATACCGGACGCTGACCTCACCCAACGTGATGCAGGCGTCGTCAATCGACCCCAACGATGCAATGGCATCGCCCAGCCGCCACAGTGCCTCTGGCGCGATCGCCGCATCCGGAAAGCCGGAATAGGCTGACAGGTAGCGCCGCGCGGCCTCTCTCGAGTCGCCCAAACCCTCCAGCGCACGGCCTTCACCGACCAGCGCCGCAGGTTCCAGCGGTCCCATGGGATAGGTCTCGCGGAACTGCGCGAACAGCAACTCCGCGCCTGCGTAGTCACCTTCATCCAACGCGTCCAAAGCGGATCGGAAATCCGCCTCTTCGCTGATCGCCAATTCGCCGTCAAACGGCAGCGCATCGGTGGCGGGCGGTGTCGCGGGTTGCGCGACCGGGGCCGTTGGCACGGCATCGCCGCCCAGCGGATCGGTTTCGCTCAGCTTGCCGATGTCACAACCTGCCTCCAGCTCGCAGATGCGGAATTTCAGGTCGCCGATGCGGTTGGTGCCGTCCTGAACCACGCGACCGATCCGGAACTCCAGCTCCTCCGCCTTGGCGGTGACGCGCTGCAATTCGCCCTCGATGGCGGTGATCCGGTCCAGAGCCGATCCGCTGATCCCCAGCGCGGGTGATCCGGTGGTGTTCAACTCGCTGCGCAGCTTGCGCAGCTCGACCGTCAGGACCGCAAGATCCTGCTTTATGTCGGCCAGCGTTTCACCCTGCTGCGCTGCGGCCATGCTGCCTGCCAGCAGGCAGGCTCCGAACACCATCCCCCGCAACATGTCTTATCCCGTCAGTCCAGTGGCTGAGATCACCGTCACGGCGCGGCGGTTCTTGGCGTAGCAGGCTTCTTCGGAACAGATCTCCAGCGGGCGTTCCTTGCCGTAGCTGACAAACTTCAGCCGGTTTTGCGGGATACCCTTGGCGACAAGATATTCCATCACCGCGTTGGCTCGCCGGGCGCCCAGCGCAAGGTTGTATTCCCGTGTGCCCTGCTCATCCGCATGACCCTCGATGATCGCCAGATAGTCCGGATTGGTTTGCAGCCATGTCGCCTGACCGTCCAGCACCACCCGCGCCTCGGGGCTGAGCGACGACTGGTCGACGGCAAACAGCACCCGGTCCCCGACACGGGCCGAGAAATAGGCAGGCGACCGGGGGTCGTCCACGCTGCCCGGTACAACCGTCGATGTATCGGGTCCGCCGGCGCCGCGGCTGGCGTCCGGTCCGCCAAACCTGTTGGGGTTTGTACAGGCCGCGGTGGCCAGCGCCGCGACCATAAGGAGGGCCATGGTTGTATGTTTCATTGTTTAGCGGTCCTGCTCTGGTTGTTGCGTTTGGTTTACCACAACACGCAACATATGGGAATTGATGTTATTGAAGCGGGCCCCAACTGGGGTCCGAGGCACCGGCGGGTGTGCGCACCCGTTTCAGATTGCGCCCCGAGATGTCGACCGAATACAGCGCCGATGAGCCCTGCGCGCCCTGGGTCTCACGGGCGAACATGATAACGCGCCCGTTGGGTGACCATGTCGGGCCCTCATCCAGGAAAGAGGCGGTCAGCAGGCGTTCCTCCTTGCCATCGGTGCGCATCACCCCGATGTGAAAGCGCCCGGCGTTCTGCTTGGTAAAGGCGATCCGGTCACCGCGCGGCGACCAGACCGGTGTGCCATACCGGCCCTCGCCAAAGCTGATCCGCTGCGCCTCTCCGCCCATGGCGGGCATGACATACAACTGCTGACTGCCGGATCGGTCGGATTCGAATACGATCTGACTGCCGTCGGGGGAGAAGCTGGGCGCAGTTTCGATCGCCGGGGTCGACGTCAGCCGCCGGGTCGCGCCCGAGGCAAGATCCATGGCGTATATGTCCGTATTGGACCCTTGGGTCAGCGAAAAGACCACCATGCGCCCGTCCGGAGAAAAGCGCGGCGCAAAGCTCATCTCGCCATCGCCCACCTGCAAGATGCGGCTATCGACGTTTCCGACGGTCAGAACATGGATGCGCGGAAACCCGGTGGCATAGCTGGTGTACAGCACCCGCTCGCCGTTCGGTGAAAAGCGCGGGGCCAGAACCAGAGAGGAGTCATCGGTCAGGAACTGCACGTTTGCGCCGTCGTAATCCATGATTGCCAGCCGCTTCTGGCGCGCATCCTTGGGTCCGGTTTCTGAAACAAAGACCACTCGGCTGTCGAAATAGGGCGTCTCGCCGGTCAGCCTGCTATAGACCTGATCGGCAACCTTGTGCGCCAGTCGGGTCCACCCACTGGCGTCCGAGACGAACTGCATTCCCTGCCCCAGCTCTTGCCCGGCAAAGACGTCCCAGACGCGGAATTTGACCACCACGCGACCAGAGGAATCCGCCGCGACCGATCCAGTGATCAGCGCCTGCGCGTTGATCGCTTTCCAGTCGGCGAATTGCACCGGCGCACCAAAGCTGCTGACGCGTGCGATGTGGGCATCGCGCGAAATTTCGCGGAACAGTCCCGTGCCCGTCAGGTCAGCGGCGATCACGCGGCTGATGTCGGTGGCAAACTGTTGCGCCGCCGGGCTTTCGGCGACGAAGTCAGGCACCGCAAACGGCATGGGTTCGATCACACCTTCGGTGAGCTCGATACGAAGCGGACCAGACTGGGCCGTGGCCTGCACCGGCAAAAGCGCCGTGGCACAGACTAGAACCAAGGCGGCAAGGCGTGCGATCATCTCGGGGACCCTCCTTCGGGTGCTGCTCGGACCGGATGCGGCGGGTCTGTGCCCGCCCTGCATCAACCTATCCGCATTTGGCCTGTCGCAAAACAGGCAATACATGGGGCGCAAGGGGGAATTTGCGCAGGAAGCCGCTCATTTCCATCTAATTCCTTCAGAGTATAACACCGCCCGACGGGTCGCGGTTCCAGCAGTCATCGCAACCGCATGGTGGCGGGGTTGAAGGTCATCTCGATTTCTCGCCACTGATCGTATTTTTCGGCAGGCAGACCATAGCCTTCGGCCCCCTGACACCGCAGCACTGCGCGCCGCGCCACCTGAAAGGCGGTCTGGACCGCAGCGGCGCTGCCCTGCGACGCACCCACCATCTTCAGGCTGCTCGGAACGACGCGGCCGTCCTGCTCCATCTCAAAGCCCACCGTGACCGTGATGCTTGACGCCTCGGACCCGACATCCACCACCCAACACGCCTGCACCGCCAACCGCAGCGCCTCGCGCTCTCCGCTGGTCATCGGCGGACCTGAGGGCGCGGCGGGCGCGGGGGCGGCCGACAGCGCCTCGGCCAGCGCCGAAGTGATGGCGTCATCCGCCCCGCTGATCGGATCGGGATCGGGTTGCGCGGCCTCAGGTTGCGGCGCCGGATCGGGTCGGGCCGCCTGCGCGGCGCGTTGCGGTCGCGCCTGCGGACGGATCGACTCGGACGGGGCAAAGCGTTCGTCCGCTTCGGTCACGATCTCGGTCGTGGTTTCGGGCGGTGCAGTCGCCTCGCGCAACTCCTCGGCCACGTCAGGGCTGACGGCATCCGGGTCGGCGGCCTCTACCCGTTCTTCGGCGCGTTCGGTGTTCGGGTCCGGCGGCGCCACGGGGGTGTTGGCCACCCGGTCCGCCGGGCGCGCCTTGGGACGCAGCGACGCGGTCGGCGCGACTGGCGCGGGCGGCGGTGCGGGCAGCGGGGCCGGAGGCACCGGGATCGGTTCAGGTTCGGGCAGTGGCGCGGGGACCGGCGTTGGCTCCGGCACGAGTTCTGGAAGCGGTTGAGGTTCAGGCACAGGCTCCGGCTCTGGCACAGGTTCGGGCACAGGTTCCGGCGTCGGGGCAGGCTCCGGCTCTGGTGTCGGTGCGGGGGTTGGTTCTGGCGTCGGTTCTGGCGTCGGTTCTGGCGCTGGCTCGGGTGCCGGTTCAGGCGTCACCACTGGCGTCACAGGCTCTGCCACCGGCTCGGGTGTCGGAGGCGCGGTCAGCGCGGCGAAATCCGCTTCGCTCAGGATTGTCACGTCTGCCACCTGCATCTGCGGCGGATCCGTCGCAAACACATTGCCCAGCAGCAGCCAAGCAAGCACAAGGGCATGCGCCCCGCCTGATATGTACAGATAGCGGTTCATTTGCGCCTCAGCCGCCGTCAGGTCCGTCGAGTGCCGGGCCACCCACATCCGTCACCAGACCGATCGACGAAAATCCACCCGCGTTCAACGCACCCATGATCTGGGCCACTTGTTCATAGGGCACTGACCCGTCCGCGCGCAGGTAGACCCGGTCATCCGACCGTTCCGCCGCAATCGCCCGCAGCCGCCCCACCAGTTCATCGCGTGAGACCACCGTGGTCTGGATCAGCACCTCGCCATCCGCCGACAGGGTTACTGTCAGCGGTTCTTCGGTTTCCGCAGGCAGCGCCTGCGCCGCCGTCTTGGGCAGTTCCACCGGTACGCCGACCGTCAGCAATGGGGCGGCCACCATGAAGATGATCAGCAACACCAGCATGACGTCCACAAAAGGCGTCACGTTGATTTCGGCCATCGGCTGGGCGCGGCTGCGGCGCGATCCGCGCCGCCGCTTGCCCCCTCCGGATTTGACGACCCCTGCGCCCATCGCTCAGGAATCCAGCTGGCGTGAGAGGATGGTGGCGAACTCGTCGGCAAACGCCTCGTAGTTGCCCACGATCCGGTCCGCATCCGCCGAAAACTTGTTGTAGAAGATCACCGCCGGGATGGCCGCCAGCAGGCCAAGGCCTGTGGCCAACAGCGCCTCTGCGATGCCGGGCGCGACCACCACCAGTGACGTATTCTGCTGCGCCGCGATCTCGATAAAGGCGTTCATGATCCCGAAAACCGTCCCGAACAGCCCGATAAACGGTGCGGTCGAGCCGACCGTCGCCAGCACCGGCAGGCCGCGTTGCAACACGTCGGCCTCTTTCTGGATAGCCACATCCATCGACCTGTCGATCCGGCTTTGGGCATTGGCGATCAGCCCGCCGTCCTCACGGTGGCTGCGACGCCATTCCATCATGCCAGCGGCGAACACCCGTTCAGACCGGCCCTTGGGCTCTGGCCCCAACTGTTCGAACAGTTCATCCAGCGGCTCACCGGACCAGAAGGCGCGGTCGAAGCGCGTCGCCTCGCGCCGCGCCTTGCGGTAGCTGACGAATTTCTCGACGATGATCGCCCAAGCCCAGACCGAGGCCACCATCAGCAACAGCATGACGAGTTTCACCGTCAGCGTCGCGCGCATGAAAAGACCCCAGAAGGAGAAGTCGATCTCCGACGCGAGTGCAAGCGTTCCTGCTTCCATAGACCTGCTCATTTCCTGTCGGCCCCTGTGACCGGGGCTCTGATTACCGCGTTCTTTACCCGATTTGCAGGGGGAACGCTACTGAATAGGCGGCATTCCGCAGGACGCGCCGGACGGGTGTCGGCGCAAATCGGCTAGTGTACCCGCTGCCGCAGTTTGGCCGGCAGGCGCGCGGGATGGCCGTCACGTGTCACGCAGACCGCCGTCACCTCGGCGCGAAAGACAACCTCCTGGCCGCGCAGCACCTCCTGGCCCATGACCAGCCGCACGCCGGTCATGCTGCGCACCGTGGTGCGCACCTCCAGCGCGTCGTCGTATTTCGCGGTCATCAGATAATCCGCCTCGATCCGCCGCACCACAAAGACAATGCCGTCCTGTTCACGCATGACGTTCTGGTCCAGCCCCTGTTCCTTGACCCAGTCCGAGCGCGCACGTTCGATGAATTTCAGGTAGTTGGCGTGGTAGACGATCCCCGCCATGTCGGTATCTTCGTAATAAACACGGATCGGGAAACTGTGCATGCCGGGCTCCTCTCTGGCAGGGTGACCCTAGGCGGGCCAATCCTGAGCGGCAAGCAGCCCGCGCGCCGAATTTCATACGAAACCCAACTCATCGCTTGCGCCGCCCGCCCGCGCTGCGGCTGTGGAACCCCGGCGGACGCCTGGCCACCCAGCTCAGGAATCCCGCCAGATCGGGATGCGCGCGCAGTTTTTCCGGAGTGTTCAGATCGCGGGCAAGTTCGGCCTCGGTAAACCGCGCATGGATTTCGTTGTGGCAGATCTGGTGCAACAGGACCACCGGCCCGCCTTTGCCACCTTTCAGCTTGGGCACAAGGTGATGCAGGCTTTGCCTCGCGCTGCGCGGGATCGGGCGCAGGCAGAGCGGGCAAACAGCCTCCGACGTGTCGTCCATGTCGTCCCCCGGATCGCTGCCCTTGTCCCCACGGCATACATTGGGCAAGAGGATGGGACGACGACGCCAGGGATCAAGCAAAATGAATTTCGACCTCGCCGGCCAGCCTGAATTTGTGCAACAGGCCGCTGCCTATGTGCTGCAAGGATGGGACATCGCCCGCGAATGGCTGATGTCGCCCGCCGCGCGGTCACAGTTCGGCTTGCTGGTCGCGGCCTTTGTGATTGCCTGGCTTTTGACGCGGAAACTGCGCCCCTGGTTGGAACGTGTTCTGACACCAGAGGCCGGGCGGACATCGGTGCTGGCCACGATCCGGCGGTTCTTGCTGATCTTCGTGCCGCTGCTGCTGCCGCTGCTGGCCTTTGCCTTCACCGGCATCGGTGAGGGGCTGACCCGCGCAATCTTTGGCTCCGGCGCGGTGATCGCATTCGGCAAGCGGTTCTTCCTGTTGCTGGCCGCCCGCGTGCTGGTGCGCGAGATCGTCAAGGACGGCTTTCTCAAGGTGCTGGGCCGTCTGATCCTGCTTCCGGTCATGGCGCTGTACACGCTGGGCCTGCTGGACGTGGCGACCGACCGGCTGAACGAGCTGACAGTGAGCCTTGGCAATATCGAATTCACCGCCATGGCGGTGATCCGGGGCTTGATCGCCGGGTCCATTCTGTTCTGGCTGGGCCGCTGGTCCAACGACCAGACGGGTGCCTACATCCACAAACAAGAGGAAATGCGCCCGGCCACCCGCCAGATTGCCGCCAAAGCGGCGGAGTTCGCGATTTTCGGCCTTGCCTTCATGCTGCTGATGAACATCGTCGGCATCCCGCTGACCTCGCTTGCGGTGCTGGGCGGTGCCATCGGTGTCGGCCTTGGCTTTGGCCTGCAAAAGATCGCGTCGAACTACATTTCCGGCATTATCCTGCTGCTTGAAGGGCAGGCCACCGTGGGCGACTACGTCGAACTGGACAACGGACAGGCAGGCACCATCGTCAAGACCACTGCGCGGGCGATGATCCTTGAGACTTACGATGGCCGCTGGATCGTGGTGCCGAATGAGGATTTCATCACCACCCGCATCATCAACTATTCCGATCAGGGCAGCGCCAATCGCTATGAGGCGGATTTCTCGGTCAGCTACAAGACCGACATCAACACCGTCCCCGCCATCGTCGAGGCGGCAGTGGCGCAGCATCCCGGCGTGCTGGCCGCGCCCTATCCCCCCGATTGTGAGCTGCGCGGATTTGGCGACTCAGGTGTGGATTTCGCTGTGGAATTCTGGGTCAACGGCATCGACGACGGGCCGAACAAATACACCTCGGACGTGCTGTTCCTGATCTGGAACGCGCTCAAGGACAACGGGATAGAGATCCCCTATCCGCATCGCGTCGTCGAACTGCATCAGGTGCCCGGACCCGCAGCGCCATGAGCCACGCGCTGGTGATCGGCGGCGGACCGGCCGGGTTGATGGCGGCGGAGGCGCTGTTGTCGGCGGGGCACCGGGTTGTTCTGGCAGAGGCAAAGCCGTCAGTCGGCCGCAAGTTCCTGATGGCCGGAAAATCCGGGTTGAACCTGACCAAGGTCGAGGACGCCGCCGCCTTTCGCGCCGCCTATGCCGGGGCCGCCGCGCCGCTGTCGCCCATGCTGGACGCCTTTGGCCCACAAGAGGTGCAGACCTGGGCCGAGGGGCTGGGTCAGGCCACCTTTACCGGCTCCAGCGGGCGGCTGTTTCCCACCGCGATGAAGGCCTCGCCGTTGCTGCGGGCCTGGCTGGCGCGGCTGGACGGCATGGGGCTGGATCGGCGCACCGGCTGGCGCTGGCAAGGGTGGGCCGAGGAGGGCGGGCTGCGGTTTGATACGCCGGATGGACCTGTCGTTCAGCGCCCGTCGGTCACGGTTCTGGCGCTTGGCGGTGCCAGTTGGGCGCGGCTGGGGTCGGACGGGGTCTGGGCGGATCATTTCCGGGCTGCGGGCCTGCCGGTAGCCCCGTTTGCCGCATCGAGTGCCGGGGTTCTTGTCGATTGGTCGCCGCATATGGCACGCCATTTCGGCGCACCGCTCAAGAACGTGACCTTTCGCGCCGGGGCTTTGGAGAACCGGGGCGAGGCGGTGATTTCCGCGCGGGGGCTGGAGGGGGGCGGGATCTATCCGCTGACCCCGGCCCTGCGCGCGGGCCATGATCTGACGGTTGATCTGTTGCCGGATATTTCGGTGGATGTGCTGGCGGAACGATTGGCGCGGCCGCGTGGCAAACAGAGCCGCGCCAATGCGATCCGCAAGGCGCTGCGGCTGGCCCCGGCGGCGCAGGCCTTGCTGATGGAATTTGCCCGCCCCTTGCCTGATGAGCCTGCCGTTCTGGCCGCGATGATCAAGGCGCTTCCCCTCCCCCATGCGGGGCTGAGGCCGATGGATGAGGCAATCTCGACCGCGGGCGGGGTGCCCTTTGCGGCGCTGGATGAGGGGCTGATGCTGCGGGGAAAACCGGGCTGTTTCTGCGCCGGGGAGATGCTGGATTGGGAGGCCCCGACAGGGGGGTATCTGTTGACGGCCTGTCTTGCCACGGGTCTCTGGGCGGGGCGGCATGCGGCCGCGTGGTTGGCCGCCGCGTAGGGGTCCGCCACAGTGGGCAAGGTTAACGGCCCAACGAAATCAATGGCTTGCAGAGACGAGTTTACCTGACATTAAGATTTCCGCCTATTGCACCGCCTGCCCCGGCGCCCGCCAGAACAGCGAGATACGCCGGTTCAGCGCGCGGCCTGCCTCGGTCCCATTGTCGGCCACGGGCCGGGACGGGCCAAAGCCGACCACGTTCATGGCCCCGGCCCGCACACCGCGTTTGGAGATCTCGACCGCCACCACAACCGCGCGATCGCGGCTGATCGCCCGGTTGGCCGCCTCCGCGCCGAAGGCATCGGTGTGGCCCTCGACCTGCACCTGCAAACCGCCCTCTGACACGCAAACGCGCGCCACGGCGGCCAGCGCGTTGACGCCGCGCACCGATCTGGCGTCCAGCCGGGCAGAGCCGGACAAAAAGCGGACCGGATCCGCGCGTTCGGCCAACAGGCTTTGCCGCGCGCATTCGGCCACCGAGGGCGTGAAATCCAGCACCGGCAACCAGTAGCCCGCCACAAAGACCTGCGCCAAGCCCAGCGCCACATTGCGCCGCGTGGCACCTGCGGGCGGCCTGTCGGACAACGGGCGCAGGCGCAGGGTGTCCTGCGGGTCCAAAACCGCGCGCATCGCCGCGTCGATCTGGGCCAAGTCGACGCCCGGCGACAGCACGGCGTCCAGCGTGATCTGCTCTGGCGTCAGTGTCAGGGTCAGATCCTCAGCCTCTCCCAGCCAGCGTTCCACGGCCAGCAGAACCGCCGTGGCGCGGGGCAAGGGCATGTCCGCGTCACTGCCCGCCTCACCTGCAACATCGGGCAGGCCCAACAGGTCCGGCAGTTCGGCTGCCGCTAAATTGCCGGGCAAGGTGCCCTCAATCCGCGCGCCCATCTGCGGGGCATAGGTGAGGGTTGCGTTCAGCATCAGCCCGTCATCGACCAATGCAACTGTGCGGCGGAAATCCTGCCCCTGGGGGAGCGCCGCCAACAGCCTATCGACCCGCTCGGCGCGGGCCGGATCGGGCAACAGCGCGTCCAATGTGACAGAGCCTTGTTCCAACAGCAGCCGCCCCGCGACGACCTCGCCAAAGGCGGCGCTGACCGCGTCCAGCCCAGCGGTCCAGCCGGTGATATCCGGGTAAAGAGAGTGCCGCAGGCCGGAAACATCCGCGCCCTTGAATGCGGCGGCCAGCGTGTCTTGCGCCAGATCGACTGGCACAACACCCCGGACCGTGACCGTGCCATTGCGCCGCTCAAGGTCCAGCCAAAAGGGTTCTGGATCGGTCAGGGGGATCCGCGACACGTCCAACAGGGTGTCACCGGGCAGATTGGCCCGCAGCGCGTCCAGCGCGCGATCCACCTCCGCGCCGCCGCGCAGGGCAGAGAGGAGCATGGCGGCGGGCGTCACCGTCACCACGCCTTGATCCGCCAGATGCAGAACACGCGCAGCGGCCAGCATATGGGCGGCAAGCGCGGGATAGCCCGGATCGACAGGGCCAACGGTCAGGGTTTCGGCGCGGACGCCCGGCCCGAAGACCTCTGACAGATCCTTGGGGGACAGCGTGGCGGGCAGCTTGCCGCGCAGGCGCACCCCCAGACCCGGCTGCTTTTCCGCGATCAGAACAAAGGGGAGACCATCGTCGCGGGCGGTCAGATCCGATGTGACGGTAATGTCCTTGGGCAGCTCCGCAAGCACATGGTCGATGGCCTCCAGATCGGAGGGCCAGAGCGCCACACCGCTGATCCGGGCCGTGGTGCCTGTCAGCGTGACCTCGGCCCTATCCAGTTGCGCCGCGACCCGCGCCAGCGACAGGACCGCATCATCCCAGCCGTCAATCGCCCCACCACTGGCCAGCGCGATGTCCGTCAGCGGTGCGGCGGTCAGGTCAGCCAGAGCCTCCAGCGTAGCGGCACGGCGCACCTGCCCCGCCAGCGCCATGCCCGCCGCATCCTTTTGCATCGCAAATGTAAACTCTGCGACCTCTGGCAAGACCTCCAGCCGGGCGGTCACGTCTCTGACACCGTCGATCCCGCGCAATCCGCTTTCGATCTGGCGGCGGACCGCGTGGCTCTGAACCCGGCCCGCGACGGCGATGTCGCGGCCCGTGACGGTCAGGGTTGGTGGGTTGGGCAGATCGGCCAGCTGGGCGGTGGCCTGCGCCTGCAACCCCGCCTCTATCGTGGCGTCTTCGCTGGGCACCTGGAACAGGCCAAGCCCCGCCAGTGTCAGAAAGATCACCAGCGCGGCCATCGCCTCGACAAGCGCCCTGGCGGTCATCGGCCTAGATCGCGGCCTTGCGGCTTTCGTCGAGATAGATTTCGCGCAGGCGCAGCGCGCGCGGCCCGGGTGTGCCGGTGCCCAGCGCGACGCCGTCAATCTCGACCACCGGCATCACAAAGGTCGAGGCGGAGGTGATGAACGCCTCATCCGCGCCTTGCGCCTCTTCGATGGTAAAGCTGCGCTCTTCGACCTCCATCTGGGCCTCTTTGGCAAAGCGCAGCACGGCGGCGCGGGTGATCCCGTGCAGGATGTCGTTGGACAGGGCGCGGGTGACGATCCGGTTGCCCTTGATGAAATAGGCGTTGTTGCTGGTGCCTTCGGTGACAAAGCCGTCCTCGACCAGCCATGCGTCGTCGACGCCGGCCTTTTTGGCCATCATCTTGCCCATCGACGGGTACAGCAGTTGCACCGTCTTGATGTCGCGGCGGCCCCAGCGCTGATCGTCAATCGAGATGACCTTGATGCCCTTTTGCGCCGCCGGGCTATTGGCAAGGCCGGGCTTGTTCTGGGTGAACAGGACAATGGTCGAAGGGGTCGTATCGGGGTCAGGAAAGGCGAAATCGCGGTCATCAGGTGCGCCGCGGGTGATTTGCAGGTACACCAGCCCCTCGGTGATGCCGTTGCGGTCGACCAGTTCGCGGTGGATCTGCAGCAGGTCGTCCATCCTGACCGGTGCGCGCATATCCAGCTCATCCAGCGAGCGTTGCAGCCGGGTGGCATGGCCTTGGAAATCGATCAGCTTGCCATCCAGGACCGACGTCACCTCATAGACGCCGTCGCCCATCAGAAAGGCGCGGTCAAAGATCGAGACCTTGGCCTCGTGCTCGGGCAGGTAGTCTCCGTTGACGTAGACGGTGCGGGTCATGGGCGTGGTCCTCGGACAATGTGTTGCGGGTGTTTTAGGCAGGCACCGGACGCGCCGCAAGCCTTTGGCGCGGCGGCGGCGCGGCGGGTGTCAGCCCCACAGCGCGGCCTCGGGCGGGTGAACGCCCTCAGCGTCATAGCGCAGGGGTGTGTCGCGGTCCTCGGCCAGCAGCAGCGGCCCGTCCAGATCGGTGACAGCGGCGCCCTGCGCCAGCAGGACGGCGGGCGCCATCGCCAGCGATGAGCCCACCATGCAGCCAACCATCAGGCCATAGCCCTCGGCCAAGGCGGCCTTGCGCAGGGCCAGCGCCTCTGTCAGCCCGCCGGTCTTGTCCAGCTTGAGGTTGACCATGTCGTACTTGCCCTTGAGCGCAGGCAGGGACGCGCGGTCATGACAGCTTTCGTCGGCGCAGACCGGCACCGGGCGGTCCATCCCGATCAAGGCGGCGTCCTCACCGGCAGGCAAGGGCTGCTCGACCAGCGCCACACCCAACCGCACCAGATGCGGCGCAAGATCGGCGTAGACGGTCGCACTCCACCCTTCATTGGCATCGACGATGATGCGGGCTTCGGGGGCACCGCGCCGCACCGCCTCCAGCCGGGGCATGTCATCAGGCGTGCCCAGCTTGATCTTCAATAAGGGGCGGGCGGCGTGGCGGCGCGCCGCGGCCTCCATGTTGCCAGGCGTGTCCAGCGACAGCGTATAGGCGGTCAGTTCCGGCCCCGGCGGAGGCATGCCGACGAGATCCCAGACCCGGACGCCAGCGGCCTTGGCCTCCAGATCCCACAATGCGCAGTCAACGGCGTTGCGGGCGGCCCCGGCGGGCAGCGCGTCCTGCAGATCCGCGCGAGAGATCCCCTCAGGCAACCCCGCGATCTCAGCCGCCACACTATCCAGCGTCTCGCCATAGCGCGCATAAGGCACACATTCGCCCCGGCCACTCACCCCGCCACGCGTCACCCTTACCGTCAGCACATGTGCCTCGGTCCGGCTGCCGCGCGAAATGGTAAAGGCCTCGGCCAGCTTGAACACGTCTCGCGATACGCTGATGGTCATCTCTGCCGCTCCTGCTTCTTCTCTGTAAGAAATACCCATAGACCACCCCCCCGCGCACGCCACACCCCAGACAATGCGCCCAAAGGGACGGTGGGTGGGGCGCCTTTCGCGCGCAAGCGCGAAACAGCGTCCGGCCAAAGGCCGGACCGCCCGCCGTCAGATGTTTTCCATCGCCTCTGCCAGCCGCTCTGCGCCATGGCGGAACGGATCGACCGTCGGCAGACCCAGTCGGGCCTCGACCTCGGCGCAATAGCTGACCGCCTCGGCCTCTCCCATGTGCTGGGTGTTGATCGACACGCCCACAACCTGACAGTCCGGGTTCGCCACCCGGGCCAGCGCCAGCGACAGGTCGCGCACCTCTTCCAGCGTCGGCAGGGCATAGCCCGGCAGACCGCGCATATGGGTGCGCGTCGGCTCATGGCACAGGATCAGCGCGTCCGGCTGTCCGCCGTGGATCAGCGCCAGCGTCACCCCGGAAAAGCTGACGTGGAACAGGCTGCCCTGCCCCTCGATCACATCCCAATGATCGGCGTCATTGTCAGGCGTCAGATATTCGATCGACCCGGCCATGAAATCCGCCACCACCGCATCCAGCGGCACGCCGTCGCCGGTGATCAGGATGCCGGTCTGGCCCGTCGCGCGAAAGGTGCTTTTCATGCCGCGCGCGCGCATCGCCTTGTCCAGCGCCAGTGTCGTGTACATCTTGCCCACCGAGCAATCAGTGCCTACCGCCAGCACGCGCTTGCCGGTCCGCTTGGTGCCATCGGCAATCGGATACTCGACCTCGGGCACGCGCACATCGTGCAGGGCACGGCCCGTCGCCTCGGCCACGGCTTTCAGATCCGCCTCGGCGCGCAGCAGGTTGTGCAGGCCAGAGGCCAGGTCCAGCCCCTCTTCCAGTGCCGACACCAGCACCTTTTTCCAAGCCTTGCTGATTTTGCCGCCCCGGTTGGCCACGCCGATCACCAGCGTTTTGGCCCCGGCGGCCTTTGCCTCTTCCAATGTCATGTCGGGCAGGCCAAGATCGGCCTTGCAGCCGTCCATGCGGAACTGCCCCACGCAATTTTCCGGCCGCCAGTCGCGGATACCCTGGGCCACCTTGGCCGCAAGCGGATCGGGCGCATCGCCCAGGAACAACAGATAGGGGGTTTCGATCATGGTCGCCTCCGGCATCAGAATTTGCGCGACTCTGCCTCATTTGCCGCGAAACTGCATTGCGTTTCTTCACCTGTGGCGCAATTTCCTCGAAGTAATCTGTGATTTTGACCCGATATGCCGAAGAATCGTGCATGGACGTCCGGTTGTGCGAATGGCCATTCTCTCTTAGCGTATTTCCCCGATTGTCTTTGAAACATCAGAAGGTTGAATATGACAAATTGCCATTTCTCCCGATTTGCGGCGGGTTTGCTGACCGCTGCCGGACTTTCCCTTACGCAGGCCCCGCCCCTGTCGGCCGCGCAATTCCTCGACGGGGGCGATGCGGATCTGGGCTGTATCCTGACCGTTCAGGGCCCGATCAGATCCGGCGACGCGGACGGGTTTCGTGCCGCGCTGGACCGCGTTGTCGGCAATCCCTACGCCGGGGAAAGCGATTTTCTGGATCGCTGGGACCAGGTCGGCGGCCTGGCCGTGCCGCGCATTTGCCTGGACAGCCCCGGCGGGTCATTGGCCGAGGCGCTCAAGATGGCGGATGTTCTGACCGATCAGACTGGCGACAACGGCTATCTTTACAGTGCGATCGGCACCGCGGTGCCGCGCGACGCCACCTGTCATTCCGCCTGCGCGGTCCTGTTCATGGCCGGCGGCACGCAAAGCGAAAGCTCTGGCGGGCGCCTGCCCAACCGCGTCCTGCATGCGCAGGGGTCGCTGGGCTTTCACGCGCCGGGACTGGACATCGCGGACGGCAATTATTCTGCCGAAGCGGTCGACCGCGCCTTTGCCATCGCCGTGCGGTCCATCGGAGAGCTGAGCGACCGGCAGAGCCAGATGCGCTTTCCCGCGACGCTGATGAACCGCATGGTCGCCACCCCGCCCCAGGACATGTATGTCCTGCAAACCGTGGGCGAGGCATCACAGTGGATGATCGACGTCGTCGGGCTGCCTTATCCGGCCAAGGTCTCACGCGGCCATTTCGTCAATGCCTGCCTGAACGCCCAGCCCGGTTTGCGCCCCTCCACCGGCTATTACCAGACCTATGCCACGCGCCATGACGGTCCGGGCCGCAGCTTTTTCAGCGGTCGCCGTCTTGGCGACTACTCGGAAAGCGTTCTGGCGCGGCATTACACGCGCGGCGAGGCAGAGATTGATCTGGGGACGTCGGGTGATTTCGGCGACGCCCGTTTCGTCAGCGACCCCGAACCGGCCGAGGACGGGTTGAATTGCGAGGTGAGCTTTGGCGGGCGCTGGCCGATGGACACGCCCATGCGGGGCAACACGCGGCGGCTGAGCATTTCCTTTGCGCACGGCGATGCCATGGCGCTGGATCAGGCCGCGCTGTATCCGCCCTGGACCCGCTTTGCCGAGCTGGCCGCCCGGCACGGGACCGGCGCAGTGCCTGCCGATGCCACGGTCTGGACGGACCGGCGCAGCCTTGAGACCCGGTGCCTTGTCTACAATTCCGCCGATCGCAAGACCGATGACGACCCCTGCGATGCCGTGGAAACCGCCCGGTTCACGGGCGATGGCACGATGCAGGTCACGGTGGAGTTCACATGGCCCAGCGGGGCCAGTACGGTGGTCCAAATGGACGGCACAGGCCCGCGGATCAACGGCAGTCGCGCGACCAAGCCCTATATCGAGGGGGTCTTTGACATATCGGACCACATGCAGTGCCTGCGCAACAGCGGATCGGGCAATGCCTTCTGCTTTGACATGCGGGCGTATTGATCCGGCCTCTGCCCCTCCTGTCACCCCCTTGTCTCGGGCAACGACAGGGGGATTTTTCTGCACCTGCAAAAAGACCTTGCGGGTCGCCGCGCAGTTTTATAACCCTCACGCCAAGATACACGCAATTTTCTGACCGAGAGGCCCTGAAATGTCGTTCCGCATCCAGCCACCCGCCCCCGCCTGCCCCAACCGCTGCCAATTGTTCGGCCCCGGATCGCGCCCGGCCATCTTTGAAAAGATGGCGGCCAGCGCGGCGGATGTCATCAACCTTGACCTTGAGGATTCGGTGGCCCCCTCGGACAAGGACAGTGCGCGCGCCAATGTCATCAAGGCGCTGTCGGAGATTGATTGGGGCAAAAAGACCCTGTCGGTGCGCATCAACGGGCTCGACACGCCATACTGGTATCGCGACGTGGTGGATCTGCTGGAACAGGGCAGCGAACGTCTTGACCGGATCATGATCCCCAAGGTCGGCTGCGCCGGGGATCTCTATGCGGTGGACGCGCTGGTGACGGCCATTGAGCGCGCCAAGGGCCGGGAAAAGCCGGTCAAGTTCGAGGTCATCATCGAAAGCGCCGCGGGCATCGCCCATGTGGAGGAAATCGCCGCCGCGTCGCCCCGGCTGGAGGCGATGAGCCTTGGCGCGGCTGATTTTGCCGCCTCGATGGGCATGGCGACCACCGGCATCGGTGGCACGCAGGAAAACTACTACATGGTCCGCGAGGGCGCGAAACACTGGTCCGACCCGTGGCACTGGGCGCAGGCCGTGATTGTCGCCGCCTGCCGCACCCATGGCGTGCTGCCGGTTGACGGGCCGTTTGGCGACTTCAGCGATGACGAAGGCTTCCGCGCGCAGGCGCTGCGCTCCGCCACGCTGGGCATGGTCGGCAAATGGGCGATCCACCCGAAACAGGTCGCCCTGTCAAATGAGGTCTTCACCCCGTCCGAGGCGGCGGTAAACGAGGCGCGCGAGATCCTTGCCGCCATGGAAGAGGCCAAAGCCAAAGGCGAAGGCGCAACCGTCTACAAGGGTCGCCTGGTCGACATCGCCAGCATCAAGCAGGCCGAGGTGATCGTGCGCCAGTCCGAGATGATCGCCGGTCAATAGGATCGGTTGCGGCGCGGTCCGGGATGGGCCGCGCCCCTTACGCCCGCTCATCCTTGGGCGACCCCATCACCACATAGGACGTCAGCGTGCGCACCTGCGGCAGCGCGCCCAGAATATCGGTGTGGAAATACTTGTAGGCGATCAGGTCGGCGACCTCGACCCGCAGCATGTATTCCACCGGGCCGGTGATGTTGTGGCACTCACGCACCTGCGGTGCCGCCGCCATCGCCCGCTCAAACGCCTCTTGCGCCGGTTTGGTATGCTGGTTCAGCCCGACGGTGATATAGGCGACAAAACCGATGCCGATCTTGTCGGCGCTCAGCACGGCGCGATAGCCACTGATCACCCCGGATTTCTCCAGCGCGGCGGTGCGGCGCAGACAGGCCGAGGGCGACAGCCCTACGCGGTCGGCCAGCGCAAGGTTGCTGAGCCGCCCATCGGCAGAGAGTTCGCGCAATATCTTGCGGTCAAGGGCATCCATGTCGCTCATGGATTGCACAGATACGTCAAATACGCCGCAGAATGCAATTTCATGCCGCCGCTTCGGTGCATTTATTGCGCCATGACACCTGAACTCCTCCTTGCGCTTGCGCTGTTTGCCGCCGCCACCGTGTTTTCACCGGGGCCGAACAACCTGATGCTGATGACATCTGGGGCCAATTTCGGCCTGCGCCGATCGTTGCCGCACCTGGCGGGGGTGGCCTACGGCTTTCCGCTGATGATCCTGCCGGTGGGTCTGGGGGTGATGCAGGTGTTCGAGGTCTGGCCCCCCGCCTACACGCTGCTCAAGGTCATTTCTGTCGCCTATCTGCTGTGGCTGGCATGGAAAATCGCCCATCAGGCCGCCCCCGGAGAGGCCCGCACCAATGCCCGCCCGCTCAGCTTTGCGCAGGCTGCCGCCTTTCAATGGGTCAACCCCAAGGCGTGGTCGATGGCGCTGGGGGCCATCACGCTTTACGCCGCCAGCCGCGATCTGGCGGCGGTGGCCTGGGTGTCGGCCACTTATGCGGTGATCGGCACCGCCTCTGCCGTCACATGGACCATGCTGGGCACCGGGCTGCGCCGCTGGCTGGCGGACCCGCGCCGCCTGCGCCTCTTCAACTGGACCATGGCGGCGCTGCTGCTGGCCGCCATGGCACCGGTCCTGCTGGGCTAGGCACCCGCCAGCGGCACATGGATCTCCGTTATCAGATCGGCCGGCGCAGTGTCGCTCGGGTCGTTGAGATACACCTCATAGGGCGGGGTATCGGCGGGGGCCGCGCCGCTTTGCGGCAGGGCGGTGCAATACAGATGATCCCAGGCCGCCTGTAGCCCGGAATAGGGGCCCTTGAGCGTCAAAACCGCATGACGCCCCCCCGGCAAAAGCACCTCTTCAAGGTCAGATGGCATCGACACCCCGTCCACCACGATAACACCGGCATGGCTGCGCAACTCGGCTTCGGCGACGTCGGCGGGACTGTCATAGTAGACGCCCACCATGCCGCGCGCATGGCCCCACAGGTTCTGTGCGGTAAAGACCGCCGCGACCTGCTGAAAGGCGCGACCAATCTCTGGATAAGCGCCCTTGTGCGGCAATGCGGCCAGCCGTTGGGGGGCGCAGTCTCGGATTTCAAAGGGATACATCTGAGGAACTCCTTGTCTGAGGATCGGGGATTGCGGATCGGGACGCCCGGCGGCGCGAAAGGCCGCAGGCGTCATGCCGTAGTGTCGCTGAAACACGCGGGCAAAGCTGTCGGGGTTGTCATAGCCGGCCTGAGCCGCCACCTGCGCCACCGGCCAATCGGTTTGCACCAGCCAACAGGCGGCGCGATGGGCGCGAATGCGGCGCACCGCCTGGGCGCAGGTTTCTCCGGTCATGGCGTGATGCACCCGGTGCCAATGGAACCGCGACATCGCCGCCACATCCGCCAGCGCATCCAGCGAAAGATCGCCCGCCGGATTGTCAAAAATGTACTGGATCACGCGGCGCAGACGGTCCTCATAGGGATGCGCCTCTTTGGTTTCTTCTCTGTTCAAATACCCATCTCCCACGGCGCGACCGGGCCTGACATCTGCATAACGCGGGACAGATCGACAAATCTTGCTTTATTGCATCCGGAACGCGGCAAGGTCATATAGCGGCGTGCAAGGAGACGCCGATGACCCATTACCTCGACTTCGAAAAACCTCTGGCAGACATCGAAGGCAAGGCCGAAGAATTGCGCGCCATGGCCCGGAACAATGAGGACATGGATGTCGAGGCCGAGGCCGCCGCGCTGGACGGCAAGGCCAAGACCCTGCTCAAGGACCTGTATGCCAAGCTGACGCCGTGGCGCAAATGCCAGGTCGCGCGGCATCCCGAACGTCCCCATTGCAAGGATTACATCGAGGCGCTGTTTACCGAATTCACTCCGTTGGCGGGTGATCGCAACTTTGCCGAGGATGAGGCCATCATGGGCGGACTGGCCCGTCTGGACGACCGGCCCGTCATGGTGATCGGTCACGAAAAGGGCCATGACACCAATTCGCGCATCACCCGCAATTTCGGCATGGCCCGGCCAGAGGGCTATCGCAAGGCGCTGCGCCTGATGGACATGGCGGATCGGTTCGGCCTGCCCGTGGTCACATTGATCGACACGCCCGGCGCCTATCCCGGCAAGGGCGCCGAGGAACGCGGCCAGTCCGAGGCCATCGCGCGCTCGACCGAAAAGTGCCTGCAAATCGGCGTGCCGCTGGTGTCTGTGGTGATCGGCGAAGGCGGCTCTGGCGGGGCGGTGGCCTTTGCCACAGGCAACCGCGTGGCGATGCTGGAACACGCGGTCTATTCGGTGATCTCGCCCGAGGGCTGCGCCTCGATCCTGTGGAAGGACGCCGACAAGATGCGCGAGGCCGCCGAGGCATTGCGCCTGACCGCGCAGGATCTGCACCAGTTGGGGGTCTGCGACCGCATCATCCCGGAACCGCTGGGCGGTGCCCATCGCGCGCCGGGGGTCACGATCGACGCGGTGCGCACCGCGCTCAACGCGCTGTTGCTGGATCTGGACGGCATGAGCCGCGAGGATCTGATCCGCACCCGCCGGGACAAGTTCCTGAACCTCGGCTCCAAGGGACTGGCGGCCTGATCCGATGCTGGACGGGCTGGACCGGGTGGAGTGGGCCCGCCTGACACATGGCCACGGCCCGGCCACCGATGTTCCCGCCGCGCTGCGGGCGCTGGCGCTGGGTGGCGCATCGCAGGCCGCGCGCGCCCTTGCCACGCTGGACGATACGCTCTGCCATCAGGGTCGTTGTTATGGCGGCACGGTGGCGGCGATCCCGTTCCTTGCGGAACTGGCGCTGCGGCCCGGGCCGCGCACCCCCGGCCTGCTACACCTGCTGCGCGCCATTGCCGCGCCGTCCTGCGCGCGGATGTTGGCGCAGGGCCAGAGCACCCGCGCCTTTTACGCCGATGTGACCGGCAGTGCGACGGACCGCGATAACACCGGCGCCGCCTCTGGCACCTCGCGTCATGTCGATGCCGAATGCCACTCCGCCGTCGCCCGCGCCTTGCCGCAGCTTTTGCCCCTGCTGGACAGCGACGCCCCCGCACAGGTGGCGGCGATGCTGATGTTGCTGGCCGAATTTCCGGCGGCGGGGACCGACACTGCACCGCGCATCTTCGCCGCGATCAAACGGTCCGGCACACCGACGGTCCGACGCGCCGGATTGGCGACGCTGGGTCAGCTGTCGCGCTCTGTCGAGGTGGACCCCGCTGATCCGCACCTGCGGCGCTGGCTGGACCCGGCGCAGCCGCTGCCGATCCGGGTCGAGGCGGCGCTGAGCATGACCGTCAAGGAAGCAGCCCGGCGCGACGTTCTGCTGGAGGGATTGCGCCACAGCGATGCGCTGTACCAGTCCGACACGGCGGACCGCGCGCTGTTTCCGCGCCCCGGCTGGACAGCGGACCGGGTTGCAACCTGCCTAGCCCGCTGGCGCGGCGACGATGCGCACCGGGTCGAAACGGCCAAAGCGATCATCACCGCCCTGCCGCGGGCCCGCGCCGCGGGGACCGCAACCACCGGGCAGGTTCGTGCCCTGTTGGCCGTGCTGGCGGACGGTGCGCCCATCGAGGGCCTGTTCCGGGGCCGCCGCCGGTCCCGGCTGTCAGAGCTTGACCGGCAGGCGCTGCAGGCCATCGCCGCGCAGGGCGACTGGATCACCGGGGACACCCGGAATGCCGCGTTTGCCGACATGATGCACCGCTGCGGCCTGCCCGACACTGCCCGCGATCTTGCCCGTTTTGCCATCCGGCCCGGTGTGTTGGCCCGCCTGCTGCGGCGCTGACCTGTCATATTCCCCCACGCGAGCGTGATGCGTCGTCAGGGCATCGTAGGGTGACAGCGCGCGGAACTTTGGCAATATCGCTGCCATGGAATTGATATTCGCATATGGCGCGGGCCTGCTGACGCTGATCAACCCCTGCGTGGTGCCGGTGCTGCCGATTGTCATTGCCACCGCCTTGCAGGCCAGCCGCCTTGGCCCGTTGGCGATGGCCGCCGGGCTGAGCCTGTCCTTTGTCGTGCTGGGGCTGGGCATCACCGCCTTTGGCCATGTGATCGGGCTGGACGTGGACACGGTGGCCAAGGCGGGTGCGGTGCTGATGGTGCTGTTCGGTCTGGCGCTGCTGCTGCCGCAGGGCGCGGCGCTGATGGAAACCGCCACCGCCGGACTGGCGGCGCGGGCGGACGCGCAGATGGATCATGTGGCCCGCAGCGGGCTGCGCGGTCAGTTTCTGGGCGGGATGCTGCTTGGCGCGGTCTGGAGCCCCTGTATCGGCCCGACGCTGGGCGGCGCGATATCCTTGGCCAGTCAGGGGCAGAACCTTGGTTGGGCGGCGCTGATCATGGTCTTCTTTGCTCTGGGAGTGTCCACGCTGATCCTGGGGCTGGCCTATGGCACGCGCGGCGCGATTGGCCGCCACAACGCCCACCTGCGCGCGCTGGCAATCCGCGCCCGCCCGATCCTGGGGGCGACCTTTGTCGCCGTCGGCCTTGCGCTGTTTTTCAATCTTCACCACCTGATCGAGGGCTGGCTGGTCGGCGTTCTGCCCGCTTGGCTGATCGACCTTTCGGTTGCCCTTTGACCCCTTTCAAGGAGACCTATCCATGGACCGCCGCAAATTTCTGATCCTCACCGCAGGCAGCGCGCTTGCCCTGCCCTTTGCCGCCGCCGCAGCCCCGCTGGGCTATAACCCCGGTCTGGTGACAGAGCGCCTTGGCCGGGGGGAGACAGTCTTTCTGGACTTCAAGGCCAGCTGGTGTTCGACCTGCGCCGCACAGGACCGGGTGATCAAGGCGCTCAAGCAGGAAAACGCCGCCTATGAGCAGCACATCACCTTTGTCGATGTGGATTGGGACGCCTATGGCAAATCCGACTTGGTCAAGTCGCTGCGCATCCCGCGCCGCTCGACGCTGGTTGTGCTGAAGGGGGAGGCAGAGCTGGGCCGCATTGTCGCGCAGACCTCGCGCGCCTCTATCAAGGGGTTGATGGACACGGCCCTGGGCGCGGCGATGGCCTGACGGCCCGCAGGGGGGGGTTACGGGCCCCCGCACCAGCCCCCCCCTTTCAGCCCTGCCCGGTTGAGGTTTCGGCCTGCTGGACCTTGCGCAGGGCCAGCAGGGTCACCACCGGGCCGATCAGTTCAAAGACCACCGTGGTGCCGATGGTCAGGGTCAACAGCGTGGCCCCCAACTCTGGCATCTCGACCGAGGTGACCAGCGCCATGCCGACGGCCACCCCCGCCTGTGGCAACAGCGCCGGGCCGATCCAGCGCCGCTCTACCGCGCTCAGGCCGCCCATCCAGCCACCCAGCCAGCCGCCCGCCAGCCGCCCAAGTATGCGCAGGACGACATAGGCGGCCCCGATCCAGCCCACGGCCACCAGCGCCCGCACATCCATCGACGCGCCAGCAAGCAGGAAGAACAGGATCAGGAAGGGGCGTTCGATCAGTTCGATCTCGTGAAAGGCGCGTTCATGATGGCGCGCGCGATTGGCGATCACCGCCCCGACCGTCATGCCCGCCAGCAGAAACGACACCTCCAGCCACAGCGCCAGACCGGCGGTCAGGAACACCAGCCCCAAAGCCTCGAGCCGGGTCGGCTCTCCGGGTTTCAACCGGCCGGTGAGCACTGCCGCAGGCAGGCCAAGCGCCAGTCCCAGGGCAAGCGCGCCGCCGACCTCCCATAGCGCCAGCACCATGTGACCCGCGTCAAAGCCGCCGTTCTGCAATGCCTGCGCCGCGACCATGGCCAGCGCAAAGGCGATCATCCCCCAGGCATCGTCAATGGCGACGATGCCGCGCAATGTGTCGGCGAAACCGTCCTGCGCCCCCGCCTCGCTCAGCGTTTCCTGCATGGCGGCAGGGTCGGTCGCCGTGGCCACCGCGCCGATCAGCAGTGCCATCGCGGCGGAAACCCCCAACGCGCCAAGGCCCAGCAGAAAGGACACCATGGTCAGCGCCACGATGGACAGCGGTTCATACCAGTCGACCGCCACCTCGGGGATCAAGCCAAGGGCCGCAGGTCCGGCCAAAACCCCCATGAGCAAAAGCAGGGTGACGCGCGGCACGCGGGTGCGGCGCCCCAAGGTGTCCGCCGCCAGCCCGGCCAGAAACAAGCCGCCCAGCGCGATGAAGATCGGTCCGTGTTCCATGGCTCTGCTATGGTGCATCGCGGCGCGCGCGCCCATGCGGCGCGGCGACGCCGAACGGGACTAGCCCGCCAGCATCCGCAACCCCTGTGTCACATCCGACCGCACCGCCAGCCGCAAGCCGGGCTCATCCCCGGCATTTAGCGCGGCGATGATCAGCCGGTGATATTGCGGCGGCTCAGAGCGCCGCAGCCGTCCATACAGCGCCCGCATCGTCGGCCCCAGTTGCAGCCAGACGGTTTCCGCCATGGCCAGCATCGCCGGGGCCTGCGCGCGCAGATACAGCGTGCGGTGAAATTCCAGGTTGGTGCGGATATAGCCGACCGAGTCGCGGTTCGACACCACGTCAGCGATGCTGGCGTTGATGGTCTGCAGCCGCTCGATCAGCGCGATATGCGCCCGTGGCAACGCGCGCGAGGCCAGTTCCACCTCGATCAGGGCGCGCAGGGCGGCCAGTTCCTCGATCCGTTCGTTGGACAGTTCGGGGGTCGAGACCCGCCCCGAGCTGGACATCTGCAATGCGCCCTCGGCGACCAGCCGGTTCACCGCCTCGCGCGCGGGTGTCATCGAGACACCAAATTCCCGCCCGAGGCCGCGCAGGGTCAGCGCCTGACCGGGGGCAATCTGGCCGTGCATGATGCGCGTGCGCAAGCCGCGATAGACGCGGTCATGGGCCGAGACGGCAACATCTGATCTGAGCGTTCCTTGCATGGATGTGTTTGTGATCACGTTTCGCACCCCGGTCAATGGCGCTCAGACGCGCAGGCGCACACCCGGTCCTGGTCTTGGCCCTGATCTTGGCCCCGCACGCCTTAACCTTTCGTTCAGAATTTAGCTGAAAAGCATTCGCCGCGAATTTATAAACAGTTTGAGCGGCTTTTTTCCGGTCTGCGGGGGCAGGACCGGGGCGGGCCATCCCACAGCTCTCGCCCGGAGGATTCGCCATGACCCGCATCGCCCCCCAACAGGCCTACACCGTTCTTGGCGTGACGCCTGAGGATGACTTCGCCACAATCCGCAAGGCCTGGGTTCGGCTGGTCAAGGCAAACCACCCCGATGCCCTGGGCGGCGACATCGACACCGCCACGCGGCGGCTGTCTCGGATCAACGATGCCTACGATTCGCTGCGCTGGCACAACCCGCAAAAGCTGCGCATCCACCAGGCGCGCGAAGCCCAGCGCCGACAAGAGGCCCGCGCAACGCGGACACGGCAAGTGGACGCCCTGCGCGCGGGCCGACCAACGCCTGACACCCCACCTCCCCCCTCGCAGGGCGACGTCGGCGTGGCGAAGACCCCGAACCGACAGGCCCCACCGCTGGCCGCCTTGCAGGGCGCAGGCAACCGGCTGGCCGAGCAGGCGCGCCGCAAGTACGGCGAAGTTCAGGAGATCTGTGAAACCGCCACGCAGGCGGTCATGATACGGAGCGCCTAGATACGAGGCGCCTAAAAACGGGGTGCCTAGTCGAACCGATACCGGTGCAGTTCCGTACCGTGCTCCTTCAGCCATTTGCGCGGCCCGCGCCAATCGCCATACAGCGCCTCGACCTGCCGCCAGAAGGCCGCGGAGTGGTTCATATGCGCCAGATGCGCCACCTCATGCGCCGCGACATAGTCCAGCACTTGCGGATGGCCCAGGATCAGACGCCAGGAATACATCAGCCCGCCATCATGGGTGCATGACCCCCACCGCGAGCGCGTGTCGCGCAGCGTCAGACGGGTATAGCCACGGCCCAGCCGCGCCGCATAGCGGTCTGACGCCTCGGACAACCGGTCACGCGCCCGCGTGCGCAGCCAGCCTTTTAGTCGCGCCGCCGCCTGTTCTTCGGAGCCGGGCACAAACAACACACCCGCCTCTTGCCTCACCCGTCGTCCCGGCCCGATGCGAATCTCATGCGGCACCCCCTCAACCGGCAGACGCAGGCCCGGCACCACCGCCACTGGCCCGGTCACATCCGCCAACTGGCCGCGCAGCCAATCCTCCTTGGCGCGCAGAAAGGCCACGCCCTCTGCCTCTGGCACTGCACTGGGCAGCGTCAGCGTCACCCGCCCGTCCAGCCGCGAAACCCGCAGGCTCAACCGGCGGGCGCGCGCCGACCGGCGCAATTGAACCGCGATCAAAGGGTTGCCAGCCAAGGTAATCTGCCCCATATGCCCCTAGCCTCGCTCCCTGCGGTCAAAACTTTTGACATCCGCTATTTGATATGGCAGGGGGCATAGATTGTCGACAGACACAAGAGTTGAAGGGGATCACCCATGCCCAAGGAAGAATGGGGCACCAAGCGTGTGTGCCCCACCACCGGAAAACGTTTCTACGACCTGAATCGCAACCCGATTGTCAGCCCGTACACCGGCGAGGTGGTCAACCTCGAAACCGGCAAGCGCAGCATGATCGCGGCGGATTCCGCTGATGCAGCCAATCCGAAGACGAAGAAAGACGAAGAAGAGGCCGAACTGGCCGAAGACGATGATGTTGGCGTCGAGCTTGAGGACGACGATGTTCTCGAGGACGAAGACGACGATGACGATGTTTCGCTGGACGAAATCGCCGACGTCGCCAGCGATGACGACGACTCCTGACGCCGATCTCTTCGGGGTTTTTGCACAGACGCCGGTCGGTTTTCCGACCGGCGTTTTTTGTGGGCCAGGTGACCCGGCCACACGGGGCCTGACGGTGTTGTGAAATTCTCGATCCGCCGTGATTTTCCGCTTGATCCCATCGGCGGCATTGCGTAATCACCCCGGCACGACGCCGGTGGCGTCGCCCAAGGAACGGGGCCTTAGCTCAGCTGGGAGAGCGCTACAATGGCATTGTAGAGGTCAGGGGTTCGATCCCCCTAGGCTCCACCATTCCCTAATATCGTGATCGTACCGGACCATCCTTGCAAGGATGCCGGTTGGACGTCGCCGGGGCCACGCGCGCCATCATCGACACTGCAGGCGACGTGACCGGGCGCGCGCCCTTTAGCGGCAGATCACCAGGAACGAGGCAAGCTCTGCTTGCAGGTCGATCGAGTAGGGATTCAGCGCGCAGCTTTCGTTCAGCTTCAGCGTGGTCGCCTGATATACCTCGACCGTCTCGCTGGTGGCCTCGAAGACATCGGACTTGGTGATCGTGACGTAGTTGCGCCCATTGAACAGCGCGACCTTGTGCAAGGCGAACAACAGCGTCTGGCTGCCCACGGCGCGGCTGTCCCCGATCCCCATCTGAAAGCGGTCGCCGCTTTGCATGACATCCAGCGGATCGGCGACCAGCGTGCTGTCGATCACCTCGCGCCCGCTGTCGGCTGCCACCGCCGCGTCCGACACCGCAAGAACCGACCGGATCGTTTCCGACACGCATTTCATATAGCTTTCCTCGGCGTCGTCCGCCGGGTCATAGGTCAGTGTCTCCAGCACCATGCCGGCCTGATCCGGGTTGACGGCGGAACTGCGACCGCCGCGCAGTACCGTGAACGCCGTGGTCAACCGGGTGTCGAACCGGTTTTGTGTTTCAAGATTGAACCCGGCGGCACAGATGGCACCAGCAGCGCGAATGACCGAAACATCGATATCCTGCGCCGATGCCCCGGACGCGAGCCCGGACAGAACACACATCAGGCCCAGCGTGCGACGAGGCGACATGAAAGCACTCCTTGCAAATTCAAGACGAGCGTAGCAACGGCAAGGTTGGTTTCCAAGCCGCAGTTCCCGTTGGGGTGCGCCGCGGTCAATCACGGCCCCAAGCGTATTGCGTCCCGACCAAGCCGTCCCTCCCCGGCATGTCGCGCCCCGCGAACGGTCCGGCCAGAGACATCTGACCCGACCGCACATGTCAAACACAGCCTGCATGCCATGTTCCGCGGTCAGGGAAACCAGTCTTGCCCGATGGCCCGACCTCGCCTAACCTGAGACGCACGTTCTAAAATTCAGGATATCCAGATGCATAGATTTTTTTGGCTGATGCTTTGCCTCTTGATGGCAAGCGGCGCGCAGGAAGCCGCTGCGCAAAACAACAATTTCGCCGTCTACTTCAAGAATGAATGTTGGCGACGCATCCAGACCGCAATCCACGTCCGGGATATGTCGGGCAATTGGGTGACCAAGGGCTGGTGGACATTGGAACCCGGTCAGCAGGCCTTTGTCGCCACAACGACCAACCGGATCTTTTATACCTATGGCGAGAGCATTGCGCCGATCAGTGAGCGGATCAATTGGGCCGGGACTGACCGGCACTACCACATTCGCGGATCGTCCAATACTTACGGGTTCCGCACGCGCCGGATGGACATGTCCAACTGGGGCACATGGACCGAACGGTTCACCTGCAACTGACGGCACTTTCTTCCCGCAAGGCCCTGCGGTCTTGCGGGAACGCCGTAGGATGCCCGCCTGCCGGTTCCATGCGTGTCGGATGGGTATCGGCAGGATCGGCAAGCCGCAGGTTCCGCGTCCGGCGATTCCCCCGATTGATGTGCTACACTCCCCCGACCGCTCGACAACAGAGCGGATCCTGGAGGAGACAATCATGTATTTGAATCGTTTTTCGGCCTTTGCGGCCATAGTTTTTTTTGCGTCCACTCCGGCTTTGGCCGAAACTGTCAACGTATCCGGTGTCGGGCATGGCAGTTCGACAGCCGTAGCCATGCCCGCCTCAGAGAGCCTGATCGTGGTCCACGTCACGTCGAGCTACGATCGCTTCGACACCGAGGACGCTGACAACCCCTTTGCATCGGCCACAGGCCCCTGCTTTGGCGCGATCCTGGTCGACAAGGGCGTCGTCTCGGGCGAGGGCTTGTGCCACTACACCGATGCCAACGACGACGTCGCGGTTATCAAGTGGATGGCCAACGGGATGAGCGCCGAAGGTCGCACTCTGGGTGATTGGATGGTGCTGGGCGGCACCGGCAGATGGGCCTCGATCACCGGCGGCGGCGCGTTTGACGCAGGCGGCGAAGGGGATGATTATACCAACATCATCAACGGCAAAGTGACCATGAACTGAATGGTTCACCTGCGTTCAGGCGCGCAGGTCCGTCCGAACGGCACACAGGCAACTGGCGCATCGCGCCAGTTGGCCACCCCGACAGGGTTCCGTCCCGGTTGACCGGACCCGTCTCGCGGCGCTTTGGCGCTGCCTTCATCCAGCCAGCGCCACCCCCCACATCCCAAGCCCGAACACCGTATGTGCCACCAGCCCCATGCCGCGCGCCTTCCACGGTGTCGCGGTGCGCGACGCGGCCCAGCCCAGCCCCATGCCCGGCTGCAACAGGAACCAGCCTGCGGTGATGGTCAGCAACGAAAAGATCCAGACCGGGACAAAGCTGGGGTCGCCAAACCACGCCCGCCCGGCGATCAGCGCAAAGATCACGCCATAGGCGATGCCCACCGCATAGTGAAAGATCCAGCCCAGCGCGCGTTCCCCCGCCACCGGGGCGGCCTGACCGATGTCATCATGAAACACGCTGCCGCGGAACAGATGCGCCACCCAGCGTCCGACATTGCCCCAGTTCGGCCGTGGCAGTCCCGCCACCCGCGCCAGCAGCAGCGCCCAGAGATCCATCGCCATCGTGCCGCCAATGCCGATCAGAATACCCGCAATGAGAATGCCCATCTGTCCCCCCAAAAACCTTTGGGCCAACATGGGGCAATCCGCCGGGGCCCGCAATCCATCCCGCCGCCGCCTTGCCCCTGTGCGCGACGTCCCTGCCGACCGGGGATGCCCGCGCAATGTCCCACCCGCTGATTGATCCCACTTGATCCGAATCCCCGAATCTGAGAATTTTTGAGCGCTACGTTATCACTATCGTCTTCCTGTCTCCGCCTTGCGGTGTCAGCGCAATCGATACTGCTCTGACCTATGCCGGGCCGCAGCACTTCCGCGTGCGGCAGAACACGAACATGGAGACATCACGATGGCGACTGGCACCGTGAAATGGTTCAACACCACCAAAGGCTTTGGCTTTATCGCGCCCGAAGGCGGCGGCAAGGATATCTTTGTCCACATTTCAGCGGTCGAGCGGTCCGGCCTGACCGGCCTTGCCGACAACCAGAAAGTCAGCTTTGAGATGCAAACCGGCCGTGACGGCCGCGAGAGCTCCTCTGATATCGAACTGCTCTGATCTTATGCGCCGCCCGGGACTTCGGACTCGGGCGGCACCTCGCGCTTGCTGCCCTCGTGGTCGATGGCCACATAGGTGAACACCGCCTCTGTCACCTTTTCGCGCTTGCCGATCCGGTTGCGCAGGGCCCAGGCCTCTAGCCCGATGGCCATCGACGTCCGCCCGACCCGCACCAATCGGGCGTAGATGCACAGCACATCGCCCACCTTGACCGGACGGATGAATTTCATGGCGTCCACCGCGACGGTTGCCACCCGGCCCTGCGCGCGCTGGCCCGCGACCATGCCGCTGGCAATGTCCATCTGCGCCAGCACCCAACCGCCAAAGATGTCGCCGTTCACATTCACATCCGCCGGCATTGCCAGCGTCCGCAGCGTCAATTCGCCTTTTGGGCCGCTTTCTTCCATGGACCTGCTCCCTTTGTTGAACCGGGCTGCCCGCTGTGCGCGATACACCGTGTCCCATCAGTGACCCAATTCGCGGCATGTGACCAGCCAAACGCCGCACCGCGCCTATTTCAGTGCCCGATTCAGCACCAGTCCAAACCCGGCAATCAGGCTGCCCATCAGCCCCAGAAACACCGCATGCGCCGTGCGGAACAGATCCTGCCGGTTGGCCATTGGCTGCCCACCCACAATGCGCACCCGGATGTCCGATCCGGGCGGATAGTCTGCCACCAACGCGCGCGCCCGCTCTGCATTGCCCCGTTGCGTCAGCGCCAGCAGGCCATTGATGGCCACCTGCGTGCCGCTGTCGCGCGGCCATTCCACGGTGATCACTGGGTCTGTTCGCGTCGTGCCATTGCCGACTGGCGACCTGACAACCGTCGCGGTTTCCACCGTCAGGGTCTGACGCGGGCTGAACAGCGATACCGGCGGCGGCTCTCCCCAGCGGGCGCTCAGCGTCGCAAACCAGACAAACAACAGACCCACGAAGAGTACCCCGTACCGCAACACACCTGTCAGCATCCGCTTTCCTTTCCCGCGCGTGTGCGCCTTATCCGGCTGGCAGGCACACGCCATCAAATCCCCGGCCCGTCACCTTGGGGGTGCGCGACGGCCGGTGCGGCAGCCGGCAGGCGACCACGGTCAACCCGGCCGGGTTGGATGGCAGCGACGACAGGCCCGCAGTGCCGGGATCGAACCGCGCCACCTCTCCCGGCGCAATCGTCACTGATTGCGCGCAGGGGTCAGGGTTTTGCTCGGTCGGCAAGCACAACCCGACGGTGATCGGAAAATCGCAAGTGTTGGTCACGTCCTGCGGTTGTACCTGCCCCAGCATCCCGCGCGTGCAGTGATTCACATCCGACCGGAACGACGCGCGCTGATAAGAGCCGGTGACGGCGTCCAGCAGCGGCGGCACCGCAAATGTCGCCACGCCCCCCGCCAGTGCCGCCGCCCACAACGGCACCCGGCGCGGCGCGCCCTTGCGTTCGAACAGCACCGCCGCAATCAGCGCCACCCAGACCCCGATGAACAGCGCCCCACTGGTGATTTCAGGCAGCCAGGAGGTCGACCGCCACAGATCCTGTGCCCAGGCCAAGGCGGGCATCCCCAGCCATGCAGTCGCAACACCGACCAGCGCCGTAGCCCAAAGCGGCAGTCGCCGCGTGCCAGAGCGATTGACCACGGCCCGGACCACAACCGCCGTCACGATCGCCAAGAAAATCGCACCTTCCATCAGCTCTGGCATGGCCTGTCCCTTTTGCCGCAACACGCGGCCCGCAGGCCGCCGCCCAGCTTTGCCGCAAAGCCTCTGCCGCCTCAAGGCCGTCCACAATACCGCCACCCCGACAGTCCAAAGGCCCCGCCGAGCGTGTGGCGCCACACGTCCCGGCGCGGTTTGCTCTTGCGCTGCGCGGCTTTGGCGTTTTTCATGGTCGGGTATTCCAGAGGTTCCGCCCATGCTGCACAACGTGCCCCCCATCCTGTCCCCCGACATCCTGCACACGCTGAGGGCCATGGGCCACGGCGATGAGATCGTGATTTCGGATGCGAATTTCCCCGCCTATTCAATGGGGTGCAAGGTGCATCGCCTGGACGGCATCACCGCAACGGATGTGCTGGAAGCGGTGCTGACGCTGATGCCGCTCGACAGTTTCGTGAGCGACCCATCACAGACCATGCAAGTGGTCGACGACCCGGATGCCATTCCGGAAATCGTGCAGGAATTTCAGGGTATTATCGACCGCGCGGCCGACCATCCCGCACCCATTGCAACGCTGGAACGCTTTGCCTTTTACGAGCGCGCCAAGACGACCTTTGCGGTGATTCAGACTGGGGAATCAAGGCTTTATGGCAATATCATCCTGAAAAAGGGGGTCATCCCGCCGCGCTAACGGTCACATCCCTGACAGGTATTGGAAACATGACTGTCGAAAAGGCCTCGTCTGCCCCACATTCAATGGCAGAGAAGGAGACCTGAGATGACCAAGCACAATCAACCCAGCCCCGCCCAGCCGACCACGCCCACCCCCGGCAACACCAAGCCGCAAACCTACCGCTTTACCGATTGGGCGGCGTTCTAAGCCGCCCGTCGCCCCCTGAAAACAAGCGGTTTTCCCGGTCAGCCGCGCAATCGGTCCGGGGCCAGCGCAGCCACCACATCCGCCGTCAAAGTAGGCGGTTCGCCAAGGCACAGGGCCGCCGCCAGACACGCCAGCGCAGGCGAGGTCTGCACCCCATAGCCACCCTGCCCGGCCAGCCAGAAAAAGCCCGCCGCATCGGGGTCCATCCCCACCACCGGCGTCTTGTCCGCCACAAAGCTGCGCATCCCAGCCCAGCTATGGGACGGACGCACCAGCGGCACATCCACCATCTGCGAAAAGCGGTCCAGCCCCTCGGCCAGCACCATGTCGTCGGCGTGAATGTCCCCCGGTGTCACCGGGTCTTCATCCGCCGGAGAGATCATCAACCGCCCCGCCTCTGGCTTGGCGTACCACGTCTCGGCGATGGACCCGAACAGCGGCCAGCCGTCCGGGTCAATGCCCGCAGGCAGCGCCATGATCACCGCAGAGCGCCGTTTCGGCACCAGCCCCACGGGGCCCACACCTGCCATCTGCGCCACCTGATCGGCCCAGCCGCCCGCCGCGTTGACCACGATCCCGGCGGTAAAAACCTGTCCCCCCACCTCGACCCGCCAGCCAGTGCCGTCCCGCGTGATGGCCGTGACCCGGCCGCCGGTCTCAATCGCGCCGCCGCGCGACCGAAACAGCCGCGCATAGCCCTGCAACAGCCGGTCGACGTCGATGCCCTGCGCGTCCCGCTCCAGCATCGCTGCCGCGATCTGGTCGGTGCGCAGGACCGGCACCAAATCGGTGGCTTCTGCCGCCGTCAGCCGGTCGATCCCGGTTGAGCCGTCCAGATAGTCCTCCAGAACCTGCAATTCCTCGTCGCGGGCCAGCATCAACTCGCCCCGTGGCGACAGCACGCTGTCCCCCAACAGGTCGCCAGCCAGTGCCGGATAGGCCGCCGCGTTCAACGCGCGCAGGACCGAGTTGCCATAGTTGCGGATAAAGATCGCCGCCGAACGCCCGGTCGAGTGATAGCCAATCTGCGGCTCTGCCTCGATCACCGTCACCTTGGCGCTGCGGGCCAGTTCCGCCGCCGCGCTGATCCCGGCGATCCCGCCGCCGATTACGATGATGTCCTGCGACATGGTTAAAGCCCCGCGATTTCCCTTATTTCGCGCAGGATCTTGTCCACACCTTCGCCGCCCTTCAAGGCGGAAAACACAAACGGTCGGCCCGCGCGCATCCGCGTGGCATCCCGTTCCATCACCTCCAACGAGGCCCCGACATAGGGCGCCAGATCGGTCTTGTTGATCACCAGCAGGTCTGACCGCGTGATAGCCGGGCCGCCCTTGCGCGGAATTTCCTCCCCGGCGGCCACGTCGATCACATAGACCGTCAGGTCCGCCAGTTCCGGGCTGAAGGTGGCCGACAGGTTGTCGCCGCCGGACTCGATCAGCACCACCTGCACCTCTGGGTGGCGCTGCCGCATCTCGGCCACGGCGGCGAGGTTGATCGAGGCATCCTCGCGGATCGCCGTATGCGGGCAGCCGCCGGTTTCGACCCCGATCACCCGATCGGCGGGCAGGATCTGCATCCGCATCAACGCCTCAGCGTCCTCTTGGGTGTAGATGTCGTTGGTGATGACGCCGATGGAAAACTCATCCTTCAACCGCTCGGCCAGCCGCGCGGTCAGGGTGGTCTTGCCGGCACCGACGGGTCCGCCGATGCCGATACGCAAGGGGCCGTTCATTTGGGTCATGACTGGAATAGCCTTGGTTCAAGTGTTTCGTGTCGCATGGCGGCGACGTCAGACAGAAAGGCAGAAGAGGACATGTCGTCCAGCGTCAACGCCCCCGTGCTGGTGGCCACATCGGCGCACAGCGGCGTCAGCCGGGACACCACGCCTTGCGCTGCGGTCTGGCCCAGAGGCATCAGCCGTTGCGCGGCAGAGATCAGGTTGCCCGCAAAGGCATTCAGATACAGCGCCGCCGCCTGCTCCGGGTCCATCCCCATCTGCCGCGCCGCCGCCCCCAGCGCCACAGGCAGCAGCATCGGTGGCAGGTCCAGCCCCCAGACCTCTGCGGTGACCTTGGCAAAGGCCGCGCCCTGCCGCTCTGCCTCGCGCAGGCGTTCCTGTGCAGGCGACCATGCGCGGGCCAGCGCGTCCAACTCAGCCACAGGGTGCTCCCCCCGCCACGCCAACCAGATCCACAGCGCATCGGTCTTGCCCGACCCATCGGACAGGATGTCCCGCAACCACGCCTCCAGCGTGGCGGCATCTGTCACCCACCCCGCCTGCACCGCCGTTTCCAATCCGTGCGAATAGGCAAAGGCCCCCACTGGATAGGCAGGCGACAGCCATTGCGTCAGGGTCAGCAGAGTGTGGTCAATGGGCATGGGCGGTGTGGCCGTGCTCATGGCTGTGGGTGCGACCGTGCCCATAGGCGCCGCCCTCTGGCGTAAAGGGTTCCGACACCTCGGTGATGGTCGCGCCCAGATGCTCCAGCATGTGCCGGATCACCGGGTCGCGCTGAATCAGCAGCCGTTCGCCCGCCACCTGACAGGGCGTGTGCCGGTTGCCGATATGCCACGCCAGCCGGGCCAGATCGCCGGTCACGGCCAGCAAGTCCTCTTCGGCAGCGATCACCTCAACCAACCGCCCGTCCCCCCGTTCAAGCGCGTCGCCGTGATCCAATGACGTGGTCTGTTCCAGATCCACGACGAAACGCTCCCCTGCGACAGTGGTCAGCACCTTGCGGCGCAGGAACCGCGCGTCATAGGTCAGCCGACAGCTGTCATGTGCCCCGGACCATTCTCCGGCGCGATGCAGGGTCTGGGCGACGGGCAACTCTGTCACTCGATCACCTCGATATTGGAATACATGTAGCGGTCCGACCCGTCGGCATGGTCAGTTCCCGCAAAGTAGGAAAAGCCCAGCTCCGGCAGGTAGTACAGCAGGTCTACGCTGCCGGACTCATCCGGGTCATAGCGGATTTCGATCGGGATCATCTGGTATTCGCAGGCCCCGAAGTTGATCACCGCCGCCTGACCGAAATCATAGGTCTGGCGTTCCTGTTTCAGGTCGCCAAGGCTGTTCATGACAAGGTCATAGGCCACCTGCTGCCCGGGTGCGGGCAGGGCCAGATCCTCGGCCCGACCGGGAAAGGCATAGGTGGTCCGGGTGTCCTGATCGGGGCTACCGTCCACCATGTCCACCAATTCGATCAGGTAAATCCCCTGCGCCAACAGGCTGCGCGAGGTCGCCCCATCCGCAGAAATATAAAGCGATTCAACCACACCGGGGCCGGATTGGCGGTATTCCTCGGTATCGGTGCCATCGACGGTAAACCGGATGCCGGTGTCGAGATCGGACGCCACCGGGCAGTCCGCCAGGGCCGGGATTGCAAGGACGAGGCTCATGGCCACAACGTGAAAACGCATTGTCATACTCCAGTTCGTTCTGCCGGGCGCGGAGCAATGTTGCGCGAGCGCCTGCCAGAGATCAAGCAAAGGCAGGCGCTGCCGCACCTCAGACCTCAAAACAGGAAATACCGTTGCGCCATCGGCAGTTCAGTCGCCGGTTCACAGGTCAGCAGTTCCCCATCGGCGCGCACCTCATAGGTTTCAGGATCGACCTCGACCTTGGGGGTGGCATCGTTCAGCTTGAGATCCTTCTTGCCGATGTTGCGCGTGTTGCGCACCGCCACCGTCTGCTTGGCCAGCCCCAGTTCCGCGCCGATCCCCTCGGCCTGCGCGGCCTCGGAGACAAAGATCACCGCCGAGTTTTCGACGCTGCGCCCAAAGGCACCGAACATGGGCCGGGAATATACCGGCTGTGGCGTCGGGATGGATGCGTTGGGGTCACCCATCTGCGCGCAGGCGATGGTGCCGCCCAGCAGCACCATCTCTGGCTTGACGCCAAAGAAGGCCGGGTTCCACAGCACCAGATCGGCGCGCTTGCCTTCCTCGATGCTGCCGATCTCATGGCTCAGCCCGTGCGCGATGGCCGGGTTTATGGTGTATTTGGCAATGTAGCGGCGCACGCGGAAATTGTCGTTGTCGCCGACCTCCTGTGCCAGCCGCCCGCGCTGTTTCTTCATCTTGTCGGCAGTCTGCCAAGTGCGGATCAGCACCTCACCCACACGGCCCATGGCCTGACTGTCGCTGGCGATGATCGAAAACGCCCCCATGTCATGCAGGATGTCCTCTGCCGCGATGGTTTCACGGCGGATGCGGCTTTCGGCAAAGGCAACGTCCTCGGGGATGGATTTGTCGAGGTGGTGACAGACCATGAGCATGTCCAGATGCTCTTCGAGCGTATTGACCGTGAAAGGCCGCGTCGGGTTGGTCGAGGAGGGCAGAACATGCTCTTCGCCGCAGATCTTGATGATGTCCGGCGCGTGGCCGCCCCCCGCGCCCTCTGTGTGAAAGGCGTGGATGGTCCGCCCCTTCAGGGCGGCGACCGTGTTCTCGACAAAGCCAGATTCATTCAACGTATCGGTGTGGATCATGACCTGCACATCCATCGCATCCGCCACGCTCAGGCAGCAGTCGATGGCACCGGGGGTCGTCCCCCAATCCTCGTGCAGTTTCAATGAACAGGCACCGGCCTTGACCTGCTCCTCCAGTGCTGCGGGCAGCGAGGCATTGCCCTTGCCCGCAAAGGCAAGGTTCATCGGAAAGGCATCCGCCGCCTGCAACATCCGCCCGATGTGCCAGGGCCCCGGCGTGCAGGTGGTGGCCAGCGTGCCATGGGCGGGGCCGGTGCCGCCGCCCAACATGGTGGTCAGCCCGGAATGCAAGGCATCCTCGATCTGTTGCGGACAGATGAAATGGATATGGCTGTCAAAGCCACCCGCCGTCAGGATGCGCCCCTCACCTGCAATAACCTCTGTCCCCGGACCAACGATGACATCCACGCCGGGCTGCGTATCCGGGTTGCCCGCCTTGCCGATCTTGTGGATGCGCCCGTCCTTCAGGCCCACATCCGCCTTGTAGATGCCGGTGTAGTCGACGATCAGCGCGTTGGTGATGACGGTATCCACCGCCCCCCCGGCGCGGGAGGTCTGCGCCTGCCCCATGCCATCACGGATCACCTTGCCGCCGCCGAATTTCACCTCTTCACCGTAGGTGGTGAAATCCTTTTCGACCTCGATGATCAGGTCGGTATCGGCCAGCCGAACCCGGTCCCCGGTGGTGGGGCCGAACATGGCGGCATAGTCGGAACGTTTGATAATGGCAGGCATTGTGTCCTCGTCCTTGGGGTCGACGGGCGGCGCACGCCCGTCGAAAAATCATTCCTTGAAAGCGTCATCCACCGGCACCTGCAAGGCACTGGCCAGCGCGTTGGTCTGGCTGGCCATGCCCAGCACGGCCAACAGCTCGCCGTACATCTCGGGCGTCATGCCCTTGGCGCGGGCGGCGGCGGTGTGCGAGTGCGCGCAATATTCGCAGCCATTGCTGGCCGAGACCGCGACGTAGAGCATCTCCTTGACCAGAGGGTCGAGCGCGCCCGGCGCCATCACCACCTTCAACCGCTCCCATGTCGCGCTCAGCAAGGCCGGATCATGCGCCAGCGCGCGCCAGAAATTATTGACGAAATCCGACCCCCGCACCGCGCGGATGTCGTCAAAGACGGCGCGCGCCTCAGGTGTCAGGTCCTCATCGGACAATAGCGGAACAGTGGCCATCAGAACGTCCTTTTCGGGCCGCGCCGTGACAGGCGGATCACGTTGGCACGGGTCTGCCGGTGCAGCGGACCGATGGCGGCGCCAAGGGGGTCACCCCCCTTGATCGCCGCCTGCGTGGCCGCCTGAAAGGCGCGCGGAAAATGCTCGACCTTTTCGCGCACCATCCGCGTTGCCTCATCCGGTTTGACGGACCACAGCCCCGCCATCCCCAACACGCGCATCGTGATCACCGCCTGCGCCTCGGCGTACATAAAGGCCATCCGCGTGGCGGACAGCCAAAGGTCGAAAGGGGTTGGTCGGGCCATGTCTTTACACCATTGCAAAAATGCGGGCCGGGCCACCTGTGCCCCGGCCGGTTTTGGGTGCACCCACGATCAGTGTCGCACCCGCAGCAGGCACCTGACTCAATCCGGCCAGACACTCGATTCCATAGCGGTTGGTCGGCAACCACGCGTAATGCGTGTCAAAGCTTGCCGACGGGCCATGATCCAGCGACAGCGTGTCCACCGCGATGGCGACGGCCCCGGTCTGTTCGGCCAGCATCTGCGCCGCTTCCACATGGAAGCCGGGGAAGTGCATCACACCATCGCCGTCCGCATTGCGGAACCCGTCACTGCCCAATCTTGCCGCCCAGCCCGAGTCCATCGCCACGCAGGCGCCGTCCGGGATCTCGCCATGGGCGGCAATCCAGGCGCTCAGGTCATCCGGCGTCACCATGGTATCGGGATCGTCCGCCGCCCGCGCCGCAATGTCGATCTTGACCAGCGGGCAGACAAGGTTCTCGACCGGGATCTCATCTACCGATTGCCCGTCCGCCGAAAAATGCAGCGGCGCGTCGACATGGGTGCCGGTGTGCTCGTTCACCGTCAGATTATAGAGGTTAAAGCCATCCTTGGCGAAATCATTGACCTTGTCATAGGAAATGCCGGGCACGCCGAAATAGGTCGGAAAGGTCTCATCGGTGACATGGCTCATGTCCACGACGCTGCCGTGCCCCGCCGCCATTGCCGGCGTTGTCGCCCCCAAGCCCAACACCGCGCCCGCGCTGGCGGCCGCACCCGCTCTGAAAAACGAACGCCGCGACAGCATCCGTTCCTTCACCAACGTCATCACACAAATATCGCACATGGTCTTTCCTCCCTGATGTCCGAAACACCAGCGTCACCCGACTCACCCGCCTCAGTCCAGCGCGCCCATCACCTTTTGGTTGAAACCATAGATCATGCGCCCGCCCGAGATCGGGATCAGATGCACCTCACGCGCCTGCCCCGGCTCAAACCGCACCGCCGTTCCGGCCGCAATGTCCAGCCGTGTGCCCCGCGCCGCATCGCGGTCGAAATCCAGTGCCGGGTTGGCCTCGGCGAAATGATAATGCGATCCCACCTGCACCGGCCTGTCGCCGGTATTGGCGACGCGCAGCGTGATTGCCGCGCGTCCTTCGTTCAGGGTCAGCGTGCCCTTGGCAGGGAACAGCTCACCCGGGATCATCGGCGGTTCCACGCGACCAGCGCGGCCACCCCGATCAGCGCCGCCATCGGCAACAACGTCAGGCCGCCTTCCATGCCATGCGGATGCATGTGCCCGCCCTCATGCGCCAGAGCCGGTGCCGCCGCCAACAGCGCGGATGCGAATGTCAAAACAGTCTTCATCGTGGTCTCCTTTGGTTTCTTCTTTGTAAAAATACCCAAAAATCAACGGATCGGGTCGTGTACCGTCACCAGCTTGGTGCCGTCCGGGAATGTCGCCTCGACCTGCACCTCGTGGATCATCTCGGGCACGCCTTGCATGCATTGCTCACGGGTGATCACCTCGGCCCCCGCCATCATCATGTCGGCGACCGATCGCCCGTCGCGCGCGCCCTCGACCACCGCGTCGGTGATCAGGGCAATGGCCTCGGGGTAATTCAGCTTGACGCCTCGGGCCAGCCGCTTGCGGGCCACCTCGGCGGCCATGGCGACCAGCAGCTTGTCTTTCTCGCGCGGGGTCAGTTGCATGTTGTCAGAGTCTCCACGAAATCGGCAAAGTGTCCCGGCTGAGCCGGTCAAGGACGGGCAGCAGGCTGCGCCGCAGTTCCAGGCTATCAGAGGCCAGCAGGCGCACCACCAACAGATCGGCGCGCATCAGCGACACGCCCCCGGTCTCGGGCATCATGTCCCGCAAGGGCGCAAGCTGCGCCTCGGCGTCGGGCGCGACGTAGACAAGGCTCACCATCGCCCCGGCCCCGCCGCCCAGCGCCGGACGCGCCATCGCGCTTTCAAGATCACCGCGCAGGTCCAGCCCGTCCAGATACAGCGGCGCGCCGTCGCGCCAGACCGCGATCCGGTCAGAGAACACGACGTCCCGCAACCGCTCGCCCATGGCGGTACGGCCAAAGATCACCGGCTCTGCCAACAGCAGTCGCGCGTCGGCAGCCATATCCACCCGCAGGCGGCGGCGCAGCCGTGCGCCCTCAAACAGGATCAGTTCCTGCGGCAACCACTGCAACAGCGATCCGGCCTGCGCCGCCAGCCGGGTTTCGACCCGCGCCACATCGGCGCTGGCGCGGTAGGCGCGTTCAGCGGCCTGTGTGGTCAGCGTCAGGTGTGACCCCGCCCCGGCCACCGCCGCAAGGGACAGGGAATCGCCGCCCGTCAACCCGCCAGAGGTATTGATCACGATGGCCTCGACGGCCCTCTCGCTGCGCGGAAACAGCACCCGAACACAGCCCGACGTCCGCAGTCGGTCAATCGCCGAGCGATCACCACGCGGCTTGGTCGTCAGGTCCAGCGTCCCGCGCGCACGGGGCAGGATGTTCGCCTTTGGCAACGTGGCCGCCTGTTTTTCGCGCATATGCAGTGTCATTGTCCCATCCGCGACCTGTCGCTGGTCATTACCGCCACCACACGTCCGGCAATGCAACACGCCAGGGGGGAAGGTTAACGATCCGCCCGCCTCTTTCGCACAAAAATTCACCTCCAACGTGAGATGTGGATTAAAAATTGAGCAAACCAGATTACCCAACCACCCGAACCCGCGCCGTGATTGACCAGGGGACAACCTGAACCAATGACTCGGGGCGCCCAAGCCGTGCTGCTGTCAAATCGGCAAAATGGGCGTGTGACGACCTGAAAGGTTTGTAGCTCGAACAGGCCGCCACACTGGATGCAACATACTGTTGCGGGGGATGACCTAGACGCCCGGCGATGCCGGGACAAGGGAGGCTCACCCGCGGGGAGACAAGAATGAACCGTTTCACGAAACTGCTGTCCGGTGCCGCCACATTGGCCCTCGTTGCCGGTGGCGCCAGCGCCCAGGATTGCCCGATCAAGGTTGGCGTCCTGCACTCGCTGTCCGGCACCATGGCGATCTCTGAAACCACGCTGAAAGACACCATGTTGATGCTGATCGAACAGCAGAACGCCGCTGGCGGTCTGCTGGGCTGTGAGCTGGAGGCCGTTGTGGTCGACCCGGCCTCTGACTGGCCGCTGTTTGCCGAAAAGGCGCGCGAACTGCTGACCGTGCATGAGGTCGACGTGATGTTCGGCAACTGGACATCCGTGTCGCGCAAATCGGTTCTGCCGGTGATCGAGGAACTGAATGGCCTGCTGTTCTACCCGGTCCAGTACGAGGGCGAAGAATCGTCCAAGAACGTCTTCTACACCGGCGCCGCCCCCAACCAGCAGGCGATCCCGGCGGTCGACTACTTCCTTGAGGAACTGGGCGTCGAGAAATTCGCCCTGCTCGGCACCGACTATGTCTATCCGCGCACAACCAACAACATCCTCGCCAGCTATCTGGCGTCGAAGGGCATCGCCGAAGAAGACATCTTTGTGAACTACACCCCCTTTGGCCATTCCGACTGGGGCACCATCGTTGCCGACGTCGTGGCATTGGGTGAGGACGGCAAGCAGGTCGGCGTGATCAGCACCATCAACGGCGACGCCAACATCGGTTTCTACAAGGAACTGGCCGCCGCTGGCGTGTCCGCCGATGACATCCCCGTCGTCGCCTTCTCTGTCGGCGAAGAGGAACTCTCGGGGCTGGATACCTCCAACCTCGTCGGCCACCTGGCTGCATGGAACTACTTCCAGTCCGCCGAAGGCGAAGCCAATGAGGAATGGATTGCCGCGTGGAAGGCCCGCATGGGCGAAGACCGCGTGACCAACGACCCGATGGAGGCACATTACATCGGCTTCAACATGTGGGTGAACGCGGTCACCGCCGCTGAAACCACCGATGTCGATGCCGTGCGCACCGCCATGTACGGGCAGGAATTCCCGAACCTGACCGGCGGCATGGCCGTCATGCTGCCGAACCACCACCTGTCCAAGCCGGTCCTGATCGGCGAGATCACTGCGGACGGACAGTTCGACATCATCAGCCAGACCGACCCGGTCCCCGGCGACGCCTGGACCGACTTCCTGCCGGAATCGGCTGTGCTCAAGTCGGATTGGAAAGACCTCGGCTGCGGCATGTACAACACCGAGACATCGACCTGCGTACAGATCAAATCAAACTACTGATCGGCTCTGATCGACAGAGCGCCTGCGCGCGCTCTGTCACCGAATGACCATTGGCAGGGCGACACTCGCCCTGCCCGCCCCCTCCTCAACGACAGGCCGATCCATGCTCCGTGCCCTTCTTGCGGCTCTTCTCTTCGCGTGGCTGCCCGCGCCCGGTTTCGCCCAGGACTTGCAGTCCATCCTGCAAGAACATCAGGCGGAAGTTGCCAAGCCTTCTCGTGGGACGGTCGGTCCGGTGCTGGAGGCGCTGTCTGCCTCCGGTCTGCCAGAGGTGCCGCGTTTTCTGGAACGATGGCAGGACAAGAACGTCTATACCCGCGAGGAGGACGGCCTGTTCTTCTACGTCGAACAGACCGGCGACACGGTGACACTGATCGACCTTGGCACAGGTGAACCGGCGCAGACCGCCGTCGACCCCGACGCCCTGAACCAGATCAAACCAAATGGCGGTGTGCGCCGCGCCATCGCCGAGGCGCTGGTGCAGTTCCAACTGTCCGATCCCGACATCACCCGCCGGGCCGGGGCCGTTGACGCCATCGCCCGCGGCCTTGACCCCAGCCAGATCGCGCCGCTTGCCGCCTCGATCGACGGCGAACCGGATGCCGCGCTGAAGCTGCGCAAACAGCGCCTGCTGAACTATCTTGCCGCCCGTTTTGGCACCACGCCAGAGGCGCGCATTGCCGCCATCAGGGCGCTGTCGTCGGACCTCAGCGTCGATGGCCGCGCCGTCCTGTCGCAAGTCCTGACGACAACAACAGAAATCGCGCAAGAGATCCCCGCCTCGGCCAATGTCGCCCGTATCCTCACCCCCGGCACCGACCTGCCAGAGGCAGAAGCCTACGCCATGATCGCCGCCAAGGCGGGTGCGCCCGCGATCATCGACCCGACCCGCATCCGCCCGACGCTGGAAACCCATGTCGAAAACGGCAAGGCCGGTGGCATGCCCGCCGCCCAACTGACCACACCAGAGGCCCGCCTGCGCGCCTACGATGCGCTCGCCGCAGCGGGCAAGGTTCCGCCCCGCGCCACGCCTGAAATCATCGCCGAGACTCTGGCAGGCTGGACCATCTATGACGCATACGACGAGCCGGACGCCACCATCACCGACGCCGCCGAAGTGACCCAGGCGGCGGTGCAAAGCCGGGTGGCCGTGTCGCAGGCTGCCGATCTCGGGCTGGATGCCATCTCGCTCGCGTCGATCTACTTCCTTGCCGCAATCGGCCTTGCCATCACCTTTGGCGTGATGGGCGTGATCAACATGGCGCATGGCGAATTCATCATGATGGGCGCCTATACCGGCTACGTCGTGCAGCTGTTCATCCCCGATTACACGCTGTCGCTGGTCGTCGCCCTGCCGCTGGCCTTTGCGGTGACCTTCGGGGCGGGTGTGGCGATGGAACGGCTGGTGATCCGCTGGCTGTACGACCGCCCGCTGGAAACGCTGCTGGCCACCTTCGGTGTCTCGATTGCACTTCAACAGCTGGCCAAGAACATCTTCGGCACACAGGCCCGCCCGCTGACCTCTCCCGGCTGGCTCGACGGCGCGTGGCAGATCAACGACGTGATCGCCATCAGCTATATCCGCATTGCCATCTTTGTCCTCGCGCTGCTGTTCCTCGGGCTGCTGCTGTTCATCCTCAAACGCACCCGCCTTGGCCTTGAGGTGCGCGCGGTGACACAAAACCCGCGCATGGCCGCCTCGATGGGCATCAACCCCGACCGCATCAAGATGATGACCTTCGGCCTCGGCTCCGGCATCGCCGGCATCGCCGGTGTCGCCATCGGCCTCTACGCCAAGGTCACGTCAGAGATGGGGGCCGACTACATCGTGCAAAGCTTCATGACCGTGGTTGTCGGCGGCGTCGGCAACGTCTGGGGCACGCTTGCGGGTGCCTTCATGATCGGCACGCTGCAAAAGGGCATCGAGTTTTTCAACCCGTCCAACACGCTGGCGGCACAAACCTACATGATCCTCTTCATCATCCTCTTCATCCAGTTCCGCCCCAAGGGCATCGTCGCCCTCAAGGGCCGCGCGGCAGGAGACTGAGACCATGCGGACACTTTTTTGCAGCCATCTCAACGGCGTTCTCGTCGAGCTGTCTTCCAGCCGGTCAAACTCCGGCAGCGGCACAAGACAACCAACGGCAGACCACGTCCCGGCGTCTTCTGGCGAAAAATATCCCGGGGGTGAATTGCCCAAGGGGCAAGAGGGGGCAGCGCCCCCTGCCCACCGACAGGGCGGGCCAACCCGCAATCCGCTTTTGGGAGTCCCGGCATGAACCGCAGTTTTTTCGCAAAAAACCCGTCGATCCTGTGGTTCATCGCCCTCCTCGGCTTGTTCACCCTTGGCGTGACACTGCTGTCAGAGGCAACCGGCACCGGCCTGATCTCGACCAGCTTCGTCAAGACGCTGGGCAAGACCTTGTGCCTGTGTCTTGTCGCCATCGCGATGGACGTGGTCTGGGGCTATTGCGGTATCCTCAGCCTTGGCCACTTCGCCTTTTTCGGCATTGGCGGCTACGCCATCGGCATGTGGCTGATGTACGCCCGGACAGAGGTCATCGTCTCGGCCAGCATGGCCAATCAGGTGATCCCGCCCAGCGCGACCGAGGTCTCTGACGCCATCGCCAGCCAGATCTTCGGCGTGGTCGGCGCGTCCGAACTGCCGACAATCTGGTCCTTTGCCCACTCCCTGCCACTGCAACTTTTGATGGTCGTGCTGATCCCCGGCCTGCTGGCACTGGTCTTTGGCTGGCTGGCGTTCCGCAGCCGGGTGACAGGCGTCTACCTGTCGATCCTGACCCAGGCGATGACACTGGCGCTGTCGCTCTACCTGTTCCAGAACGACAGCGGCCTGCGCGGCAACAACGGCCTGTCCGGCCTGCAAAACATCCCCGGCTTCGAATCCACACCACAAAGCCTTGTCTCCATGGCCTTCTTCTGGGCCTCGGCCCTGGCACTGGCCATCGGCTATATCCTCTTCGCCTTTGTCATCTCCGGCAAGATGGGCAGCGTGATCCGCGCCATCCGCGACAATGAAACCCGCGTGCGCTTCCTGGGCTACCACGTCGAAAGCTACAAGCTGTTCGTCTTCACCCTGACCGCCATCGTGGCCGGCATCGCCGGCGCGCTCTATTACCCGCAGGCAGGCATCATCAACCCGGCGGAAATCGCGCCCATCGCGTCGATCTACCTTGCGGTCTGGGTCGCCATCGGCGGACGCGGACGGCTGTACGGCGCGGTGCTCGGCACGGTCGCTGTCACGCTGGCGTCCAGCTGGTTCACCGGCGGCGGCGCGCCCGACATCAACCTTGGCTTTTACACGATCAAATGGACCGACTGGTGGCTGGTGCTGCTCGGCCTGTCCTTCGTTGCCGTGACCCTGTTCGCCCCCCAAGGCATCGGCGGTCTCGTCGACAAACTGGTGAGGAAAAAAGCATGAGCAAGACGCTCCTCGAACTCTCCGGCGTCTCCGTTTCCTTCGACGGGTTCAAGGCGATCAACAACCTCAGCTTCCAGATCGGAGAGCCGGAGTTGCGCGCCATCATCGGCCCCAACGGCGCGGGCAAGACCACCTTCATGGACATCATCACCGGCAAGACCAAACCCGATGACGGTCATATCCTGTGGGGCGACAAGGGGATCTCACTTCTTGGCCTGTCGGAATCCGCCATCGCCCGTGAGGGGATCGGCCGCAAGTTCCAGAAACCCACGGTGTTCGAGGCCCAGACCGTGCGCGAAAACCTCGCCATGGCGCTGAAAAACCCGCGCGGCCCCTTTGATGTGCTGTTCTACAAAAAGACCTCGGACGGCGCGGCAAGGATCGAGGCCATCGCAGAACAGACCGGCCTGACCGACAGCCTGACCCGTCCGGCGGGGGAGCTGTCGCACGGACAAAAGCAATGGCTGGAGATCGGCATGCTGCTGGCACAGGAACCGCGCCTTTTGCTGGTCGATGAACCCGCCGCCGGCATGACCCCGGCAGAGCGCGAGAAAACCACGCAAATGCTGGTCGAGGCGGCAAAGACCCGCGCCGTCGTTGTGGTCGAACACGACATGGAATTTGTCCGCCGCCTGAACTGCAAGGTCACCGTCCTGAATGAGGGCTCCGTCCTCGCCGAAGGCTCCATCGACCATGTGACCAGCGATCCGCAGGTCATCGAAGTCTATCTGGGGCGCTGACCCATGGGCTTCTTTTCTGCAAAAATACCCACTTCCGCCCGCGCGTCACAGCGCACCCTCCGGACGACAGGGACACCGCCCCCATGCTGAGCCTTTCCGACCTGACCCTCCACTACGGCCACAGCCAGATCCTGCACGGGATCTCGATGCAGGCCAAACCGGGTGCCGTCACCTGCCTGATGGGCACCAATGGTGTGGGCAAGACCTCACTGCTCAAGGCCATTTCCGGCACCCACCCGCGCTCCGGTGGAGAGATGAGCGTCGAGGGCAACGACATGCCCAAAGGCACCTCGGCCCATGCGCTGGCCCGCGCGGGTGTCGGCTATGTCCCGCAGGGGCGCGACATCTTTCCGTTGATGACAGTGAAAGAGAACCTTGAGACCGGCTATGCCTGCATCCCGAAATCTGACTGGCACATCCCGGACGAGATATTTGACCTGTTTCCCATTCTAAAACAGTTCCTGGCTCGACGCGGCGGCGATCTGTCCGGCGGACAACAGCAACAGCTCGCCATCGCCCGCGCGCTGATTGCCAAGCCAAAGCTGCTGCTGCTGGATGAGCCGACAGAGGGCATTCAGCCCAACATCATCAAGCAAATCGGCGAGGTGATCAAATACCTGCGTGAAAAGGGCGACATGGCGATCATCCTTGTCGAGCAGTTCTTTGATTTCGCCTATGACCTTGGCGATCACTTCGTCGCACTCGAACGGGGCCGCGTGATCCATGACGCGACCAAGGCAGACACCCCGCGCGACGTGCTGTTGGACAAGGTCTCGGTCTAAAACCCCTAGCGCAATTCGGGAAAGGCATCGCGGATCGCGCGCGCCTGCGCCGTGCTCAGGTACTCCGGGCGATGCTCCGACAAAATACGCCGCGCCTCGGTCCGGGCGCGGCTCCAGGCATCCTCGGCCCCTGCCTCTTGCCAACTGCGCGGATCGGTGCGGTCGGCCAGACGCGGATAGACATAGTCCCGCTCCATCGCGGCGTGGGTCTGGGCCGAGCCAAGGAAATGCCCCTCGCCCAGCACCGCCTCACGGATCGCGTCATACCCCAGCGTGTCCTCACTGACCTCAACCCCGCGCAGCACGCGATAGACCGCGCCCAGCATCTCGTTGTCCAGCACAAACCCCTCAAAGCTCGCCCCCAACAGGGCCGCTGTCATGCCCGCGCTCTCATAGACCAGATTACCGCCGGCCAGCCCCGCCGCCAGCGCCGTCATGCCCTTTTCCATGCCGTATTGCGCGTCAATCGCCTTGGCGTCGGTCATCGACGCCGCCACGCCGGACGGCAACCCCAGCCAGTTTGACAGTTGCGCCGAGGCCGCGTTCAGCAGCGCCACTTCTCCGCCGCCGCCGGAAAACGCGCCGGTGCGCAGGTCGACCACCAAGGGCCAGTTGGAAAACACCATCGGGTGTCCGGGGCGGATGGCGTGTACCATGACCAGACTGGCCAGGGTTTCCGCCAGCGACTGCGCCAGGAACCCCGCCAAAGGGGCCGGGGCGGTCGCCCCCGATTGCGCGGCGGTGATGCAGGACATCGGGATATTGTGCGCGATGCAGGCATAGACCACGTCCACCGCGTCCGCCCCGTAGCGCATGGGCGAAATCACCGGACTGATATGCGCCTTGACAAAGGGCCGCGCGGCAAAGGCCCCCTCACGCCCCAGCGCCATATCCATCATCGCCACGATGGGCGCGACACTGTCAGCGACGGTAAAGGCCGTTGCCACCGGCTTTGTCGTATGCGCCAGCAGCGCAAAGGCGGTGTTCAGGTCCAGTTCCCGCTCTCCCGGCACATCCGTCGCGATGCAACAACGGGTGAACCAACTGACGTTTTCCAGCGCATCCTGCAACCGGGTGAAATCGCGCAGATCCTGCAAGGTCGCGGAACGGTATCGCGCGCTGTCCATGTCCAGCACCTGCACCGCCGCGCCGCCGGTGCCGAAATGCACCCGGTCGCCGCCCACCTCGATGTCGCGCGCCGGATCGCGCCCGTACAAGGGAAAGCGTTTCGCCGCCCCGTCCACGGCTGCCTCGACCAGCGCCCCGGGGATCAAAATCCGATCACCACGCGCCTCTGCCCCGGCGGCCAGCAGGTCGTCCCGTAGTCGGGCTGGCACCTCGCCCATGCCCAGATCCGCCAGCAGGCGCTTGGCCGTGCGGTAGATCGCCCACAGATCCGCATCCGTCAGCGGCGTGTACTGCCCGCCCCGCTGCCCCGGCGGTGCCGGGTTCACCGGCCCCGCTGCCCGCGCCAGATACCGCGCACCCCGCCCGCCCAGCCGACGCCCGCCCCGCCCCCCAAGAAGAGGCCTCTGATCCTGATCCAAATCCATATCCGCCACTACGCACCGCACAGGCAAACCTGACAAGCGGCCCGACACATCTGCACTCATCCGAAATCGCAGTTTTCAGAATAGCAAAGCCGCAAGGAACCCCTTGCCCGAAACCGCAAAATCACCGCCGATATCGTCAATCCACGGAGGTTCCCATGAAGACGACCACACGCGCTGTCGTGATCGGTGGCGGCATCGCAGGCTGCTCCACGCTCTACCACCTGACCCAAGAGGGCTGGACCGATGTCATGCTGCTCGAACGGGATGAGTTGACGTCCGGCACCACATGGCACTCCGCCGCGCAGGTGACGAACTTTGGCATGACGCAGACCATGGTCGGCCTCAAAAGCCACTCCATCGCGCTGTACAAGGAACTGGCCGAAGACCCCGACTACCCCATCACCTACCATCACGCCGACGGCGGCATCCGCCTTGCCAATTCAGAGGCGCATATGGACGGCTACCGTCACTTCACCTCGATGGCGCGCGGCATGGGGGTCGAGTTCGAGGTCCTCGACGCCGCCGAATGCGCCCGCCGCCACCCGCTGATTTCCACCGACAACCTGATCGGCGGCCTCTGGGATCCGCTCGACGGTGACATCGACCCGGCGCAGCTGTGCCAGGCGCTGGCCCGCCGCGCCCGCAAGGCAGGGGCCGAAGTCCACCGCGACACCCCCGTCACCGCCCTGCGGCAACTGCCCGATGACACATGGATCGTCACCACGCCAAAGGGTGAGATCCACACAGAGGTGGTCATCAACGCCTGCGGCTACCGCGTGAATGAGGTCGGTGCCATGATGGGCGTGCATCACCCGGTCATGTCGATGGAACACCAGTATTTCGTCACCGAAGAGATCCCCGCCATCCGCGACTCGGACCACCGGATGCCGCTGCTGCGCTGCCCGATCTCGGACTACTACAGCCGTCAGGAAAAGAACGGCCTGCTGGTCGGCTTCTACGAACAGGACTGCAAGACATGGGGCATGGACGGCATCGACCCCAACTTTGTCAACGCGCTCTGCCCCGATGATCTGGACCGGGTGATGGACGTGCTAGAGGGCGCGTTCGAACGGATGCCCGCCCTGACAGAGGTCGGCATCACCACCGTCGTCAACGGCCCCATCACCTATACCATCGACGGCGCGCCGCTGGTCGGCCCTATTCCGGGCAAGCGCAACGCCTATTGCATCATCGGGTTGCGCGCCGGTCTGGGTGAGGGCGGCGGCCACGGCTGGCTGCTGGCGCAACAGATCGTGCATGGTGAGGCGCAATACGACACATGGGTCATCGACCCGCGCCGCTACACCGGCCACACCAACGTCGAACTCTGCGCCCGCTACGCGATCCAGGACTATCAAAACGAATTCCGCTTTCACTTTCCCAACGAACACCGCCCGGCGGGTCGCATGGCCAAGACAACGCCGCTGACCCCGATCCTGCAAACCGAAGGCGCGCATTTCGGGCCTGTGAATGGCTGGGAACGAGCGGAATTCTTTGCCCCCGATGGCCTGACCGTGACCCCAAGCTATCGCTTTGACGAGGCACACGCGCTGATCGGCGAAGAGGTGAACGCCGTCCACACCGCCGTCGGCCTCTGTGAAGTCAACGGCTTCAACCGGCTGGAGATCACCGGCACTGACCGCCACGCCTTTCTCGACCGCCTCTGCTGTGGCCGTGTCACCAAAAAGGACGGCCGCGTCGGCCTTGGCTACCTGCTGAACGACCACGGCATGGTCAAGGCAGAGGCGACCTTCGCCAACCTGCCCGCCTCTGACCGGGGGCCTGCGCGGGTCTGGTACGGCTCTGCCGCCGCCTCGGAATTCCACGACATGGATTGGCTCATGGCGCACAAGCGCGCCGAAGAGGACGTGCAGATCCGCAGCCTGACCAATGATCAGACCATCCTCGTGCTGGCTGGCCCCAAGGCCCGCGACGTGCTGTCCCAAGTCTCACGCGGCGACTGGTCGGCGCAGGGCTTCCCGTGGCTGTCGGCCCGCGAATGTTTCATCGGCTTCGCCCCGGCAACCGTCCTTGCGGTCAGCTTTTCGGGTGAGCTGGCCTATGAAATCCACGTCCCCAACGCCTCCCTCTACGCCGCCTACAGTGCCCTGCGTGAGGCGGGCGACAAACACGGGTTGCGCCTGTTTGGCAGCCACGCGGTCGAATCCATGCGGCTGGAAAAAGGCTTCCTGCACTGGAAGGCCGACTTGCTGACCGAATTCACGCCCTTCGAGACCGGGCTGGACCGCTTTATCAAACTCGACAAGGAGTTCATCGGCAAAGAGGCGCTGCTGAAGCGGCAGGCCGATGGCCCGCGCCAATGCCTCGTCACTCTCAGCCACGACGCGCCTGACCGCCGTGCCGCGCCGGGGGCGTCGATGATGGTCGGCGACAAGGTGGTCGGCACCGTCACCTCTGGGGCCTACGGCTTTCGCACCGGGCTGAACCTTGCACTGGGCTTTGTCGATCCAGCTATGGCGACACCGGGCACAAGGCTGGAACTGGACCTGCTGGGCGACCGTTTCGCCGCCGAAGTGATCGACCCCAGCCCCTATGACCCGCAAATGACCCTGCCACGGGGATAACGCGCCCCGAACCGGATCAGGCTCCGGCCCCGGACCTGATCCGGGGCCTCCTGCCTGTTTGACCACCCGGCCAGCGCCTGCCCCTTTGCGGGTCCCTCACCGAATGGGGGGCGTCCAAAACCGGCGCAAAACGGCTGCCATCACCGCGCAGCGTCGATCTGGTCCGCAGAGCTGGCGCCTATCTCAACCGGGCGGCCTTGCCGGGATGAGGACTCGATCGCCTCGATGAGTTGGTGAGAAATCAGCGCTCCTCGTCCGGTCACCATCGGCGCGCGGCCGACGCGCAGCGCATCAACGAACTCTTGGATGACCGCCTGATGCCATTCATGGTTGTTATGAGATGCCGTGCCTTCATGCGCGTCTGTCACGGCTTTTCCTTCGACGCTGGAACGCCCGTCGCGCCAGCTCACTTCAAGAGCGTTCTTGTCTATCCGCAAACTTGCGTTTTCAAAGTGAAGCCGGATGACCTCGGTTCTGTGGGGATAGCAAGCCGTACTGGCCACAAAGGAACCCGCAGCCCCGCAGGAAAACTTCAATCCGGCGACAGCAAGGTCTTCTGCTTCCATCCGGTGCAACGGCGTGGTGGCGGTCATCGCCTGAACACGTGCCACAGGGCCGGTCAGGCTGAGCGCAAGATCAATGGAATGAATGGCGTTGGTCATCATCACCCCGCCGCCATCGCGCGCATAGGTGCCTCGGCCCAGCTCATCGTAATAGGACTGATCGCGCCATAGCGGGACCGCGATCTCGACATGGCCAAGTTTCCCAAGCGCGCCACTCGCAACATGACGGGCCGCCGCGACGGATGACGCGCGCATCCGATGTTGAAACACCATCCCCAGCGTCACACCTGTCCGTTCACAGATCTCAACGACACCAACCGCCTCTTCCAAGGTGCGCGCGACAGGCTTTTCCAACAGGATATGTGTGCCGGCGCGTGCCAGTTCAGCGATCACCTCATGGCGCACGCTTGGCGGTGTGGCGACAATTGCAAATTGGATCGCCGGATCAGCGGCAACTGCCGCGAGGTCTGCGGTAAACTCGGGGGGCGCGCCGTCCCAAAGCGCAGCAAGATACCCCGCACGTTCGGGCCTGCGCGCAACAACCGCCTTTAACTGCACGTCCTCTTTCGCCGCGGACAAGGCCGCGACCTGGGTCTTTGCAATCATGCCCGCTCCGATGAGCGCAACGCCGACCCGCCCCTGCGGAATTGATTTCGCCATGCTTGTTAATCCCGTTTCCTTGTTCGAAAGCCGTTTTCCAAATGGTAAAGCCAAACCTGACTAGCTGCGGCGACCGTTGGATACCATAGGTGACCTGCCCTTCGCGCGGGCCGCAGCTTCGGACCGGCAGGTCGCGGAGCGGAGAATGCTTACCAATCGGGCGCACATGCCACGACGCGCGGCCACAAGCACATCAGATGACGGGTCCAAGGACGGCCATCATACCACTCCAACACAGAGGCGCTGCACCTCGTAAATCCTAACAAATGATGAAAACGTCTCTGTAACCCCTTGATTTCGCATGGGGCCGACGGTGTCCACGCGTGGACACCCCCGCACACCCCCTTGCCACACAGCCCCGATCCGGTCACAAATCACCCAAACCCCGGACACTCAGGAGGCCCCCATGGCCCGCTACGCCCTCGGCAAGACCGACCTCGAAGTCACAGACCTCTGCTTCGGCGCCTCCGCCCTCGGCGACATGCCGGACACCTATGGCTATTCCGTCTCCGAGGACCGCGCCCACGCCACCGTCAACGCCATCTTCGACGGGCCAGTGAACTTCCTCGACACCTCCAGAAACTACGGCTTTGGCCGGTCAGAGGAACGCATCGGTCAGGTCATCAAGGACCGCGGCGGACTGCCCGACGGCTTTGTCCTGTCGACCAAACTGGACCGCGACATGGACAGCCGCCGCTTTGACGCCGCCCGCGTGCGCCAATCCATCGAGGAAAGCCTGACCGCGCTCAACCTCGACAGCATCCCCCTGCTCCACCTGCATGACCCCGAACACGCCCGCGACCTGAACGAGATCACCGGCGACGGCGGCGCGCTGGATGAATTGTTCAAGCTCAAGGAAGAGGGCATCGCACAGGCCGTCGGCCTCGCCATGGGGCGGCTCGACGTGATGGACCCGATCCTGCGCGCCTACCCGTTCGATGCGCTGATCTCGCACAACCGCTTTACCCTGCTGAACCGGTCTGCGGATGCAATGTTCGACTACGCCTATGACCAGGGCATCGCCATCCTCAACGCAGCCCCCTTTGCCGGCGGCGTGCTGGCCAAGGGCAGCGCCGCCATGCCCCGCGTCACCTACCAGGTGGCCGACGATGCGGCCCTCGCCCCCGTACGCGCCATCGAAGACATCTGCGCCCGCCACAACGTGCCGACCGGCGTCGCCGCGCTGCAATTCTCGCTGCGCGATCCCCGCATCACCTCGACCGTGATCGGCGTCTCCAGCCCGGAACGGGTGCAAAAGACGATGGACTGGGCCGCGATGAAACTGCCTGCCGCGCTATGGGATGACCTGATGGCCCTGCCCTTCGCCGATACAGACCCAGAGGCCAACCGCGACTACAAACCCGGCTGACGCGGCTCTCCGCAACCCTCCCAAAGACCCCCCAAACGCCCTGCGCCTGACCGAATCCCACCGCCTTCACAGACCGTCACACCGAAAGGTCGGCACCCCCCTCACCGGTGAAAGGACAGGCCAAGCCGGAAAAGCCCCTCCAATCCGGGCGCGAGGTCAGGACTCCGGGCCTGATCCCGGCCATCGAAGCGCAGTCAAATTGACAACGCCCGCCCCGGAGGCAAATCTGGCCGCAACCATAATCCGATAGGGACCCCTGCTATGAAACTCATGACCATGACCGCGCTCGCCTGCGGGTTTGCCGGCGCTGCCTTTGCCCAGAACGACTGCGCCACAGGCAAGACCCTGACAGAGGGCACATTCACCGTCGCCACCGGCAACCCGGCGTTCTTTCCCTGGGTGCTGGACGACGCCCCCGAAAGCGGCAAGGGCTTCGAGTCCGCCGTTGCCTATGCCGTCGCCGCCGAAATGGGCTTTGACCCGGATCAGGTGACATGGGTGCGCACCTCGTTCGATCAGTCGATCCAGCCCGGCGCCAAGGATTTCGACGTCAACCTGCAACAATTCTCCATCACCCCCGAACGTGCTCAGGTCGTTGATTTTTCGGCCCCCTACTACAGCTCGGCCATGGCCGTCCTGACGACCAAGGCTGTGGTCGACGGCGGGGCCAATGCCACAGTCACCAGCCTCAAGTCCCTGCTTTGGGGCGCGGATGCCAACACCACCGCCGTCCCCATGCTGATGGATCTGATCGACCCCGACAAACAGCCAATGATGTACGGCGACAACGTCGACGTGACCGCCGCGATGCAAGCGGGCCAGATTGATGCCGCGCTGTTTGACCTGCCCACCGCGCTCTACCTGTCGGCGGTGGTGGTCAACGACGGCGTGGTGCTGGGCCAGTTCCCACCAGAACGCAGCGAAAACCCCGATCAGTTCGGCATGCTGCTCGAAAAAGACAACCCCCTCACGGCCTGCGTCAACGCCGCACTGACCACGCTCACGGAGACGGGCAAACTGGCAGAGATCGAGGCCGAATGGCTACAGGCCACAACCGGCGTCCCGGTCATCGAATAGACCACTCGGGGCAGGCCCCGCGCCGCGCCCCGGCTTCTTCTGTCTGAAAATATCCCGGGGGAGTCCCGCAGGGGCGGGGGCAGCGCCCCCTTCCCCCCGGTGCGAAATCGTCTTACAGGCCGTTCCATGCCCAGCCGTCGCCAGATCTTCGAAGCGCGCCAGCGCCGTCGTGCCAACCTGATTGCCGCCGGATCGACCGGCGCGGTCCTGCTTGCATTGATTGTCCTTGTGCCGCTGGCCCCCGGCTGGGAGGCCGTACAGCGCAGCTTTTTCAACGGCGCGGTCTTTGCCAAGACCTTTCCGGGCCTGCTGAACGCCTTCCTGATGGACATCGCGATCTTTGCCTGGTGCGCCCCGATCATCGCGGCGCTGGGTCTGGCCGTCGCGGTGGCGCGCGATCTGCGCACCCCGGCGCTCTACCCGGTCAAGCTGCTGGCGATTATCTATACGGACGTGTTCCGGGGCTTGCCGGTGATCCTTGTGATCTACCTGATCGGCTTTGGCATCCCCGGTCTGGGCCTGCCGCGCCCGTGGAATTCCCCCTATATCTGGGGTTCTCTGGCGCTGGTGCTGGTCTATGCCGCCTATGTGGCAGAGGTCATCCGTTCGGGCATCGAATCCATCCACGACAGCCAGCGCGCCGCCGCCCTGTCGCTGGGGCTGTCGTCCTCCGATGCGATGCGTTTCGTGATCCTGCCGCAGGCGATCCGCCGCGTCGTGCCCGCCAACATGAACCTGTTCATCGCGCTGCAAAAGGACGTGGCGCTGCTGTCCTTCATCGGCCCGGTCGAGATTTTTCGTCAGGCGGGCGTCTACAAATCGCTGCTGGCGAATTTCACACCCTATGTCGGCGCGGCGCTGGTGTTTCTTGCGATCACCATTCCCGCCACCCGCTACGCCGACCACCTGATGAACCGCCAGCGCAAGGCCCGCAGCTGATGCCCACACTTGTCCTGAACAACGTGCAGAAAAGCTTTGGCACCAACCCGGTGCTGCAAGGCATCGACCTGACCGTCACCGGCGGTCAGATGATCTGCCTGATCGGCGCGTCCGGGTCGGGCAAATCCACCCTCCTGCGCTGCATGAACCTGCTGGAGCCGATCGACGACGGCACCATCACGCTGGACGGTGTCGATATTTCCGAACCCGGTTACGACCCGCAGCCGGTGCGCCAACGCATCGGCATGGTGTTCCAGAGCTATAACTTGTTTCCGCACATGACCGCGCTGGACAACGCCCTGCTGGCCCCCCGCCGTGTCCACGGCACCAGCCGCACAGAGCTGGAACCCAAGGTGGCAGAGTTGTTCGCGCGGTTTGGTCTTGCCGACCGGATGCACCACTACCCCGACCAGCTGTCCGGCGGCCAGCAACAGCGCGTGGCCATCGTGCGCGCGCTGGCGATGAAACCGCAGATCATGCTGTTCGATGAGATCACCTCGGCCCTCGATCCCGAACTGGTGGGTGAGGTGCTGGACGTGCTGCGCCAGTTGCGCACCGAAGGTATGACCATGGTTCTGGCCACCCATGAGATGGGGTTCGCCCGAGAGCTGGCCGACACGGTTTGCTTTCTGGATCGGGGTCGGATTCTCGAATCCGGGTCGCCGGAACAGCTCTTTGGCACCCCCGAACAAGAGCGCACGCGCGCCTTCCTGTCCCGCGTGCTCTAGGCGCAACCGGGCCGAATCCCGATTCATGTAAGACAAATGCCGGATTTTCCCTGACTTTTCCGAAGGTCGGGTTTTCCTTCGTTGACGGAACGCCCTCTTTCGAAGGAACATGAAAGCAACTTGTTAAAGTTCATTTTTATCCAAAGGGGACCCGCCGTGCGTATGTCTGTTCTACTGGCAACTCTGATCGCCTCGCTGGGGCTGTCGGCCACCGCGCCGACACCGGTGCGCGCGCAGGACTTTGTCGGGTTCGACCGCACGAGCTTTGGCAGCGTTGTGCTCAGCCGCAACCAGTCCGCCGGTGGCGGCAGCGACATCACCCTTGAACTGGCGGTTGGCGACTACAACAACGAACCAATCCTGAACTATTCCGAAAACAGCGTGTTTTCAAAACTGGGTCTGGCGGTTGGCCGGTTGGACATCCTGACCGACACCGGCGTCTATCCCTGCACCGCCTTTATCGTCGACAAGAAGCACATCCTGACCAACCACCATTGCGTGCCCGGCATTCTGGAGAATGAACGCGCCGGCGCCACGCGCATCGACTCCGTGTTGTTCGTGGCGGGCTACCGCCAGCCCGGCGTGGATGCAGGCACACGCCGCTTTACCGTTGTGCCGACACCCGTCGAAACCTCCAAGGAACTGGATTATTCCGTGTTGGAGGTGATCGGCGATCCCTCAGCCGAATTCGGGATGCTTGATCTGGCCGCGATCACGCCGCAGGACAACGATCCCTACTGGGTGATCGGCCATCCCATGGGGGAGGCGCAGCGCATCAGCCGCGAAAAATGCCGTGCCAACGCGCCCGCCCTGTCGAACAAGCAGTTGCTGCACACCTGTGACACCCTGCCGGGCAACTCCGGCTCACCGGTGATTGACGCCTCATTGCAAAAGGTGGTGGGCCTGCACCATGCCGGGTCCAACCGCGACGCGGTGAACTATGCCATTCCGATGGGCGATATCCTGGCCCAGTCCAAGGTGCTCAAGGCCGCATTTGTGCCTGGTGCCGTGGACCCGACGCCGCCAACAACGCCGCCTGTGCCCGACCCCGTGGACACCGGCGAAACCGCGCCGCCCCCGCCGCCGGACGCAAAGGACGAAACCGCAGTCAAACTGTGCGATGCGCTGTATGACGAGGCCAAGGAATTTTCCGAGTGTTTCGCCTATGAGGCCTACCTTCAGGTCTGCGGCGACCACCCCTATTCGATCCTGGCCAAGTCCTATGTGGCGCGCCTGTGCACCGCTCCCGACCCGATCGACATCACACCGCCCCCGCCGCCGCCCGAAGAGGTTGTCGACACGACGCCGCTGCTGTGGTGGTGCAAGTCCAGCGGCCTGAACGCGACAGAGCGCACGATCTGCGGCGATCGCTACCTTGCCGGACTGGATGAGGAAATGGAGCGCGCGTACAAATCACCCGCCCGCGCCGTGACCTCGACCCAGCAGGCCGCGTGGCGCACTGGAACCCGTGACCGCTGTGGCGCGGATGCCGACTGTATCTCACGGGTGGTGATCGACCGGATCACCTATCTCAAGACCCCTGAAAAGGTCGTGACCCCGCCGCCGCCGGTCCAGACGCATACGATGTATGTCACAGGCACCGACCACCTTAACGTCCGTTCCGGTCCGGGCACGCACAATGGCGTCATCAACCGGATTGATTTCGGTGACAAGGTGACCGTGCTGGGCGAAAACGACGGCTGGAACAATGTCCGCCTGTCGAACGGCCAGAACGGCTGGGTGTCGAACCGCTATCTGGCCTCGGACAAGCCGAGGGATCGGCCCGTCGCCCAGTGCACCGCCACGGTGGTGAACCTGAATCGCTATTCCAGCCATACCCGCAACAACGGGACCGGCTTTCTGAACATCCGGTCGCAGGCCAGCACCCGTGGCCGGATCCTCTCCGAGACTTATCTCGGCGACACTGTTCAAGTGCTGAACCAAAGCGGCAACTGGGCCCAGATCCGTTGCCTGTCGGGACAGTGCAAGAACCCGTTCCGGGGCTCCGGCGGTGCGACTGGCTGGGCCTCGAAAAAGTACCTTTCCATCCGGTGCCGTTAATCAGAATTCCACCCAAGCCCTCTTTCAACAGGAGACTTATGTCATGCAACCCAACAACCTGATGAAGGTGAGCGTCATCGCCCTGGCGACCGCCTTCGCCCTGCCCGCTGTGGCGCAGGATCAGACCTTGCTGGTTGATCCAGAAGATCTGAACTATCAGCTTCCTGCCGACGCAACCGATTATGAAAAATCCGCCTATGGCGTCTTGCAGAAATATTGCTCGGACTGCCACCAGCAAGGTGTGCTGGGCGATGGACTGACCAAACCAAAGGCCGGTTTTGGTCACGTTCTGGACATGCGCCGCCTGGCCAATGACCCGAAATTCGTGGCGGTCGGCGACCCGGAAAAGTCCAAACTGTACCAGGTGATCACCGGCGGCGCGCCCGCCATGCCGGACAACTGCTGGGATCCCAGCTGTGTGCCGACCGAGGCAGAGCTGCAACAGCTTCAGGACTGGATCGTCGCGCTGGGTGACTCCGCACCCGAACCGCGGACCTACATCTCGTTGGCCGATATGTACGCCATGGCCCATGCCGATCTGCAGGCCCAGCCCACCAACCGCCGTGACCGCATCCGCTATATCTCGATGCGGCCGATGTGGAACGATCTCGACGTCACCGACGAGAACTATGAGGGCTATCTGGCGGCCACCGTCAAACTGCTGAACGCGCTCAGCTGGAACGCGAATGTCTACAAGTTCGAAAAGGTCGATCCGCACGGTATCCTGCTGCGTGTCTTCCTGCCCGATCTGGACTGGACGCATGAAACCTGGGGGTATCTCGAATCGCAGTACCCCTACGCCATGGAAAGCGACACCGACCCCTATCTTGGGACGCTGCAACACTTGTCGGGCTCCATGACTCCGGTGATCCGGGCCGACTGGTTCACCGCGACCGCCTCTGTCAGCCCGCTGTACTATGACATGCTGGGCCTGCCCGACACGGTGCAGGGCCTGGAGGCCAAGCTGGGCATGAACATGAGCCGGAACATCCTGAACGAGCAGGTCATCCGCGCCGGTTTTCAGGATTCGGGTGTGTCATCGCACAACCGTCTGATCGAACGCCACCCGCTGGGCACCGGCTTCTTCTGGACGTCGTATGACTTTGCCGGATCGAAAGGGCGTCAGAGCTTTTTCGAATATCCGCTGGGTCCGATTGACGCCTACGGCCCCGATCTTGCCTTTGAGCATGACGGTGGTGAGTCGATCTTTACCCTGCCCAACGGCTTTCACGCCTATTACCTCAACACCGCCGACGGTGCGCGTCTGGACGTGGGTCCGACCTCCATCGTGCGTGACACGGATTACCCGGACGGTACGGGTGAGGTTGTGAACGGCATCTCGTGCATCTCGTGCCACTCCAAAGGCATGCGCTTCAACGACGATTCTGTGCGTGAGGTTGCGCTGAACAACCTGTCTCTGCCCGCCTCGGCGCGTCAGACCATCGACGCGATCTATCCGGGCAAGGATGTCGTCAATGAGTACTTCCAGCGCGATTCCGACGCCTTCCTGAACACCCTCGCCAGCGCGGGCATCGAGCCGACCATCAAGGCGGCCGGGCTGGAGCCGGTGCGGGGCCTGTTTGTCTATCACGTCGATTACTTCGTCGACTTTGATCAGGCCGCCAACGAACTGGGTCTGACCTCGGACATGCTGCGCAGCCGGATGGCCTTTGCCGGACACGACATGGCCGGCCTGCTGACCCGTCTGGATATCTCGCCGATTGCGCGGGATGAATGGACTGCCGCCTACCCGGTCCTGCTGGACAAGCTGACCGACTACCGTCCCTACAAGACCGACCATGTGGTGACTGCGGACCTGAGCTATTCGGTCAAGCAGATCGTCAAGGACACCGACTACGCTCCGGTGAAAAAGGTCAAGGTGGTCAAGCCTGTCGAATACAAGCCTGGCGATCCCGGCTATGTGCCGCCCGCCGACGACTATAAGCCCGGCGACCCCGGTTACGTCCCGCCGACCGCCGACTACAAGCCTGGTGACCCCGGCTACGTCCCGCCCGAAAAGGACTATGTGGTAAAAAAGGACGACGACTACAAACCGACGGGCACCGACTATGTCGTGAAAGGCGACGAACCGATCAAGACCCACGACGACGCCAGGAAATACGGCGGCGACTATGACCCGGTCCAGCACTCGGTCGCGGCGCAAAGCCACCTGACCGTCTACACCAACCAGACAGCCTACAAGGTCGGTGACGAACTTCAGGTCTTTATCGAACCCCGCCACGACTGCCGTCTGACGCTGATCTCGATCGACGACGATCATGACAGCTGCGTTCTCTTCCCCTTCCCGGGTCTGGACGACATCGTGATCCCGGGCGGCACCCAGTATGTCTTCCCGCCGAAAGGGGCGCTGCGCACCTCCGAGCCGGGGCTGGAAACCATCCTGGCCATCTGCAACGGCGGTCAGGCAGCCATCGACAAGGTGACCCGCGATACGTCCAAGGTGTCCTGCTCTGTCGGCCACAAGGCCGTCTCCAAGGATCACTACGAGGGGATCGTGAACGAAACCCTGGTGCTGGATCTCAACGCAGGCGCCAAGGACGCCAAGAAGACCGACAGCGGCGTCGACTACCGCGCCGTGTCCAAACACAACCCCGACGTGACCAAGGCCCAGATCTCGGTCGTGGTCCGGGAATACTGAGGAGATGAGAGCGATGCGAAAGCTGATCCTGAGCGTCGCTCTCTGCCTTGGCCTGCCCCCCGTGGCAGGCCATGCGCAGAGCGGCGAAATCTTTATCCCCGGCACCGATCCGCTGGTGGAAATCAAACCGCAGCCACAGAGCCAGATGGCCGGCTGCCTGCTGAACCCAAACGCCGCCAACTGTTCGGGCATCGACATCGACCCGGACGGTATCGCACTGGAAAGCGCCGGGCCGTCGGTTACGTTTGAAACCCTTGTGCTGGATCTCGACACCAAGAAGGTCGTTGTCAGCAAGGTGCCACCACCAGAACCACCCAAATACGACGCACCCGAACCGCCCAAGACCGGCAAGGTCGCGCTGCCTTCTGTCGCTGTCACCATCGAATTCGACTATGACAGCGACCGCGTTCGGGGCGACCAGCGCGGCAAGATCGACAGCCTGATCGCCGCCCTGAACGATCCCGCCCTTCAAGGCACCTCTTACGCCGTGATCGGCCACACCGATGCCGTCGGGTCGGAAGGCTATAACTGCGATCTCAGCCTGCGCCGCGCGGCCTCTGTCACCCGCCTGATCGAAGGCGCCTACCTGAGCGTACCGCTCTATCCGGTCGGCTGGGGCGAGTATGTGCTGAAGAACGAGTACGATCCCCGCGCGGCCGAAAACCGTCGCGTGACCTTCCTGCGGCTGCCCAATACGCCGGGTGCCGTTCTGCAAACCGCAAGCACGCTCTGTCGCTACTGACACCCGCGCACTTGCAGTGCTCTCGGCCCTCGCCCATCCCGGCGGGGGTCTTTTTTTCGGCCTGCGTCCACTGGCTTGGAAACGAAGGCACCACATGGCAACCGCAGCAAGACCATCCCGATAACGCTTGCCAGATCTTCGCTTGCATCGCTAACCTGAGCGCAGCGAATTGGAAACCGCAGGGCACCGCCTTGCAGGCAGGGAACCCGTTTGACATGGATGCCGACGACGATGTGGTGCCTCATTCGGTTTTACCGCTCAGCAAATTCCTAACCTACCGTCTTGCCAAGGTGCAGGCCAAACTCAGCGCGCAGGCCACGCGGATCTTGCGGGCCCATGCCGGGATCACCATCACGCAATGGCGCATTATCGCCGTGCTCGGCGATACCGGGCGTTGCACCTCCGCCCAATTGTCGCGGCTGACCGACATGGACAAGGGCCTGATCAGCCGCAGCGTCAAATCTTTGGCTGCGGAGAGGATGATCACCGTCACCCGCGACACGTCCGACAACCGCGCGCTGCATCTGGACCTGACCGCCAAGGGGCGCGCGACCTTTGAACACACCATACCGCGCATGCGCTCGCGTCAGATGGGCCTGCGGGCATGTCTCGATGAAGCGGAATTTGATGCGTTGATGCGGGCCTGCGAAAAACTGGAAAAGGCAGCAGAAGATCCCGCGATCTAGGTCAGGTTTCGCAGTGACCTGGACGGCGGGTCAGCCTATACCCGCGCCGACAGGGCGGCCCACGGGGAAGAAGATGGCGCAGGATGACCAGAGACTCAGTATCGGATCGGCTGAACTGCTTTTGCCGGCCGATCACCATCTGCCGCGCATCATGCGGCAGCATCCCCAATACGATTATCTCTACTGGAACCTGATCCGCGTCCTTCTGGCGGACAATGCGATTGCCGATGGCCCGCTGATCGACATTGGCGCCAACGTTGGCGACACGATCGGTCATTTTCGCCGCTTCTCCAACGGTTCGGTCTGGGGGATCGAACCGCACGCGGGCTATTTCGACTATCTCGAACGCAACATGGCGCAATTCTCGGATGTGCGCCTCAGCCATGCCATTGTTGCCCCGGACGCGGCACGGGATCGCGTGCGCTTGTCGATCAATCACGGCACTGGTGGCTCATCGCTGGAGCCCGACGCCGGAGAGGTCTTTGCCGGTGCCCGCGTCTCTCCGCAACAGATCGCCGAGGCCCTGACATCGGACACCGTCCTGAAATCCGACACGGACGGTTTTGACGGTCACATCATCTCTGTCGTGGCCGAGTATATGGCCCAACGCAAGGTCCGACCCGCCATCGTCGCCTTTGAGGGGCCCACCCGCAGACAAACCGAACAGGGAGAGACGCAGCGCCACCGCCACGCGCTGGACCTGATGCTGGACACCCACCGCAATGCCCTGCTTTCCGGGCCGATGATGTGCCCCTATCTGGATTTCATCTGCGTTGCGCCGGGGCTGGGCGCGAATGCGCTGTTTTACCCGCCCCGCGTGGAAAAGGCCCTGTGGCAGGGCATCCCCCAACCCGAGGGTCACACCGCTACAAAGTGATCCGCGCGCACTCCTGCCGCGCACTGTCGGCGATGGCATGGATAACCCGCTCAAACCCCAAGGCGTCCTGCATCGACGGATAGGCCTGCACCCCGTCGCGGATCGCGGCCAGCAGCTCTGCCGCCTCGATGGTCTTGAGATCGCCAAACCCCAGCTGATGGCCCGGTGCCGGAACAAAGGCCCCGAATGGCGGATGGTCCGTATCCGTCCGCTGTCGCCGCTCTGACGAGCGGAACCCTCGGCTGATAGTGTCCACCATCGATAGTGGACATCTTGAGGCACTCCATGGCGGGCAAAAAGGGTCAGAAGAAGCGGTTCTGGGCTGACGAAGAGAAGCGGTTGATCTGTGCGCAGGCTTTGGCACCGGGCGTGTCTGTCGCGCAGGTTGCACGTCGCTATTCAATGAACGCCAACCTGATTTTCAAATGGTTGAAGGACCCTCGCTTTTCCCCTGCCACGGGTGAAACGCCTGATGTGCAGAAAGGCGGCAGTGTTTTTCTGCCGGT
>NZ_FZON01000151.1 GCF_900188425.1 Antarctobacter heliothermus
CGGATGGGGTGGATAGCTCCTGCTCCAACCGGCGTCGCAATGCGCCATACTGCAGTTGTCTATCACTGCTAGGAAAGGAGCTACCCAATGCAAGTTACAACAGTGGGCATTGATCTGGCCAAACATGTTTTTCAGGTCCACGGAATTACCAGGGATGGTCAAGTTGTCTTCAATCGAGCAATCCGCCGAGCACAACTCATGCAGTTTTTCACCAATCTGGAACCCTGTCTGATCGGCATGGAGGCTTGCGGATCCAGTCATTACTGGGCGCGAGAACTCAGCAAACTTGGGCATGATGTTCGCCTGATCCCAGCCAATTATGTAAAACCCTACGTCAAACGCGGCAAGTCCGACGCCAACGATGCTGAAGCCATCTGCGAAGCAGTGACGCGCCCGACGATGCGGTTTGTTGCGCCCAAGTCCGAGGAACAGCAAGCCGTCCTCTTCCTGCATCGCGCGCGCGATTTGATTGTCAGGCAGCGAACGCAATTGAGCAACATGCTTCGCAGTTTGCTTGCCGAATTTGGCGTCATCATTCCACAAGGGACTGGGGCCGCGGTCAAATATGCAAAGGGTGTTTTGGAGGGCGAAAAACCAGCTCTTCCTGAGTTCGCACGAGATGTCTTGAGGCAACTTAGCCACCAACTTGTTGCGATGCACTTGCGCTTCCGCTGGTACGAGATGCGCATGCGGCTGCATTCCAAACTGGACAAACGCGTGATGTTGCTCCGCACAATCCCTGGCGTTGGCCCAGTGACCGCTTCGGCCCTTGTCGCAACTGTCGGCGACGCAAAGCAATTTAAGAATGGCCGACAGTTTGCTGCCTGGTTAGGTCTCACACCGCTAAACTTATCCAGTGGCGGAAAAGAACGCCTGGGGCGGATCACGAAAATGGGCGACCGCTACATCCGACGTCTTCTGGTGACTGGCATGACAGCACGATTGCGGCAAATGAAAGTGAACCCTGATCGTGTAGATCCATGGGCTATAGGCCTACTGGAACGAAAGCCTGCTCGACTGGCGACCGTCGCAATGGCGAACAAGACCGCACGAATAGTTTGGGCAGTGCTGACCAAGAACGAATACTATCGGCCCCACGCAGCCTAAAGAAAGGAAAAGGAACACCCGAGACAGCAAGACCATTGAAATGATGGCGCACAGTCAGCCCGCCAACCAAGACAACCCGTCGAATGTCCAGGACACAATGTTGTTCGATAAGCCGTTTGGGACTTGGTCGCGGAAACCATCAGGGCCAGCGGCTACGAGTGCCGCGCGAACAGGCCGGACACACGTCTGCTTCTGACCAGTGCAAAATCACTCAAAAAA
>NZ_FZON01000145.1 GCF_900188425.1 Antarctobacter heliothermus
CCAGGGTTGTGACGGCGGTTACGATCAATGTCAGGAGATCAGCCATGGCCCCGGAACCCGCGTTCGATCCGGTCGCGCAGGCCGATCAGGCCAAGACCGAGGAAGATCAACCCGGCCGGTGAGGCATCGCCCGAGCCCGCCAGCAGGGCGACAAGCCGGGTGAGTTCGCTGAAGGCGCCGGTGGCGGGGAGGGCCGTGGCGGCCGCACCGGTCAGAACGGCAAGCATGCCCGCCCACCAAGTCAGGGAATTGGGTCGGATATAGCGCATGGATCAGGCCTTCCGGTTCAGGTTTGAGATAAAATTCGCCAGCCGAGTGAGCCAGTTGGGCTGCTCTTTGGATGCCGATGGCGTTGCCGATGGCGTGGCCGGTTTGGACTCGGAAGAAACCGTCCGTTTGGGCCGCAAGAGCGCCAGCGCCTCATCCTCGGTCAGCCGCCGGAGCGGTCGGGAGAAATCCACCCGACCGTTTCTGTCGACCGCCCAGATCGGGATCGTCCCGCCGGGATAGCGGCCGTCCCGGAAGAGATCCCGCTCCGCTTCCCGGCGGGGGATAATTGCGGCGGGCTTGCGCCAGTTCAGGAAGGCCCCGGCGGCTGCTGCGCGGTCACCTGCGTTCAGGTAGCGCGTCAGCGTCGCCCGTGCGATGCCGCCTGTGTTGTAGTGGAACGAGACCAGCGCATCGAATTCATGGGGCGCGAGGGGCACCTTCACCGCGCGCCGGACGTCGGCCTCGTAGCGCGCCAGATCCGCGCAGAAGATGCCGAGTGCATCCCGGACGCCTTCGTCCAGATCGGTTGGCATGCCGCGGGGCATCTTGGCCGGATCGGGCGGACCAGCCGCAGCAGTATGGCCGACGCCAAAGGTCCAGACGTTCACCACGTCAAGGTAGGGTCCCGGCACGATACCCTCGTGCCGGGTGAGGGCCAAAAGGCCGCGATCAGAAGTTTTCCTGGCAGTCATCTGCATGGATTTATCCCAGTTGAGAAAAGATCAGGATCAGCGCTGCGACGGCGAGGCCGATGCGCAGGCGGTGAATGAAGGCCTGCCGGGGGTCGGCAGACAGACAGCGGATGGACCGCGCGAGACGGAGGAGCTCACTCATCGTCGCCTCCATCGCCCCTGCCGACCTGTACGGCGCGCAGTCGGGCGAGGATGACTTCGATGACGGCCGGGCCAAAGACGCCGACGAGATAGGCGGCGGATCCTGCGGCGCCACCGGCCGGGATGGCCTCGGGCGGCAGATCCAGCCAGCTGGTCACCAGAGCCATGGAGAGGCTGCCCATCCCGGCGGCGATCAGTCCGCCGAGCAGGATATGCCGCAGCGCATCGCGCAGGCGCATCTTTGTGGTCAGCGCATTGGTCGCCCCGCCAAGCGCGCCCCAGGC
>NZ_FZON01000136.1 GCF_900188425.1 Antarctobacter heliothermus
CCCGCATAAGACACGTCGTTAACGACGTCGTTAAACACGTGTCCTAGATGATCGCACCAGCGTCAGGCAGGCGGTGCCAATGGCGCGGTTACGTTCAAGCCGCGCGATGTTGAAGTCCTTGTTGCAGGACGACACGATAAAGACCGTGTCGACGTTGGCAGCAATCAGTTGCCGTTTGCGGTCTGAGCCCGGCGCACGACGCTCAAACACGCTCCTGCGTTCCAAGACCCTACTATTGGATGGCTTTTTCTGATCATAAAGCAACCAGTCACCAACTGTCGCATCCGGCCCCGGCGGGATGAGAGTATCAAGGTTGTCACCCAGTACATGCAAGCCAGTTCTGTGGACCTCAACCACGCGAACAGGCGGTGTATCCGCAGCCTCATCAGGATTGAGTTGTTGGCGAAAGAAGGGCTTCCAGCCAAGTAATTCTAAAGGTGAAGGCTCATGTTTTGGTACTTTTCTCGTACCCGAAGGCAGCAAGAACTTGGAATAGTCCCGAGTCATTGTTTGGATCTTTCATGGTCGGAAAGCAGGACACGCCCGCACCGAAAAATAGAAATTGACCAGATAAAGCAAAAGTGTTTGCCTCCAGCGATTGTGCGGCGGCGTTGGTTCTGTTTTGCTTTTCATCGGGAGGGCGCTTTGCCTCCCGGCATTATCGGGTCATAAAATCTCCATGAATGTGTAACTCGCTTAAGTCAGTACGGTGATTTTGGCAATACGTTCAGAAGTGCGGATGGGGGACAGCGGTCAACCGTGCTCGGTGCAGCATCAGGCAACAAGGGCCAATGTCGTCATGCGGCGGTGCCGCGCGAACGAGGACAGAAGCCGAGCGCGGTCCTGATCCGACCGGACCGGAGCCGACATCCGTTTGACCTGAGACCCGACTTGCCGCTTTGAAGACTGGGCCGTTCGCTGCGGATGCTTGGACTGAGCAGTCCGCAACGCCGGTAGAGCCGACATTGGGAATCGAAAAAAAAGAGGTTCGAAATGGCGATTTCGAACGTTCTGGATCGCGTTTTCGGGCTATTTGCCCGACGCCATCGTCCATGTGCAAGGCGTTGCGGCCACGTTCGCAACTCAACCAGCCATGCACAAAGGTACACCAGACATGTCGACCCGCCAAACTTTCACTCTTCTTCTGACCACCCCTATCGCTCTGCTCCTCACGTCGCTCAGAGCAAGCGCCCAGGATACAGATCACCAAACCAACTGGCCAATGAGCGCCGCCGTTCAGACGGACGCAGGGCAACATATTCCTGCCGGGGCCTATGGGGTTGCCTGGATCGATGCTCCACGCGAGGCGACGCTTCTACATCTGAGGGGGCTCATGGGAAGCGGTATCGTGAACTTGAAGAGCGATGACAGGCACGATTGCCTGACCGTCCCGATCCGGTTCGTCGCCGGTGATTTCGGAGGCGAAGGCATATCTTCAAGTGCAACAAAACCAATTGGCCTATTCATCCAATCCCCGCGGGTCGCCAGCGCGCTGGCGGGTGGAGATGATGTGGTCAGCGATATGTATCGCATCAGCACCCAGCCGGATGACCCAGAGGCGGACATCATCATTCAGTCAGGACTGAGTGAAAGCCATGGTTTCGTTCTCAATCCGGGAAGCTCCATCTTGGCCGACATATTTGGCGCGGCGACAAGCCGGACCGCGTGCTCTGAACTTCAGGCTAAAGGGGCTTTGTTGCGCAAAGGCTGGTTGAGGGATTCATCTCGTGAATCCAGCGTGGTAGCTGTCCTGCATGAGCAGACCGATCCCGCCGAGCT
>NZ_FZON01000018.1 GCF_900188425.1 Antarctobacter heliothermus
GGCTGCTGTCGGATTTTGTCTAGCAGCTTGATTCTACAAAGCTTTCGCGGGCACGCCAGCTATTTCCCCTGATTTGGATGAATAAGCCGGGCTTATACCTCGATGGCGGCGGGCGACATTGATGTGTTCCTTGGCAACTGGATGCCGACGATGGAGGCAGATATCGCCCCCTACCGTGAGGCAGGCACCGTCGATACCGTGCGCGACAACCTGCAGGGCGCGAAATACACACTGGCCACCAATGCCGTGGGGGCCGCGCTGGGGATTGCCGATTTCGCCGATATCGCGGCCCATGCAGATGCGCTGGATGAGACGATCTATGGGATCGAGCCGGGCAATGACGGCAACCGCCTGATCATCGACATGATCGACGCCGATGCCTTTGGCCTGAGCGCATTCGAGGTCAAGGAAAGCAGTGAACAGGGGATGCTGGCGCAGGTCGGCCGTGCGGTGAACCGCGACGAGCCGGTGATCTTTCTTGCCTGGGAACCGCACCCGATGAATGCCAACTATGATCTCACCTATCTGACCGGCGGCGACGATTATTTTGGTCCCGATCTGGGCGGGGCGACGGTCTACACCAACACCCGCGCGGGCTACGTCGAGGAGTGCCCGAATGTCGGCGCGTTGCTCAAGAACCTCGAATTCACGCTGGCGATGGAAAACGAGATCATGGGCGCGATCCTTGACGATGGCGAAGACCCCGAAGACGCCGCCAAGGCATGGCTGTCGTCGAACATGGGTGTGCTGGACGGCTGGCTGGCGGGTGTGACCGCCCTGGACGGCGGCGACGCGATGGCGGCGGTCAAGGCCGCGCTGGAGTAAGCAGGGGATTGCAACCCGCGATCTGGAAGGTTCCGCCATAGGCGGGGCCTATTTCCCGGAGGATGGTGCCTGCACCCCTTGTTGGGTTTTGGTTGACTGATACACCGCCATGGCTGATCGCTTCATGTCTACCTGAGATGGGGTCGCATGTCTGTCGACGAACGTGCAATGATCGCGGCCAGAAACAATGCGGGCTGGTACGAGGCGGTCTTTGCCGCGCATGGCCTGCGCTATGTGCGACGACCCTTCGCCTTTGTCGGCCAGGACAGTGCGCCGCCCTACCATTCCAACCTGACGGTTTTTGCACCAGATCAAGAAGAAGCCATCGCCCTGGAGCTGGCAGGGCTGGCGTCCCGATTTGACCGTGTTGTGGTCAAGGACAGTTTTTGCCAGCTTGATCTTGAGCGGAACGGGTTCCGGGCGCTTTTTGAGGCGTTCTGGATATGGCGCGATCCAGTGCAGGTCGATTTGCCGAACGGCTGGGACATTGTAAAGGACGCCAGAGGGTTGCAGATGTGGGAAGACAGTTGGCGGCAGAACAGTTCGCCCACGGACCGCCGCATGTTCCCCGACATGCTATTGGAAAGAGAGGACGTCTTGTTTCTGGGTCGGCGCGAGGCGGGGCGTTTCACGGACGGGTGTATTGCAAACCTGTCCAACGAGTGCGTCGGGCTGTCCAATGTCTTTGCAGAAAACCCGACACAAGAGCGTTTTGAGGCGGCGGCAAATGCTGCAAGCTGGGTCGGGGGACATTGCTCCTTGGTTGGTTACGAATCCGGGGCAGAGTTGGAGCATGCCCTTTCAGCGGGGTTCCAGACCGTTGGCAGGTTGCGGGTTCTGGCCGCGACGGACGCCAAGTTCTAGGCCCCGCAGCAAGCAAGCCGGGGACCGCAATCCGGGTGCCGCCAACGTGACGCGCAGTTTTTTATCTGGTCCAGGTGCCGCCGATCATCCCGACATCAACGCATCATCCAATGCCTGCGCCCGCACCGCCGCGTCGCGGGACATGATCCGGCCGATGTAGCTGTCAAAGCCCGCACGTGCGGGCAGGGTGCCAAACTGACGACCCCAGGCGATCTGCGACCCAAGATAGACGTCCAGCGCGGAAAACGCGTCCCCCAACAGCCATGTGCGCCCATCTGACAACAGCGCGGCAAGGATGTCGGCCTCTTCCTCCAGCGAACACCAACCGGCGCGGCCACGGGCCTCTGGATCGTCGGGCAGTTCAAATCCAAAGGATTGGTTCACAACCGCCGCCTCCAGCGGACCGGCCGCAAAGAACATCCAGCGGTAAAACGCGCCGCGCGCGCCCGGTGCCGGGATCAGACCGACCTCGGGGAAACGCTCTGCCAGATGGCAGCAGATTGCCGCGCCTTCGGTGATCACCGCGCCGCCATCCTCCAGCGCGGGTACCTTGCCCATCGGATTGATTGCGCGGTAGTCGGGACCCTTCATCTCTGGCCCATAGGCCACAACGCGCGTTTCATAGGACGCGCCGCATTCCTCCAGCATCCAACGGGCGATACGCCCGCGCGACATGGGATTGGTGTAAAACACGATTTCTGACATGGCATCGCTCCTTGCTTCTGGATCAGGGTGCCATCCCTGCGTCCGTTCGACAAACTCCAATCGCCATCGATCGGCTTCACAAACCTGGCCAAACCCCGCATGAATGGGAAAACAGGGGGGTGGGCCGGTGGACTGGCTGACAAATCACAAGATACCTATCGGTGACGGCGCCGAGGCGGGGTTCGACTGGTTGCAGAAGAACGGCGGCTGGTTCTTTGACGGTATGGCCGTCGCGATGGAGGCGCTGATCGACGCGATCCTCTGGGTGCTGCAAGAACCGCATCCGTTGATCGTGGTGCTGGTGCTAACGGCGGCCACCTTTGCGGTGCACCGCCGCTGGCAAGTGCCGGCGCTGGTTTTCCTCGGCTTTCTGTTCATCCTCAATCAGGGCTATTGGGAGGAAACCACCGAAAGCCTGACGCTGGTGCTGTCGGCCTGCGTGGTTTGCATGGGCGTTGGCGTGCCCATTGGCATCATGGTCGCGCACAGACCCGGGCTGTACCGCTTCATGCGTCCGGTGCTGGACCTGATGCAGACGCTGCCCACCTTTGTCTACCTGATCCCGGCCATCGTGTTTTTTGGCATCGGCATGGTCCCCGGCCTGATTGCCACGGTGATCTTTGTCGTCCCCGCCCCGATCCGGTTGACCCATCTGGGCATTTCCTCGACCCCCAAGGCGCTGTTGGAGGCGGCGGATGCTTTTGGCGCGACGCCACGCCAGAAGCTGTGGAAGATCGAACTGCCCTCTGCGCTGCCTCAGATCATGGCCGGGCTGAACCAGACCATCATGCTGTCGCTGTCGATGGTGGTGATTGCTGCGCTGGTGGGCGCGGACGGGCTGGGCGTGCCGGTGGTGCGCGCCCTCAACCGTGTCGATACCGGGCTGGGCTTTGAGGCCGGCCTGATCATCGTTGTCGTCGCCATCATGCTGGACCGAGCGCTAAGGTGGGAAAAATGACCGCTGTCGCTTTTGAAAACGTCTCGATTGTCTTTGGCGATCACCCCGATCGCGCCTTGCCCTTGGCGGATCAGGGCCGGGACCGGGCCGCGATACAGACCGAAACCGGCCAGGTGCTGGGGGCGCACGACTGTTCGCTCGACGTCGAAGAGGGTGAGATTGTCGTACTCATGGGGCTGTCGGGGTCCGGGAAATCCACGTTGCTGCGCGCAGTCAACGGTTTGAACGCGGTCAGCCGGGGGACCGTGCGCGTGACCTGCGGTGACGAGGTCACAGAAGTCACCAATTGTTCCGCAAGCGCCCTGCGCCGGGTCCGTCAGGGCCATGTCGCGATGGTGTTCCAGCAATTCGGCCTGCTGCCATGGCGAACCGTGGCCGAAAACGTCGGCTTTGGCCTTGAACTGGCGGGGCAGGGGACAGCGCAACGGATGGAAACCGTAACACGCCAACTGGCGCTGGTGGGCCTTTCCGACTGGGGCGACCGCAAGGTCAGCGAGCTGTCGGGCGGGATGCAGCAGCGCGTCGGTCTGGCCCGTGCCTTTGCCACAGAGGCACCGATCCTGCTGATGGATGAACCGTTCTCTGCGCTTGACCCGTTGATCCGCTCCCGCCTTCAGGACGAATTGCTCGACCTGCAACGCGAACTCAAGCGCACCATCCTCTTTGTCAGCCACGACCTGGACGAGGCGTTCAAGATCGGCAACCGCATCGCCATCATGGAAGGCGGGCGCATCGTCCAGACCGGCACCCCGCGTGAGATTTTCTCGGCCCCGGTCTCTGACTATGTGGCGGATTTCGTGGCCAACATGAACCCGCTGGGCGTTCTGACCGCGCGTGACGTTATGGAGCCCGGCACAGGCGGGTCCGAGGTCGCCGCCGAAACCCCGATCCGCGATCTGATGCCAATGCTCAAGGACGGCCCGCTGACCGTGATACAGGACGGCGCGCCAGTTGGCCGGGTGACCGCCGACAGCATTGTCGCGCGCCTTGCGGGCTAAAAGACTATCCTCCAGCTTCTTCTGGCCAAAAATATCCCGGGGGAGTCGACCGCAGGGAGACGGGGGCAGCGCCCCCTTTACACGATCAGTGCCTTGATCGCCCGTGCATGGGATGCCTCGGCCCCCAGAGTATCTGCGGCCAGCGCGCGCGCCGTTTCCAGCAGATCCCCCTCGACCAGGCGATCGACCAGCCCCCAGGCCACGGCCTCGTCCACCGGCACCTTTTGCCCGGCCATCAGGATCATCTTGGCCCGCGCCGGACCCACCAGCGCGGCAAGGCGCGTCGGATCTGACGGCTGTGGCAGAAAGCCCAGCTTCATCACCGGATAGAACACCTTGGCTCCGGGCACTGAAATGCGCAGGTCACAGGCCAGCGCCATGCCCATGGCCCCGCCTGCCACCGTCCCATTCATCGCGCAAATGGTCAGTCCCGGGTGGCGGACAATTGCCCCGGACAGACGTTCCCACAGAGGTGACACCGCCAGCCCCGCACGCGCGGCCTCCAGATCGGCTCCGGCAGAGAACACTTTGCCCACGCCGGTCAACACCAGACACCGCGCGCCGGTCAGCGCGTCCTCGGCAATCCGGCACAAGTCCTCCAGCATCGGCGCTGTCAGAGAGTTCGCCTTGTCTGGCCGGTCAATTGTGGCGATCCACAATCCGTCTTCCTGGGTCAGGCGGATCATGCCAGCCCGACCGCCGCGCGCACGCCCTCATCACGCAACGATATCTCACCGCCCAGGTAGGCTTCCGCCGCGTCGGAACACATCCAGACCAAAGCCCGGGCCACCCATTCGGGCGGGATGTGATCGGACCAGTCCAGCTGGCTGATCGGGTTTATTCCGCTTGCCTTGATCTCTCGCTGCATTTGCGTGGCCACCGTGCCGGGCGACAGCGACAGCGCGCGGATCCCCTGCTGGCTGTATTCCTTGTCCAGCATCCGGGTCAGCATCAGCGCGCCCGCCTTGGACGAACAGTAGTGCGACCACCCCTCGACCGGGCCATGTGCGGCCCCCGATCCAATGGTAAGTACCGTGCCGCCACCCGCCGCCAGCATCACCGGCAGCGCCGCGCGCATGCCGTGAAACACGCCTTTGAGATTGATGTCGATCACCTCTCCCCAGGCTTTCGGGTCGACCTCCGCCAGGCGCGAGACCGGCTCGATCACACCGGCGTTGTTCACCAGAATGTCCAGCCCGCCGTGCGCGGCGACGCAGTTGCTCACGGCCTTTTCGACTTCCCAGTAGCGGGCGATATCGCAAGGGATCGCCACCGCCTGCGGTCCGATCTCTCCGGCCAGATCGGCGATCGCCTCGGCGGTGCGCGCCACCAGCGCCACCCGGGCGCCCTGGGCGGCAAAGGCCCGCGCCGCCTCTGCCCCGATTCCCCGGCTTGCGCCAGTGATCATCACCGTCTTGTTTTGCAGACTACCGCTCATCCCGGGGTCTCTCCGATAAATCGTGGGTTGCGCCACAAATGGCGTCTCGCCACTGTCGTAATCGCTCAATAGTATGGAATCCAGTCCCTTGACCGGGCGGGGGAAGCCCTTGAGACTGCGAAAATTCGTTTGCACCGACAGAGAGGAAAAAATTATGAACCGCTACGTTACAGCCTCGGCGCTGGCCATCGTTGCCATGGCCGGGCAGGCTTGGGCCGATGTCACGCCGCAGCAGGTCTGGGACGACTTCGACGCCTACATGGGCAACTTCGGATACGAAGTCACCGCCACCGAAATGATGGAAGGCTCTGATCTGGTTGTATCCGACCTGACCATGGTCATCACGATTCCCGAAGAAGACGGTACTGTCCATGTGGTTATGCCTGACATTACCTTTGCCGACGCGGGCGACGGTTCGGTCAACATCTCTTACCCTGACGTCGGCGAGATCGCGGTTTCCTTTATCGAACGTGAGGAAACCGTTGGCGAAGCCATCGTTCAGATGATGCAATCCAACATGGCGCTGAACGTCTCGGGCACGCCCGGCGATCTGACCTATACCTACAGCGGCGACAACATCGCGCTGGAACTGATCAAGTTCATGGCCGAAGGCGAAGAGATCACGCGCGACATGCTGAGCATGACCATGAACATGGGTCCGCTGTCCGGCACGTCGCATATCCTGACGGTCGGCGGCATGCGCTCGATCGACCAGGACATGTCGATGGGCACGCTGGCGCTCGACTTGATCTTTGACGATCCCGAAAGCGACGAGGGCGGCATGTTCAACATGCAACTCACCGGGCTGTCCAGCACGGGCAAGACCGTGTTGCCGACGGAACTGGATTACGAAGATCCGACCTCAATGTTCAAGAACGGCGGGTCTGTGGATGCCGTGCTCAAGCACACCGGCGGCGCGACGCAGTTCACCTTTGACGAAGGCGATGGTCCGACCGCAGGTCAGTTCACATCGACCGGCGGCGAATTTGCCATTGCCGTCTCTGAGTCGGCGCTGACCTATGCCCTCTCGGGCACCGGACAGACTGTCGCGCTTTCCGGCCCGGAACTGCCGCTGCCGATCAATGCGGAACTGGGAGAGGTCGGCTTTGCGCTGGAAATGCCGCTGGCCCCGTCCGAAACTCCGCAGGATGCGTCCTTGTCGGTTGTGATCGGCGATTTCGCCATGGCGGACATGTTGTGGAACATCTTTGACCCCGCAGAGGTGCTGTCGCGTGCCCCTGCCACCATCGCGTTCAATCTGGACGCACAGGTCACGCCCTTTGTCAGCCTGCTCGATACCAAGGCGGTAGAGGATTTGGGCCGCACCGGCGGTATGCCGGGTGAGTTGAACTCGCTGACGCTCAGCGACTTTGTGATCGACGTGGTCGGTGCTGCGGTTCTTGGATCGGGCTCATTCACTTTCGACAACAGCGACCTGGAAACATTCGACGGTCTGCCGCGTCCGAATGGCCAGCTTGATCTGCAAGTGTCGGGCGCCAACGGGGTGATCGACAACCTGATCTCGATGGGCCTGCTGCCAGAACAAGATGCGATGGGTTTCCGCATGATGTTGTCGATGTTCACCGTGCCGGGCGAAGAGCCGGACACCATGACCTCGACCATCGAGATCAACGAAGAGGGCCACATCCTGGCCAACGGTCAGCGCATCCAGTAACGCGTCTGATCCGGAACGCGAAAGGGCGGGGGAGACCCCGCCCTTTTTCGTGCCGATTGGGTCCAGCTTGGTCTAGCTGCGCAACGCCGGGAGACCGACGCCGGTCGATTCAAATCCGCCGTCCACGGCAACGATTTGCCCGCTGACATAAGACGCCTTTTCCGAGGCCAGAAAGACGATCACCTCTGCCAGTTCGCGTTCAGATCCGTAGCGGTTCAGCGGGATGGAGTCGTGATAGGATTTGATGATTTCAGGACTGTGAACCGCCATCGACAGCTTTGTCTTGACCGGGCCGGGGGCCACACAGTTGACGCGGATGCCATATTCGCCCAGTTCTGCGGCGTGCTGTTTGGTCAACTGGATCACCGCTGCTTTTGACGTGCCATAGGCCACCCGCAGCGTCGAGGCGCGCAAGCCGCTGATCGAGGCGATATTGACAATCGCCCCCTGCGTTTCCTTCAGATGAGGCGTAACGGCCTGTGAGCACAGGAAAACACCATCAAGGTTGGTTTCCATCACCCGGCGCCACATCTCAAAGTCACAGCCTTCGATGGGGCCAAATTCCGCCACGCCTGCATTGTTCACCAGCGCGTCGACCCGTCCGGCCCAGCCGTGAGTTTCGCGCATCGCGGCATTGACGTCCTGAGGGTTTGATACGTCGCGCACTAGTGCCAGTACGTTCTCGCGCTTGGCTGTCTGCTTCAGCAGTTCCTCACCGTCGCGGTCCAGCATCGCCACGCACCAGCCGTTTTCCAGAAACAGGTCCGCCGTGGCCAGCCCGATGCCGCGCGCGGCCCCGGTGACGATTGCGCATTTCTTGTCCATAAATGTCCTCCCGATTTTGGCCGCAGCTTAGGCAGGGCCTGTGCCGGGGGAAAGCCCCCTCAGCCGCGCATCAGGTCGGGCAGATCCCCGGTCAGCCCGGCGGCCTCACGGATAAAGCTGCGGCGCAATCCGGGCGCGGCGTTGATCGCCGCCATGCCGAGGTCACGGCCCAGCCGGAGCAGGGGGTTGTCGTTCGAAAACAAGCGGTTGAACAGGTCTGTCGAGGTGGCCAGCGACGCCGTGTCAAACCGGCGCCACTGTGCATAGCGGCTTAGAACCGCCGGAGAAGCAAAATCCTCCCCTCGCCGCGCCGCGTGTGTGATCACATGCGCCAGTGCCGCCACATCGCGCAGCCCCGCGTTCAGTCCCTGACCGGCAATCGGATGCATCCGGTGCGCCGCGTCGCCCACCAGCGCCACACGCTCGGCGGTAAAGGCCCGCGCCAGCGACAAGGTCAGCGGATAGGTATATCGCGCACCCGCCAAGGAAATCTCACCAAGGAAATCGCCAAATCGTGGCCGCAAGACCTCTAGGTAGTCGTCATCCGACAAGGCGTTGATCGCCTGTGCGCGACTGTCCCGCTCGCTCCAGACAATGGATGAGCGGTTGCCCGTCAGAGGAAGGATCGCCAGCGGCCCGGCTGGCAGAAACAGCTGATGTGCAACGCCGTCATGCGGTTCCTCATGAGCAATCGCACAAACAAGTGCGGTCTGCCCATAGCCCCAGCCCATCCGACGGATGCCCGCGCGGGTGGCGACACCGCTTTTTTGTCCGTCCGCGCCCACAAGTAAGCGGCCCTTGAGAACCTCTCCATCGGCCAGCGTTACCGACGCGCCCTCTGGCCGGGTCTCTTGCGCCACAACCATCGCCTCGGCCCGCTGGGTGATCAGGTCGGACTCCGCTAGCGCCGCCAGCAGGACACGGCGCAAATACCGATCCTCGACCATGAATCCCATCGGCCCGTCTTCGATTTCGGCACTGTCGAAATGCAGGCCAAGGAACACCCCCGCATCCCCCACACGCCCGTCCGAGACCTTGATCTGGTTCATCGGCTGCGCGTGGTCTTTCAACGCGTCCCACAGCCCCAGCCGGTCCAGCATCCGCTGAGAGGACCGCGCCAGCGCGTAGGACCGGCCGTCAAAATCGGCGTCTTGCCGTGTGGCCAGCGGCAGCGAATCCACCACACAAGAGGTCAGCCCCGCCTGTGCAGCGGCCAGCGCAAGAGCGGGTCCGTTCAGGCCTCCGCCAACGATGATCAGGTCATGTTCCATGGGCCGCAATATGGCCGTCCGCACGGGATTGTCCATGCGCCCGCCTGCCGCTACCGTCGCGCGGTAGATGAAGGGGACGTAGCATGACCAAAGTGACCGAACAGACCGCCGCCGATTTGGGACGCGGCATCGCCAAAGGTGAGATTGACCCGGTTACATTGGCAGAGGACTTCCTGAATGAGATCAACGCGCACCCCATGCGCGACCGAATCTATGCCCGACTCACCCCGGACCGCGCCTTGGCAGAGGCGCAGGCCGCTAAGACCCGCGCCGATCTGGGCCTGCGCCGTCATCCGCTGGACGGCGTGCCGATCAGCTGGAAAGACCTGTATGACACCGCAGGAACCGTGACAGAGGCCGGATCTGGCCTGCTGGCGGGCCGTATTCCCGACCGCGATGCAGAGGTGCTGCGCAACGCAACCCAGAACGGGCTGGTCTGTCTGGGCAAGACCCATATGTCCGAACTGGCCTTTTCCGGTCTGGGTTTGAACCCGGTCACCGCGACGGCCCCATGTGTGAATGACCCTGATGCTGTGGCGGGCGGGTCCTCCTCTGGGGCGGCGGCCTCTGTTGCCTTTCGTCTGGCCCCTGCGGCAGTCGGGTCGGATACCGGCGGATCGGTGCGTTTGCCCGCCTGCTGGAGCGATCTTGTGGGGCTGAAAACCACCACCGGGCGGCTGAGTCTGACCGGAGTCGTGCCGCTGATCGCCGGCTTTGACACGGTCGGCCCGCTGTGCCGCACGGTTGAGGATGCCGCGCTGATGCTCTCCGCGCTGGAGGGAGCGCCCGCGCCCGACCTGACCGGGGCCACCCTGCAGGGCCGACGCTTTGCCGCGCTTCAGACCATTGTCATGGACGATCTGGATGCGGCCCCGGCCCGCGCCTATGCTCAATCCCTGGACCGGCTGCGCGCCGCCGGAGCCACTATCGAACCGCTTGATTTTCCACAGATTGCGCAGCCGCACGCGGATTCCGGCATGCTCTACACGTCCGAGGCCTGGGCCACATGGCGCGACGCGATCATCGCGCAGCCCGACGTCATGTTCGCGCCCATCCGGGAACGGTTCGAGGCCGGGGCCGCCCACAGTGCCGCCGATTTCATCGCCGCATGGCAGCGCATCCATGCCATGCGCGCCGACTGGGCCGTGGCGACCGCCGGGTTCGATGCCGTCCTGTGCCCGACTGCGCCGAACCTGCCCGAAAAGGTTGAGGCGCTGATGGAACTGGGGGACACCTATGTGCAGGCCAACCTGCGCACCCTGCGCAACACGCGGATCGGCAATTTGTTGGGGGGCGCGATCGTTACCCTGCCCACCGGCACGCCGTCCTGTGGCATCTCACTGATGGGGACAGCCATGGGAGAGCACAGGTTGCTGCGCCTTGCCGCCGCCGCCGAGGCCGCTCTGGCCTGACAAATCCCACGGCACTGCGGCTTTCGCGTCACATCCGACTCTGGCGGGTCCTTGATTCTGGACAGAACCCCCTGTTTTTCCGTATCCTGCGAACAAACGCGGGGCACGCAATGATCCCGCATACCTTGAGGCAGTACTGGCAGATGTTCCCCGAACGGTTTTCGAACCTACCGGCCTATGCGTTCCCGCGTCTGCGGGCCCTTCTGGATTCGCAAGAACCCGGCGGTCCGGTGCTGCACATGTCCATCGGAGAGCCGAAACACGCCTTTCCGCCGTGGATCACGCAGATCATCACGGATCACGCGGCAGAGTTCGGGCGCTATCCGTCGAACGAGGGCACGCCGGAACTGCGCACCGCCATCGCGGGCTGGCTGAATCGCCGCTACGGGGTGACGATGAACCCCGACACGCAGATCATGTCGCTGAACGGCACCCGTGAGGGGCTGTACAACACCGGCATGGCGCTGTGCCCTGAGCAAAAGAACGGTCGGCGTCCGACCGTGTTGATGCCCAACCCATTTTATCAGGTCTACATGATCTCGGCAATTTCGGTGGGCGCAGAGCCGGTCTTTACCCCAGCCACCGCTGAAACCGGCCACCTGCCGGAGTATGCCGGATTGCCCGCCGAAGTTTTGGACCGGGCTGCGTTGTGTTACATCTGTTCGCCGGCCAATCCGCAGGGCGTCATGGCGTCCGAAACCTATTGGCGCGACCTGATCACGCTGGCCGAAAAACACGACTTTCAGATCGTCGCTGACGAGTGTTACGCGGAACTGTACCGCAGTGAACCGCCCAAAGGCGCGCTGGAGGTGTCCGCCGCAATGGGCGCAAACCCAGAGCGGGTCGTCTCCTTGCATTCGCTGTCGAAACGCTCCAATCTGCCCGGCCTGCGCTCGGGCTTTGTGGCCGGTGGGCCGGACAGCATCGCCCGCCTGCGCCAGTTGCGCGCCTATTCAGGCGCGCCGGTGCCGCTGCCGTTGCAGCGGGTGTCAGCGGAGCTCTGGACCGATGAGGCGCATGTCGTCGAAAACCGCGCGCTGTGGGCCCGTAAGTACGCTCTGGCGGATGAGATCCTGGGCCACGTGCCGGGTTACATGTCGCCTGAGGCGGGCATGTTCCTGTGGCTGCCGGTTCAGGACGGCGAGGCGGCGGCGCTAAAGCTGTGGTACGAAACAGGCGTCCGGGTGCTGCCCGGTGCCTATCTGTCCCGCGATACCGACGGCGGGAACCCCGGGGAGGGGTATGTCCGCGTGGCGCTTGTGGCGCCCTACGAAGAAACCAAAGACGGGCTGACCCGAATCCGGGACTGCCTGTTTGTATAAAAACAAGACCGACGAGGCGAAGATGGCAACTTTTCAGGCACGGGGACGCGATCCCCTGTTCGACACCAATACGGCCGCCACGCTGGAAAAGCGGGGCCGCGAACTGATCGGTCTGGCGCTGATCGCGCTGGGGTTGATGGTGGCTGCCATGATCGCCTCGTACACGCCGGATGACCCGTCGTGGCTATCGGCAACGGATGCGCCGGTGCAGAACTGGATGGGCCGTCTGGGGGCCTATATCGCCGCGCCGCTGTTCATGATCATCGGCCTTGGCGCGTGGTCTCTGGCTGCGGTTCTGACCGTCTGGGGCGCGCGTATGGCCCTGCACAAGGGCAATGGCCGCGCCTTTACCTGCCTGATCTTTTCGCCGATCTGGGTGGCGCTGTCGGCGGTCTATGCCTCTGGCCTGCCGGAATCCGCAGGCTGGACGCATGATTTCGGCCTTGGCGGGCTGTTCGGCGACATGATGATGGGCTCTGCCCTGAACGTGCTGCCGGTCTCGCCCGCAATCGGGTTGAAGGTCGTGCAACTGGGCCTTGGTGCGGGGATCATCGTGTTGGGGGCCTTTGTGCTGGGCTTTACCCGGTATGAGCTGAAGCGGATCGCGCGCTTTCTGGTGGTCAGTCTTGTCATGGTCTATGTCACGCTGCTGAGGTTGCTGGGGCACGGAGCCAGTGGTGCAATGGGTGCGGCACAACGGGTGCAGGCCGCCAGTTCCGACCGTCGCGCCGCCAAGGCGGAGCGCCGCGCGGCTGATGCCATCGCTCTGGCAGATGCGCAAACCCTGGCCGAGCCGTCGACCCTCGCCGCTGTGCCCTCTGCGCCCACTGCCGCGCGGGTGCTGCGGGCGGACATCGGTGTGCCGCCCTCACCCGAAGCCGACCTTTTTGACCCCGACGAGGATCTGATCGAACTGGCCCCGGCGACGCAGCCCGAAAAGCCGGGATTTCTGTCGCGCATGATCCGCCGGTCAGAGCCGGGTCCAATGCCCGAACCGGAACTGGTCGACCGCCAGATCGACCATGATGTCGAGGTGCCCGGAGAGGATCGCATCCGCGCCAAGATCGCCAAGGCGGTCAAGTCGCGCCATACCGTTTTGCCGGGCCGTCCGACCCCCAATATCGACGTTACCAAACCGCTGACGCGGGGCAGGGGGCATGGCCCGCAACCCATCGTCTTCCGCGATACGCCCCGCGTGGGGGCCTTGCCGCCCGAACCGCCGCTGACGGCCTCTGCCCGCGCGATGCCGGCCCAGCCGCCGCTGACGGCCGCACCGCCGTCGCCGCAGGTCTTGCCTGAAAGTCAGCCGGATGCCGCCTGGGATGACGTTGAACCTGAGACAGGGCCGATGGTTGACGCGCCGATGGTTGACGCAGAGCCCCGCGTTATGCCGCGTGCGCCAGAGTTGGACGCAGAGGTGGATACAAACCTCTATTCCGACCTCAGCGATTTTGATGACTATGGCGACGACGACGATGCCGAAATTCTGACCGACGACTACCGGCCCGAACCCGCCCCCGAACCGCAAGCGCGGGTCGCGGTGCCGTTGCCCGAACCCAAAAAGGTTGTCCAGCAGCCGATCCGCAAGCCGATCCAGCCGTCCAAGCGCGCGCAGGCAGAGGCGCAACCCTCGCTCAGCTTTGACGACAACACGCCGGATTATGAACTGCCGCCGCTGTCGCTGTTGATGTCACCCGACAAGATCGAGCGCCACGTCCTTAGCGACGAGGCACTGGAAGAAAACGCCCGGATGCTGGAAACCGTGTTGGATGACTACGGCGTAAAGGGGGAGATTGTCAGCGTCCGCCCCGGTCCCGTTGTCACCATGTACGAACTGGAACCCGCGCCGGGTCTCAAGGCAAGCCGCGTGATCGGTCTGGCCGACGATATCGCGCGGTCCATGTCAGCGCTCTCCGCCCGTGTTTCTACCGTTCCGGGCCGCAGCGTGATCGGTATCGAACTGCCCAACGACAACCGCGAAATGGTGTCGTTCCGCGAAATCCTGGCCGGGCGTGACTATGGCGACGGCAAGCACAAGCTGCCCTTGGCGCTGGGCAAGGACATCGGCGGTGCGCCGATGGTGGCCAATCTGGCCAAGATGCCTCACCTGTTGATCGCCGGGACCACCGGGTCGGGTAAGTCGGTGGCGATCAACACCATGATCCTGTCGCTGCTCTACAAGCTGACGCCCGAGGATCTGCGGTTGGTCATGATCGACCCCAAGATGCTGGAACTGTCAGTCTATGACGGCATTCCGCACCTGCTGTCCCCGGTTGTCACCGACCCGAAAAAGGCGGTTGTCGCCCTGAAGTGGGTCGTGGGCGAAATGGAAGACCGCTATCGCAAGATGTCCAAGATGGGCGTACGCAATATCGACGGCTACAATGGCCGGGTCGAGGATGCGCTGTCCAAGGGCGAGATGTTCAGCCGAACAGTGCAGACCGGCTTTGACGACGACACCGGAGAACCGGTGTTCGAGACGGATGAATTCGAGCCCAAGAAGATGCCTTATATCGTGGTAATCGTCGACGAGATGGCCGACCTGATGATGGTCGCGGGCAAAGAGATCGAGGCCTGCATCCAGCGACTGGCGCAGATGGCGCGGGCCTCTGGCATTCACCTGATCATGGCCACGCAACGCCCGTCGGTCGATGTCATCACCGGCACGATCAAGGCGAACTTCCCCACGCGCATCAGCTTTCAGGTGACGTCCAAAATCGACTCGCGAACCATTCTGGGTGAGATGGGGGCCGAACAACTGTTGGGTATGGGCGACATGCTGTACATGGCAGGCGGGGCCAAGATCACCCGTTGCCACGGCCCCTTTGTCAGCGACGAAGAGGTTGAGGAAATCGTCAACCACCTCAAGGCTTACGGCCCGCCGGATTATGTTGGCGGCGTGGTACAGGGGCCTGACGACGAAAAGGCCGACGACATTGACGCGGTTCTTGGTCTCAACACCGGCGGCAATACCACCGGCGAGGACGCGCTGTATGATCAGGCTGTGGGGATTGTCATCAAGGATCGCAAATGCTCGACCTCCTACATCCAGCGCAAACTGGGCATCGGCTACAACAAGGCCGCGCGACTGGTCGAACAGATGGAGGACGAAATGGTCGTCTCTTCCGCCAACCACGTCGGCAAGCGTGAGATTCTGGTGCCCGAACAACAATAAGGCAGGCCCGGGCAGTGATGCCCGCCGCCACCCTGACCACATGGGCCGCCCCTGCAAACGGGGGCGGCCCTGTTCATTCCTGGTGGTGTCCGACGGCGTGAGCTTGTGTCCGGGTTCTCACACTGGGGGAGGGTTTGGTCACGCCTTTGGCAAGAGTCATTTCAATCCGGGGGGTTGATTGGCGGGATATGGCTGATGATATCGGGCCAAACGGGGCTGCTATCGCATGACGACATGCTTCATGCCACATACCCTACAAACGAGCAGGAAGGAAAACCATGATCCGCACGCTACTCGCCCTTGTCACGTTGGTGACCTTTGCGCTGCCCGCCAGCGCCCAGCAACTTTCATTGAACGAGGTGTCAAAGTACCTCAACGGAATCACCTCCGCGACCGGGACGTTTACCCAGATCAATTCCGACGGCACGATCTCGACCGGGGAAATCGCCATCAAGCGGCCGGGCAAGGTGCGGTTCGACTACAACCCGCCGGAACGGGCGCTGGTCATGGCCACCGCCGGTGCGGTCTATATCCTGGATCGCAAGCTGAACGCGCGTCCCGACACCTATCCGCTGCGTCAGACACCGCTGTCGATCATCCTGGATCGCCAGGTTGATCTGGGACGCGCGGGCATGGTGGTAGGGCACGGTTTTGATGGCACCGCCACAACGGTGACCGCGCAAGATCCGGACCATCCCGAATACGGCACCATCCAGCTGAAGTTTACCGGTGGGCCAGTGGAGTTGCGGCAGTGGGTGATCACCGATGGCAACGGGTCAAAAACCACTGTGATCCTGGGCGGTCTGCAAAAACGCAACGTGCCGAACAGCCAGTTTTCCATCGACGCGGAATTGGCCAAGCTGAAACCGTGATGCGGGTTGGGTTGGGCCGCGTTAGCGCGCGGCCCGGCATCCCTTGAGCTGTTGCTGATACAGAACCGACCGCTCGCCAACCTGCGATGAGACCCGCAGCAGCCAGGACTTTGCGTTGTAGCTGCCCCGGCGATAGCCTGTGCGCCCTTCGTGATAGGCCAGATAGTGGCGCCGCGCGTCCCACATCGGAATGCCCAGTTCTTCGTGCGACTGTTTCATGTACCAGCCCATGAAATCGGTCGCGTCACGGATGTCATCGCGGCGGGCACCTCGGCGGGCCCCATCGGCAAGGTATTCTTTCCAGGTGCCGTCCAGTGCTTGACTATAGCCAAAGGCCGAACTTTGCCGACCGATCGGAATCACGCCCAGACTGTACTGGAACGGGGTCCGCGCATCGCTGTCGAATTTGCTTTCCTGATAGATGGTCGCCATCTGCACATGCACAGGCACGCCCCAACGGCGCTCTGTATTGCGGAACGCTCTAAAGTACCCCGGTCGCTGCTCCAAAATGGAACAGGCGTTGTCCAGGTTGCGCGGTGATGACCCCGAGCCGCCACCGCCGCCCCCGCAGGAGGCAGCCAGCAACACGATCACCAAGGCGCGAAGGACTCTGCTCATTTGCCACTCGCCTCGTTTTGTCTTTTTTGTTGTGCGTTATTTTAGCTGATTGCGCCTTTGGAGGGAATCACATTTCCTCCAGAAAGCGCATCGCCGCCGCGCGGGCCTCGCACCTTTGGCCAGTGTAGGGTAAAGGCCTGCGGACTGCACTGTCGGCGTGTGAGTCACAGTGTGTTTCTCGGCAATTTGAGGCGAAAGTTGGACAACGCCCCGGCGTTGACGGTATCAAGGGGTATGAAGAGGTCTGTCATGTTGCACAATCGCGCGAAGTATCACCTTGGTCAGGTCGTCCGTCACCGCAAGCACCCCTTTCGGGGGGTGGTCTTTGACGTGGACCCGGAATTTTCGAACACCGAAGAGTGGTATGAATCGATTCCCGAGGACAGCCGCCCCTCCAAGAAGCAGCCGTTTTATCATCTGTTGGCTGAGAACGACCAAAGTTTTTATGTGGCCTATGTGTCCGAACAAAACCTTGTTGCCGACTATTCCGGTGAACCTGTGGATCATCCGGATATCCCGGATCTGTTCGGCGCGTTCGAAGACGGTGCCTATGAACTACACTTCCAGATGAATTGAGGCGGGGCCGGGGTGTCGGCGATTGCGCAGCCCCGTCAGCCGTTGCGCCGTGCCCAGCCTGCGGCATCGTCCAGCCGATCATCCCCCCAGAACACCTCGCGTCCGACCACGAAACTGGGTGAGCCGAAAACCCCGATGTTCTGCGCGGTCGCAGTCTGACGATCCAGTGCCTGACCTATCTCTTCGCTGCGCGCGCGGACCAGAACTTCTGCCGGATCTTGCCCGACTGCGTGCAGGCTGTCGCTCAGGTTCGGCTCGCTGCCCGCTTCCTGCCCGTCCTGAAACCAGCGCCGATAGGTGTCCACCGTATAGGCCACGCCCCAGCCCTCTTTCATGCCCAGTAGCGCGATTCTGTTGGCCAGCGGCAGGTGCGGAAGCGGATAGGGGGCCGGGGCACCCGGATTGGCAGGCCGTATAGTTCTGCCCGCCGCTCCATATCGCGCCACATGTAGGCGGTCTTGACCGGTTTGTCGCGGAATGGAATGTTCTTTTGCGCCACCATGATGTGGCGCACGTCAAAGGGCCGCCATGTGACGTCCAGCCCGTTATCGCGGGCGTAATCGCCCATGCGCATCACTGTCAGGTAACTGTAGGTGCTGCCAATCGAATACCAGAAATCCAGCTTTGCCATGTGTCTCCCCCTCCCGTTCAGGTCAAGGGTACAGGCAAGAGACCGAGTCGCAAAAGCCGCGCGTCAGAGCGCGGCTTGCACCGCGGCAAGGAAATCTGCCACATCGGCCTCTGTCGTGGACCAGCTGCACACCAACCGCCCGGTTGCCAAGGCTTCTGGCGCGGCGGGCGCGTTGCCCATGAGGTGATAAACTGCCCCAGCCGCCTTGACCGCGTCGTGCACCCGGCGCGGCGCACGAAAGAACAGCATGTTGGCGTGGGTTTTGTTCACGATCTCCAGCCCAAGACCTGTCAGCCCCTCTGCCAGCGCCGCGCCGCGCGTATTGGCTCTTGTCGCCAGATCGCGCCACAGGTCTTCTTCCAGATAGGCCAGCATCTGCGCCGCCACATAGCGATGCTTGGAATACAGATGGCCCGCCCGCTTGACCCGCAGTTCGAATTCCTGCGCGCGGGTATAGCCGCTGCTGGCTGGGGTGTCGGGGTCAAAGATCACCACCGCCTCTGCGTCCATCAAGCCGTTTTTGGTGCCGCCAAAGACGGCAATGTCGACGCCGATCTTCCACGACATCTCGGCCGGGGTGCAGCCCAGCTTGACGCAGGCATTGGCCAGTCGCGCTCCGTCCAGATGCACCGGCAGCCCAAATTCCCGTGCCACATCGCACAGCGCCGCCACCTCATCCACCGTGTAGACATTGCCGCCCTCGGTCACATTGGTGATCGATACCGGACCGCGCTGCGGCCCGTGGACACCCCGGTTGCCCTCTCCCGCGATCGCCGCGCGCAGGGCGTCCGGCGTCATCACGTCGCCGTCGGGCACGAGCGTCAGTTTGGCCCCGCCGGTGTAGAACTCGGGCGCGTTACACTCATCCTCATGGATATGCGCATGTTCCGAGCAAAAGATCGTCCCGAACGGCGGGCACAGCGTCGCCAGAGCCAACGAGTTTGCCGCCGTCCCGGTGGCTACCAGATAGACCGCCGCTTTGGGGGCCTCGAACAGGGTGCGCACCCGATCGGCCACCTCAGCCGTCACCTCGTCGCCGCCATAACTCGCCGCGTAGCCTGTGTTCACGCGGGTCAAGGCGTCCAGAACCTGCGCCGGGACCGGCCCGGCATTGTCGGATGCAAAGTTCATCTCGGCTCCTCGATGATGTGGTCTTCCCAGTCGTCTTCGTCGATCTCGAATTCGGGCACCGTCATGCCCTGCACCGACACACCCGCGCCGTGCACCGACTCTGGCGTGCCGGAAATCAACGGGTGCCAGTCATACAGCGGCTCGCCGTTCCACAGCAGCTTGTAGGCGCAGGTTTCCGGCATCCAGTAGACGTGCTTGTGGATGTTCGACGGCGACATGACGATACATTCCGGCACGAACTGGTGGCGGATTTCATACTGCGCGCAGCGGCAGGTGGCATCGTCGAACAGACGGCAGGCCACGCGGGTCAGATCGACCTCGCCAGTCTCTTCGTCTTCCAGCTTGTTCAGGCAGCACTTGCCACAGCCGTCGCACAGCGCCTCCCATTCGCGCGGGTCCATGTCGCGCAGGCGTTTGCGCTCCCAGAAACGCGGGGTCAGCCCGCTGCGGTCGATGGGATCGCTCATAGCGCGGCCAGTATCTGGCGGGCGCGCAGGCAATCCGCGTCCATCTGGGTGATCAGCGCGTCCAGCCCGTCGAATTTCAGCTCTGGCCGCAGGTAGTCCACCAGACCCACCGACAGCGTCGCTCCGTACAGGTCGCCGGTGAAGTCGAACAGGAACGTCTCGATATTGGGCACCTCACCGTTGAACATCGGGCGGGTGCCGATGCTGGCCGCGCCGTGATAGCTGCCCTTGTGCGGCCCGTCGCGCACATCGACCAGCACGGCATAAACACCGAAATGCGGCGGGTGCAGCCCGTCGATGGACATGTTCGCCGTCGGATAGCCCAGCACGCGACCGCGTTGTTCGCCGCCGATCACTTCGCCCTCGATCCGGTGCCAATGGCCCAACAGAGCGGCGGCATCGCGCGGGCGCCCCTCGCTCAACGCCTCGCGGATCGCGGTCGATGAGACCTGCACACCGCCGGTTTCCAGCAAATCCGCGACGGTGACCCCGAACCCCATTTCTTTGCCATAGCGCTGCAAGTCCGTGACATTGCCCGCGCGCCCTTTGCCAAAGCAGAAATCCGCGCCGACCACCACATTGACCAGCCCGAACCCCTTGCAGATCACCCGCTCGGCAAAGTCGCGCGGTGTCAGCGACGCAAGCGCGGTGTTGAAATTCAACTGGTACAGTCGCTCGACCCCCAGTTTGTCCAACCGGGCGGCGCGCGCCTCGGCGCTCATCAGGCGAAACGGCGGGGCGTCGGGGGCGAATACTTCGCGCGGATGCGGCTCGAACGTCATCACACCCAACGGCGCATTGGGGACCGCCCGCCGCGCCAGGTCGATCACTGCCTGATGGCCCAGATGAACGCCATCGAAATTGCCGATGGCGGCGCTGGCGCCTCGGTCTTCGGCCCGTGTGTACTGATAATCTCGTATGATCCGCATGGGGCTTCCGTTACCGGCCCACGGGGCTGCGCGCAAGCGCAAGCCGGGTCAGGACATCGACTCCAGCGCCGCCGCGATCCGCCCTATGCCCGCACCGATCCGCTCTGACGGGATAGAGCTGTAGCCCAACCGATAGAACTGTCGTGGCGGGACAGTACCGGCAAAAAATGCCTTGCCCGGCTCGATCATCACGCTGTCCGCGCGCAATCGCTCTGCCAGAACGGCTGTATCGATGCCATCCGGGGCCCGCATCCACAGGCTGGACCCGCCATGGGCGCCGCGCCCGGCCACCCGCAATCCGTGCTGTGCCACCGCCTCTTCCATCACCTGCCGCCGCGCTGCCAGCGCCTTGCCGATGCGCCTGATCAGTGCGTCGTAGTGACCAAGGCTCAGGAAATGCGCCGTCGTGCGCTGGATATGGCCCGGAGGATGGCGCAGCACGCTGGCGCGCAGGGCGCGCGCCTCACGGATAAAGGGGGCGGCGCCCACCAGATAGCCCAGCCGCAGGCCCGGAAACAGCGACTTGGAAAAGCTGCCGACATAGATCACCCGCCCGTCTTCATCGAGGCTTTTCAGCGCAGGACTGGGCGGCGTCAGATAGGACATCTCAAATTCGTAATCATCCTCGACAATCAGCGCGCCCAACTCCGCCGCGCGTGCCAACAGGGCCTTGCGCCGCGCCAGCGGCAGCGTGGCCGAGGTCGGGCACTGGTGACTGGGCGTGGTGAAAATGACCCGCGTGCCTTCGGGCACCTGTTCTGGCGGCAACCCGCATTCATCCACCGGCACGCTGCGCAGCGGGCTGCCTGCTTGCCGCAGGATCTGGCGCAGGGCCGGATAGCACGGGTCTTCAACCGCCACTGGCCGTCCAGCCGCCAGCACCTGGGCCGCGATCCACAGGGCATTCTGCGCCCCCATCGTGATCAGGATCTCATCGGGTCGCGCAAGAATGCCACGCCGGGGCAGGGTGTGGCGCGCGATAAAACTTACCAGTTCCGGATCGTCCGCATCGAATTGGTCCTGCGTCAAGGCATCGAAGTTCCGCGCGCCCATCGCCTGCAACGCGCAAAGACGCCAGTTGGCATGGTCAAACAACGTCGGATCGGCCTGACCGTAGATGAAAGGATAGCGGTAGCGGGTCCAGTCGGCGGGCTTGCCCATGCCCAATGGCTGCCCGTCGTCAAACCGTTGCGCCAAGGCGGAGGTCCAGTCAACGCGGTCGGCCCGTTCCGGCGGTGTGTCGAAAACCGGCGGCTCGGGCGCGTTGTCGCTGACGAAATAGCCCGACCGCCCGCGCGCGATCAGAAAGTCGTTGGCCAGCAGTTCGGTATAGGCCAGCGTCACGGTGATCCGGCTGACCTTCAGGTGCTGGGCCAGCTTGCGCGTCGAGGGCAGCTTTTCGCCCTTCCGAAACCGACCGGCAAGAATGCCTTCGGCCACCATTTGCTGAATACGCGCCTGCAATGTGCCTTGCGCACTGGGGGAAAGATGAAATGTCTCGACAGGGATGGCCATTTCACAAAGCTAGACTGGACCGAACATAGGCGCAATCTGGACCGATTCCCACGCGGACGGGCTGGCTTCTTCTTTGTCCAAATACCCCTGGGGGTCAGGGGGCAAAGCCCCCTTTCTGTTCACTCGGTTTGCGGGACGCGTTCCCCAAAAATCGCCGATCCGACGCGGATATGCGTCGCGCCAAAGGCGATGGCCTGCTCGAAATCGCTGCTCATGCCCATCGACAATCCGTCCAGTCCGTTGCGATCTGCGATCTTTTTCAAGAGCGCGAAATGCAGGCTTGGGGTTTCCTCGACCGGCGGAATGCACATAAGTCCGCGCAGGGGCAGGTCCAATGCACGGCATTTGGCAATGAACGGATCGGCCTCGTCCGGCAGAATGCCCGCTTTTTGCGGCTCCTCCCCGGTGTTCACCTGAATGAACAGATCGGGGCAGCGCCCCTCTTCCTGCGCCAGGCGGGCGATGGTCTGCGCCAGCTTGGGCCGGTCCACCGAATGGATTGCCTCAAACAGGTCGAATGCCTGCCGCGCCTTGTTGGTCTGCAGGGGACCAATCAAATGCACCGACACGTCCGCAAAACGCTCACGGAAATCGGGCCATTTGCCTGCCGCTTCCTGCACGCGGTTTTCACCGAACAGCCGGTGCCCCGCGTTCAGAACGGCCTCGACCCGGTCCAGCGGTTGAACCTTGCTGACTGCAATCAGGTGTACATCATCGGTCGGCCTGTTCGCCTCGGCGCAGGCTTTTGCGATGCGCGCATGAACGTCACTCAGTCCCATGGATCGTCTCCCCAGGCTTCGATAAAGGGGGCCAGTTCAGTTTCGAACTTCCGCCACGCCTCGCGTCGTCCGGCGTGGATTGGTTGGCGCACCTGTGTCAGGCTCAGTGTTTTCACATTTTTCCTTGAGGTGTGGAAATTGAGGCAGGCGTCTTCCCAGTCCAGCCCCGCTGCGGCCACCAATGCGCGCGCCTGCGGTTCGGGATCGCCGACCAATTCGTCATAGCGCACTTCGTGGATGCGGCCGGGCAGGCGGGTCTTCCAATGCGCGACAGACCGGCGGAACATCTTGATGGCATGGGCGATGTCGGCCAGATCGTTGGCGTAGCGATGCGTTCCCAACTTGAAGTGGTTCTTGTAGATCGACAGCGCGGTGTCGCGCGGGTCGCGGTGAACCACGACGATCCGCGCGCCGGGCAAGCCGCGCGACACAAGGCCAAAGATCATATGCGTCTGGATTGACTTGTCGGTGACAACCCCGGAGGTCTGTCCGGTGTCGCGGCGCACCAATCGGGTATAGGCCTCGGCCCAGCGGGCCAGTTTCATCGGCGACAGCTTGGCCAGCGGGGCCATCTGATGGGCCGGACCGAATTGCAAGACCGCCTGTTTCAATGCATGGCCCAGCTCGCCGCCCGGATGGGCCTGGCTGTGGCTGGCGATGATCTGTTCAACAAGCGTTGTGCCAGAGCGTGGCATCCCGGTGACAAAAACTGCGCGCGGAGCCTGTTCTTGCCCGACAGGGGAGTAATCGTCGGTCTCCTGCGCGTCCAGAAACGCCCGCCATTCCGAGTCGCGTTCGGCGGCGTCGAATGGCGCAATCTTGCGCTGCAACTGATTGGCGGGTTCGAGATAGCCAAAGATCTTGTCCTGCGCGCCGATCTCTTCCATCGCCTTGGCCAGGCCATAGCCCAGGTGCATCCGCGACATTTCAGTGATGGAACTGTCTTTCCAGAGCGCCTGCATCTGGCCGATCAGCGCCTCGTCCTTTTTCATCTTCCGACCGGCGGTCAGCACGCGGTAGGTTTCGCCCTCTTTGGGGGCACGTTTGATCAGAAAGCGGAGGATCTCTTCGGCTTCGGCAAATTCGCCTATGTGCTGAAGGTAGACGGCCTTTTCCGCACGAGGCTGGAACTGGTTTGGTTCCAACATGATCAACCGGTCATGGCATTCCAACGCGCGCGCAGAATTGCCAAGCCGGGCATTGGCCTCGATCGCGGACTTGAGCACCAGTTTTTCGTTGGGTTTTTTTTCCAGCGCGCGGTCCAGTTCCCGGATTTGCGCGGCGGTGTCTCCACGGGCCTCGGCGACGCGGGCGAGGTGGAAATGAATCTCCGCAGCGCCCTTGGTGGGCAAAAGAAGCCCTTTCAGGGTGCTTTCGGCGGGACCGAGTTGCCCTTTCTCGATTTGGGCAAGCGCACGGGCGAATTGCGCCTTGATCTGTTGGGGCGTCATGAAAGCTCTCTTTTCCGCTGTGCGCCCGTTGTTCCAAAAGAAAAGAGCGGACGCAAGCGCCCGCTCTTCCCTGAACCAGTTGGTTTGGCGTCCTTAGAAGGACATTGCCAGACCAAACGAGTAGCTGTCGTTGTCGCCAGCAACCGCACCGAAGCGACCGCCGCCGAGACCGAAGCTTGCCAGCGGGATGTCCGCATCGCTCGAGCCGTAGCCGAACTGAACTTCCAGACCGCCACCCAGATCGTAGTTGGCTGCGATACCGAAACCGCTGTTCGAGAAGCCGGGGCCGGAGAACTCACCGTAGTTGGCCGACAGGGTCAGGGCGTTCATGGAGTAACCCACGCCGAGGCCCCAATGGTCAACGGTTGTGCCCGCGACGTCGGTTTCCGAGTAGTTCACAATGGCCTGGAGGCCGTTGTCGAACGTGGTGTCAACGGAGATACCAACGACTTCGATGTCAATGCCTGCGCCGAGGTCGACGGACTGATAACCAAGGCCAACGCCGAGGTCGAGGCCAGCAAGCTCACCCGAGTATTTGAAGCCGATGCCCCAAACCGGGTCAAAGGTGTCGGTGTCGTCGATTTCAGCCGAGATCGCGAACGAGAACGCGTCGAAGGAGTAATCGAAACGAGCGATCTGACCGTCGAAGGTGCCGTCGAGGCCGCTGTTGAAGTTGAAGCCGGCGTGAGTGGTGTGGTCGTCAGCGATGGAACCGCCGATGCCAACTTCTTTCATGGCCCAGTCGAACGCACCGTCGGTGTCGCCCATGGTCAGCGTTGCGCCGCCGTAAGCGATGAAGACTGCGAAGTCATCTTCGATGGTGGTTGCGATACCGCCGGCTGCTTCTTCCAGCTGGATCTTCGAGCCGAAGGTCAGGCCGTTGTCAGCTTCGCCCGAGAGGGTGAAGGTGACGGATGTGTCGGTGTGGAAGCCAGCAGTTAAGAGGTGGTCGCCATCGACGATACCCATTTCGGCGCTGCCGGAGACTTTAACTTCTGCCGCGGCGAAGCCGGCGGTTGCAACCAGGGCGGTGGTCGCCAAAAGGATCTTTTTCATTGTTTCCCTCATGTGTTCAAAGGCACGTACCAGACCGATGCTCCGGCCTTGATGAGCTTTCTATGCGCTTTGGCAGGTGGCCAATGCAAGCCATCGGGAATTGGTGTTCGCAACAAGGACGCCAGTGATGCGATATTGCCACAAGGGTTTTCTGCCCCTTCTATCTTTATACGCTATAGCAGCGTCTTGCGGCGTTTTTTGGGCGAAAACCCGCCGATGATCCGCGCTTGCCGCAGGTGTCGCGCGCTTGTATGGAGGGCATCGATGTTTTCGATACAAGAGGGCCTGTCATGACCATGTCGCGAATCCTTGTTGGCACCTCTTTGGTGGCGATCATGCTTGTGACCTCGGGTTGCGGCACATTCGGTGGGAACGGCAAACCGCGCCAACCCGTCGAAACCCGCTCTGCCGATGAGATCTTTAAGGAACTGGACGCCGAGAAGGGCGATACGGGGCCGGAAAGCACGATATGGGACATCTTCAAGAAGCGTGAGGATCCCGGTCGGGTCGGTGCGGTGAACCGCTATCTGTGGAATTCCGCGCTGGATGTGCTGGATTTCCTTCCGGTGGAAACGATCGACCCGTTCTCAGGTGTGATCACCACGGGATACGGCACACCTCCGGGCGGCGGTCGGGCTTACCGTGCAACGATTCTGATCAGCGATCCAGCTTTGGACGCGCGGTCGCTGAACCTTGCGCTAAATACCCGGGCCGGCCCCGTCGATCCGGCGACGGTGCGCGCGATCGAGGATGCGATCCTGACCCGCGCCCGTCAGTTGCGCAAGGAAGACAGCAGGTTCTGAACCTGCCGTCCAAAGGGGCGCCGAGGCCATATGCAATAACCGCTTCCGACACCGGGAGCGGTTTTTTTGTGGCCGGCAGGCAGGCTCAGTCGCGCGGTGGCCGGGCGGGCGACGCGCCCAACTGTTCGACCCAGGTCAAATGCTGCGGCAGGCAGATGCTTTGCAGGTCATACCTGTCGCGCACCATTGCGCGCGCATTGGTGCCCAACCGCGCCCGGGTTTCGGGATCATCCAGCAAGGCGCAGATCCGGTCGATCAGCGCAGTCCGGTCGAAGAAATCGACCATCCAGCCGGTCTCATCCTCTGTCATGACCTCACGCACCGGCGCTGTATCACTGGCGACAATCGCGGCCTCGGTGCTCATGGCCTCCAGCAGCGACCATGACAGCACAAACGGGTAAGTCAGATAGACGTGCACCCGGCTGACCTGCATCATGGCCAGAAACCTGTCGTAGGGGACCCGGCCCAGAAAATGCACACGATTCCAGTGCGGCGTGGGAATCTGGCCGCGCACCTCGTCGATGAAGATCTGCTTCCACGTTTGGCCCTTGGGCGGTTTCGACCCGTACGATGTGCTGTCTCCCCCTAACAAGACCACATGGGCCTTGGGACGTCGCCGCAGCAGATCGGGGAGGGCGCGCATGAAGACATGATACCCCCGGTAAGGTTCCAGATTGCGGTTGATAAAGGTGATGACCTCATCGTCACGGGTCAGGGTCAGCCTGTCGTCGATTTGCAAGCGCGCGTTTGGATCGGGGCGCACCAGGTCGGTGTCGATCCCGTCATGCGCCACGGTCAGCCTGTCCTGCCAACGGTCGGGAAAGGTCGACGCCTGAAACCGCGTCGGTGAGATGCCGGCGTCCATGACCTCTTCGTGCATCCGGTTGTTGAGGTTCTTCATCCTGATCCTCAGCTTATCCCCGGCGGGATTCCTGGTCGGGAATTCGGGATCAAAGTTGATAAAGGTGTCGGTGGTCAGGTGATACAGTTCACAGTACAGGCCCAGGCGGGCGGTCGGCCAGACATCCTTGAGGAACATGCTCTCGCCCCAGCCGTGGTGGGCGCAGATCACATCCGGCTCAAACCCCTGTTCTTTCAGCGCGACGGCGCCGCGAAAACAAGAGGTGGCGCGCAGGATCTTGGTTTCGAAATCCGCCAGCCAGGGGTGGACGCCCTTGGTCGAAGCGCCCTTGACCTCATAGGGCACGATCCGCACGCCTTGCCAGGTCTGCGGTTCCTTGACCTTGCAGGTGAGTGCGACAACCTGATGGCCCCGCGCGGCCAGTGCGGGGGCCAGATGTTTGTACTGCCCAGGGAAATTCTGGTGAATCAGGAGAATGTTCATCTGCGCGTCCCTTGGGCTGTCCCGCCCTTTTTTGGTGTGCCTCGCACGGCAGTATAAACGGCGCGGGACAAAAGGGAATCGCTTGCGCGCATGTCGCAGTCGCAAGAAGGGGGGGGCGCTGCCCCCGTCTCCCTTCGGTCGCCTCCCCCGGGATATTTTTGGCCAGAAGAAGCCGGGTGCGATGCGCGGATGGATTGCCTCGCGACTCCTTCGAATCCGTTGAGCCTCTGGACGATCCGTTCCGCGCGCCCTATCACCCGCCCGAAGAATTGCCCGCCGGAGATGACCCATGTCGCGTTACGATCCCGCTACCATCGAGCCCAAATGGCAAGCTGCCTGGACTGAGGCCGAGACATTCAAGGCCCGCCGGACCGGCGACAAGCCGAAGTACTATGTGCTGGAGATGTTTCCGTATCCGTCCGGGCGCATTCATATTGGCCATGTGCGCAACTACACCATGGGCGATGTGATCGCGCGGTACAAGCTGTCGACCGGGCACAACGTGTTGCATCCGATGGGGTTTGACGCCTTTGGCTTGGCCGCCGAGAATGCCGCGATGGACAGGGGCATCCACCCCAAGACCTGGACCTATTCCAACATTGACGACATGGTCGCGCAGATGAAGCCGCTGGGCTTTGGCCTGGACTGGTCGCGGATGTTCGCCACCTGCGACCCGGAGTATTACGGCCAGCAACAGGCGCTGTTCCTCGACTTTCTGGAGCAGGGGTTTGTCTATCGCAAGAACGCGGTGGTGAACTGGGATCCGGTCGACATGACCGTGCTGGCCAACGAGCAGGTGATCGACGGCAAGGGCTGGCGGTCGGATGCCGTCGTGGAACGGCGAGAGCTGACGCAGTGGTTCTTCAAGATTTCCGACATGGCCGGAGAGCTTTTGGACGCGATTGACGAACTTGAGGATTGGCCGGCAAAAGTCAAGTTGATGCAGGCCAACTGGATCGGTCGGTCGCGCGGTCTGGAGTTCGCGTGGGACCTGAGTGCGCCGGTACATGGCTTTGACAAGATTGACGTTTACACGACCCGACCCGACACCTTGATGGGGGCCTCATTTCTGGGGCTGTCGCCGGATCATCCGCTGGTCAAGATGTTGGAAAAAGACAACGCGGAGTTGGCTTCGGCATTGGCTGAAATGCGCAAAGGCGGCACCACGGAAGAGGCATTGGAGAAGGCTGAAAAGCTGGGTTTTGACACCGGGCTGACCGTCCGGCACCCGCTGGATCCATCGTGGGAAATTCCGGTCTGGGTGGCCAATTTCATCCTCATGGACTACGGCACCGGCGCGATTTTTGCCTGCCCGGCGCATGACCAGCGCGACCTTGATTTCTGCCGCAAGTACGACCTGCCGGTGATCGATACCTTTGTTGCGCTCGATGAGCCGGCGCCGGTCGAGGCTGCGGCCTTTGTTCCGCCCAAGACAGAGAAGGTCAAATGGATCAGCCATTTTGCCGGTCTCGACGAGGCCACCGGCCAGGAGGCCGTTGACGCGACCATAGACTGGATGCAGGCCAAGGGGCTTGGCACCGGCGTCGAGAAGTTCCGACTGCGCGACTGGGGCCTTTCGCGCCAACGCTACTGGGGTTGTCCGATCCCGGTGGTGCATTGCGAGACTTGCGGCGTGGTGCCCGAGAAAAAGGAAAACCTGCCGATTGCGCTGCCCGACGATGTCACTTTCGACATTCCCGGCAACCCTTTGGACCGGCATCCCACATGGCGCGACTGTGCCTGCCCGAAATGCGGAGCGCCCGCCAAACGGGAAACCGACACGATGGACACCTTTGTGGACAGTTCGTGGTACTACGCTCGCTTCACCGCACCGCATGCCCAAACGCCCACCGACCTTGAAGACGCCGCCTACTGGATGAACGTTGATCAGTACATTGGCGGTATTGAACACGCGATCCTGCACCTGCTCTATTCGCGTTTCTTCGCCCGCGCGATGATTGCCACCGGGCATTTGCCGCAAACCGCGAAAGAGCCGTTCAACGCGCTCTTTACCCAAGGCATGGTGACTCATGCGATCTATCAGACCAAGGATGCCAATGGCCGCCGGGTTTATCACTACCCCGAGGATGTGACGGTAGAAGGTGGGAGCGCGCGGCTGAAGGACGGGACAGATGTGGAGATCATCCCCTCGGCCAAAATGTCGAAGTCCAAGAACAACGTCGTCGATCCGCAGGCCATTATTGCCACCTATGGCGCTGACACCGCGCGTTGGTTTGTGCTGTCCGACTCTCCCCCTGAGCGGGACGTGGAATGGACCGCAAGCGGGGCAGAGGCCGCGCACCGCCACCTGTCGCGCGTTTACCGGATCGCGGCGGACATTGCAGCGTCGGACGCGCCCGAGACCAGAGAGGACGACGCGCTTCTGAAGGAAACGCACAAGTGTATCCATGACGTGACCATGGGGGTCGAATCCTTTGGCTTTAACGCTGCCATCGCGCGGTTGTATGCCTTTACCAATGCGCTGTCGAAATCGCGCGCGGGCAAGGAGGCCAAGACCTTTGCCGCGAAGACGCTGGCCCAGCTGATGGCGCCGATGACGCCGCATCTGTCCGAAGAGATCTGGCAGTTGCTGGGCGGCGCGGGGCTGATCGCCAACGCCACATGGCCCGAGGCCGATGAGGCCATGTTGGTCGAGGATACCGTGACCCTGCCGATCCAGGTCAATGGCAAACGTCGCGGTGAGATGGAGGTGCCAAGGGACATGCCCAAGGAAGAGGTTGAAAAGCTGGCGCTGGCGCACGAAGCTGTGGTGCGTGCCCTTGATGGGGCACAACCGAAAAAGCTGATCGTAGTGCCGGGGCGGATCGTGAATGTCGTGGTGTAACCGAAGAACCTTGTTGCTCAGCCCGCTGGCGCTTGTCGCCTGCGGGTTCACCCCGGTTTACGGACCGCAGGGCGGTGGTACTGCACTGCAAAACGCAATTCTACTGCCACAGCCAAGCAATGAGGACACCTATCATTTCAACCGTCGTTTTGAAGAGCGGATGGGACGCGCACCGGCGGGAGCGCCCTACAGTCTCAGTCTTCGCATCCAGACGGATGATCAGGACATCGGCTCGACCTCGGCAGGCAATACCACGCGGTATCGCCTGATCGGGCGCGCGTTTTTCAGCCTTGTCGATACCGCCACCGGGGAAACGCGGTTTGAAGGCCGGACAAACGCGTTTACCGGCTATTCCACCACCGGCTCTACGGTGGCGACCCGCGCCGCTGAGACCGACGCCATGGAGCGGCTGATGACCCTGCTGGCGGATCAGGTCATTGACGATCTTCTGCTGTCCGACATCGCAAACACATGAAGCTGTCGCCGCGTGACGCGAACGGGTTTTTCCGTAAACCCGATCCTGCCATCGCAGGATTGTTGATCTACGGCGAAGACGTGATGCGCGTGGCGATGAAACGGCAAGAGGTGATTTCCGCCATCACCGGCCCGGAAGGAGAGGCCGAAATGCGTCTGACCCGGATGAACGGCGGTGATCTACGCCGCGATCCGGCGCAACTGATGGATGCGGTCAAGGCCACCGGCTTTTTCCCTGGTCCGCGTGCGGTGCTGGTCGAAGAGGCCGCAGATGGGGTGTCCGAGGCGGTCAAATCCGCTCTGTCTGAGTGGCACAAAGGGGATGCGCAGATCATTGTCACCGCCGGGTCGCTGGCCGCGCGGTCCTCACTGCGCAAGTTGTTTGAAGGGGCGAAAAACGCCTATGCCGCCGCGCTGTATAATGACCCGATGGGCCGGGCCGAAATAGAAGCGGAACTGGCCCGCGCCGGGCTGGCCGGGGTCGACCGGGACGCGATGGGCGCGCTGGAGCATCTGTCCCGTGAGCTGACGCCGGGCGACTTTCGCCAGACGCTGGAAAAGATCGCACTGTACAAATTTCAGGACACCGCGCCGCTGACCCCGGATGAGGTCACGCTGAATGCCCCCGCCTCGGTCGAGGCGCAGATGGATGAGATCTTTCACGTTCTGGCAGAGGGGCGCACCGGCGACATTGCCCCCGTCATGCGGCGGTTGACCGCGCAGGGGGTTGCCCCGGTGACGCTGCTGATCATGGGCACGCGGCATTTCCGGACGCTGTTTGCGATTGCGTCGGCCCCCGGTGGTCCCGCACAGGGCATTGGCAAGCTGCGTCCGCCCATCTTTGGCCCGCGCCGTGACCGGATGTTGCGGCAGGCGCAGAACTGGTCGGCCTCGCGGCTGGAAGGCGCGCTGACGTTGTTGATGGATACGGATCTGACACTGCGCTCTGCCGGACAGAAGGCGCCGCAGATGGCGCTGGTGGAGCGCGCCTTTGTGCGGTTGGCCTTTTTGGCGCGCCGCTGATTTCTGGGAGGATTGAGAATGACCTATACCGTCTACGGCGCGGTCCGCAGCCGCGCGTTTCGCGTGTTGTGGCTGCTGGAAGAGCTGGGCGTGCCCTACACCCATGTCGCCGCCGGACCGCAGTCCGAAGAGGTGCGCAAGATCAGCCCGCTGGGCAAGATCCCGGTGCTGGTCGAGGGCGATGCTGTCCTGCGCGATTCCTCGGCCATTCTGACCTATCTCGCGGACAAGCACGGCGCGTTCACCGCAGCCGCCGGAACCTTGGCGCGTGCGCAGCAGGACGCCTGGACCTTTCGCATCCTGGATGAGGTCGAAAGCCTGCTCTGGACCGCGTCCAAGCATACATTTGTCCTGCCAGAAGATGAGCGGGTGCCAGAGATCAAGGATCCGTGCCGGGCTGAATATGCCCGCAATGTCGCGCGGATCATGGATGAGATGGAGGGGCCTTACCTGATGGGCAGCGCGCCTTGCGTGGCGGACATCATCCTGTGCCATTGTGGCGGCTGGGCGCAGTCGGCGAAATTCCCCAAAGGCCCGGAACGTTTTGGCACCTACCTGTCTGCCTTGCGCGCGCGTCCCGCCTTTCAGCGTGCGGCGGCGTTGTAGGCCAGCGCGCTGTTTACGAGGACAAACGTCCTCATCAGGCCGATGTCCTCACGCGCGACCGGCAGTTCGCCCGTCACGGCGAAATTTGGTGATACCCTTGGTTGAAAGGGTATTCTTCTTCATGCAAAACTTGTTGACGCAATGTTCAATCCCGACAGAACAATATGGGCGTATGCCATGAGGCCGAATAATTTGTCATCATCCGGTATTGAAGGAGACAAGAGCTGACCAAGGAGGAAACAGGACGCCCCGCGCAAACGGCGCGGACGGATTTCATTGAGAAAATCGGTGTGATCGCCCAATCCGAAGGGTTGCCACGCATCGCTGGCCGGGTTCTGGCGATGTTGCTTTACGATGGCGAACGTGTGTCGTTCGGACAGCTTGCGGAGGCCTTGCAGGTCAGCCGTGGCAGCGTCAGTTCCAGCGTGCGAATGCTGGAGAGCCAGCAATTAATCAAGCGCGTTGCCATAGCCGGGGACCGGCAGGATTATTTTCAGATGGTCGACGACGCGTTTGCAAACATGGTCGAAGCCGCAGTCACGCGGGCAAGGCGAGCCGCAGCGGATATCGAGGAATCGCTGCATGGTATTCCCGCGTCGGAGCAGGGACCGCGCGACCGCGTCGCAGGCTATGCGGCCTACTACCGCGCAATGGGCGATGGGTTGGACGCAACAGCCAAAACCCTGCGCAAGTCCTAAGTGCCGTCAGACCCGATGTGGTGAGCCATGACGCCGCATCAAAGCGAATACCCGTATTCTTCTGTTCAGCCGTAACTAAACAAACGATATAGATCGCCTGCGTTTGAGTCGGTCACGACAGGAGATTCCACTATGACAAAGCCTGCACCCACGGGGCAATTTCGGTCCGGTTCGGACTCTCCTTCCAAATCTGACGCATTTGATCGCAGCCTTCATGCCGCCGTTGCGCGCTATACCGCCGGTCTTTCCCCCATCGCGCTCAGTCAGGCCTGGTGGGATTGGGCGGCGCATCTGTCGTCCTCCCCCGGACGGCGCGCAGACCTTTTGGCAAGTGCCGTAACCAAGAGCGCAGCAGTCTTGTCCGGCCCTGCAGCCGGAGGATACGCCGAAAAGGCAGGCCAAGACGTGCGGTTCGACGACGACGCGTGGCGCACCTGGCCCTTCAGTTTCTGGGCGGCTGCACACAAGGCGCAAGAAGAGTGGTGGGCCGAAGCGGTTGCCGGTCTGCGCGGCCAAAGCGTGGACCATGAAAAGGTGAATGCCTTTGCTGTCCGCCAGATGCTCGACTTGGCGTCACCCTCGAATTACATGGCGACAAACCCCGAGGTGCAGCGGCAAACCCTGCGCGAGGCAGGCCGGAACCTTGTGCGGGGCGGGCGGCATTTTCTGGAAGACCTGGAACATCTGAGTTCGGGCGAACCCGCGCCGGATCTTTCGGCCTTTGTGGTTGGCGAAACCGTGGCGGCGACTCCGGGAGACGTGGTGTTCCGCAATCATCTGATCGAATTGATCCGCTACGCGCCGACCACTGACACGGTGCACCCGGAACCGATCCTGCTGATCCCGGCATGGATCATGAAATTCTATATCCTCGATCTGTCCCCCCACAATTCGATGGTCCGGTTTCTGGTGGGACAGGGCCACACGGTCTATTGCATCTCATGGCGCAACCCGGATGCAGAGGATCGCGATCTGGGAATGGACGACTACCTGTCGAGCGGTATCATGGCGGCGCTTGACGCTATTGAGGAGGATCGTCCCGACACGCGCGTTCACGCGGTCGGCTATTGCCTTGGTGGCACGCTCCTGAGCATTGCTGCGGCGGCGATGGGGCGCGACGGCGACGACAGGCTGGCAACGGTCAGCCTTTTGGCCGCGCAGGCCGACTTTACCGAAGCCGGTGAACTGAGCCTGTTCATCAACGACAGTCAGTTGGCACTGCTGGAGGACATGATGTGGAAAGAGGGGGTGCTGAAGGCTGAACAGATGGCTGGCACATTCCAGCTGCTGAAGTCCAATGACCTGATCTGGAGCCGGGTGCTGCGCGACTACATGATGGGGCAACGGTCAGAACCGAACGACCTGATGGCGTGGAACGCTGATACGACACGGATGCCCTACCGGATGCATTCAGAGTATCTTCGGCGGCTCTATCTGAACAATGACCTTGCCGAAGAGCGGCTGGATGTTGGCGGCAAGCCGGTTGCCCTGTCCGACATCCGGGTGCCCGTCTTTGCGGTTGGCACCGAACGGGATCATGTGGCCCCTTGGAAATCCGCCTATAAAATCCAGTCGATGAGTGATGCAGAGGTGACCTTTGCATTGGCCAGCGGCGGGCATAACGGTGGAATCGTCTCGGAGCCCGGACATCCGCGCCGACATTTCCGCATTCACACGACGGCTGAACATGCTGGCCATGTCGGACCCGAGGAGTGGCTGAAACTGGCTGAGCAGCGAGATGGGTCTTGGTGGACGGCCTGGGCCGAGTGGCTTGACGCGAGATCCTTGGCGAAGATCAAGAGGCCGGTGATGAATCTCGCCTCCGTTTGCCCAGCTCCGGGAACCTACGTTTTCCAGGATTGATGGCGCGATGCGACGCGCCGTGATTGCCGCAGATTGGAAAAAAATGAAATATGTGCGCCTGCTTGTCGCCGTGGTCGGCACCCTTGCTGCGGGTGCGGCCATCGGCTGGTATGTCTGGGATCAGAACACAGGCGGTTTGCCTGACGGTTTTGCCAGCGGAAACGGCCGGATCGAGGCTGAGCAGATCGATATCGCCACGCGAACGCCGGGCCGCATTGACCGTATCCTGGCAAAAGAGGGCGACCTGATCGAGGCAGGGCAGGTTCTGGCCGTCATGGACACCCGTGAGCTGGAGGCACAGTTGGCCCGCGCGCAGGCCGATGTGGCCAGCGCCGAAAGCCGCATCGAAGAGGTGAAGGCACTGATCGCACAACGCGAGGCAGAGCTGGCCCTTGCGGAAGAGGAATACGCCCGTGCTGTGCAGCTGGCGGAACGCGGTGTCACGTCGCGGGCGGTGGCCGACCAACAAGAAGCGCGGCAGGCGACATCACGGGCCGCTCTGAACGCAACAACAGCGCAACTGCACACCGCCGAACGCGGCGTCGAGGCGGCAGCGGCGCTGGTGCAACTGTACGAGGCGCAGATTGCCGATGCCACGCTGACAGCGCCGGTCATGGGCCGCGTCCTGTACCGGCTGGCACAGCCCGGTGAGGTTCTGGGCGGCGGAGGGCGCGTGGTGACGATGCTGGACCTGAGCAACGTCTATATGGAGATGTTCCTGCCCGCCGATCAGGCCATGCTGACGGGCATCGGCGCCGAGGCGCGGGTGCGCCTGGACAGCATTCCCTACGCGATCCCCGCCTTTGTCAGCTTTGTCTCGCCCGAGGCGCAATTCACCCCGCGCACGGTTGAGACGGCCGAGGAACGCGCCGACCTGATGTTCCGCGTCAAGGTGCTTGTCCCCGAAGAGCTGGTCCTGCAGAATATCGAACTGGTGCGCACAGGTCTGCGCGGCATGGCCTATGTGCGGCTGGCGGGGGCAGAGGGCCTGCCGTGGCCGGCGGACTATGTCGGCCAACCGATCCCGACCGCCGCGCCTGATGCAAGCGGGACCGAGTGATGCCACCCAGCGCCGATGCCGTCGCGCAGGTCACGGACCTGCGTCACCGTTACGGGGACACCAAGGCGCTGGACGGCAACAACCTTGAATTGCAGCCGGGCAGAATGCTGGGTTTGATCGGGCCCGATGGCGTGGGCAAATCCACCCTTCTCGGGCTTCTGGCGGGCGCGCGCAAAATGCAGGTGGGGACTGTCACAGTTCTTGGCGGCTCGATGGCCGACAAGGCACATCGCGAGAGCGTGTTTCACCGTATCGCCTACATGCCTCAGGGCCTTGGCAAAAACCTCTATCAGGAACTCAGCGTTTTCGAGAACCTCGATTTTTTCGGACGGCTGTTTGGCCATGACGGGCCAGAGCGCCGTCGCCGCATCGACCGTCTGACGCGCGCCACCGGCCTTGACCCGTTCCTGAACCGACCGGCGGGCAAATTGTCGGGCGGCATGAAGCAGAAACTGGGCTTGTGCTGCGCGCTGATCCACAACCCCGATTTCCTGATCCTCGATGAGCCGACCACCGGCGTCGATCCGCTGTCGCGCGGGCAGTTCTGGGATCTGATCGACGAGATCCGCGCCGAACGTCCGGGGATGAGCGTGCTGGTCTCCACCGCCTATATGGAAGAGGCAGAGCGGTTTGACTGGCTGGCCGCGATGGATGCGGGCCGCGTGCTGGCCACTGGCACGCCTGCGGAATTGCGAACGCAGACCGGCAAGGACAATCTGGAAGCGGCGTTTGTCTCGCTCTTGCCCCCTGACAAGCAGCGGATCGGTGGCCCTCTGGTCATTCCGCCGCGCGACTCCCAACCCGGCGGCCCGGCCATCGTGGCCAAAGGGCTGACCCGGCGCTTTGGCGACTTTACCGCCGTCAACGATGTCAGTTTCGAGATCGAGCTCGGCGAGATCTTTGGCTTTCTCGGCTCCAACGGTTGCGGCAAGACCACGACGATGAAGATGCTGACCGGCCTTTTACCGGCCTCGGAAGGAGAGGCGTGGCTGTTCGGCAAGGAGGCGGATGCCAACAACATCGAGACCCGCAAGCGTGTCGGTTTCATGTCGCAGAACTTTTCGCTCTGGGGTGAGTTGACGGTGCGGCAAAACCTGGCTCTGCACGCGCGTCTGTTCCATATGCCAAGCGATACGATCGGCCCGCGCATCGCAACATTGCTGAAGGATTTTGACCTTGGTCCCCATGCAGAAGCCTTTGCGGGCGACTTGCCGCTGGGCCTGAAGCAGCGGCTGTCGCTGGCCTGTGCGGTTATCCATTCGCCCGACATGTTGATCCTGGATGAGCCGACATCGGGTGTGGACCCGGTGGCGCGGGACGATTTCTGGGATCTTCTGGCGCAATTGCGCGAGCGGATGCGCGCGGGTGAGGTGGCGCTTGCCATCGAAATCCCGGCAGGTTTTGGCCGCGCTGTCACCTCAGGGCAGCCGGTCAGCGTTGCGGCCTGGATCGACGGGTCCGATACCTCCCGTGCGGCGACCATCGAGGGCTATGTGCAGGGCGCGCACGGGGCGTTCCTGACGGACCGCATGACGCGCGAAGGGCAGGCGGCGGGCGCGGCGCTGGTCAATATCGAACCGCGCTATCGCTACAATCCGACATTTGCGTCGCTACCGCCCATGGCGCCCTCGGTGCCTGCCATCCTGCTGATGCTGTTTCCGGCGATCCTCATGGCTGTCTCCATCAGCCGCGAGCGCGAAATCGGGACGATCACAAACTTCTATGTCACACCGACAGGCAAACTGGAGTTCCTGTTGGGCAAGCAACTGCCCTATGTCGGGATCGGTCTGGCCAACTGGTTGATCCTGACGGCTATGGCGGTGTTCCTGTTCGGCGTGCCATTGCAGGGCAGTGCCACGGCGCTGGCACTGGGGGCGATTGCTTATGTGTTTGCCTCCACCGGCTTTGGCCTGATCATCGCGGTCTTTACCAAAAGCCAGGTCGCCGCCGTTTTTGCCACCACGATCATCGCCATGATGCCAACGGTGCAGTTTTCCGGCCTGACGCAGCCGGTCGAGACGCTGGAAGGCGCAGCACGGGTCATGGCCGCCATGTGGCCGACAAACTATTTCATGCAAATGAGCGTGGGGGCCTTCAACAAGGGGCTGACCTTTGCCGAGTTGTGGCCGAACATCCTGTCGATTTCGGCCTTCATGCCGGTTTTTGTCGGAATCGCGGTCCTTCTGCTCAAGAAACAGGAGGTCTGAGGCGATGCGGCGAATCGGCAATGTCTTCTGGTTGATGGGCAAGGAATTGCGCGTGCTCTGGCGGGATCTGGTCCTGCTATTGCTGGTCGTCTATTCCTTCGGGCCGGGCATGTATATCGAAAGCTCTGGCGCGGGCGGGAGCGGGACGATCAACAACACCGCCGTCACCTTTGTGGACGAGGATCGGTCCAGTCTGTCACGGGCGCTGCAAACGGCGCTGTTTCCGCCCATGTTTCTGCCCCCGAACGAGGCGCGCCCGGACGAGGTGGAGCGTATGCTCGATTGGGGCGAGACGACCTTTGTCGTTGTCGTTCCGGCGGGGTTCGAGGCAGACGTCCGCGCGGGTCGGACGCCAACGCTTCAGGTCAATATCGACGCGACCAAGACGATGCAGGCCAGCGTCGGCACCGGCTATCTGACCGCAATCCTGACAGCAGAGGTTCAGCGGTTCGCCGCGCGCACCGATCTGGCGGCGAGCCCGCTGCTCGATCTGGTTGTGCGTCGCGCCTACAATCCGGCGGGCAACAACGTGTGGCTGTCGGCCATCTCTGGCCTGCTGAACCAGCTATCGATGCTGACCATCGTGCTGACGGGCGCTGCGCTGATCCGTGAGCGGGAACATGGCACCATCGAACATCTGATGGTGATGCCGATCAGCGCCGTCGAGATCGCGCTGGCCAAGATATCCGCCAATGCGTTGGTGATCTTCGTGGCTTTTGTGTTTTCGCTATTTGTCGTTGTGCAGGGGGCGCTGGACATTCCCTTTGCCGGGTCCGAGACGCTGTTGATGGCCGGTACCCTGATCTACCTCTTTGCGGCCGCGTCTATCGGCATCCTTCTGGGGATTGTTGCGCGCACCATGGCGCAATTGGCGCTGCTGATCATGCTGGTCATCATGCCGATCATGATCCTTTCGGGTGGCATGACCCCGATCGAGAGCCAGCCGATCTGGCTGCAACCGATCACCTTTCTTCTGCCTTCCCGGCACTACATGGAATTTGCTCAGGCCATCACCTATCGCGGCGCGGATTTCGCCATTGTCTGGTCGTCGTTCCTGTGGACCTTTCTTCTGGGCGCGCTGTTTCTTGGCGTTAGCCTGATCCTGTTCCGCCGCTCGGTTTCAGGCGGGTAGGGCGTCATGCGACGACCATTTGCGTTCAGCGACTGTGCCGGCGGGCGCGCATCCAATCCCATGCGGCCATTTATTCGGCGATCGGGCAAAGCTCTACTTCTATCCCCGAGATCGACACGGCAAATTCAAGCTAGGGTTTGAGCCAGCCTTCATCGGTCACGGTGCCAGGAACGAAGCCGCCAAAAGGCTTGATCTTGATCAGCGCCCGAACCTCCCTGCCGCTGTCCAGCCACGCCAAGTGAAAACCTGATCACGCCACGATTGCGACAGACGTGATGCGGGTGGCAATCGACGTTGGCAGCAAACGCTGGGCAGCCAAATGCGGGACCGCCCAGCGGATCAAGATCGCCCGGGAGCAGACCCACCGAAGTCAGCATGTCAGGCAGAGAGGCAACAATGAGGGCACCGCCCCCTATGTGCCGACTCAACTCTCGCGGAAGGCCTTGGCGAAATAGTCCATGAACGGTTTCACCAGATAGCCCAGCGGGGTGCGGTCATCTGTGCGGATAAACGTCTCGACCGGCATGCCGGGGATCAGCGCCGCACCCTCTGGCAGGCGGTCTATCTCACCCTCGTTCAGCACGATCTCGGCGCGGTAATAGCGCACGCGAGAGTTCTGATCCTCAAAGGCATCGGCAGAGATCTGCACCACAGACCCGAACAGTTCGGGCGTCTGACGTTGATCCAATGAGGAAAACCGCAGGCTGACCTCCTGGTCGACAAACAGCTTGTCGATGTGGATGGGTTCGACCTGGGCCGCGATCACCAGCGGACGGTCCTGCGGTACGATGTACAACACCGGATCGGCGGGCCGGATGACGGAACGGGGGGTGAAGATCGTCAGTCCGTAGATGATGCCGCTGACCGGCGCGGTGATGACCATCCGGCTCAGCCGTTCCTTAATGGCGCGGCGTTGTTCGGCGAGTTCACGTTCCTGAAACTGCAGGTCGCGCAGCGTGGTGATGGCCTCTTCGCGGCGGCGGGTCTCCAGGCCAAGGATTTGGATGTCGATCTCGGTGATCTTACCCTCTGCCTGTGCCTTTTGCGCTTTCAACTCACCGACCGAACCGGCCAATCGGGCCTCTTCGCGTTGCAGGGCCAGAATTTCCGGGGCACGGACAAGGCCCTGTCTTTGCAATTCCTCCTTGCCGACCAATTCCTGTTTGATCAGATCGGACTGGCGAGTCAGCGCCGTCTGTTGGGCGTCGATGCCAATGACCTGATCGGTGATCTGGTCGGATCGTTTGCGCAGCTGCCCGATCTCGCTTTCGATCGAATCGCGGCGGGCGAAAAACAGGTTGCGCTGGCCTTCGACCAGTTCGGCCACTTCTGCGTCGGCCAAGGCGCGTTGCAGGACTTCCTCGGCAAAGACAATCTCGTCATGTCCGTCGCGTTCCGCCTGAAGGCGGGCGCGGCGGGACATGATTTCGAACAACTGGCCCTCGATGATGGTCAGTTCAGACAACAGCAACGTCGGGTCCAGCCGGATCAGCGGCTGGCCCAATTTGACCGTGTCGCCCTCATCCACCAGGATCTCTGCCACAACGCCGCCGTCAGGGTGCTGGACAATCTGGCGGTTTTGATCCACCTCGATTGACCCGGAGGCTACGATCGCGCCCGAGATATTGGTGGTCGCCGCCCAAGTGCCAAAGCCGCCCACAAGGATCGCCAGACCGAGGATGCCCGCGATCATCGGTCCACGCAGGGAAAACTGTGTCTCAGTGGTCATCGCACACCTCCCGGTCCGGCTTTTTGCAATTGCTGGTGGTTCTTGACCATGTTCTGCAACACCTCGTCCTTTGGACCAAAGGCCGCGCGCCCGCCGTTCTCCAGCATCAACAGCAGGTCGCATTCCCGGATCGCGGCGGGCCGGTGCGCCATGATCAGCACCGCTTTGCCCGCGTCCTTAAAGCTCTTGATCGCCTTGTTCACCGCCTCGGACCCCTCATTGTCGAGGTTCGAGTTCGGTTCATCCAGCACCAACAGGACCGGGTCGCCATACATCGCACGCGCCAGCCCGATGCGTTGCATCTGGCCACCCGACAGCCGCCCGCCAGAGGCGGAGACCCGTGTGTCATAGCCTTGTGGCAGTTTCAGGATCATCGCATGCGCGTCGGCCTTCATCGCAGCCGCGACCACCTGTTCGGGGTCGGGATTGGGCGACAGGCGCGCAATGTTCTCGGCGATGGTGCCGTCAAACAGGGTCACCCGCTGTGGCAGATAGCCGATGTGCTGGCCCAGCGTCTCAGCTCCGTATTGATCAAGCGAGGCGCCATCCAGCCGGATCTTGCCGCCCGCAGGCCGCCAGACGCCGGTCAATGCGCGCGCCAATGTCGACTTGCCCGCACCCGACGGCCCGATCACGCCGCAGGCCTGCCCGGGCCCGACATTGAACGACACCAGCCGCAGCGCCGCCTGCTGTTCGCCCGGCGCGACCACGGTCAGTTGCTGCACCTCGAGTTTCGCCGCCGGTTTCGGCAGTTGGGTGGGCTGGTTGGCTTCTGGCACTTCGCTCAGCAGTTGGGACAGGTTGTCCCAACCCTTGCGCGCGCGCTGCACCAGCGCCCATTGGCCGATCAGCAGTTCGATCGGGGCCAGGGCGCGGCCCATCAGAATCGACCCTGCGATCATCGCGCCGGGCGTCAGTTCACCCTGAAGCACGAGGTAAGCACCAAGGCCCAGCATCGCGGATTGCAACAGCATCCGCAGCGTCTTGGTCATGGTGGAAAAGGTGCCGGTCAGGTCGGCCGAGGCGATTTGGCCCGACAACGCCTGCGAGCGCGCCTTCATCCAACGCTTGAACGCATCGCCACGCATTCCCAGCGCCTGCACCATCTCCGCCTCCTGTCGGATCTGGTCGGCCGTGCGTTCGGCCTGCATGACAGCCATGTTGGATTTCAGCGTTGGCGTCTTGCTGACCAGTTGGTTGACCAGCGTCACGGCGATCAGCACAAGTCCACCGGCAATTGCCAGATAGCCCATCCAGGGATGAAAGATCATGATCCCGATGATGAACAGGGGCGTCCACGGGATGTCGAACAGGGCCATCAACACCGGCGAAGACATCAGACGCTGCACCGATTCGAGGTCGCGCAACCCGGTCTGGGCCAGTTCATCGTTCTGAACCGCCGCCCGCCGCAGCACCGCGTCGAAAACCCGCAAGTCCAATGCCGACTGGAACCGCGCCGCCACGCGGCCCATGATTCGGCCCCGGACGTAATCCAGCAGACCCATCATCGAATAGAGGAAGATCACGAGCACCGAGAGCGCGATCAGCGTCGCCTCGGACCGCGATCCCAGCACGCGGTCGTAGACCTGCAACATGTACATCGGTCCCGTGAGCATCAGAATGTTCACGAAGAGGCTGAAAATGCCGACGAACCAGTAGTAGGGCCGACTCTGTCTTCGGGCGGCGAGAAGTTCGTCGCGCCCGGTGTCTTTTTGTGTGGTGCTCATACGCCTGTGTCAGCCCCTCGTTGTGTCACGGGCCGGAATCTGTGACAGTGGTATCCTGTCGTGCCTCATGTCGCCATTGTGCCACATGGGCAGGGATTCCGGCATCCTGCGTTGGGATCATTCGGAGATGAAATTATCTACCCTTTTAGGGAAGCTGCGCAGCTTTCCCAAGTGGTTTGAAAAGGACTGTGCGTCATGGTGGATTTAAGGCCGGTCGTTCTGACGGCAGTCGCGTTGGCTGTGGCGGGCTGTTCCGTGCCGGGACCCGGCGGAGCACCCGATGGGATTCACGATCCCTATGAGGAAAAAAACCGCAAAGTCCATGATTTCAATAGGAATCTGGACAAGAAATTGTTCAGCGGCGATGGCCCGGGTTATGCCGGAACTGTTCCGCCATTTGTGCAGGAACGTGTTTCGAGCTTTGCCGACACGGTCTCTTTGCCGCAGACGGTTGTGAACCAACTGCTTCAAGGGCGACTGGTGCGCGCTACCAGCAGTTCTCTGCGGTTTACCCTTAATGCCACCATTGGCGTTGGCGGAATGTTCGATGTGGCGAAGGAATGGGGGCTGGACCCTGACGAATCCGATTTTGGAGAGACGCTGGCTGTTTGGGGCGTGCCAGAGGGCGCGTACCTCGAAGTGCCGGTTCTTGGCCCATCAACGGAACGGGATACGGCCGGAGACGTTGTAGACCTGTTCACTGACCCGCTGAAATATGTGGTTCCAACGCCAGAACGCTACATCGGCACGGTGGCCAAAGGGTTGGACACGGTCGGGGAACGCAGCAAATTCGGCGGCACCGTCGATTCGATCCTGCACGGCAGCGCCGACAGCTATTTGCAGTTCCGGTTGATGTATCTGCAAAACCGCAGATACGAACTGGGCGAAGACGCTCCGGGGGCGGATTTCGATCCGTTGGCCGTGGACACTGAAGGATTCTAGGTAAGGAGCCTTGTCATGACGCTTTTTTCACGCCGCCACTTCCTCGCGGTCGGCACCGCCGCAGCCGCGTTGCCTGCACTTCCCGCATTCGCCCTGACAAGCGGACAGGCGTCCAGCCTGATCAGCAAGATGGTGGATGAGATCAATACGGTGATCTCTTCGGGCAAGTCCGAATCGTCGATGTACCGGGAGTTTGAGCGCATCTTCAAGAAATACGGCGATACACCGTTGATCGCGGCCAATGCGCTGGGCGTCGACGGGCGCCGCGCATCGGGCGCACAGAAAAAGGCCTTTACCGAGGCGTTCACCGGCTACATCTCTCGCAAGTACGGCAAGCGTTTCCGTGAATTCATCGGTGGCCGGCTTGAGGTGAAATCGGTTGGTTCTATTCGGCGCGGCTATGAGGTGCGCTGTACTGCCTTCCTGCGCGGTACCGATCCGTTCCAGATTTCCTTTCATGTCTCGGATGCCAATCGGTTCTACAACCTGTTCATCGAAGGTGTGGACATGCTGCTGACCGAGCGGAGCGAGATCGGCTCCATGCTGGACGCCCGTCGCGGCGATCTGGACAGACTGATCGCAGATCTGCGCACCGCAGGCTGATACAGGCCGAAACGGCGGTATCTCCAGCAATGAAATGTGCCGGGAACCTGACAGGTTCCCGGCACATTCGTCTTCAGCGGTATGAATGCGCCTCAGTTTCCGCCCAGAATATCACGCAGAACCTGTTCCAGAATGGACTGATTTTGACGCCTGCGGTCTTGTGGTTCGGGCTGTGGCTGTGGCTCTGGCACCTTGGGCGGTACCGGCTCTGACATCGGCAAGGGCTGCACCGGCAGACCTTCTTCAACGCCTAGCATCACCTCGTGCCAGATTTCCGCAGGCAGGCCGCTGCCGGTCACGCCGGTCAGCGGCGTGTTGTCGTCGTAGCCCATCCAGACGCCGGTGACATACTCGGCGGTAAAGCCCACAAACCAGGCGTCGCGCGCCTCTTGGCTGGTGCCGGTCTTGCCCGCAACCTGACGGTCGGGCAGGGCGGCGCGCCCTCCGGTCCCTTCGGTCACCACCTTGTGCATCATCCAGACAAGTTGCCGCGCCGCCTCTTCGCGAACCACGCGTTCTCCGATGCCGCCACCAGAGCCCATCAGCGGCTCGCTCTGTCCCTTCAGGCGCAAGACACGCAGCCCGTAAGGCGTCACCGAAGACCCGCCGTTCAGGATACCCGCATAGGCGCCGGTCATCTCCAGCAGCGTCGCCTCGGACGCGCCAAGCGCCAAGGCCGGCGAGTCCGTCAATTCGCGGTAAATGCCAAAATCGCGCGCCACCCGGATCACCAGATCGCGGCCCACGGTTTCTGACACCTTGACAGCAGGTACGTTCAGCGACTTTTTCAACGCCTCGGTCAGGGTCACCACGCCATAGTGGCGGCGTGAGTAGTTTTCCGGGCACCACTCGCCCGACCCGGGAATGTTCAGGCAATAGGGTGCGTCCTCGACCGTATCCAGCGGCGAATACCCCAGTTCCAGCGCGGTGGCGTAGACGAAGGGTTTGAAGGCTGACCCCGTCTGGCGCACTGCCTGCGATGCGCGGTTGAACAAGCCGGTTGCGTCCGTGTCGCGCCCGCCGACCATGCCGCGCACGGCGCCATCGGCGGACATGACCACCACGGCCACCTGCGCCTTGGACCCGGACTTTACCTTTTCGGCAAAAATCTTTTCCACAGCCGTCGCTGTCACCTGCTGGATGCGTTGGTCCAGCGTGGTTTCGATCACCACATCCTCGGTTGTGTCGCGGGTAAAGAAATCCGGCCCGGACTGCATGACCCAGTCAGCGAAATAGCCGCCGCCCAATTGCTGCGCACCGCTCGACAGCACCGCCGGGTCGGCCTGATACTGGCGCATCTCTGCTTCCGTAAGATATCCCTGATCGTACATCAGGCGCAGCACGGTCGCAGCGCGGTCCTGACTGCGACTCAGGTTTGCGGTAGGGGCAAGGCTGGACGGCGCGGTCAGCAATCCGGCCAGCATCGCCGCCTCAGCCGGATTCAGCGCCGCCGCCGGTTTGGCGAAATACCGTTGCGAGGCGGCCTCGGCACCGTAGGCACCGCCGCCCATATACGCCCGGTTGAGGTAGATAGAGAGGATCTCATCCTTGGAGTATTTGACCTCCATCGCCAGCGCGTAGATCGCCTCGCGCGCTTTGCGTGTCAGCGAGCTTGCCCGGCAGTCGGACACATAGTCGGCCTCGGACTTCCAGACGTCGGGGTCATATTCAACGCCGAGGCAGACCAGTTTCGCGGTCTGTTGCGTGATGGTGGACCCGCCGTGGCCCGACAGCGGACCGCGCCCTTCGCGCAGGTTGATCCGGACCGCGCTGGCCACACCGCGCGGGCTGACCCCGAAATGCCAGTAGAACCGACGGTCCTCTGTCGCCACAACCGCGTTCTTGAGATGCTCGGAGACAGTTTCGGCGGTTACAACGCCACCGAACTGATCGCCGCGCAAAGCAAAGACATCTCCATTGCGATCCAGCAGCGTGACAGACCCGCGCGCCCGTCCGTCCAGCAGCGTGTTCAACTCTGGCAGGGTGTTGTAGACATACAGCACTGCCGCGCCAAGGATCAGCGCCACAACCACTGTGGCCGACAGCGTCACGCGCCAGACCAGCCGAAAAATCCAGCGCAACAACCCGCCAAAGAAGCCAAGGATTCCGCCGCGCTTGCGCCGTGGTGTCGTTTTACGCCGGGCCGCAGGTTTGCGGGTCCGGGTTGGTTTGGCAGCGGATTTCGCGCCACCACGCGGATAGCGCGAGTCAGCCACCAGCCGCTTGGATTTACCTTTCGAGGAACTCATCAACTCTGCCCGTCACGTTTTTCTTTGAAGGCGACTCTACCGAACCTGAGAGGGAATGTTGACCATCCCCGTAGCGGAGCCGGGTTTATTTTGAGATCAAAAGTTGTGCACAAACCTGTGCGTGCATAAAAAATAGACACAATCACTCATCAAGCCGCCCGAATTCCGGGCTGATCCCTTCAAATTTGCCCTCTCTCATCGTTCTGCTGCAGGTGCAAATGCAGGCGCTGCCCTGCCAGACCGAAGGGGACCAAGGTGAAACTGATCATTGCAACGATCAAGCCGTTCAAGCTGGAGGAAGTGCGCGAAGCACTGACCGGCATCGGCGTGCGCGGCATGATGGTAACGGAAATCAAGGGCTTCGGCTCTCAGTCCGGCCATACCGAAATCTACCGCGGCGCGGAGTACGCCGTAAATTTTGTGCCGAAAATCAAACTGGAGATCGTCGTCTCGGCGTCGATGGCCGATCAGGTGATCGAGGCCATCAAGACCACCGCACAGACCGGCAAGATCGGCGACGGCAAGATTTTTGTGCTCGACGTGCTTCAGGCCGTGCGTGTGCGCACCGGCGAAACCGACGCAGACGCGCTGTGACGCGCCGCTCATCATGAGGGAAACGGACATGAAACTTCTCAAGACGCTTGCGCCGGCGGCCCTGCTGCTGGCCCTGCCAAGCATCGGGTTCGCACAGGACGCGACACCCGTGCCGGGCATCGACGCCTCGACGGATTCGATTTTTATCTTCAACTCGCTGCTGTTTCTGATCGGTGGCTTTCTGGTGTTCTGGATGGCGGCGGGCTTTGCCATGCTCGAAGCCGGTCTGGTGCGGTCCAAGAACGTGACCATGCAGCTGACCAAGAACATCGCGCTCTTCGCGATTGCGGCGATCATGTACTACCTGATCGGCTACAACGTGATGTACCCACTGGGCAACTGGTCGATCGGGACGGATGAAACCGGCGGCTACCTTGGTGCCTTCGGCGTTGCCGTTCTTGAGACTGTTGGCGTTGGCCGCGATGCGGCGGACGATTACGGCTATGCCTCGACCGGCTCTGACTTCTTCTTCCAGCTGATGTTCTGCGCCACCACCGCGTCGATCGTGTCCGGCACCTTGGCCGAGCGCATCAAGCTGTGGCCCTTCCTGATCTTCACCGTGATCCTGACCGGCCTGATCTATCCGATCCAGGCGTCGTGGAAGTGGGGCGGCGGTTTCCTTGACAGCCAGTATGGCTTCCTTGATTTCGCCGGTTCGACTGTTGTGCACTCGGTCGGTGGCTGGGCTGCTTTGGCAGGCGCGCTGATCCTTGGTCCGCGCATCGGCAAATACGCCAAAGATGGCCGGACCGTTCCGTTCATGGGCTCCAACCTGCCGCTTGCCACGCTGGGCACGTTCATCCTGTGGCTGGGCTGGTTCGGCTTCAACGGCGGCTCGCAGCTTGCCATGGGCACTGTGGGTGACGTCGCTGACGTGTCGCGCATCTTTGCCAACACCAACACGGCCGCTGCCGGTGGTGCCATCGCCGCGCTGATCCTGACACAGGTGATCTACAAGAAGGTCGATCTGACCATGGTGCTGAACGGCGCGCTGGCGGGTCTGGTGTCCATCACCGCCGAACCGCTGACCCCGACGCTGGGCGAGGCCACCCTGATCGGTGCCGTGGGCGGCGTGATCGTGGTCTTTGCAGTCCCCTTCCTGGACAAGCTCAAGATCGACGACGTGGTCGGTGCGATCCCGGTACACCTCTTTGCGGGTATCTGGGGCACGCTGGCGGTCCTTCTCACCAACCCGGACGCGACCTTTGGCGGTCAGATCATCTCGATCCTCATCGTCGGCGTGTTTGTCTTCGTGGTGTCGGGCGTGATCTGGTTCATCCTCAAGGCGATCATGGGCATCCGTGTGTCGGAAGAGGAAGAGATCACCGGTCTCGACATGGCCGAACTGGGCATGGAGGCCTATCCGGAGTTTTCCAAGGGCTGAGCTTCTCCTTCCACTCAGTCTTTGACCACTGGCCCGGGCGTTCGCGCCCGGGTTTTTTCGTGCAGCGGTTTTGATATGCTGATCATTGCCAAGGGGCCTGTCATCCGCCGTTGGCTGCGCTAAGATTGCGTATCTGTGGAGGGTCGTGACAGATGCCGAGTTTGATCGCATTGCTCTTTTCGGCGGCCTTCCTGATTTGGGCGGCGGTGCCGGTCATGGCCAACCATGGCAGCCTGTCCGATCCCTGCATGGAAATCTGCATGGACTGCGGTGCATCCGATCCTGCCAAGCAAGACCACGACTCGATCTGTGGCGCATGCCCTGTGATCGGGTCCATTTTACCCGACTCCTTGGGGCTGCCGGTGTCGGTAGAGCATCGTGCCGTGCCTGCCCTGCCGGGGCGGCTACTGGTTGCAGAGCCAACTCTGGTGTCCGATCCTCCGCCTCCGCGCGGCTGACAAGGAACGTGGCATCCGAAGGGGGCCAATCTGTCAGACACACTTGGAGACCTGTATGAAAACCGGATACATTCTGGCCGGTGCGCTTGCCCTTGGGGCCGCCGCCGCCGCCTATCAGTTCACCTCACCGGGCAGCGTCGACGCCCAGACACCCGCCGCGGCGGGGGCACCTCTGGCACAGGTCAAGTTGCCGGAAACACTGTCCGCCAATGCGCAGATCGGCAAGAATGGCTATGACGCCGTTTGCGCAGACTGCCACGGCGAAAACGCTGACGGGCGCAAAGGTATGGGGCCGCCGCTGGTGCACAAGATCTATGAGCCGTCTCACCACGGCGACGAATCGTTCCAACTGGCGGTACAGCGCGGCGTGCGCGCCCACCATTGGCCGTTTGGTAACATGCCCGCGCAACAGGGCCTGACCCGCGCCGATGTCAGCGCTATCGTCGCCTATGTGCGTGAGATGCAACGCGCCAACGGCATCAACTGACCGCAGAGCCCGAGAAGCAGAGGCATGTGAAAGGTGAGGAGCGGGGTCAGCCCCGCTCCGTCTCGCGGCGCAGGCGTTGACGGGCGATGGCCTCGTTCTTTTCGGCTTCGCGGTTGTCGCTTAGCGCGGCCTCGACAAAGTTCAGATGCGCCTCGACGGCGGTGCGCGCTGCGGCGGGATCGCGGGCCTGCAACGCATCGTTCACGGCGCGGTGCTGTTCCAGCAGGGTGTCGCGCCTCGTGCGTTGCTTGAACATGATCTGGCGGTTGTAGAACACACCTTCGCGCAGCAGTTGATACATCGACCGCATCATGTGCAGCATGATGACGTTATGGCTGGCCTCGATGATCGCCAGGTGGAATTCCGCGTCCAGACCCGCCTCTTCGGTCGGGTTGCGCTTGGTGTGTGCGGTTTCCATCTTGGCAAAGACCGCTGCAATCACCGCAAGATCGCAGTCGGTGCCGTAGATCGCAGCGCGTTCTGCGGCCAGTCCTTCCATGTCGCGGCGGAAGGACAGGTAGTCGAACACGGCTTCGTCATGGTTTGCAAATAGCTGGATCAAGGGTTGCGAAAAGGCGCTGCCCAGAACCTCTGTCACAAAGATGCCCGCGCTTGCGCGGGAGGTCAGCAGGCCGCGTGCCTGCAATTCCGCCACCGCTTCGCGCAGCGAAGGGCGAGAGACGCCCATCTGTTCCGACAGGTCTCGCTCGGACGGCAAGCGCTCGCCCGGGCGCAAAACCCCGCGCAGGATCAGCTTTTCGATTTGCCGAACGACGGCATGCGAAAGCTTTTCGGATTGGACTTTTTCGAACGGCATGGTGGTTCCTTCGCACGGTAAGGGATTTTTACCAAAACCACGGGGGTCTTACCACCGCGTCAGCGCCGCTTCGTCCTCATCCTTGGCGGCGACCCATGTGCCGGTTTCCGCGCAGTATTCCTTTTTCCAGAACGGCGCGCGGGATTTCAGGTAGTCCATCAGGTATTCCGCCGCCTCGAAGGCATCCTTGCGATGCGGCGCGGCGGTTGCGACCATCATGATCTGTTCGCCCGGCTCCAATCGGCCAAAGCGATGAATCACCAGCGCGTCGCCCAATGACCAGCGATCAATGGCCTCAACCGTGATCTGTTCCAGCGCCTTTTGGGTCATGCCGGGGTAGTGTTCGATCTCCATGGCCTGCAAGCCGCCGCCTGGACGGTCGCGCACGATGCCAGTGAAGGTGACAACAGCCCCCATGTCGTGACGCCCGGCGGCAAAACCGGCGGCCTCTGCGCCAAAGTCAAACGGGGCGTCCTGCACAACGATGCGCATGGCTCAGCCCCCCGTCATCGGCGGGAAAAAGGCCACCTCGCGGACACCGGCCAGCGGCGCGTCGAAATCGGTCAGTTCCTGATCGACGGCCACGCGCAGCGCGCTCAGATCCTCGAAGGCGGCGGCGTAACGGTCTTCGCGCGCGCGCAACTCGGCAACCAGATCGGCCACGGTTGTGGCCTGGGTCTGGACCGTTTCGCGCGGCAGCCCAATGCGTTCACGCACCCATGCGAAATACAGCACGTCCATCACTTGTCCTCCCTCAGATGCGGCAGAGCCTTGCGGAAGTAATCCCATCCGGTGATCAACGTCAAAGCCGCCGCCAGCCAGAGCAGAGCCAATCCGCCGTTGCCGGACCAGATCATGCCCTGCAATTTCCAGCGCAGGCCAAATTCGTCGGCGCGTTCGCCGTCAAGAATCTGACCGATGATCTCATCGCCCATCCCCATACTGGACATCACAAGGTAGTGTTCAAAAATACCCTGTGCAAACAGCACCGCAATGGCGACCATCTGCGCGGTTGTCTTCCACTTGGCCAGCTTGGTCACCTTCAGTGTGCCCGCCGTGTCACCCAGAAATTCCCGCAACCCCGAGACAAAGACCTCACGGAAGAGGATCATGGTCGCTGGCAGAACAAGCCACGGGGACCATGACGAAAATCCGACGATGACCATCAGAGCGATGACCACCATCGCCTTGTCGGCAATCGGGTCCAGCATGGCGCCCAGTTTGGTTTCTTGTTGCCAGCTGCGGGCCAGATGGCCATCCAGCCAATCGGTCATGGCGGCCCCGGCAAACAGGATCAGCGCCGCCCAGTCGGCCAGTGGGCGCGAAAAATAGAGGAACATCACCGCAACGCCGGGCGCGGCGAGCAGGCGCAGGATGGTCAGGAGGTTGGGCAATGTGAGTTTCATCGACGCCTTCCTAACCCGTTCTCCGAGGAGGGGGAAGGCTTGCCGAAAGGAGTCGAAAGACCCAAATTGATCGGGATGGCAATGAGGTGTCTATGCGTGAAGCATTGTTTGCCCTGCTGGTTCTGGCGGGCCCTGCCATTGCGCAGGATGATATGATGGATGGCCCGGTGGATGGCCGTTGGGCCCTGCAACGGATCGGCGATGCGCCCTTTGCGGCGCGCGCGGAGCTGGACCTGTCACAGGCCGGGCGCGTGAGCGGCTCTGGCCCGTGCAACGGGTTCTCCGGACGGGTGGAGGGCGATTGGCCCAAGATTTCGGTGGGCCCTCTGCGGTCGACCCGGCGGGCCTGTCCGGAACTGGGGCAGGAGCATCTGTTTTTCATGGCCTTGCAGTCCGTGCAGCACGGCGCGATGCGTGAAGATGATCTGGTGCTGACCGATCCCGCAGGCCGCGAATTGGTGTTCATCCGGCTGCCCGCGCCCTCAGACGAGTGATCAGCGCCGATCGCGCGGCAGGCAGTGGCTTATCGCGCAGGTCCGGGGCCAGACGGTTTTCCATGAAAAACCCGGTTGTGGCCAAAGCGTCGAGGATTTCCGTGTCCTCGGCCTCTCCCTGTCCCAGTAGGATCGGCGGCAGAGGCAACAGGCGGTCGGCCCAGTCACCGGCGGCGATGGACGTCACCGCACGGCCGGTCTTGGGGGAAACAAACGCCAAGCCCTCTGTTGCGCCGGTGACGGCGCAAGAGGTCAAATCAAGGCCAAAGCCCATTTCATCCAGCAGGGCGAGTTCCCACTGCAGATAGGCAAGCGGCCAGAGATCTGGGCGGTCGAGCAGGTCCAGCAGCACCTCTGAGCGCTGGTAGAGCGCGGGGTGCGGTTCTCGTTCCGGCAGGCAGAACGCCAGCAGCGCGGTCACCGCATTGAGCCCCGCCAGCGCCACCCGGTCGCCAAGCGCCGCCGCAGCGCGCGAACGTTGCGGTTCCGCAGTGTAGCTGCCGATGTGATCCTCCAGCCGTGCGCGCCATGCCAGATCCAGTTGCGCGCCGGGTTGCAGATGCGGTGCCAGTTTGCGCGAGGTTCCGCCGCGCAGAACGCCCGCGTGACGGCCATGTCCGGGCGTGAACACGTCGAGGATCAGCGACGTTTCGCCGTGCTTTTTCGTGCTGAGCAAGATGCCGGTGTCGCGCCAGTCCATGGTTGCAGGATCGGGATACGGGCATGCTTTGGCAAGCGGTGATCCAGCGGAGCAGCCTGCGGCTGCGCTGTTTGTCTCGGCCCCTTGCGGGGCCTCGGGGGGTGAGTATTTGGACCAGGAAGAAGCCTGCAGGTCAGGCGAGAGAGGGATCGTCGAGCAGGTGGCGGCCTTGTCTGTCCTCAACCTCTATCACCCAGAGGTCGGGGTCGAAACGGCGTTGGCGGGTGATCGACTCGTCGACATCGCGTTCGGCACCCTTGGCAAGGTCGGTCCATTTACGGTCGCCGGTCATCAAGTCGAAGCCACGGGTAAAGGCGCGGGCCTGTCCGTCGAGCGTGTTCAGCTTGACCAGAACGGCGCCAGCATTGTCATCGCCATGGGCGATGACGAAAGCAGGGATATCCATCAGACGCAGCCGGGCGAGGTAGGCATCAACCCAGAAACGCGCGGTGAGGCGTACCATGTCAGGCGTTGCCGTCTTTGAAGTTCAGCCCCATTTCCGAGTAGCGTTCTTTTTCTTCCAGCCAGTTTTCGCGGACTTTGACTTGCAGGAACAGGTGGATGGGGCGGCCAAGGAATTCTGTCAGTTCCTCACGCGATGCCTTGGAGATTGCCTTGATCGTCTCGCCCTTGTGGCCAAGGATGATGCCCTTGTGGCCGTCGCGGGCGACATAGACGATCTGATCGATGCGGGCAGAGCCGTCTTTGCGCTCTTCCCAGTTCTCGGTCTCGACCGTCAGTTGATAGGGCAGTTCCTGATGCAGGCGCAGGGTCAGCTTTTCGCGCGTGATCTCAGCCGCGATCATGCGCATGGGCAGGTCGGCGATCTGATCTTCGGGATAGAGCCATGGACCTTCGGGCACTTCGGCGGCGAGCCATGTGCGCAACTCGTCAATGCCGTAGCCTTTTTCGGCGGAGATCATGAAGGTCCGGGCAAAGGCGAACCGGTCGTTCATGTCCTTGGTCAGGGCCAGCAGGACGGGGGCCTCGACTCGGTCGATCTTGTTGATGGCAAGGGCGATCTTGCGTCCCTTGGGCAGGTCGGCGAGCCCTTCGAGGATGCGTTCCACCCCTTCGGTCACGCCGCGATGGGCCTCTATCAGCAGGACGATCACGTCCGCATCCGCAGCCCCACCCCAAGCGGCGGCGACCATGGCGCGGTCCAGCCTGCGGCGCGGTTTGAACAGGCCCGGCGTGTCGACAAAGATCAGCTGGCTGTCACCGTCCATGGCCACGCCGCGAATGCGGGCGCGGGTGGTCTGCACCTTGTGGGTGACAATGCTGACCTTGGCCCCCACCATGTAGTTGGTGAGCGTGGATTTGCCCGCATTGGGCTCTCCGATCAGGGCGATGAAACCGGCGCGTGTGGTCATAGGGGAATCCGGAGATGGGCCAAGGAAAAACGTGTGTTAGGGGATTTGCGGCGTCAAGGCCAGCGAAATTCCTAGCGGTGCCGTGGTGTGACGCTTGTCTGACCGTGCGCGCGTCTTTCGCGCAGCAGCGAGTAGATCCCCGCGCCGACGATCAGCGCCGCCCCGGCAAGGGTCATTGTATCGGGGCGTTCGCCAAACAGGGTGTAGGCCAGGATCAGAGCCACGATCAGGCGGCTGTAGCGGAAGGGGGCGACGACGCCGACCTCTCCGGTGCGCATGGCAAAGGTCATCGCGGTGTAGCCCGCAACGCCGCACAGCGCGGTGCCGCAGATCAGCGCGGCGGCCCAGGGTGTCGGCAGGGTCGGGGCACCGGGTTCAAAGGCAAGGATCACGAGGCCCGCGACACTGACCACGGCAAAGCCCAGCACCCCCAGTTGCGCCGCGTGGACATGCATTGGCGCGGTGCGGGTTGCCAGATCGCGTCCGGCAAAGCCGATCATGCCAAGCAGGGCAAGGACAGCGTTCGCTTCGATCCCGGAAGGCGAGGGGCGCACGATCAGCAGTACGCCCAGAAACCCCACGGCCATGGCGGCCCAGCGGCGCGGGCCGATGCGTTCCTTTAGGACAACCGCCGCGCCCAGCATGACAAACAGCGGTGCGGCCTGAAGGATGGCCGAAGTGGTCGACAGCGGTGTGTAGGCAAGACTCAGCGCAAAGAAGAGACGGCCCGTGATCTCAAACGCAGTGCGGACAAGTAGCCCGCGGCGCAGGTAGTCGCGCGTCCAGACCGGCACGCCGCTCAGACGGGCGTAGAGGGCGTAAAGTGCCATGGCCAGCAACCCGAATTGTAAGGTGCCCATTCCGGGGGTGATCCCGCCAGAGCCGGTGGCGGATTTGAAAAAGGCATCCTCGATTCCGAATCCCAGCATGGCGAGGATCATGTAGAGCGCGCCGCGCTGGTTGTCTGTCATTGGGAACTCCGGTGAGCGGGGACAATTCATGTTGGTGGCGGTTGACAGAGCGGACAAGTTTATCGGCAAGCCCTTTGCATCCTGCGGGGTTATCTGATTCTGTTTGATGTCAGACAGAGTTTCAGGAGACTGACTTTTATGAATGAATTTGGGGGCCTGCTAACAATTATCCTGGTGGTTTTTGTGATTGCGATTGTCCAGAGAGTTAAACGAGCGGCGCGAGCGGCGAAACGGGGTCGTGATTCCTGGTCCTCGCCGAGGGCCACTTCGACCGCACCATCTAGCCCTTCGACGCAAGAAAATGTTGAGGTTGCAGATTGGGTGGCTCCGGTTACAACCCAGCCCTTTGATCCAGACGATGATGTAGAGGTTGAAGAGCCCCCGGTGGTCATAGAGGGGCCAGCCTATGTCGTGGACGGAGATACAGTCGTGGTTAGGAAGACGCAGATCCGGCTGTATGGCATTGATGCACCCGAAATGAACCATCCTTTTGGGAAAAAGGCCAAATGGGCACTAATTCGGATGTGCAAAGGGCAATCTGTGCAGGCCGAAATACTCTCTCAGGATGCCCATGGACGCACTGTCGCTAGATGTCATCTGCCGGACGGACGCGATTTATCTGCGGAGATGGTGAAGCAGGGGTTGGCGATTGATTGGCCGAAGTTTTCAGGTGGGGTTTATTCCAAGTTTGAAATCCCCAACGCCCGAAAGAAGATGTGGTTGGCCGACGCGCGCCAGAAAGGGCGGATGCATGTCTGGGAAGCCTTCGAAAATCGCCAAGCCGAAAAAGGTGTCAAGAATTCGTGAGTTCCTCCAATAGCGCCTTGGCGGCCATCTGCTCGGCCTGCCGTTTCGATCCTGCCGTGGCCTGCGCCGTCTCACCCGATGGCAGCCTTGCCTCGATGGTAAAAACGGGCGCGTGGTCCGGTCCGCTGCGCCCGGTTTCGACATACGCGGGCGGCGGCAGGCCGCGTGCCTGTGCCCATTCCTGCAGGCTGGTCTTGGCGTCCTTGGCGTCTTCGTCCACGCCGTCGATCCGCGCGCCCCAGAGGCGCAGGATCAAGGCTCGCGCCACGTCAAAGCCCGCATCGACATATACGGCTGCAATCACCGCCTCCATCGCATCGCCGAGCAATGCCTGCTTGCGCCGCCCGCCCGACAACTGTTCCGAGCGGCCCAGTTTCAACGCGTCCCCCAGCCCAATCTCACGCGCGACATCGGCGCAGGTCTCTTTGCGCACCAATGCGTTGAAGCGTGGCGCAAGCTGGCCTTCGGCGGCGGCACGATCCCGTTCCAGCAGCGCCTCTGCCATGACCAGACCCAGAACACGGTCGCCCAGAAACTCCAGCCGCTGGTTGTCTTCGCGTCCCGGACCCGAGCGCGAGGCGTGTGTCACCGCGCGCAGCAGCAGGCGCGGGTCAGCGAAATGATGGCCCAGCGCGCCCTGTAAAGTGGTCAGTTCTGCGGATAATTTCATTCGACAGTCCTCAGCACGCGCCCGTCGCGCCCTTCACGAGAATAGAGCACCAGACGGACCCGGCCCGCAACCGCCGCAACCGGGACAAGGCCGACGCCTCCCGCACTTTGCGCGATCCGGCTGTCCAGTGAGTTGTCGCGATTGTCTCCGAGGACAAAGGCAAACCCCTCGGGGATCTCTACCAAGGCAGTGAAATCGGTGGCCATGCCCCCGACATCGAGCACAGTGTAGGACGGGCCGCCGGGCAATGTTTCGATTGCGGCTAGTTTGCTGCAAATGTCACCTTCGATCACCGGCGTGACGCATAGAGGGCGGGTGCCCATTGCGGTGGCGCGATAAGGTTCGGTCCAGTCCGGGGCTGTGGCCTGCGGCACCGGAGTGCCGTTCAGGATCACAAGGCCGTCCCGCATCTGCACCGTGTCACCCGGCAAGCCGATCACTCTTTTGAGAAAATCCTGCCCCGAGACCGGATGACGGAAGATCACGACATCGCCGCGCCGTGGGGCTGCGAATCTGCGGGTGGCAAGCACATAGTCACCGGGTTGCAGGGTTGGCGACATGCTGCCTGTCGGGATGATGAAGGGAGCCCAGAGTGCCCGGCTGGCCATCAACGCGACCAGACCCCAGACCAGTGCGCGACCACCACGGTTGAACGGGCCCGGAGCGGCCTCGGGTCGAGTGCGGCGCGCCAGCATGACGATGACAAGGATCAGCGACAGCAGCGGGACCACCAGCGCCCACATCCATTTGCCGGACCAGCCCATGGCGCGCAACCGCCGACGGGCATGGCCAAAGAACAGCATGATCGCCAGCGCCGACACCAAGGAGATGCCGGCCCCCGCAATACTGAGGGGCGGCGCCTGAGTTTGTGCCGCCACCAGCCCCGCAACAGGGATGACGGCCAGTGCAAACCGCCCGCGCCCTGTCAGGCCGTGCCAGTGCAGTGCCTCGCGGACAAAGCCCATGGTCGTTGGCTCAGTCGATCTTTTCAAAGAACCGATCGCCGCGCCATGTCCAGAAGTACAGCATCGAGCGGCCCGCCGATGAGAACATCACCCGGTCGGCCCGGCCGATCAGGTTCTCATAGGGGACAAAGCCCACGCCGTTGGCGATGCTGGGAACGCGACTGTCAGAGGAATTGTCCCGGTTGTCCCCCATGAAAAAGTAGTGGCCTTCGGGGACCGTATAGATCGGCGTGTTGTCCGATCCCTGCATGGAAATATTCAGGATAGAATGGCTGACCCCGCCGGGTAGCGTCTCGATCAGCTTTTCCTTGATGCAGGCGGCGCCGTCACCAACCGTGCCATTGGCACAGCGCGGCCGCAGACCCTGCGGCCCTTGCGGGGCGGCGAGCTCTTCAAATGTGCCGTCCGGGGTGATTTCGACCGGTTGGCCGTCAATGTGCAGCACGCCGTTGCGCATCTGTATACGCTCTCCCGGCAGGCCCACCAGTCGCTTGATGAAGTCGCGCCCGGAAACCGGGTGACGGAACACCACCACATCGCCGCGCTGCGGTTCACCGCCGAACAGGCGCTTGTTGTCGCCGTCGGCCCAACCGCACAGATCCTGCGCGTCCACGTTGATGCCGATGCGCGGAATGATGACAGAGGGGCAGGAGGCGTAGGAATAGCCATAGGCCATTTTGTTCACAAAGAGGAAATCGCCAATCAGCAGCGTGTCCTTCATCGACCCCGATGGAATCCAGAACGGCTGAAACAGGAGGGTTCGAAAGACGCCGGCGATCAGCAGCGCGTAGACAATCGTCTTGATGGTCTCCCAGAGACCGCCTTTTTTCTCTTCGGTTGCCATATGGCGAGCCCCTTGCCTGTCGTTCCGCCGTTTCATGGGCGGCAGGGCAGGGCGTGTCAAGGCGGGAGGTCCCGCCGTTGACCGGATGGCCGGGTGGACCTTACGCTGCGTCAGTGATTTCCAAGCCGGAGTAATTGCGGTGATTCGATTTTGTTTGTTGCTTGCCTTGCTTCTGGCGGGTTTGGGTGTTCAGGCCCATGCCTAGGACGCATGTGACTTCCGGCTGGACAGAACCAAGCAATTCGAAGCCACCTTCAAACAACTCCTTCTTGACGAGGCAGAGCAGGCTGGGGGCCTCTGGCAGCCTATTCGCAGGGCCCAGAAAGAGGTCAAGGATCTGGCGCGATTTGTCGGGCGGTTGGATGTTTGCCTGCGGACGTCCGATGGGCGGCAGGTCGAATACCTTGATCCGGTCGGCGGGTTCAGGGTCAAGAGTGACAAGTTCGTCGGACTCTGCACGGCCACCCTTTTGCCCGACAACCAGCTGATCACGGCCCGGCACTGCTATTTTGATGACCGTGTCGCCGCGTTGGGATTCACCGAAATCGAGGCAGTGAAGGTGCACTTCGACTTTCGTCAGGTGGACTTCATTGGCGATGTCCAAAGCTTTGATGTGTTGCCTGTCGAAGTTGCTTCTGTCACGGACGTTGATGCGATTATCCTGCAAGTCAACGGCGACGCCAACGGAGCGATGGGCGGGCATATTCCACTGATTTTTCAAACGCGAACACAGCCGCGGGATGCACTGTTGATGATTCATCACCCGATTGCCCAGCCCACGCAGTTTTCCTCGGGCACCTGCGCCGTGGCCAGAGAGCAATCGGACCTACCGGATCATGCCCCCAACCTGCGGCACATGTGTGAAACTTTCGGTGGGTCTTCGGGCGCATTGATTCTGGATGCGGATGAACGCGTCGTGGTGGGCCTGCATCAGGGCACAGATGTGAAACCCGATGCCCGGGGCAGGCTGGACGGGTTCAACATCGGGTTCAAGTTTGACCCGGTGAACTTGGCGCTGGGACTGGCCTTCGAGCCGCTAAACGTGGTCGAGGGCAGGCTGGACGGAGTCCTGGCGCTGCGGGGACTGGACCGGAAAAGGACCGTTCTGGAAGACGTTGCATCGCGTTATCCGGGCACAAAGGTGGCGGCAAGGGCCGCGGGAATGTTGCAGGCATTGCCCGAACGGGACATCGACTCCGAGGCGCTTGCGGCGCTGGAGGCGGTCGGGAAGATCGCCGATCCTGCGCGACGAAAGGCGGCGCTGGATCAGGTCGGGCGTGACTTTGACGGCACGCAGGCCGCGCGACAGGCCAAACGCCTGCTGGCGCTAATGCAGCCCAAGCAGAAAACGCGCGACGAACATGCGACCGACTGGCTCGTATTGGCTCTGCAGATCACCGATGACGCCTGGCAGCGTGCACTGCTGGAGGCAATCGTGTCGGAGTTTGACGGGACGGCGGCGGCCGGGAGCGCGGCGGCCATGCTGGCGAAGATGGCTGTGGCCAATCGCGTACCCAAACAGGTGGTTGAGCCCAACCCCTCAATCGGCCCAATTGTGGCGATGACTGTCAAACAGGATGGGTCCGGCGATTTCCGCACCATCGCTGATGCGGTCAAGGCAGCTGAACCGGGCGCACGGATAGAGATTTACCCCGGCACCTATCAAGGAGGTGTTGATGTTGACAAAGCTCTTGACCTTGTCGGGATCGGAGATCGGGACAAGATCATCTGGGAGGCCAAGGACGATGCTGTCATCCATTGGACTGCCGGGTCCGGCCGCATCGCCAATCTAAGCCTGCGTCAGTTGGGCGGAAAATTCCACAGCGTCAATTTTGACGGCGGCTCTGCACTGCTGGAAGACTGCGATCTCACCTCGCTGGGGTGGGCCATTGTGGCAATCCACAAAAGGGCGGATCCAGTGCTGCGCGGCAACGTGATACACAATGGAAAGCAGGGAGGTGTCTTGGTTTTTAACAAGGGCCGTGGCCTGCTGGAGAAGAATGAGATCTACGGCAATGGCCTTGCAGGGGTTTCTATCAAGACCGATGCTGACCCGGTGCTGCGCGGCAATGTGATCCGCGATGGAAAGCAGGGAGGGGCCATGATCTATGAAAGGGGCCGTGGCCTGCTGGAGAACAATGAGATTTTCGGCAATGCCTTTTCTAACGTCGAGATCCGAATAGCGGCGGATCCGGTGCTGCGCGGCAATGTAATCCGTGGTGGTAAATACAGCGGCGTCTTTATTCACGACAAGGGCCGTGGCCTGCTGGAAGAGAATGAGATCTACGGCAATGCCCAAAATGGCGTTTCGATCGGGTCCGAGGCAGATCCGGAACTGCGCGGCAACGTGATCTCTGGCAATACCTACCATGCCATTGAGATCTATGACGGTGGCAAAGGCACCATCGTCGGCAATGATCTGCGCGGCAACGTGCGTGGCGCGTTTGATGTCGAAATAACGGCCGGCGATGTCATCCGCCGCGACAATCAGGAATAGTCAGCCCTTCAGCCGCGCTTCGATCACCACAAAGGCCTGCGCCCAGGGGTGATCGTCGGTCAGGGTAACATGGATGATCGCCTCGTGCCCCGCAGGGGTCATCGCGTCAAGCCGTTCGCGCGCCCAGCCTGTCACCTCCATTACCGGCTGGCCGGTGTGCAGGTTGCTGACGGCCATATCCTTCCACGCGATGCCCATGCGCAGGCCTGTCCCCAGCGCTTTGGAACAGGCTTCTTTCGCGGCCCAGCGTTTGGCGTAGGTGCCTGCCACATCGCGGCGGCGCTCTGCCTTGTGCTGTTCCACCTCGGTGAAGACGCGGTTGCGAAAGCGGTCACCGAACCGCTCCAGCGTGCCGGCGATGCGGTCGATGTTGGCCAGATCGGTGCCGATGCCAAGAATCATCTGCAATATGTCCCTGCGCGGGTGATTTACTGCGACAAGCCGGTTGAGATCTCACCCGTTGCCTGATTCAGCGTGAAGCGCAGGCTGTACCAGTCGATATCGCCAATGGCCATGTTATAGGCCTGCACCGGCACGGTAAAACTCAGCCCCGTTGCCGGATCATAGCTGGAGGTCAGTTCTTCAAACCTGATCCCGCCAAACCCCATGCCATCCAAACCGATCGTCTTGCACTGACGGTCGCCAATTTCGCTGTAGGGCGGGGACAGAACAAGGATATGCGCCCAGGCGATGGCGGGTTCGATGGTGTCCAGCACCGCCAGCCGCGTCTTGCCGTTGGAAAACGTGCGGGTGTTCTGTTCCCATGGTTCGGCAAGGTTCCACGCGCTCGCCTGCCACTCGCAGTCCGATACAGTGGCAACGGGGTCTTCTTGTGCGGCTGCGAGCGCGGGCAACAGGACAAGGGGCAGGACGGTCAGAAAACGGAGCATCGCGGATCACCAGGGCTGTCTGGGGTTCCGTGAAACCGTAGGCCGATCCGTGTGGCAAAGCGAGGACGGGTTTTCCCGACCTGCCCTAAAAGCCCAGCCGTTGCAGGCGTCCGATCACCTTACGAAAAATCACCGGCGGCAGAATTTCCTGCAACCTGTCGGCGCGCTTTACCTGTTTGTCGATCTGGTCCTGCGAGCCCGGCCGCGGCCTGAACAGGGTGGTGTGGGATTTGCGCGTGTAGTCCCAGGTGGCGGTGTAATAGTACAACGCCATCGACATGCGCGGCTCTCCATCGGGATGGTTCACCGTTTCCGGATTGCCGTGCCATGTATCAGACCCGGTGTTGAAACAGCACATCCGGTTGAAGATCGGGACAAAGCTGTCGACCTGCGCGGTCATGTCGGTGTTCCAGATCTCGAACGATCCGCCGTAGTCCTTTTTCCAGTCCTTGTTCAGGTAAATCAGGATGTTCAGGCGGCGTTCCAGGTTCAGCTTGGCGTTGTGATTGAAATCCGCGTGAATATCCAGATGCCCGCCATTGGCCACCACATGTACACCGCCACCCGCAAAGTACGGATCGGGGATCAACCCGCTGATGCCTGTCATCTCTTCGAGAAAGCGCACAAACGGGCGCGAGTTCAGCACATAGAACAGGTTGCGCGTGTAGGGCGGCAGGCGTTCGGGCAGGTAGCTGGACTTCAGCTTTTCCTGCGGTCTGTCGAACATGGTTTCCGCCTCGGGCAGGGTGCGGATCTCTTGCAGCACGCGGTCCAGAACCTCTTCGGGCAGGAAGTCGTCGAAACAGCCGTAAGGATAGGGCTGGCGGGCTTGGTACTCGGCGCCAACCCGCGCGCCAGCGGCCTTGGCCACAGCGGCGTCGATGGCAAGTGTTTCGGGATCCATCTGGATGACTGGCATGGCGATACCCTTTTCTGACAGGCGCGATGCAGCGTTCATACAGCCCGTTTGCGGCAAGAAAATGGTGACAAACTTATCGAATCCGCGTCAGGCGCGCGCGTCATCCATCAAACGCCGCATCTCGGCAATGGCCGGGCCCAGTCCCAGAAAGATCGCCTCGCCGATCAGGAAATGGCCGATGTTCAATTCCATCACCTCGGGAAAGGCGGCAACCGGCTTGACCGTGTCATAGGTCAGCCCGTGGCCCGCGTGCACCTCCAGACCCAGCGAGTGGGCAAATCCGGCCATCTCGCGCATCCGCTCCAGTTCGGTGTCGCGCTCGTCAAACCGGCCTTCGGCGTGGAGATCGCAAAAGGCACCCGTGTGCAATTCGATCACCTGAGCGCCAATCCGGTGCGCCGCCTCGATCTGACGGCGGTCGGCGGCGATAAAGATAGACACCCGGCATCCCGCCTCGCGCAGCGGTGCGATGAAATGCGCCAGCTTGTTTTCCTCGCGTGCGACCTCCAACCCGCCTTCGGTTGTCCGCTCTTCGCGCTTTTCCGGCACGATGCACACAGCATGGGGGCGGTGACGCAGGGCAATCTTTTGCATCTCGTCGGTGGCGGCCATCTCAAAGTTCAGCGGCACCGTAAGATGCTCCATAAGCGCGTCGATATCCGCGTCCGAGATGTGGCGGCGGTCTTCTCGCAGATGCGCGGTGATGCCGTCCGCACCGGCGGTTTCGGCCAGTTTCGCAGCGCGCACCGGGTCGGGATAGGCGCTGCCACGCGCGTTGCGCACGGTGGCAACGTGGTCGATGTTGACGCCAAGGCGCAAGGGTCCGGCGTTGGGGGTCATGGCGCTCTCCCGATCTGCAATTTGATCAAAAGCTAGATTGGCGACGGCAGAAAGGAAAGTGCGAATTCAGCGCGCGTCCGGCCACTTCTCTTGTCAAACCGGCATCGCCGCCGATCAGCTTGAAGGGCGTCGGTCTGCGAAGCGTGTCCCTTGACACATTGTGTCCACCGAGAACCTTGTATGGGCGATGTCTAAATGCCCAAAAAACAGGCAGGCTGCCTCAGGCTCTGGTTCCTTTGCCCGGACTAATTGAGAATGCCTCGCAATAGCGTTGACTTTTGCGAGTTGGTCGCAATATAGGTTGGATGAAACAGGCTCTCCGGGTGTCTTCTAACGATGCCCGATGTGCGCCATTCAGGAGCCAAAGGCGTGATGCTGACCAAAAGATCCTTTCTGACCGGCTTTGCCGCCACGCCGCTTGCACTGGCAAGCACGCCCATTGTGGCGCAGGGCAAATTGTCCGTAGTGGCCACCACAGGCATGATTGCGGATGCGGCACGGCAGGTGGGTGGCGATCTGGTCGAGGTCAAGGCGTTGATGGGACCGGGGGTTGACCCGCACAGCTATCGTCAGACCCGCAGTGACATCGTGGCCATGGCCCGCGCCGACGTGGTTCTGTGGCACGGGTTGTACCTTGAGGCGCAAATGCAGGACTTTTTGCATGAGCTGAGTGAGCGGGGCACAGTCACCGCCGTGGCCGAAAGCCTGCCGCGCGCATTGCTGTTGGCGCATGAGGACTATGCCGACAAGTTTGATCCGCACGTCTGGATGGTGCCGGATCTCTGGGTACATGTCGTGGAAAATGTGCGCGCGGCACTGGCGGCAGCACAGCCCCAACAGGCAGACGCATTCTCCGCCAATGCCGCCACGCATCTGAATGCGTTAAAGGATTTGGCAGCCTACGCCGCAAAAATCATGGCCACCGTACCGGCAGAGCGCCGTGTGCTGATCACGGCCCACGACGCGTTCAATTATTTCGGCGAAGCTTATGGGTTTGACGTCATGGGCATTCAGGGCATCTCGACCGAATCCGAGGCCGGTTTGCGGCGCATCGCCGATCTGGTGGACGTGTTGGTGGACCGAGACATCGCAGCAGTTTTTGTCGAAAGCTCGGTTTCTGATCGCAACATCCGCGCCTTGATCGAAGGTGCCGCAGCGCGCGGCCACAAGGTGCAGATTGGCGGAGAGCTGTTCTCGGACGCCATGGGGGAACCCGGCAGCTATGTCGGCACTTATATTGGTATGATCGATCACAACGCGACTGTGATTGCGCGCGCGCTGGGGGGGGACACCCCAAAGGCGGGCATGAAAGGATTGTTGAACGGATGACGGACACGCCAGTGACACTTGCCGCCACGGACGGCCGGGCAGCGCGCCTGCCGCAGAAATCCGATGCACCTTTGGCGCTGCGTGGCCTGACCGTGTCCTATGGTGAGAAACCTGCGATATTTTCTGTCGATGCCACCTTTCCGGCGGCGCAGATGACGGCGATCATCGGGCCGAACGGGGCGGGCAAGTCGACTTTGCTCAAGGCGGCGCTGGGCGTGATCCCGCGCCTGTCGGGTGAGGTGACCAGCTTTGGCGAACCGATCGACACCGCGCGTGCCCGCATTGCGTATGTGCCGCAGCGGGCCAGCGTAGATTGGGATTTCCCGACCACAGTGATCGATGTGGTAATGATGGGTCTTTACCGTCAGGTGGGTCTGCTGGGTCGCTTCACCGGGCGTCTGAAATCCCGTGCACTGGCCTGTCTGGACCGCGTCGGAATGGGCGGGTTTGCGGATCGCCAGATCGGGCAACTGTCCGGCGGTCAGCAACAAAGGGTGTTCCTTGCCCGCGCGCTGGCGCAGGATGCGGACCTGTATTTGTTGGATGAACCCTTTGCCGGTGTGGATGCCGCGACAGAGCGGGCCATCATCGAAGTTCTTAAATCGTTGAAGGCCGAGGGCAAGGCCGTGGTCTGCGTGCACCACGATCTTGCCACCGTGCGCGACTATTTTGACCACGTCTTCATGATCAATGTCCGCAAGATCGCCGAAGGCCCGGTCGATACCACATTCACCTCCGAGGCGTTGAACGCCACCTACGGCGGGCGGCTGGCCGCGACGCACATTGACCAGTTGCGGCTGGCAGAAGGCGCGTGACCCCCTTGATCGAGGCGCTGCTGTTGCAGGCAGGCTACAACGCGGCGCTGGTCGCCGTGGGGGCCACCCTGCTGGGCTTTGCCGCAGGTGCGGCGGGGACGTTCCTGTTTTTACGCAAACGCGCGCTGGTCTCGGACGCGGTGGCCCATGCCACCCTGCCCGGTGTCGGGTTGGCCTTTATTATCATGGTGTCGTTTGGAGGCGATGGCCGAAACCTGCTGGGTCTGCTGCTGGGGTCTGCGGTGACCGCCGGTATCGGGCTGCTTGCGGTCGAGTGGATGGCGCGGCGGACGCGGCTGGCTGAGGACGCGGCCATCGGCGCAGTGCTGTCGGTGTTCTTTGGCTTTGGCATCGTGATCCTGACGGTGATCCAGACCATGGGGTCAGGGCGTCAGGCGGGGCTTGAATCGTTTTTGCTGGGATCGACGGCTGGAATGCTGTTTCAGGACGCTGTGGTGATTGCGGTGGGCGGATCGCTGGCCGTGCTGGCGACATGGATCATGCGCCGGCCGATGACGCTGGTGGCCTTTGACGCCGAATACGCGGCAGCCAACGGGGTCAACGTGCCCGCGGTGGACCGGTTGATGATGGGTCTTGTCATGGCGGTGACAGTGATCGGACTGAAAATCGTGGGGCTGATCCTGATTGTTGCCCTGCTGATCATCCCGCCGGTGACCGCGCGCTTTTGGACCGAACGCAGCAATGCCGTGATCTGGTACGCGGGCGCGCTGGGCGGTCTGTCGGGGTATCTGGGCGCAGCACTGTCTGCCTCTGCCCCCGATCTGCCGACCGGGCCGATCATCGTGCTGGTCTCTGCGACGCTGTTTCTGGTGTCGCTGTTGTTTGCCCCCGTGCGGGGACTGGCGGCTGCGGTCCTGCGGCATCGCAGGTTTCAACGTCGTGTGCATCGGCGGCAAGGGTTGTTGGCATTGTCCCGGTCCGAGCCGATCCACGACGAATTGACCCTGCGCGTTCTGCGGGCTGAGGCGTTGATCCGTGCCGACGGCGTGGCCACCGAAACGGGACGCGCGCAAGCGGCCAAGATCGCCCGCGATGAGCGGCGCTGGGACGTCGCGCGGGAGATCCATCAGGATACCGGGCTGACCGGGCGCTACGACGGTCTGACGCCGATCGAGCAGGTCTTTGCCCCGGATGAAATCGCTGAATTTGATCGGCGGATCGGCGGGCCCCGGGCCGTGGCTGGGGGCGTGTAATGGGCAGTGAATTTGTGATGTTTTCGCTGACGCCGATGCTGATCGGGGTATTTGCCTCTGTTGCCTGCGCCTTGCCGGGCAATTTCCTGATTTTGCGGCGGCAGGCGCTGATCGGCGATGCCATCAGCCATGTTGTGCTGCCGGGGATTGTCGTCGCGTTCCTTTTGACCGGAGTGGTCGCGGCCCTGCCGATGCTGCTGGGCGCGGCGGGCGCGGCGGTTCTGGCGGTGATCCTGATCGAGGCGATCAAACGTTTGGGCCGGATAGAGCCGGGCGCCGCCATGGGCGTGACCTTTACCACGCTTTTTGCCGGTGGCGTGCTGCTGTTGGAGCAAAGCGACACCTCCAGCGTGCATCTGGACGTGGAACACGCATTGATGGGCAACCTGGAGTCACTGGTCTGGTTGCGGGCGACGGATTGGTCATCGTTGATGGACCCATGGGCGCTGGCCGGTTTGCCTGAGGAACTGCCGCGCATCGCGGTGGTCTGTTTCGCGGTGATCCTGCTGACGCTGGTGTTCTGGCGCTGGCTGAAGATTTCGACCTTTGATGAGGGATTTGCGCAGGCCCTGGGCTTGCCGGTGGGGATGATCGGCATGGGGCTGGTGATCACGGCGGCGGTTGCGGCGGTTGCGGCTTTTGACGCGGTTGGCTCTATCATCGTGATTGCCATGTTCATTTGCCCGCCTGCCGCAGCGCGGCTGATGACCAACGGGCTGGAACGACAGGTCTTGTGGTCGGTGCTGTTTGCCGTCGTATCGGCTGTGGCGGGGTATGTGCTGGCGGGGTATGGACCGCTGTGGCTTGGTGCAGAGGATGCGGTCAGCGCGGCAGGCATGATTGCCACTGTATCGGGCGCGATTCTTGCATTGGCGTGTCTGTTTGGTCCACATCGGTCGCGTGTGGGCGCCCAAGCCGAGGCGTGACGGCAGCCTGATTTCATCCTATCAAAAGACAGCGCCGTATCGCAAAGGCGATACGGCGCTGTGTGATACTTACAGAGTGATCCGCGTCGTAGCAGGATCGCCGGTTCAGGTTGCCAGTTCAGGCTGCCGGGCGGGCACCGACCACACCGACAGTCACCGCATCGGTAATCTCCAGTGTTTCGTTCTCGGACAGATGCATCAGTTCGGCCAGCCGAGCACGGGCGCGTCCAACGCGGCTCTTGATGGTGCCGACGGCCACGCCGCAGACCTCTGCCGCCTCGTCATAGGCCAGACCCTGCGCACCGACCAGAACCAGCGCCTCGCGTTGGGTGTCGGGCAATTGGTCAAAGGCCACCTTGAAGTCGCGCAGGTTCAGACGGCCATCATGGTCCGGCTTGGTGGCAAGGCTTTCGCCCATCGTGCCGTCCGCATCCTCGACCTCGCGCTTGCGCTTGCGGCGCAGGGAATAAAAGGTGTTGCGCAGGATGGTGAACAGCCATGCACGCATGTTGGTGCCGGACTCGAACTTTTCGATGTTGGTCCACGCCTTGACCAGTGTCTCTTGCACCAAGTCATCGGCGGTGGCCGAGTTTCGGGTCAGGCTGAGGGCAAAGGCGCGCAACGACCCGATATGCTCGGTCAGTTCCTCTCTGGGATCAGGCATCCTTTTCGCCCCCGCCCTTGCGCGTAGACTCGGCGGCTTTGAGTTGGGCAAGAAGGTCGGTGAAGCGGTCAGGGACAGGTTGTTCTGCCATATCATCAAAAGCCTGCCGCAGGTTGCGGTCGATTTCCTCGGCAATCCTTGAATTGATCTTTTTCCGCGTCATCTGTTCTGTCATCTTTTGCCTCGCAGCGCCTTGGTACGGAACCAAAACGCTGCAACCTGCGTTAGGTTCCATACTAACGTCAATAATTGGAGCGACAAGCATGACTGGCCCGTCTTCCCCGGATATGACATCCGCAATCGGTGGCAACCTTCCGTACCTGCGCCGCTACGCGCGGGCCCTGACCGGGCAGCAGGACAGCGGGGACCGCTATGCGGCGGCCGCGCTGGAGGCTATTCTGAACGATCCAGAGCTCTATGATGCCAGTTTGTCCGACAAGGTGGCCCTGTTCCGCGTGTTCCACGCGATCTGGAGTTCGTCCGGCATGCCGGTCGCGGACGGCGGTGAGGTGGGTCTGGCAGCGCGCGCGCAACAGCATCTGTCGCGCTTGACAGAAAATACGCGTGAGGCGCTGCTGCTGCACACGATCGAAGAGTTTTCCATCGACGAGGTGGCGACGATCATGCAGGTCGACAGCGACGAAGCCGGCCAATACGTTGAAACCGCTTTCCTTGAAATGCGCGATGCGATTTCCGGCAAGATCATGATCATCGAGGACGAGGCAGTGATCGCCATGGATCTCGAAGGCATCGTGATGGACATGGGTCACCGGGTGACCGGTGTGGCCCGCACCGAGGGAGATGCTCTTGATCTGGTCACCAAGGAACGGCCGGACCTGATCCTGTCGGACATCCAGCTGGCCGACGATTCCAGTGGTATCGACGCGGTCAACCGGATCATCGAACGTGATGGCGATCTCCCGGTGATTTTTATTACCGCCTTCCCCGAGCGGTTGCTGACCGGCGAGGGGCCAGAGCCGGCCTTCCTGATCTCCAAGCCGTATTCCGAAAACCAGGTACGTTCCGCTGTCAGTCAGGCGCTGTTCTTTGCCTCGACCGAGACGCTGATCCGCTGAGACCCATCACACCGACCACGAAAAGGCCCGCCGGATTGGCGGGCCTTTTTTGTATCGACTGGATGTGTGGGTTTAGCCTTTGGACAGTGCCCGCAACATCCACGCGGCCTTTTCATGAAAGGCGCTGCGGGCGGTTGCCAGGTCTTCAGTCACCGGATCCTTGCGGCTGCCGGCCATCTCGATCAGGGCATGCAGGCGATGTGCCAGCTTTTCGTGGTCGGCGGCCAGTTGTTCGATCATGCCTGCGGTGCTCAGGCCGTCTGTCACGTCTTCGACGCGCGACCGTTTGGTGATGTCATCCAGGCGGGACGGCGCAAGATGGCCCAACGCGCGGATGCGCTCTGCCAGATCATCGGCGGCGGTGAACAGATCCTGATACTGTTCTTCGGTCAGATTATGCACCGAAAAGAACAGCGGACCTTCAACATTCCAGTGAATGGCGTGGGTCTTGAAAAGCAGGCGATAGGTGTCTGCCAGCACGTCCGACAGGCCGCTGGCCAGCGGTCCGATGTCGCGTACTCCGGTCGATACTGAATCTGTGCTTGGGACGACTTTGAGCGAGTCGGTCATGGAAAACCTCCTGATTGCTTGTTCACATAGTCAACGGGGGGGCGGACAAATCGTTCCTGTGAAACGTCACGAATAGGCACATTGCGTTTGCCTCGGGGCAGATGTGGAAACGCCCGCGCAATGGTGCGCGGGCGTTTCCTTAGGTGGTGTCATTCGCGGGTTGGTCAGGCCAGACGGCGGCCAGAGCGCGGACCGGCGATCAGCCAGACGATGAAGCCCAGCAGGGGCAACAGCAACACAAACAGTGTCCAGATCACCTTGCCGCCGGTGCTGGCGTTCGAGTTGACGATGTTGACGATGGCCCAAATGGCGAGACCAAGAAGGATCAGTCCGCCGATGCCTGCAAATTCAATTCCCATTGTGATGTCTCCTCTTGAAAGGTGGTGGTCTGGATCGGAAAGGGTGCCTGCCAGGCGCAGCGGTCATTCGGCCCCGGTCGGTTGTTTGGCGGGGGCCGGTTCTGCGGTTGCGCGGCTGTGGCAGTCGGACAGTGTCCATCTCCTTTCCGGTGCGTGTGATCTGGGAAGTGAACGCAGTAAGTCTGCAATGGGTTCCATGGCGGCCCTGGTTCGGGGCGCGAATTTCCATGGGAACCGGGACAGGGGTCATCGCGTTTCACACGCATGAATCATTTGAATGACGAGCGCGGTTTCCGCGATTTGCCCCGCCCTGAAACCTGCGCTGGCCAGCCTCGGCGCTGCGGTATCGAAATAGAGTTTTCCGGCATGGATGAGGAGTCTGCGGCGCAGATCACTGCCCGCACATTGGGGGGCCGTGTTTCGCAAAAGGGTCCGCATCTTCATACTGTGGAGGACACGGACATCGGGGCGATCGGTGTCGAGTTGGACACACGTTACGCCAAGCCCGGTCACCAGTTAGTGCCAGAAAGCGTTCTGGACGCAGCGCGGGTCATTGTCCCGGTCGAGATCATCACCGCGCCATTGCCACCCGAGCAATGGGACCGCGTGATCGACCTGACCACGGCGCTGCGCGACGCCGGGGCCAAGGGCACGTCGGACAGCCTCTTCGCCGGGTTCGGTATTCATTTCAACCCTGAGATCACCGGCTTTGACGATCCTTTCCTGATCCGCACAATCATCGCCTATGGCCTGCTCGAAGGCTGGTTGCGTGAATGGCGTCCGTTGAACGTCTCTCGCCGGATTCTGCCCTTTGTCGATCCGTGGCCCGCGCATTTCATTGACGCGCTTTTGCTGGCACCGGAACTTGATCTGACAAAGATGGCGGGACTGGTCCACAGCCATCTCAGCGGGCGCAACTATGGGCTGGACCTGCTGCCGATCCTGCATGCCCACGATCCCAAAGGTTTTGACGTAATGTTTGGCGCCGAGGCCAGCGGCGCCCGGCCGGCCTTTCATGTGCGATTGCCGGATTGCCGCCTGGATGAACCGGCGTGGAGTATTGCCGACGAATGGGACCGTTGGTGGCTGGTCGAGGCACTGGCGGCGGATGAGGTGCGGTTCGACGCGCTCTGCGCGGCCTGGCGCAACGGCGCGGGTCACGGAGCGGGCTGGACCCGTGTTGTGTCGCAGCACATCGGCCAGAACGGAGAGGGACTGTTCAAATGAGTAGACCCTTGATTGGCGTTACCACCTCGACCCGGTCGGGGTGGCGGATCTTTCCGCTTGTGCGGTTCAATCTCTGGCTTGCCGGAGCGCGCGCCGTGCGATGGACCGCGCGGTCCGATGTTGATCTGGACCGGGTCGATGGCGTGATCATCGGCGGCGGTGACGACATCTCGCCCGAACTGTATGGCGGTGCATTGGAGTTGACCGCGCGTCTGGACCCGGATCGGGACAGGATGGAACACGACATCGCGGTGCAGGCGCTGGCAGAGGGTATCCCGGTGCTGGGCATCTGCCGTGGCGCGCAGATGCTGAACATCGCCGCCGGCGGGACACTGCATCAGGATGCCTGGTCCCTCTACCCGGATGCGCAGCCTATCAAGACGATCCTGCCCAAGCGTGAAGTCTGTGTTGAGCAAGGGTCGCTGCTGGCGGCGCGGCTGGGGACCAAACCGATGAAGGTGAACGCGCTGCATACGCAGGCGGTGAATGTACTGGGACAGAATTTTCGCGTGGCGGCGCGGGACACCAACGGCATGGTGCAGGCCATCGAACGGTGCCGCGATCCCTTTGCGTTGGGGGTCCAGTGGCACCCCGAACACCTGTTTTATGCCCGCCGCCAGCGCGCGATTTTTCGCGCCCTCGCCGAGGCGTCGCAAGCCTATGCACAAGGACGCCGTCAGGTCTTTGCGCCCGTTTGATCGGAAGGCACCGACAAAAAAAGACCCGCCTGAAAAGGCGGGTCTTTGATTGGGCGTCTTGTCACGCGTCACACCTTGGCAAGGATGTTGTCCAGCGCCTCGCGGGCCTCGTCCTTGGACTTGCCAAGACGTTGTTGCAACTTGCCTTCCAGTTGCTCGCGGTTGCCGCGCGCCTCTTCCAGCTCATCATCGGTGAGCGCACCATATGCTTCGCGCAGACGGCCTTTGATTTCGGTCCATTTACCTTCGATGCTGTCGTTATCCATCGGTCTTCTCCCGGTTCTCTGTTTGGCCTGCGGTCCTCCCGCTGGCCTCTGTCAAACAAACGCCGTGGCCGTGAAATCGTTCCGCGCTGGACGGCTCAATCGACCTCTTCCAGCGCACGTTTGACTGCGCTCTCGATCTCATCCAGCGGGTGGTTTGTCAGCACCTTGGGCAGGTCGAGCACAAGTTTTGACATAACCTCATCGTGCATCTCGTCGCGCAGTGCGCTCAGCACCGGGCGGCTTGCGGCGATCACCAGGGTGTTGAACTTGCCCTTGTGCGCGGATTTGTAGAGGTCTTCCGCGATGCTCTTGGCAAACCGGGTCTTTTCCAGCTGATGCCAGTCGGTATCGTCGAGAGCCGATCGTTGCGGGCCGGGTCCGTCGCTCTGGCGACCGGGCCGGTTTTCGGCCCAGTCCTGCGCTTTGGGATTGTCCTGTTCGGCGCGGTCGCGGACCTGCAGGTTCAAATGCACCTCATCGCCCTTGTTGACCAGATACAACGCCTTTTCGCCATCGGCGATCAGCACCCATGTGCCATGCGGCACGCCCTTAGCTTTCATCATCGCCGGTCTCCTCTTCGATGGATTTGGTCACGCGGGTGGCCCCTGCGGGCCGCTCATAGGCCCGTTTCAGCTCATCTTTGCTGCCGACACGACGGGCCAGACGACCGCCTTCGCGCCCGCCATGCGGGATCGTGCCCTCTGCGCCAAGAATGTCCTCTGTTTCACGGTGTCCGTCTTTGGATCGGTGTCGTTGCGCCATGATGCGCCTCCTTTCCGTTCGGGCGGGGGCAGGCAATGCCCGCGCCACCTGAAGGGATAACGCGGGATGCTGGGCAGGCGTTCCGGGAAAGGCTCAGACGATGTCTTCGGTGACGCCGGGCAGAGTCTGGGCCAGATCGGCCCCCTGGTCCGGGTCGAACGGCACGAGAAAGCCCTTGCGGTTCTCTGGCAGAACAACGCCGTTTCGGCGAATTTCCGCATCCCACCAAGGCTGTAGCGTTTCGGGGGCCATGGCCACTGGAGGCAGGGGCGCGTGCCACCAATGCGACAGCAGCCGACCACGGGCTATTGCCACACGGGCAGGATCAGTCACGTCCAGTGCCAGTTCCGTATCCCAATGCATCGAACGCCCGTTGAGATTGGCAGACCCGATCAGGGCGTAGGCATCGTCACGGATCAGCACCTTGTTGTGGACATGGATCAAGGGCGAGCCCGCCAGCGTCTCCGGGATCTCTCTTGCGGCCAGAACGGGACGGACGGGCGTTGCGATGGTCAGGCGCCGACCAAAACCGTCCCGTAGCGCACTGACCGCCCTTCGGCGCAAGCCAAGGCCAAAACGCACATCAATGCTGTCGGACGAATCAAAGGCCACGTCCTCGGGCAGGGCGGGCAGGATCAGCACGGCCGTCAGGTCGCGGTTGTGTTGCGCCGCCTTGGCCAGTCCTTCGGCAATCCGGCTGGAGCGGAGGAACTGGGTTTCGATGTGGATCAGGTGGCGCGCCTGTCGGAAGGCCTTCAAATGGGCGTCCTCGATCTCGGACACCAATGTGCGGGGCGACAGATAGGGCAATTGCACCCGTCGCGGAGCGGACAGGGTGCGTTTCAGGCCGGGGCAATCGGGTGGCTTCATGCGGCCCGAGGTGACATCCCGCATCGTTTCCAGATGCCGCCGCGCGGCGCGCGCCTCTGGCCCGCGCACCATGACCTGCACATCGGACCATGTCTGACTGGCAGGGCGGGCGTGGGCGGGCGTGTCGTACCGGCGCTCGTTCATGTCCAGACCGCCGATGTACAGCCAGTCGTCGTCAATCACGGCAATCTTCTGGTGATGCGACACCGTGTTCAGCCGTGGCAGCGTGTTTCGGTTCAGACCCACAGCCTGAAACCGGCGTTGTACGGACGTAGTCTGGCGCAGGCCATCCCACCGTTTGCGCAGGACGGCGGGCAGAAACGCGATCCAGGGCACCATCCCGGCCTGCGCGGGATGCAGGTGGGCGCGGACTTGCAAGCGGTCCGGGCCTGCGCCGGTGACCTCGGACAGGGCAATGCCCTGACGCACGGTGCGCCAGCACAGTGCGTGCAGTCCCGTCCGCATGACGGGATCAAAATCGCTGACCGTCAGGTCAACGTGGACGCCCCGGCGCAGGGCATCGGCCAACAGGTCAAACCAGTCATCCCCCACTGCCCGGGCCTCAGCGCTGCGCAACCGCGTCGACATGTCAAAGATCCGGAAACCGGCAGTGATGCGATTCTGCGCCCGCAGTACGGCGCGTTCAAAGACGGGCCACGCTTCGTCGGCCGTGACCATCACCTCGAACTCGCCCGCCATTCTGCACCCCCTGTCAGGCGCCATAAGTGGCGCGCGGAAACCTTACCGTTGTGGTGTAACGCCCATCCTCGGTCGAGGTTTCCATCCTTCCCCCCAATTGCAGCAAGAAAGCAGAGATCATCTTGCGGCCCATGCCATCAAGACATTCGGCGGGAATGTTGCGGACGTCGTCCACCGGGGGGCTGTCGATGTTCAGGCAGACGTCTTCGTCTGATTCAGAGAACAACTGGACGCTGATCCAGTCGCAAGGGGTGTCGGCGCAGGCCTGAGTGATCGTATTGTACAGCGTCTCGGCGACAAACAGCGACAGCGGGATTGCCTGATCGGGGTAGAGGGCGATCTCTTCCAGATCTGTATCGATCTTGGGCGCCAGTTTGACCCCAACAAGGTCCTGCACATCGCGGACTACGGCGCGCACCAGCGCGGCGGCGTCCACGGTTGTGCTGGTCGGGGTGTTGTACAAGGTGCGATGCAGCACAGCCATGCCCCGCACCCGTCGTTGCAGTTCGGAGACGACGTGTTTTGCCTCATCGGTTTCCAGCTCACGCGCCTGCATGTTCATGATCGAGGCGATCAGTTGCAGGTTGTTCTTGACCCGGTGGTGGACCTCGCGCAGCAGGACTTCCTTGTCCTTGAGATCCTGTTCGCGGCGCAACTCGCCGTCGGTGACCAACAGCGCCATGCGGTTGAAGGCGCGCTGCGCCTCTTCCAGTTCCGCTGGCGGATCGGTCAGTTCCAGCGAAGTTTCCGCGCGCTCGCCCAAGGCAAAGCGCCGCATGGCTGAGCGCAGCTTGGCGACGTGACGGATCACCAGTTGTTGAATGCCGAACAGCGCGACGCCGACGCCGGCAACCCACATGAGGACGGGCAGGGCAATGGCAATCCAGGTTTGCAACCGGGTGTCGGTGCCGGGCACGGACGAGAGCGGCCAACTGCCCACCAGCATGACCTTGCCCTCGATCATCGGCGTGACCGCGTAATAGCGGTCCTCTCCCGTGCCGCTTGGGCCGCGAAAGGTCTTGTTCCGGCTCTGAACAAGATCGGAGAGGGCGACATCGCGCGGCAAGAAATCCTCAGCCGCTTCCAGTCCCAGAGAGGCGGCGATCAGGTCTCCCTCGATGTCGATTGCAGCGATACGCAGGCCACTTTCCGTCTCCGGATCTTCCAGCTTGCGCAGTACGGTGGCATGCGGGATCGACAGCGATACAAAGCCGATGATCTCATCGTCATTGCGCACGGGCTGCGTGACAATCACGATACTGCGCCCCGTGATGGCCCCACTCTGCACCACTTGCACACTGGCACCGCCCCGGTCTATTGCCCTGCGAACGGTGTCCCGCCCGGACAAGTCCATGGTGTCCCCGGAAGAACTGCAGGCCAGCCAGCCGGAAGAGCGCACAAAGCCGGCAAAGATGTAGTTTTCATTGCCCTCGACAAAACCGCGCAGAATGTCCTCACAGTTGTCCTCTCCCAGTTTGGCAATAAGCACGGAAAGCCCGTTTGACGCGGCAACAGCATTTTCGATCAACTCACGCTCTGCAGCGGCTTCGGACCGGATCTGTGACATCAACGAGTTGCGGCTTTGCAGGCGGGCGCTGTCGATCACGGCCTGCGTCTGGTAAACGGCGATCAGGCCCACCGGCAGCATGGCAATGGTCATCAGGACTGCAATCCGCGCTGAAAGACTGCGAGATGCGCGGGACAGGTTTTTCAGGCGCGTTTTCATGAAAAGTGGTCGATCCTCGAACGTGGTACTTGGGAAAACGTCGGGATACAGAAATACAGAGCCTGAGGTTCGACACACCGCTCACGAACAGCAACGCCATTCCTGAAAATACGCAGAACCGACTGGCCGCAAAGCACCAGCTTCATGCCTTTTCCTCGTCCGAGACGCCCTCCTCCACCTCGTGAACACATCAGCCGGGATATGGTTCCCTGTCGGGGAGGTGCTATTTTCGGTCAGGTCTGAAGGCGTTGCAACGGAATGTGCAGTTTGCGCTGGAAACGCCCGGAGTCGATCTGCGTCTTGATCTCACCTGCAAGCTGGCCCTCGACCGCGATGGACAACAACCGTGCGCCAAAGCCGGTCCGTGGCTCGGCGTTGGCTTTCCAATCGATTCCGGTTTCTTCCCAGTTGATCTCGACCATGTCATCGTCGGTCTGGCGCCAAGTGATCGCCAGCCGTCCGCCATCGGCTGAAAGACCGCCGTACTTCGCGGCATTGGTCGCCAGTTCATGCAGGGCCAGCGTCAGGTAAACGGCCGCCTTTGCCCCGATTGGCACATGTTCTCCGCTGATCGATATGCGCGTCTCGCTCTCGGCCCCGTGGGGGGCCAGCAGCTTGCGGGTCAGGGCGTCCAGCGTGGTCGTTGCGCCTGTGGTGCGGCGGGCGTTGACAACAGGCACGATCATCTCATGCGCGTCACTCAGCGCCTTCAGACGCGCGCCCATGCTTTCGGCCAGCTCATCCGCGGTGTCATGCGTCCTGCGTTCCATCCGCAACATGCTGTTGATGATGGTGAAGAGGTTTCTTACCCGGTGACTCATTTCCTGAAGAATGATGTCGCGCTCTTCGAGCGTTTCGCGCAGCCGGATGTCGGATTCGATCATTGCGGCCATGTCGAGCATATGTTCGACATCGTCCTCGCTCCAATTTCGCGGCTTGCGGTCGATCACGCAGAAAGAACCCAGCACATGGCCGTCCGGCGACCGGATCGGCACGCCCAGGTAGGCCACCACGCCCAGATCGCGCACCGCGCCGTTTTCGCAAACCCTCGGGTCGTGACGGGCATCGGTGACAATCAGCGGTTCTTGGGATTTCACCACATATTGGCATAGCGAGTGGCTGAGACCAGAGCCGCTTTCGCGCGCCACGTCACCTTCAAGGCCGACATGAGCCGAGAAATACTGCCGGGTGTCATCGACAAAGGACACAAGACTGACCGGAACATCCAGCAGGCGCGCCGCGATACGGGCCGCGCGCTGATGCGCCCCCGGTCCAGGCCCATCCATAAGTCCCGTCCGTGCCAGGGCCTTCAATCGCTCTGCATCCCCAAGTCGTCCGTCGTCCATGCGGGCGTCTCCCTTGAGACCAATCGTGGGACTATCTTTCATGGGTCAACTCACACGGCAATAGTTCACTTAAGGTAAGTATGTTGCGCATGAGAAAGGCAATTGGACAAGCGGCGTGTTTGTGCCGTTTTGCGCGCTGCATGGGCAGAGTTTGCAAGGATAGGCGGGAACCTTTGTCCGTGGCGCACGTTTCCTTTGCACAGCGCCTCAGACGGCGCGTTCAAAAATCGTTCGGAACAACATCAAGGAGACTTCCCATGCTTGGTTGGGCCCTGACTTTTCTCATTGTCGCTCTGATTGCGGCGGCGCTTGGATTTGGTGGTATTGCCGGTGCGTCCGCCGGGATCGCGCAGATCCTCTTCTTCGTTTTCCTCGCGCTGTTTGTGCTGTCGCTGGTGGCACGCGCTGTCCGAGGATGACAGACCGGGCCGATGGCCTGGTCAGACCTGACAAGCGGCCCGATCGCCAGTGCGTGGGGATCGGGCCGCCACGCCCCTGACGTCCATGTGGGCGTCGCGACTCGCCGCGCGCAAGCAGACGCAACGCGCGCAAGCAATGGAGTTCTGACATGACCGACAACAGCAAGGATCGCGTCGCCAATGGTGCCGCCGACGCCGCCGAAGCCGGCGCAAACTATGCTCGCGCAGCCCGAGAAGCCGCCAGCGAGCGGCTGGAAGAGGCGCAGGAACACATCGACCGGGCATTTGCCGAGGGACGCCACGAGTTCGAGCGCGCAGCAGCACGATCGGGCCAAGTGGTGCGTGACAACCCGCTGCTGGCGATTGCCGGCGCGGTTGGTGTCGGGGTGTTGGTTGGGCTTGCCTTGCGCAGCAACAGGTGATCCGGGCCATTCACCAGGTCGAAGGGCGTCGCAGATGCGGCGCCCTTTATTTTTTATATCAATAGTTTGGTTGAAACGGGCTGCATGTGAGGGGAACCTTTCTCCGCGTCAGATGTTCCTGAAGGGACCCGCAGACTCAGAAGGAGCGCCGCAATGACCCACAAGGCAGACACCAGCAGTGCGAATCCGGCCCTTGCCAGAGCCGGGTTTCTGGTCGCATCCCACTTGGTTGTGTCACGGTTCGGCATTGCCGCCCAGGTCGGGCTGGTGTTTCGAGGCCTGTGTTTTGCCGGTCGGAACCCTGTGCTGACGCTGGGGGCTGCGGCGTTTGCAGGGTACGCGGCACTGCGCCGAAATCCAGACACGACGCGGGCTGAGGCGGCGGAGACCTCCGTCATGGCAGATCTGAACAAGGGACACGGCGATGCCCGGTCCTGACCTGCGCGACGCGCCGCGCCTGTTGTCCGAAGTCGCGCAGCGCGTGACATCTCTGGCGCAGAGCGAATTCCGCCTTGCAAAGGCGGAAATGACTCAAAGCCTGTCGCAGGCCCGGACCGGCATCGCGTTCTACGTCGCGGCGCTGGTGCTGGCGATTGTCGCGCTGAACGTGCTTGCTTCCGGCGTTGTCGCCTGGCTGGCCGTGCAGGGGCTGACGGCAGTTCAGGCGGCGGGGGCGACGGGCGGTGCGCTGCTTGTTGTCGCCGGTGTTCTGGCTTGGGCGGGCCGTCGACGGATCAATGCGAAAAAGCTGACGCCAAAACGCAGCCTGAACAACGTGAAACGCGACCTTGAAACCTTGCAGGAGATGCGCCGTGGCTGAGATAGAAGAGCTGGAGATGCGCGCCGCCGAGGATCGCGCCCGACTGAAAATCGCGCTGGAGGCGCTGGGCGGCAGCACCCGGGGCAGTGCCGTGACCGGCCCCTTGGCGGGTGTGGCGCAACATCAGGCAGGCAGGATCACGCGCGGCGCACTTGGCGCGGCGCGGCGCAATCCCGGGGCTGCCGCCCTGATCGGGATCGGTGTCGCGTTGTTTGCGACCGGGTCGGGGAGAGGCAAGGACGATGGACAGGCCGCCAGCTCCAGTTCCGGTTTTCCTGTCGGAGCGCTTGCTCTTGGGATCGGCGCACTGGCCGCCGCGCTCTATCCGGCGACCCGCCGGGATAAACCGTCCAAGTGATCGAAAAGGTCTCGACATGTTGACCACCTTCCTCAGCGACCGCGCGCAGCGGGTCATGCTTCTTATTCTGACCATGATCGCCGTGCCCATCGGCCTGTATCTGGGCAAGCCGGTGATTGCGCCAATCGTGTTCGCGCTTGTCGTCGGGATAGTGGTCTCGCCGCTGGCAGAGCGGCTGGCCACGATCGGCGTTCCGCGCGTCGGCATCGCCATTCTGCTGCTGCTGGTCACCACCAGCCTGATCGGGTTGTTGGTCCTGATGGTTGAGCCGCTGCTGAACATGCTGATCGAGCAATTGCCGCGCCTCAAGGCAGCGGCGGCGCGCTGGATCGACACCCTGTCCGGGGTTCTGCGTGGCATTGAAACCATCAGCAAGGAAATCGAGGCAGCCAACGGGGGCGGTGAAAGCGACACCAAAAGTGCGCTGCCGTCGGTGCGCGATGCGCTGTGGCTTGCCCCCAACTTTGGCGCGCAGTTCTTCATTTTTATCGGGACGCTGTTTTTCTTCGTCCTCACCCGGAACGAGATTTACGCCATTGTCGGCCATCTGGAACCGAAACTGCGCAGGGCAGATCGTGCCGTGGCCCGCTATTTCGCCGCTGTGACGCTGGTCAATGCCTGTCTGGGGGTGATTACCGCCTTGGTGATGCTGACCATCGGCGTGGAATACGCGATGCTCTGGGGGCTTGCAGCGGCGGTGCTGAACTACATGCTGTACCTTGGGCCGTTCATGATCATCTGCGGGCTGATCATTTCCGGACTTTTGCAGTTCGCTGGCGCCTTCTCTTTGCTGCCGGCCGCCGCCTATCTGATACTCAATTTCTCGGAGGCGAACTTTGTCACGCCGTGGGTGGTGGGCCAACGACTGGCCATGAACCCGCTGGGGATCTTTGTGGCGATTGTCTTTGGGCTTTGGCTGTGGGGGCCGGTCGGGGCCATTGTCGCCTTGCCGGTCATGTTGTGGTTCGAAGTGTTGATGCGTCCCGACATGCTGAACGAGGCAAAATCCGCATCTAGGCTGCATCCGGCCGAAAGCTGATCCCCGCGCCACATTAGGTCCGTCACCCTGCGTCACAAAAGCGTCACAACCCCAGCGCGTCCAGTTTGTCTGTCAGGCGCGCGCGTTCGCGGTCGGTCATCAGCCCGGCGTCGCCGTGGGCGCGCAGGTCGGCGGCCAGATCATCGATCACGGCGACGCCGGAGGTCGGCATTCGTCTGCGCAGATGTGACAACGCCGTGGCCACCGCGTCCAGCACGTCGCCAAACCCCGCCGCATCGCGAGACAGGTCGCGGAACGCGGCCTCGACAAGGGCATCGGCCCCGACCTCACGCAGAAAGACCCGATCATACTCGGGGTCCGCCGGTTCTGTATCGGCCAGTGCCCAATCCCATAGCAACCGCTCCAGCCGGGCAATCACGTCGATGGCGGTCTTGGGGTCGTTGATGCCGGGCGACAGTGCCTTGGAGGCCGACTCGCGCAGCGCCTGAAGCGCATAGCCCGGATCCTGTTCATAGGTCCGCTCGGGATCGATCAGGAAGCAGTCGGCAAACCCTTCGGTTTCAGCGCTGCCCCGCAGCGTTCCCAAAACCTGTTCGCGCAACACGATCGCGCCGGGCAGCACCTCCAGGCAAACGGCCGCGTCACACGCAACGGCGCAGCTTTGCAGTTCATCCATGTCGATGCGTCGCAAAAAGCCAGAGCTGGGGGCGATGATCTTGGTCGCCTGTCCCGGTTCGACCTGATCCAGCGGGCGGCCTCCCAGACGTGGCAGATGCCGTTGCTGGCGCAGGATCTCGCTTGCGGTCTGTTCGGCCCGCAACAGCGCGTATTCCACGCTGCCGATCTTTGACAACTGCCCGATCCAGCGCACCAGCGACACAACGATGGCAGCGACCACCAGGACGGTTGCGGCAAAGACAATCACCGAGGCGCTCTCGCTATAGTACCCAGCCCGGTAAAGGATGATCGAGGACAGCGCAAAGACGAAGGCGCCGATAAAGGTCGCCAGCATGGTCTGGGTCGAGGTGTCCTCCATCAGTAGCCGGTGGATGCGTGGCGTCGATTGCTGTGCCAGGGTGCGGTGGGTCGACACCATGATGCCCAGCGAAAAGGTCGCTACTGCCAACATGTCAATCGGCACGCAATCCTGACCCCCTATCGGCGCCCAAAAATGACCCCCTTATTTTGCGCAGGGGTAGCTGGCCCGATGCGGTGTAGCCAT
>NZ_FZON01000146.1 GCF_900188425.1 Antarctobacter heliothermus
GAGATATAGCTAAAAGTTGGTGATGGCCCCTGAGGGGCGGCATATCATGGCGTTGTTGACGCGCCGCAATTCTCGATTGAGAAAAGGATATGCCACATGACGACAAATACCATTACCCAGCTGACCGATCCACAGGGATTTTCGCCTGATCCACTGACGGACCTGCTACGATCCGGCGCGCAACGCTTGATTGAGCAAGCGGTTGAGGCCGAGCTTGCGGTTCTGCTGGAGGCTTATGCCTCTGACAAAACGGGCGATGGTCGGGCTCGACTAGTGCGCCACGGTCATTTGCCGGAACGCGAGGTGATCACCGGGATCGGCGCGGTGCCGGTCAAAGTGCCGCGCGTACGGGACCGGGGCGACGGAGAGGAGAAAGTTCGTTTCACCTCAACAATCCTGCCGCCCTACCTGCGTAAGGCCAAATCCATCGAAGAACTGTTGCCCTGGCTATATCTCAAAGGTATTTCCACCGGCGACTTTCACGAAGCACTCGCCGCTCTGCTTGGGCCGAACGCGGCAGGATTATCATCCACGACGATTTCGCGGCTTAAGGCCGACTGGTGGGCCGAGTACGATCGCTGGCAACGGCGCGATCTCAGCACGCGGCGGTTCGTCTACATCTGGGCGGACGGCGTCTACTTTCGACCACGAATGGCTGAGGAAAAACAATGCGTTCTGGTGCTGATAGGCGCAGACGAGTGGGGCCGTAAAGAGATCATCGGCCTCGCCGACGGTTACCGTGAAAGCACCCAGAGTTGGCGAGAGCTGCTGCTCGATTTGCAGCGGCGTGGCCTTACTCATGCCCCTGACCTTGCCATTGGGGACGGCGCTTTGGGATTCTGGCATGCATTGCGCGAAGTTTTTGGGGCCACGAAAGAACAGCGCTGTTGGTTCCACAAGACCGGCAATGTCCTCAACGCGATGCCGAAGTCGGTTCAGGCCAAAGCGAAGGGCCATCTGCACGATATCTGGCAGGCCGAAACGCGCGCGGATGCCGAGGCAGCCTTTGACTTCTTCGTCACAACCTACGGCGTGAAATACGACAAAGCCGTGGGGAAACTGACCAAAGACCGCGACGTTCTCTTGGCATTCTATGACTTCCCAGCCGAGCACTGGAAACATGTCCGAACGACGAACCCAATTGAAAGCACCTTCGCCACCGTCCGACATCGCACAGGCAAAACCAAGGGTTGTCTCAGCCGTAAAACCGGCCTTGCCATGGCGTTCAAGCTGATGATGTCAGCGCAGACGAAATGGCGCAAACTCGACGGAGCAAACCGCATGCCAGAGATCATCCAGGGGATTGCATTCAAAGACGGGATCAAACAACTTAACCAAGCCGCCTGATTACGCCATCACCAACTTTCGGGCATAGCTC
>NZ_FZON01000024.1 GCF_900188425.1 Antarctobacter heliothermus
GGCCAGCTGCTGTTCCACCTCGTCAGTCGTCTCTACGAGCGCACGTCCATCATCGTGACGACCAACCTCGACTTCGGTGAATGGCCATCGGTCTTCGGAGACGCCAAGATGACGACAGCGCTACTTGATCGCCTTACCCACCACTGCGACATCGTCGAAACCGGCAACGAGAGCTGGCGCTTCAAGACCAGGGAGTAACCCAGGCCCCGCTGGCCCGACGCGGCTGCGCTGTGTGATGGCTACACCGCATCGGGCCAGCTACCCCTGCGCAAAATAAGGGGGTCATTTTTGGGCGCCGATAGGGGGTCAGGATTGCGTGCCGATTGACATCCGCAGGATCACCATACCCGCCCCGCTTTCACCGTCGTCGTTCTTCAGCGGACCGTCGGCCGTCAGGCAGGCCCAGGTGTTGTGCGTCGCCTTGGCGAATTTCTTGCGTCGCTTAAGGTCTTTCAGAAACGCCGCAGCCGCATCCGGTGTCTCGCACGGCCCGCCGGACACCGCATAGCGCGAGCCCCGGTCGCTGATGATGTTTTCAAGGACCAGAATATCCCCGCCCCGGGCCTCTGAGGCACCGCCCGCAAGACCTTCGCCACTACGCTTACTCATCGACATGGCCCTCCCCCTGACCGCTCGTTGTCCAGCCGACCCGGGCTTTCCTTGCTGATCGCCTCAAGACGGGACATGGCCCGATCCTGCTTTGCCGACAGCCCGTCCGCAACCTCGCGCAGCGCAATGTCGGCGGCGCGGCGCAAGCCCTCGGGCAGACCTTTGCGCCAGACGGGCCAAACAGAATAGGGAAAACTTGGCGCGTCGGGGACCAGAAACAGTCCACCCTTGTCTAGACGCCGCGCGACATCCCGGACAGGCAGACACCCGGTCTGTGGTGCGCGGCGCGAGCGACGACAACTGACACCGGTCCACGGGACACGAAAAAGCCCCGGCCTTGCGGTCCGGGGCTTTGGGGTCTTGTCACAGAAACGCAGAGGGCGCGATCAGCCGTCGGCGTCTTCTTTCGCGTCCTTGGCGACTTCTTCGCCGGTGGTCTGGTCGACCATCTTCATTGCCAGACGCACTTTACCACGGTCATCAAAGCCCAGCAGCTTGACATAAACTTCCTGGCCTTCCTTCAGAACGTCCGAAGGATGGTTCAGGCGCTTGTTCTCGATCTGGCTGACGTGCACCAGACCGTCGCGCTTGCCAAAGAAGTTCACAAAGGCACCAAAGTCGACGATCTTGACGACCGTACCTTTGTAGACCTTGCCCTCTTCCGGCTCTGCCACGATCGAATAGATCATGTCGTAGGCCTTTTTGATGGACTCGCCGTCCGGCGAGGCGATCTTGATGATGCCTTCGTCGTTGATGTCGACCTTGGCGCCCGACATTTCGACGATCTCGCGGATCACCTTGCCGCCCGAACCGATCACTTCACGGATCTTGTCGGTCGGGATCTGCATGGTCTCGATGCGCGGCGCGTGAACGCTGAACTCACCGGCCGTGGTGATCGCCTTGGACATTTCGCCCAGGATGTGCAGACGACCCGTCTTGGCCTGTGCAAGCGCGGCTTTCATGATCTCGGGCGTGATACCCGCAACCTTGATGTCCATCTGCAACGAGGTGATGCCGTTTTCAGTCCCGGCCACCTTGAAGTCCATGTCGCCGAGGTGATCCTCATCACCCAGGATGTCGGACAGAATGCCGTAAGAGCCGTCCTCTTCCAGCACCAGACCCATGGCCACACCGGCCACCGGCGCCTTGAGCGGAACACCAGCGTCCATCATCGACAAGGAGCCACCGCAGACCGACGCCATAGAGCTGGAGCCGTTGGATTCGGTGATCTCGGACACGATGCGGATGGTATAGGGGAAATCCGTCGCCGCCGGCAGAACCGCCTGCAACGCACGCCATGCCAGCTTGCCGTGACCGATCTCACGACGGCCCGGGCCGCTCACACGGCCAACTTCGCCAACCGAATAGGGCGGGAAGTTGTAGTGCAGCAGGAAGTTGGATTTGAAGTTGCCATGCAGGGCGTCGATGAACTGCTCATCGTCGCCGGTGCCCAGCGTGGTCACAGCCAGTGCCTGGGTTTCACCCCGGGTGAACAGCGCCGACCCGTGGGTCCGCGGCAACAGGCCGGTTTCCGACACGATCGGGCGGATCTGGTCCAGCGCACGGCCATCGATACGGCGACCGTTCTTGACCACGTCACCGCGCAGAACCATCGACTCCAGCTTTTTCATCGCCGAGCCAAGGTTGGCATCTGCAAGCTGCTCTTCGTTCAGACCGGCCTTGATCTCTTCTTTCAGCGCAGACACGGCGGCAACACGTTCCTGCTTGTCAGAAATCGCATAGGCGGCGCGCATCTTCTCTTCGCCGAGACCTTTGACCACTTCGAACAGCGCCGAATAATCGGGCGCCTGAAAGTCAAACGGCTCTTTCGCGGCTTCCTCGGCCAGTTCGATGATCGTGTCGATCACCGGCTGGATGCTTTCATGCGCGAACATGACCGCGCCCAGCATCTCATCCTCGGTCAGCTCATAGGCCTCGGATTCGACCATCATGACCGCGTCCTTGGTGCCTGCGACAACCAGATCAAGCCGCTGCTCGGGGTTGTTGCGGAGCTGGTGCATGTCGTCGACTGTCGGGTTCAGGACGTATTCGCCGTCCTCAAAACCAACGCGTGCACAGGCGATCGGGCCACGGAACGGCGCGCCGGAAATAGTCAGCGCGGCAGAGGCGGCAATCATCGCGACGATGTCGGGGTCGTTGACCAGATCGTGGCTCAGCACGGTGCACATGACCAGAACTTCGTTCTTGAAGCCGGGCACAAACAGCGGGCGGATCGGACGGTCGATCAGGCGCGCGGTCAGCGTTTCCTTTTCGGTGGGCCGCGCCTCACGCTTGAAGAAACCGCCGGGCACCTTGCCCGCCGCATAGTATTTTTCCTGGTAGTGGACAGTCAGGGGGAAGAAATCCTGGCCTTCCTTCTGGTGCTTTGCAAACGTCACGTTGGCCATGACGGATGTTTCGCCCAATGTGGCAATGACGGTGCCGTCTGCCTGGCGGGCAACCTTGCCCGTTTCCAGCGTGAGCGTTTCTTCGCCCCACTGCAGCGTCTTCTTCACTTCTTTGAACATCAATAATCCTCTTGGAGGCACTCCCGACCCCCTTGGCCCGGGTCCTCCGATTGACTAGCGGCCCCATTGCCGCCGACCCTTTCATCATCCCATGCGCCGGGTCAGTGCGTCACGTCTCAGATGCCTGCGCCTTACAGCAGACGGCGGCCTTTGTGAAGCCGTCCAATGGCCCCACCTCCTTGGCTGCCGGGCAATTGTCCCCTGCCGTCAAAAGCTTTCGCCACGATGGCTGCGCCATGCTACAGGCCGCGCAGTTGTTTCAAGTGAAGTGCGCCCATGACCCTGCTCCAGATCACCTCTCTTCTCATTGTCCTTGCCGGGGTTTTCGGCACCATCAACTACTTTTTCTTTCGCCTGCCGTCGGCCATCGGCATCCTTGTGGTGGCTCTGTTGGCGTCGATGGCGGCGCTGGGTCTGGACCTGATGCTGCCCACGCTGGGGATTGCAGAGACGCTGCGCGACGTGGTGGCGGGTATCGATTTCTCCGACGCGCTTCTGGAGGGGATGCTGGGCCTGCTGCTGTTCGCCGGAGCCTTGCATGTGAAACTGTCAGACCTGCGCGCGGTCTGGCCCACCGTCTTGCTGATGGCGACCATCGGCGTGGCGCTGTCCACTGCCGTCATCGGTATGGGCTTTCATTGGTTGACCGGCGCGCCGATCCTGATTGCGCTGGTCTTTGGCGCGCTGATCTCTCCCACCGATCCGGTGGCGGTCATGGGTGTGCTGAAACAGGCCAATCTGCGCAAGTCGCTGGAAACACAGGTCGCTGGCGAAAGCCTGTTCAATGATGGCGTCGGCTATGTCGTGTTCCTTGTCCTTGTCGGCCTTGCCTTTCCGGCGCTGTCGCATGGCGATTCACACGGCAGCCCGGCAATGGACGCGGCCATGTTGTTTACGCAAGAGGCGCTTGGCGGTGCTGTCTTGGGCATCGTGCTGGGCTGGCTCACGTTTCGCGTCATGCGCCAAATCGACGACTACGCGCTAGAGGTGCTGCTAACGCTCGCCCTGGCCTTTGGCGGCTATGAACTGGCGATTTTCCTGCATGTTTCCGCCCCCATCGCGGCGGTTTGCGCCGGTCTGCTGATCGGCGACATCGGTGCCAAGCACGGCATGTCCGAGGAAACCCGCGAATATGTCGAAAAGTTCTGGGTGCTGGTGGATGAAATCCTGAACGCGGTCTTGTTCATGCTGATCGGAGTCGAGATCTTTGCCGTGGAACTGGAGACCGACATGCTGGTCACCGGCGTCTTGTGCATCGCGTTGGCGCTGATCGGGCGGTTGACGGCCGTGGTGGTGCCGATCCTGATGTTGAAACCGTTTCGCACCTTTGCGCCAGGCGTCATACCGATCATGACGTTGGGTGGCCTGAAGGGCGGCATCTCTGTCGCGCTGGCACTGTCGCTGCCGGACAGCGAGTGGAAACCGCTGATCCTGACCGCGACCTATGTGATCGTCGTCTTTTCGATCATTGTGCAGGGGCTGACCGTGGGCAAGCTGGCCAACCGGGTTGGGCGCGAGCCGGATCTGGTTTAGGCCTTCATTCACCGCGATACCGCAGGTTGGCCTCATGAACGAGGGTCTGCCCAGATACCCGGATCGCTGGTTGGATCAGGTGTTTTCAGCACAGGCGGTGATGAAGGGCGGCGTAATCCGCCGCTCTTTCGCCTAGGTCGAGAATGAGATCGGGCGAGAGCGGTTCGTCGCAGAGGTCCAATTGCGCGGCTTTCACCTGCTCGAAGGCGGCGGCCGGTTCATCGTGATCTGCTGTCGCGGTCCGGTGCGACGGCTGGTCTGATCCGCGACGTTGAAATGAATTTTCGTCGAAAATTCGCCTCACCCAGCCCGCAGCCCCATGGAAAACGCCCGCCTCCGGTTGGAGACGGGCGTCTGTACATTTGTCGGGAAACGTCGCGTTTAGCGGCGGATGCCCAGGCTGGAGATCAGCGACTTGTAGCGCGCTTCGTCCTTGGCCTTGAGGTAGTCCAGCAGCTTGCGGCGCTGTGCAACCATCATCAGAAGGCCACGACGCGAGTGGTTGTCCTTCTTGTGGCTCTTGAAATGTTCGGTCAGCGTGGTGATACGCGAGGTCAGGATGGCCACCTGCACTTCGGGCGAGCCGGTGTCGCCTTCCTTGGTGGCATATTCCTTCATCAGGCGGGTTTTTTCTTCCGCAGTAATCGACATCGGGGTCTCCTTTTCGGATCAAAGGGTTATGGCACAAGCCGGGATGTCGTCCAGCAAGGCCCGTGGAGAGGTCCGCACAAGCGGATGCGCGCAGGTACGCGATTCCGGACCGCTTGGCAAGGCGGCAATCCTCAGCCCCCCAGCCCCAGCGCTGCCGCGTCGCTTTCACCGACCAGAATAAGGGACGACAGTGGCGGCGCCTCATCGGTGGGCAAGTGCGCCAGCACCCTGTCGCCCAGCCTGATTTCGGTCGTATCGGGATCATCCTTGCTGATCCGCAGTTCCAGCTCCGGCTCCGACCCTGGCGTGCTGTCGTCAAACACGATCAGCAGCTGGTCTTCCGTGGCGTCATAGTCAAGCCGCTCAACCGGCTCTGACCGGGCATTTGCCATTGCATCACCAGGCACCCCCTGTTCTGGCACGGCCTCGGCAGGCTCGATCCGGAACCCGTGCAGCTTGAGCACCTCAACCGCGTCCTGCGCCTCTTTGACAGGCTCTGACGAAGCCCCCCCGGCCTCCGAAGGGGGCGTGTCCAACATGTTGATCAACCCCATGCGGTCGAACAGGGACCGCCCGTCCGCCAGCGCATCATCGTCATGCAGATGCCATGCCTCCTCTTGTTCGGGATCGACATCAAGAGTGGCTGCGACGGCGTCAAGTTCGTCGGTGTCCTCGTGAGGCGTGTCGTCGGCGTCATCGCCAATGCTGACGATGGCAACAGATCCCAGCGCCATGAGCCCCATGAGCCCGGCCAATAGATACATCGGTACTGCCCCGTTTCGCGCCCGCAGGTGGCGACGCACGGAATGCCCGGGCCACCCGAAAGGCAGCCTCGAGTGTCGCACCGCACGGTTAAACAGTGCTTACTCGGTGACCTCGATCTTGATTTCCTGGATCAGGGCGGTGGCCAGATCGCCAAGGATGGGGATGAACTCGATCTGGCTGAGCACCAGAACCGCCACCGATACCAGTGCCGTGGCCCCGACCGCCGTGCCAAGGCCCAACATCAGGCCGCGCAAGAACTGAAAGAACATCAAGCGCGGCACATTGTTGTGAATGCGCACAAAGCGATGGCTGTTCAGCAGCGCCACCTCATCGGCGAGCCGGGCGACCTCTAGGCGCAAATCGTTGTCGGTTTCAAGCGGCATAGCGCATCTCCTTTGGCCAGGGTTCCGGCAGAACCGCATAGGACACATACAGCGGGTGGCGCGGATGCCCGGCCTTTGTCAAACCCAGATGGCGTACATCACCCGACAGCAAGGCCGCCGCTTTTGCCCCGGCGCCCTGCAACGCGCCGTGCACCCCCCAGGCCGCCAGCGTCAAATCCGCAACGCCCGACCAATCCGCCAACAGTGCGGCATTCTCTGGTCCTTCGGGATCGTTGGCGCGGCGCAGATCCTCTGGCCGGGTCGCGCGATAGGCAAACAGGTTGGCAATTCGCATCGCCCCATAACCAAGCGCCCGCGTCCGCCGCTGACAGCGCTCGATGGTCGGATCGTTGTGCAACTCGCTGGCGGTCGAGGGGTTCAGCATCACAAACAGAACCTCTCCCGCATCCTCATCCCAGACCCGGCGCAACCCGTAGCGATAGGTCTCACAAGGCGAATACCACGCGGTGCTGCGTTGTCCGTCCTGATGTGCATGCCGTTCAATCATGCGGCCAAGCTGCCCCGCCCGCGCGGGACGTTCAAGGGCGATTGACATTCCGCGCCCCCTGCGGCCCCCTGCCCGCAGCCAGACGGAGCACTCCATGAACATCCAGATGATCGAGGCCGCCGCCACCCGCGCCAGCGGCATCACCCGCCGCACGCCGCTGCTGTCGGCGCAGGCGCTTGACGCCTTCGCGGGTCGACGCGTTCTGGTGAAACCCGAATGCCTGCAATGGACGGGCAGCTTCAAGTTCCGCGGCGCATGGTCGGCGTTGACCGCCCTGCCGGACGACCAGCGGGCCAAAGGCGTGATCGCCTTTTCCTCGGGCAACCACGCGCAGGGCGTGGCGCTTGCGGCGCAACGACTGGGTGTGCCTGCGGTGATCCTGATGCCCTCGGACGCCCCCGCCGCCAAGATCGACGGAACGCGATCCTACGGCGCAGAGGTGGTGCTGTATGACCGGGGCCGCGAAAGCCGCGAGAAGATCGGTGCAGAGATTGCCGCCGCCCGCGACCTGACACTGGTCAGGCCCTACGACGATCCGCAAGTCATCGCCGGTCAGGGCACCTGCGGGCTGGAGATCGCCGAACAGGCGGCAGAGCAAGGCGTGACAGAGGCCGACGTGCTGGTCTGTTGCGGCGGCGGCGGGCTAACCGCCGGGATCGCGCTGGCGCTGGAAGCGCGCGCCCCCGGCCTGCGCCCGCGCCCCGCCGAGCCGATAGGTTTTGACGACACCGCGCGGTCCCTGCGCTCTGGCCAGCGCGAAACCAACGCAACCGAGGCCGGTGGCCTGTGCGACGCGATCCTGACACCCAGCCCCGGAGAGATCACCTTTCCGATCAACGCCCGTCTCTGCGGGCCGGGCATCGTTGTCACCGACGATGAGGTGTTGCAGGCCATGGCGCTTGCGGCCCGCCACCTTAAGGTCATCGCCGAACCGGGCGGGGCCGCAGCACTTGCCGCAGCCCTGTTCCACGGCCCTGAAATAGAGGGTGACGCCGTGATCTGCACCATCTCTGGCGGCAACCTTGACCCGGATGTGCTGATCCGCGCCTTGGCCGGTTAAAAGACGGGTCCGGTATTCCTCCGCCCCCAAGGCGCGCCACAGGTGCTATAGTGTAGCCTTGGACTCAAGGGGACTACAGATGAAACGCCTTGCCTCGCTCTCTGCCGCTGTCCTGCTTTGTGCCGCCCCGGTAGGGGCGCAGGAGTTGATCGGCTTTGACCTCGACTCCTTTGGCCACACCGTGTTGTCGCGCAAGCAGTTCGGCGGTGATGCCATCCCCGAGGCCGCCTTTGGCGCCTACAACAACGAATTCATCTCGACCTATTCGGCGAAATCGATCTTTGCCAGCATCGGGCGCTCTGTCGGGCGCCTGGACGTGGCCACCGACAACGGGGTCTTTCCCTGCACCGCCTTTCTGGTTGCCGATGACCTGATCATGACGAACAACCATTGCGTCCCGGGCATCATCGACAACGACAAGGCCAATGCCACCTCTATCGTCGGGGTGCGCTTTGTCATGGGCTACACCAATGAGGGCGTGACAGAGGGCACCACCTCTTTCCTGGTCGATCCTGCCCCGGTCGAGACGTCCAAGCCGCTGGACTACACCGTCCTGCGCATCCTCGGGGACACGCCCGGACGTGATTTCGGAACCTTGCAACTGGCCTCTGCCACGCCGCTCGACAATGACCCCTACTGGATCATCGGCCACCCGATGGGCGAGGCGCAGCGCATCAGCCGTGAGAAATGCCGCGCCAACGCGCCCGCGCTGTCGGATGGCAAGCTGCTGCACACCTGCGATACGCTGCCCGGCAACTCCGGCTCGCCAGTGATTGACGCGACATCGCGGCAGGTGATCGGGCTGCATCACGCGGGATCTGCGCGCAACAGCATCAACTACGCGATCCCGATGGCGCAGATCCTTGCCAACAGCGCCGTCCTGACCGCCGCCACCGGCACCGCGCCCGCCCCAGCGCCGGACACGTCAGAGACACGCGCCTTTGCCCGCCTGTCAGAGGCGCTGGATCTGGGCGACGACAGCGCCCGCCGCGCCGCATTGGAGGCCTTGGTGGCAGAGACCCCCAACACCGCCGCCGCCCGTACGGCCACCCGCCTGATTGCCGCGATGCAGCCGGTGCCTGCCCCAGCACCGCCCGAACCCACGCAGGCCGAGCGCATGGCCGCCGATACCGACGTGCAGGACTGCGACCGCCTTGCCGGCGACCGCTATCACCCCGACCGGGCGCGCGGTCTGATGCTGGCCAAGGGCATGGTGTTCGAAGAGATCGACCCGGACCCCGCCATCGCCGCCTGCCGTCGCGCGCTGGCCAACTTTCCCGACCACCCGCGCCTGACTGGTTTTCTGGCAGAGGCCCTCAGCGCGGCAGACCGATCCGACGAAGCGTTTGCCGCCTACCGCACTGCCGCCCTCGCCGGGGATGCTATTGGTCAGGCCGGACTTGGGATCTCGTATCTCTGGGGGTTGGGAACGGACAGCGATCCGCAAACGGCACGCGAATGGCTGGAGAAATCCGCGGCCCAAGGCCACCCGATCGCCAAGACCGGCCTTGGCGTGATCTATCAATATGGACAGGGCGTCACCGCTGACCCCAACCGCGCACTGGCCCTGTTCGTCGAGGCAGCAGAGGCGGGTTATCACGGCGCACAAGACCAGTTGGGCGATCTCTACCTTACAGGCGAAATTGTCGCGCAATCGGACAAGACCGCCGCCGAATGGTTCGAGAAATCCGCCGCACAGGGCAACGCAGATGCGCAATTCAACCTTGGTCAGCTGTACATGTTGGGAACCGGCGTTGAGAAATCCGATGCCACCGCCGTCCGGCTGTTCCGCGCCGCCGCAGATCAGGATCATTCGGATGCGCAACTGGCCACTGGCAATATGTACCTGTGGGGCCGGGGCGTGACCCAATCCGAAACCGAGGCCGCCCGTTGGTACAAGACCGCAGTGGACGGCAACAACGCCGGCGCGATGTTCGCCCTTGGATGGCTTACCGAACAGGGCCGCGGCGTTGCATTTGACGCGACAGAGGCCGCACGCCTCTACGTCGCCTCGTTGAAAGCGGGCAACGACTGGTCGATCAACCGCGCAAGCGCAGACTGGCAGCCCGACACCGCCCGCGCGCTGCAACAGGCGCTGGCAACTGAGGGCGTCTATTCCGGCGCAATCGATGGCAACTTTGGCCAGCGAACACAGGAGGCAATGCGCCGCCTGTTGCCCTGATGGGCTGACTGACTTTCCCTCACCCGCAACCGGATTTTCGTGTTAACCTGCGTGACAGTCTTTCAAAGGCGAAATTGATCTCATGACTTTCAAGACCTCCCTGTTCGCAGCTCTACTGGTCGCCAGCCCCGCCCTGTCACAGGATCTGATCGGTTTTGACCTGTCTTCCTTTGGCAAGACCGTCCTGTCGAACAATCAAGCGGCAGGGAGCGACATCATGCTTGAGGCCGCTTTTGGCTCCTACAACAATGAGTTCATTGCGACCTATTCACCAAAATCGGTCTTTGCCAAGATGGGCCGCGCGGTAGGTCGGCTGGACGTGGCCACAGACGCGGGCGTCTTTCCCTGCACCGCCTTTTTGGTCGACGACGACCTGTTGATGACCAACCACCACTGCGTGCCCGGCATCCTTGACCACGACCGGGCCGGGGCCACCGCCATCGTCGGCGTGCAATTCGTCGCGGGCTACCTGCAAGAAGGCATCGAGGAAGGCAGCGAGCGTTTTCTGGTCAACCCGGTGCCGGTCGAGACCAGCAAAGAGCTGGATTACACCCTGTTGCGCATATTGGACTCCAAACCCGGCAAGCAGTACGGCACTTTGGCGCTCGCGGGAATAGACCCCGACGACAATGCGCCGTTCTGGATCATCGGCCACCCGATGGGAGAGGCGCAGCGCATCAGCCGTGAGAAATGCCGTGCCAACGCGCCTGCCCTGTCCAAGGACCGCGTATTGCACACCTGCGATACCCTACCCGGAAACTCTGGCTCTCCGGTGATCGACGCGGGCACCCAGAAGGTGATCGCGCTGCACCACGCAGGGTCCGCCCGCAACAGCATTAACTACGCGGTGCCCATGACCGCCATCCTGAGAAACAGCAGCGTGTTGAAAGCCGCCGTGAGCCAGGTTGCCCCGGTCCCGGTCAAGCCGGACCGCGACACGCAGGCCGACCGCGCTTTGGCGCGCCTGTTCGGCCTTCAGGACGACACCGCGTTTTCGGCCGGACTGGACAAGCTTATCGCCGATTTCCCCGGCACCCCGGCGGCCCGCACCGCGCGGATGCGACTGGACGGGTTGCGGCGCTCGCAAGTGGCCGCCAACGACCGCGCACAAGTGGCCAAGGCCAATGAGGCGCTGCTGGCGGCGCTGATCCTGACGGATACCGACGCTCAGCGCCGCGCGCTGGAGGAGATGTTGCGCACCTATGGCGACACCCCCCCCGCCGCTGCCGCCGCCCGCGCCACGCTGACAACGCTAAAACGTCCCAAGACTGCGGTGCCAGCCGTGCCCCCCAAGCCCGCAACACAAACCAGACCCGTTAGCACAACGGGCAGCACCGCCCGCTTTTCAGAGGGAACGGTCCTGAAAATTTCATCGCTGACTGTGCGAAATGGCCCCAACGCCACGGCTGCCGCCGTCTCTACTGTCTTTGGTCAAGTCACGCTGGGCCCATATGCCAGTAATGGCTGGTACGAGGTCGACGGGAAGTCAGGCCGGTTCGTGCATGTTCCCGACGATGCGCAGCCTGTTGCCACGTCTGACGCAACGGCCAAGGCGTCCGGCACCCTGCCCCCGAAGTCAATAACCACCCCTACTCGGATGGTCGAACAGACAACAAACGCAGCCAATGTCTACGCGCCGGGCTCCGTGCTCAAGGTGTCCCAACACTCTGTCTATGCCACCCCCTCAACCAAGGCAGACGTAAAGACCAGAATCTCCGGCTCGATTGTTCTGGGAAAGCATGTCTTTGACAACTGGTACAAGGTTCAGGATCGGGCGCGAGAATACGTGCAGGTCAGGTCGGGGCTGAAGATCCTCGTCTCCTCATCAACCGACGCGCTGACCACCACCAAAACCGTCACGGCCAAGACGTCCACCGCGCCAACATCGATGGTCGAACAGACGACAAACGCAGCCCATGTCTACGCGCCGGGCTCCGTGCTCATGGTGTCCCGCCACCCTGTCTACGACACCCCCTCGGCCCTCGGAGTGCTAAAGACCAGAATCTCTGGCTCGATTGTCCTGGGAACGCATGTCCGTGGGAATTGGTACACGATTCAGGACCGCCCGAGCGAATACGTGCCGGTCAGGTCAGGGCTGAAAATCCTCGTCTCCTCGACAGGCCAAGCGCAGACCACCGCCAAGACCGTCACGTCCACCGCGCCAACATCGATGGTCGAACAGACGACAAACGCAGCCAATGTCTACGCGCCGGGCTCCGTGCTCAAGGTGTCCCAACACTCTGTCTACGGCACCCCCTCAACCAAGGCAGAGGTAAAGATCAGAATCTCCGGCTCGATTGTTCTTGGGGAACATGTCTTTGAGAACTGGTACAAGGTTCAGGATCGAACGCGAGAGTATGTGCAGGTCAGGTCAGGGCTGAAGATCCTTGTTTCCGCAGCCTCCGACAAACGGACCACAGTAAAAACCACCGCTCCCCTGACCGCCACTGGCAGATTCTACACCGACGGCACCATCGTCAAGATCGGCATGCTCTCGGTCCGCAAAAAACCGATTTTCTACGCTCCGACGGTGTCGTCCGTATTCAATCAGGTCAAGATCGGCAGCCATGTGAAGGGCGACTGGTACACGATTCACGGCGACAGCAAGAAATTCGTGGAACTGCCTCAAGGCCTCATGATTATCAGTGGCGGCACCACCAACAAGTGACCAAGGCCGATCAGTCCAGCGCCCGCGCCTCATCCTGCAACATGACCGGAATGCCGTCGCGGATGGGATAGGCCAGCCCGGCGGCGGTGCTGATCAGTTCCTGCTTGTCCACGTCATAGCGCAGCCCGGTCTGCGTCACCGGGCAAATCAGCGCCTCCAGCATGCGGCGGTCAAATTCCGTTGTCATTGCATCAGATCCTCTTCTCCACCCCGCAGGGTGTATTCGATCAGCGTCACCAGTGTCTCGCGCCGCGTACTGAGCGACGGCGCCTCCAGCAGCGCCTGCTTGTCCTCGGGACTGAACTCCAGCAGCATCGACAGCGAATTGAGCAACAGCTCGTCATCCGCCTCTTGCAGGGTATCCCAATCCGCCGACAACTCCTTGGACATGAAGTAGCGGTTCAACAGGTTCATGAACGTACTCCGATCAAATCCGGTGTCGGTCTCGGCCCCCTGCTGGTCGCGTTCAAACCCGTCCCAGCTGACCTCACAGCGCCGATAGGGCGTGAACCCGTCGACCTCACCCTGAATGCGATACCGTGACAGCCCCGTCAGCGTGACCATATAGCGCCCGTCCTCGGTCTCGGAGAACTGGGTCACGCGACCCGCACAGCCGATCCGGTGCAACCCGTCCTCATCCCGCCCCGGGACAACGTGCGGCTGCACCATCCCGATCAGGCGCGCCTCTGTCTTGAGGCAATCATCCAGCATCGCAAGATAGCGCGGCTCGAAGATGTGAAGGGGCAGCCGCGCCCGAGGCAGCAAAAGCGCGCCGGGCAAGGGGAAGACCGGGATTGTCCCCGGCAGATCTTTGAGCCTTTTCATACCGGATAAGGTAGACTGCCCACCCGGTCAGGCAAATATCATCGAGCTCAATTTGCGCCGCCCGTGCAGGGCCACCGGATCATTGGCTTTCAGCGCGTCGAATATGGTGAACAACTGCGTCTTTGCCGCACCATCATTCCACTCGCGGTCGCGCCGAAAGATCTCCAGCAACTGATCCACTGCACCCTCTGCGTCGCCTGCGGCATACATCGCCTGCGCCAGATCGAACCTTGCCTGATGGTCCGACGGGTCGGCCTCGACCTTGGCGGTCAGTTCGGTGATCGGACCGGCATCCGCCGCCTGCCGCGCAAGCTGCAACTGCGCATGGGCCGCTTCCAGTTCGGGCGCCTTGGAAATCTCGACCGGGGCACCATTCAGGATGGCCTCCGCCTGATCCAGATCGTCCATCGCGATATGGGCCCGCACCAGACCGCCGTAGGCCCCGGCATGGGCGGGTTCCTCGCCCAGGATCGCGGCAAAGGTCTGTGCCGCGTCCACAGCCGCGCCCTGCTCCAGCATGTCCTCTGCCGCCGCAACGGCATCATCCAGCCCGCCAGAGGCCTGCACAACACGCTCGACAAAGGCCTTGATCTCAGACTGCGGCTGAGCGCCCTGAAACCCGTCAACTGGCTGGCCCTTGTAAAAGGCATAGACCGTCGGAATCGACTGGATCTGCAACTGACCGGCGATGTTCGGCGCCTGATCGACGTCGACCTTGACCATGCGCACAGCACCTTTGGCCGCCTTGACCGCGTCCTCCAGCATCGGGCCCAATGTCTTGCACGGACCGCACCAGGGCGCCCAGAAATCGACTATGACCGGCGTCTCGGCAGAGCCATCCACGACCTCGGCCATGAACTCCGCTTCCGAGACATCCTTGACCAAATTCTTGACCAAATTGTCCGCAGCCTGTTGGCCGCCACCCAGTTCCAGCATCTCGCCCCCATAAGGTTGACTTTGTATCGAACCGTAGATGGCGCAGGGGGGGCAAGGATGCAAGGGGAGCACGCCAGCGGCCGGCGGCGAGCTGTACGGGTGGGCGGATCACCCGACACAACTTAAAATTGATTTTTGGCGGTTTTTGTGTATTCTGAACCCATTCAAGATTGTGAGTGCGCCGCCATCAGCGGTCTTTTTATCAAAGCAATTTTTGCTCCAAAGGAGAATGAAGGTGACAGATTTCACCGAGCTCAGCCGTGCTGCGGCACGCCATACCCGCATTGTCGATACCGTCATGATGCACAGCCTGCCAATCCTGATGCGTTGGCCCCACCCGAACCCATTGTGCGATTTCCTTTGCCATGCGCAGCCACACCCGCTTCCTGAAAAGGCCACGGTTGCAGAAAAAATCTCGGTCTGGCAGCGCGGCGAAACCGCGTTGCGCATCGCCTTGGCCGACCCCGCGCTGCCGCGCTCCGCCCGGTCGGAAATGGCCGAGGTCATCGGCGGCCTTGTTTCTATGAGGGAGGCCCTGCCGCGCCTCGAAGAGGAATTGGCCCCCTTTTTCGAAGACTTCGATGCCGGTCGGCCAGAGATTGAGACCCTCTCTGACATCGCGGACAGCCTGCGCGTGCTGCGGCGCAAGCTGCGCGGAAAACCAGACTGCGCCGTCGGCGTTGATGTTGCCCTGGCAATGCTGGAGGATGGCGCGGACACCATCTACGACCCCCGTCATCCCTACTACAGGATGCTTGGGATGTTGGACCGGGTCGGCCCCTCCAAGACACCGACCGACCCGCAGGATGTCCCCGACGTTCAGGCCAAGGGTTTCCTCGGATCCATCGGGGACGCCCTGTCCTCGGCAGCCGACTATGTGCTGGACACGGCATGGGAGGACGTCAAGGGCGCCGCAGTGGGTGCAGGCGCCGGTGCGCTTGGCGCATGGGCCACCGGCGGAGGGTCCGCAGCCGCCGGAGCGGTCGTGGGCGGGGCCGCAAAATCCGGTGCCAAGGTCGTCGAAGACACAGAAGATTCAGTAAAAGGAAAGGGCAAAGGCAAGGGCAAAGGGAAATGACGCGCCCCGGCGCGGGCGTCTCATGTCCCGCCGGTCCATGCCTTTCCCGTCCTCGTGCCCTGTACCCCCCTGCGGCCTCACATGCCATCCAGCCGATCGCACTTGGCCATGTCGGTGGCAGCTTGGCACAAATCCCAGCCCCTTTGCCGGGGCGATGTGCGCCATCCGGTTGCCAAACGGCCAACAGCCCCCACACACCGCGTGCGCAGGGGTTGTGCATGTCCGGAGCATCGGACGGGTCGTTAGTGTCTTACAGGTCAAACGTGGCAAAGACCGGCGCGTGGTCAGACGGCTTTTCCCACCCCCGCGCGTGGCGCAAGACGCGGCTGGAATGTGAGGCGTTCACAATGTCCGGCGTGGCCCAGACATGGTCCAGCCGCCGCCCCTTGTCGGCCTCGTCCCAGTCCCGCGCGCGGTAGGACCACCAGCTGTACAGCTTGCCCACGGGCACATCCTTGCGGGTGACATCCACCCAGCCCCCAGCCTCCTGGGCCTGTTCCAGCGCCTCGACCTCGACCGGCGTATGAGAGATCACCTTGAGCATCTTCTTGTGATCCCAGACATCGTCTTCCAGCGGGGCAATGTTCAGATCCCCCACCAGCACCGCCTTTTCGGGACGCTCAGCGGCAAACCAGTCACGCATCTCGGCGACGTAGTCCAGCTTTTGACCGAACTTCACGTTCTTTTCCCGGTCCGGCACATCGCCACCCGCCGGGACGTAAAAATTGTGGATCGTCGTCCCGTTTTCCAGCTTCGCCGCCACATGACGCGCGTGCCCGAGGTTGGCGAAATCCTTGTCGCCCACGTCCTCCAGCGGCCGTTTGGACAGGATCGCAACCCCATTGTACCCCTTCTCCCCCCGCGCCACCATGTAGTGGTAGCCTAGGGCCGCGAACACATCATGCGGGATCTTTTCCACCGGCGACTTGCACTCTTGCAGGCACAGAACGTCCGGTGCCTCCTCAGACAACAGCTTTTCGACCAGCCCCGCCCGCAGGCGGACCGAATTGATGTTCCAGGTGGCAAGGGTAAACGGCATGTGGGTTCTCCGGATTTGTTGGCTCAAGACTGCCAAGCCCGCCCGCCGCGCGCAACCGCGCCCGGACGGGCGATGTTTCGACGGGCCCCCGCCTGCTAGATGATTTCGTCTTCGTCGTACAAGGGCGGCGCGTCCAGATCGTCCTCGAACCGTTCCGCCGCCGCCTCGGCCCGAGCCATTTCGCGCGGTTCAGCGACATGAAACAGGGCATCGCCCTCATTGACCACGGGCAGGTCCGACCGGCCGATCACGATTCCGGTGACATCTGCCAACACTTCTGCCTCACGCTCTCCGAACGGGTCGGACACCACGCCAAGCACTTGACCTTTTTCAACAAAATCGCCGCGCCGCTTCAGTGTGCGCAGCAGTCCGCCAGACGGCGCGCGCATCCAGGAGGACCGCTCGCAATAGACCGATGCGCCGCGCGCCCGTGGCACACCGCGCCCGGTGATCATCTCCAGCTTGGCCATGACCCGCAGAATGCCCGCGACCCCGGTCCGCGCCGCATGTTCGTCAAACCGCAGCCCCTCCCCGGCTTCGAACAGCAGCAGATCCACTCCCGCCTCGGACGCGGCCAACCGCAGCGATCCTTCGCGCGTCTTGGAGGTCATTGTCACCGGCGCGGCAAAGACCTCGCCCAGCTCGCGCAGACGCGGATTGCCGGGGGTCAGGCGGATTTGCGGCAGGTTCGTCCGGCCCACGGCCGCGGAATGCAGATCAATGCCAACGTCGCAGCGTGTCACGATCTCGGTCAGAAACAGATGCGCCAGCCGCGCTGCCAGAGACCCCGCAGGAGAACCCGGAAAACACCGGTTCAGGTCGCGCCGATCCGGCAGATACCGCGATCTGTTGATAAACCCGAATGAGTTCACAATCGGCACAGCCACCAGCGTACCAGACATCCGCGATAGCGGCGCGGCACGCAACAGACGCCGCACGATCTCTGCCCCGATGACCTCATCGCCGTGAACGCCGGCAGAGACAAACATCACGGGGCCGGGCCGCTTGGAGTGTATGACGTGGGCCGACAGCGTGACCGGTGAATGATCCGACAACACCGAAACCGGCAAGTCCACCGTGCGCCGACTGCCAGCCGCAATGGACTCATCCCCAAGGATGAAGGGTTCTCTCATGACCGCACCTCCTGCCTTTCGGATTAGGCGCGGCGCGCGGTTTAGGCAAGCACCGGGACGCACAAATAAAGAGGGCGCCCCAATGGGACGCCCTCAAGGTCGCGCGGATCAGGGATCAATGATCAGGCAGGCATCTTTGTCGTGCGCAGATAGGGCAGCACGGCATTGACCTCACCGAACTTTTCCTTGGCCTGCTCGTCGTTCAGGGACATCGCCACGATCACGTCCTGCCCGTATTCCCAGTTCGCCGGGGTTGCGATCGGGGTCTCATAGGTGGCTTGCAGCGCGTCCAGTGCGCGCAGCACTTCGGCAAAGTTGCGGCCCACCGACATCGGGTAGGTCATCATCAGCTGCACCTTCTTGTTCGGTGCAATGATAAAGACAGAGCGCACGGTGGCGCTGTCCGCCGGGGTGCGGCCATCGGGCAGGTAGGCGTCGGCGGGCAGCATGTCCAGCGCCTTGGCCACCGCCAGATCCTCATCCGCGATGATCGGGAAACCGGCGGGCGCGCCGGATGTCTTTTCGATGTCGCCTTTCCACTGCTTGTGCTCGTCCACACCGTCAACGGAAATGCCCATCACCTTGGTGCCGCGCTTGTCCCATTCCGCCGCCAGTTGCGCCACGGCGCCGAACTCGGTGGTGCAGACCGGGGTGAAATCCTTGGGGTGCGAAAACAGGATCGCCCAGCTGTCGCCGATCCAGTCATGCAGCACGACCTCTCCCAGATCGGTTGTCACGGTGAGGTTGGGGATCACGTCGTTGATACGCAGTGCCATGGTAAGATGTCCTTTCCTGTCCGAAAAACTCGGGTTTGGCTTACAGGGCTTAGATATATTCTGATAAAGAGATGTAAAGCCCCGCCTTGCACCCCGACGGGCGGGGTGACAGAGTGCCGCAAAATCGGCCGCCGCCTTGTAGGTATGATCCCAAGGACCACATGTCGATAGCTTTCAACGCAGGAGTAGAGCGATGATCGAGAAACGCCAATTCTATATCAATGGCGCCTGGGTAGAGGCGCTGGCCGGCACGGCGCATGACGTGATCGACCCGTCGACCGAAGAGGCCTGCGCGGTGATCTCCCTTGGCGGCGAGGCCGACACCAACGCCGCCGTGGCTGCCGCCAAGGCCGCCCTTCCCGGCTGGATGGCAACCCCTGTCGAGGACCGCATCGCCGCGCTGGAACGGGTGTACGCAGCCTACAAGGCGCGGGTCGCGGATCTGGGCCCTGCAATCAGCATGGAGATGGGAGCCCCCATCGACATGGCGTCCTCACAACAGGTCGGGGCCGGGCTGTACCACCTCAAGAACTTCATCACCGCCGCCAAAGCGTTCCCGTGGGAGGCGCCCCTGGGCGATCACGCCCCGAATGATCGCATCATCCATGAGGCCGTCGGCGTTTGCGCCCTGATCACGCCGTGGAACTGGCCGATGAACCAGATCACGCTCAAGGTCGGTGCGGCACTGGTGGCGGGCAACACGATGGTGCTGAAGCCGTCCGAGGAAAGCCCGCTGGACGCGATGATCTTTGCCGAGATCATGGACGCCGCAGACCTGCCGCCGGGGGTCTTCAACCTTGTGAACGGCGATGGCGCGGGCGTTGGCAGCCAGCTTTCGTCGCATCCGGACGTGGATATGGTCAGCTTTACCGGCTCGACCCGCGCCGGGCGGCTGATCTCGATCGCGGCCGCTGACACGCTCAAACGCGTGCATCTGGAACTGGGCGGCAAGGGTGCGAACCTTGTGTTTGCCGATGCGGACGAAAAGGCGGTCAAGCGCGGCGTCCTGCACATGATGAACAACACCGGGCAAAGCTGTAATGCACCCAGCCGCATGGTGGTCGAGGCGTCGCGCTATGACGCCGCCGTGGAAGAGGCGGCAGCGGTTGCTGGCAAGGTCACCGTTGGCCCCGCCTCTGAGGAGGGGCGCCACATCGGGCCCGTTGTGAACGGCAGCCAGTGGGAAAAGATCCAGGCGCTGATCGAAAAGGGCATCGCCGAAGGGGCGCGTCTGGTTGCGGGCGGTCCGGGGCGGCCCGAGGGCTTCAACAAGGGGTTCTATGTGCGGCCCACCGTCTTTGCCGACGTGACCAACGACATGACCATCGCGCAGGAGGAAATCTTTGGCCCGGTGCTGTCGATCCTGAAGTTCGAGAGCGAAGAAGAGGCAGTTCAGATCGCCAACGATACGCCCTATGGGCTGACCAATTACGTTCAGAGTTCCGACCCTGAGCGGCGTCAGCGTTTGGCGCGGCAGTTGCGGTCCGGCATGGTCGAGATGAATGGAGAGAGCCGTGGTGCGGGCGCGCCCTTTGGCGGCATGAAAATGTCGGGCAATGGCCGCGAGGGTGGCAGCTGGGGCATCCATGACTTTGTCGAGGTGAAAGCCGTCTCTGGCTGGGCTGCTGAATAAAGCACCCGCCCTAAGGCTGTCCACGCGTGGACAGCCTTGCGACTACGAAATATCAATGGGTTACAGAGGCGTTTTAACGAATACTTAGGAAACCGGGCCTTGTGAGGGGCCCGGTTTTTGCATCTTCAATGCACCCCGGAGGCACGTTCGCACTGATGACGTCGGTGTCCGAATTTCAGGCGGGGAGCACATACCTCCCGACTGTCAGTAGCCGGGTCCGACCCAGCCGGAATAGCTCTCGCCTTCGTCATTTTTTGCCGTGCAAAGGGTGCCGACCGGGCGCGGCGCGCCGCTCAGCGGAGTGCGAAAGGATTCGTTCACGCAGCGGTCTCCCTTGTCGGTGACATGCAGGCACTCGCCAACGATCTGGATGAAGCCCGGACCGCAGTAATCCGAGCATCCCGCTTCGACGCAGGTCTGGGCGGCCGACGGCGAGGGCATCGCACCGACCGACGCCGCGAGCACCGCAAAAGATAAAAATTTCCTGATCATGTTAATTCCTTTCATCTGGAGCATTCCCGTCAACGGAACCCGAGTGCGTGGACCACGCGAATTCCTGACGCTCAGTACCCAGAGCAAACAGAGGCGCTTAATGAGACGAGTGCTTGGCGCGGGACAGACTGGGTGCCTGGGTAATCCTGGTGGACCGCCCCCCAGCTCCACGTTGGTGAGGCACCACATCTGATGGTCAGAGCGCCACCGAAATCCCCCACCTTGCCTTCGCCTTTGACAGTCACAGAGCAAGACCCGTCGGCGTTGGAATTCACGTTTTCGACCCACCAGTTCTGACTGTAGACACCTTCGAGGTCTTCGGTATAAGCCCCTCCTCCCCAGCAGGCCGCGTTTGCCGCTGATGAAGCAAATGCCCCGATCAGCAAAGCAATTGTAAGTCTGAAGGTCATGTTGTCCGCTCCCCATTCCAGGTTGCGCAAAGCCAAGAGGCCGCAACCGAAAGGCGCAAACACCGCTGCTTTGGCCGACATTCCCTAGCGGAATGCCCCCTTTCGATTAAGGGGCAAGGGTGCGCACCGGTCAAGATTCCTGTGCGTATCTCATGGCAGCCCTCTGGGGCGGCCTGCGGGATAGCGTGGCATATGGTGACGCCGCTTGGGTGTGCTTCTGGGTGAGGTCCGGGACGGGTCTAGAACGGCGGCGGGGCGCGGAATCTCATGCCTTTGCCGCTTTCGGGATGGTTCACGCGCAGTTCCTCGGCGTGCAGCATCATGCGGGGGTATTGATCCGCCGTCTCTGGCGCATAGAGCGTATCGCCAAGGATCGGATGGCCCAGCGCCAGCGTATGCACCCGCAACTGGTGGCTGCGGCCCGTGTGCGGGAACAGCCGCACGCGGGTTTCCGTGTCCGAGGCTTTCAGCACCTTCCAGAGGGTCAGGGAGGGCTTGCCCGTCTCGTGGCAGACCATCTGCCGGGGCCGGTTGGGCCAGTCGACGATCAGCGGCAGGTCCACCTCTCCCTTTGAGGGCTGTAGCCGTCCTTGCAGACGGGCCAGATAGGTTTTTTTCGTCTTGCGGGTTTCAAACTGAAGGTTGAGGTGCCGCTGCGCATGCGGCGTCAGGGCAAAGACCATCACGCCCGATGTGTCCCGGTCCAGCCGGTGCACCAGCCGCGCGGTGGGAAACGCCTTTTCCAGACGGTGCAGCAGGCAATCCTGCAGGTCTTCGGTCTTGCCCGGGACGGACAACAGGCCGGCGGGTTTGTCGACAAGCAGCAGGTCGCTGTCCTCATACAGGACAGGGATTTCGCCGGAGGGAGGATTGTATTCGGACATCCGCCTCTGGTGCCAGAGGCCACGCCCCGCCGCAACCCGCCTAAACCGCCGTAGCCCTGGCCGCTACAACCCCGGTGTGCCGGTCAGCCTGTAGGCCACGTCATGGGTGGCGCAATCCTTGAGCACGGCAGAGAAGGTATCCCCGCCCTCCCCGAAGGTGATCGTGACCAGACCCCAGTTACGCGCGGTCTGGCCGTTGGGATCACGCGCGCCAAGGCCGCAGTCACCGTCTTCGTAGTCGTACCAGATGCCGCCGAAGGTCTTGCCCGACAATTCGTCAAGTGTGTGCAACTGGCTGGTCCCGTCGACGAAGATCTTGAACGTGGGGTCGATATCCGAAGAGGACCCGACAAAGAACTGGTAGACGCTGTAGGTTTCGACGGTGGTTTCCCAGTAGAGGGTGCCCATGTCGGTTTCCCACCAGATATCGGCGCGGACGGGGGCGGCGAGCAGGGCCGCCCCGACCGCCCCGGCGATGAGGGTCTTGGTGGTGATCATGGTGATGGCCTTTCCCTATGGATCTGTGACGGGTCGTCGACTCGCAGGGTACAGCAGGGAATGGCCCCCGTCGCTGTGTTCACAGCTTTACGCGGTCCGATTTCGGGTCATAGAGCGGTTTGAGTGAGGGGGTGGCCGGGACGCGGGTGCCCGCCACGTCGATTTCATAGCTGGAGGCAAGGACCTGTTGCGCGGTTTCGCCCTTGCAGGGGACGTAGCCAAGGCCGATGGCGCCGCCCAGCGTGTGGCCATAGGCGCCAGAGGACAGGTAGCCGACAATCTGGCCATCACGCAGGATCGGCTCATTGTGGTAGACCAGCGGGTCGGGGTCGTTCAGCAGGAACTGCACCAGACGTTTGTCCAGCCCGGCGTCCTTTTTCGCCAGCACCGCGTCGCGGCCGATGAAGTCCGGCTTGGCGGTCTTGACGGCAAAGCCCAGCCCGGCCTCCAGCACATGATCCTCGCAGGTGATGTCATGGCCAAAGTGGCGGAACGCCTTTTCGGCGCGGCAAGTGTCCATGACGTGCATACCGCAGAGTTTCAGGTCAAAGTCCTGTCCTGCGGTGTGGATCGTGTCAAAGACATGGGTCGCCATATCGGCGCTGACGTAGACCTCCCACCCCAGCTCGCCGACGTAGGTGACGCGGTGCACGCGGGCCTGCCCCATGCCGATGTGGATCTCCTGCGCGGTGCCAAAGGGGTTGGTGGCATTGGTGAAATCATTGGGCGACACGGCCTGCATCAGGTCGCGGGCGCGCGGTCCCATGACGGCCAGCACGCCTTCGCCTGCCGTGACATCGGTGATGACCACGTTGCGGTCCCCCAGATGGCGGCGCAGCCACGTCTCATCCGCGCGGCGCGTGGCGGCGGGGGTGACGACCAGAAAGGCGGTCTCTGACAGGCGGGTGACGGTGACATCCGCCTCTATGCCGCCGCGCGTGTTGAGGAACTGGGTGTAGACGATCTTGCCCACCGGCACCGACATGTCGCCGCCGCAGACGTGGTTGAGGAAGGATTCGGCATCGCGGCCTTCGATGCGCAGTTTGCCGAAGGAGTACATGTCATACAGGCCGACGTTTTCGCGGATGGCGCGGTGTTCCTGCGCCACGTTGTCGAACCAGTTCTGGCGGCCCCAAGAGTAGCGGTATGCGCGCTCTTGTCCGGGCTGCGCGTACCAGTTGGCGCGCTCCCACCCGGCGAGTTCGCCAAAGACCGCGCCGTCTTGGGCCAGCCGGTCGTGGAACGGGGAGCGGCGCAGCCCGCGCGCGGTTTCCTTTTGCCGGTAGGGGAAGTGGTCGGCGTAGAGCAGGCCAAGGGTTTCGGAGACGCGGTCCGCCAGATAGCGGGTGTTGGTCTGAAAGCCTTGCGAGCGGGCGATGTCCACGTCGCCCAGATCAAAGGGTTTGTCGCCGTCGTGCATCCATTGCGCCAGCGCCATGCCCGCGCCGCCCGCCGACTGGATCCCGATGGAGTTGAAGCCCGCCGCCACCCAGACGTTTTCGCGCCCCGGGCACAGCCCCATGTAATAGGCGTTGTCGGGGGTAAAGCTCTCCGGCCCGTTGAAGAAAGTGTGGATGCCCGCCTCGCCCAGCATGGGCATCCGGTTGACCGCCTGTTCGAGGATCGGCTCAAAGTGGTCGAAGTCCTCGGGCAGTTGGTCGAATTCGAAGTCTTTGGGGAGGCCGTTCAGCGCCCAAGGCTTTGCGCCCGGCTCAAACGCGCCCAGCATCAGTTTTCCGGCGTCTTCTTTGTAGTAGGCGCATTCGTCGGGGACGCGCAAGACCGGCAGCTGGGTCAGGCCGGCGATGGGCTCGGAGACGATGTAGAAATGCTCGCAGGCCTGTAGCGGCACGTCGGTGCCCAGCATGGTGCCGACCTCACGGCCCCACATGCCGGCGCAATTGACCACATGATCGGCGTCGATGGTGCCGGAGGTGCCGTCCTCGGCCTGCCAGTGCACTTGGGTGATCCGCTCTCCCACGGTGGTGACGCCGGTGGCCTTGGTGCGCTCAGCCACCGTGGCGCCGCGCTGGCGGGCGCCCTTGGCCATGGCCAGCGCAATGTTCGCCGGGTCGCCCTGCCCGTCCTTGGGCAGGTAGACACCGCCCAGAACGCCGTCGGTGTTGAGATGGGGATATTTCGCAGAAATATCGTCTCTGCCGATCTCGTCGATCTCGACACCAAAAGCGCGGGCCATGGCGGCGGAGCGGCGGATCTCTTCGTGCCGCTCTGCCGTCAGGGCAACGGTGATGGAGCCCACACGTTTGAAGCCCGTCGCGACGCCGGTTTCACCCTCGAGATTGCCGTAGAGTTCCTGACTGTATTTCGCCAGCCGGGTCATGTTGGCCGTGGCGCGCAGCTGGGCAATCAGCCCGGCGGCGTGCCATGTGGTGCCGGAGGTGAGCTGTTTGCGTTCCAGCAGCACCACGTCGGTCCAGCCGAGTTTCGTCAGGTGGTAGGCGACGGAGCAGCCGATGACGCCACCGCCGATGATGACAGCGCGGGCTTTGGTGGGAAGGGGCATGGCGGGGTCTCCGGTTGCGGACGTCAGAGCGCCCTGCGGGCGCAAGAATGGGTATTTTCACAGAGAAGAAACATCAGGTGATCACATGTCCGGCGGCGCGCAGGCGGCGGGCGATTTCGGCGATATGGGCCGGGCTGGTTTCACAACAGCCACCGACGATGGTGGCGCCTGCGTCGACCCAGGTCATGGCGTGGCGGCCATAGACCTCGGGGCCCATGTCGCGGCGGGCCTGGAGCGATTCCGCCGTGGACCCGCCTTCGAGAAAGGCCTTGGTGATCAATGTGAAGGCATTGGCATAGGCACCGAACGGCACGCCGGCCTGCGAGAGGGCCTCCAGCGCGGCGGGCATCGCCTCTGGTGCTGAGCAATTGGCCAGCACTGCGTCGGCCTCTGATGCGATGCGCGCGGCCTCGGCCAGCGGTTCGCCCGAGCGCAGGCGTGTGCCGTCCTCATCATCGACGGTAAAGGCCAACCAGACGGGTTTGTCTGTCTTGCGTCCGGCGGAAAGGCAGGCGCGCGCGGCGTCGAGTGAGACGATGGTTTCGAACAGCAGCAGATCGGCGCGATTGGCGAGGAGGGTTGCAACCTCGGTGTAGAGGGGAATCGCGGTTTCGACATCCGGATGCAGGTCGGCGCGGTAGCTGGCCCCCAGCGGTCCGATGGACCCGGCGACCCGACAGCGGTCGCGCACGGTCTCCGCCTCGGCCAGCGCAGCCTGGTGCAGGGCCTCGAACTGGTCCTGCATGTCGGGGATTGTCGCGCCGTCGGCGGCGTAGTGATTGCTGGCCCCGCCGCGCAGCCGGTCGCGGTGGATGGCGTAGGTGTTGGTTGTGGCCAGTGTTGCGCCTGCGTCGGCGTAGTCGCGGTGCACCTCACCCACCAGACCGGGATGGTCGATCATGACCTGTGTCGACCAGAGCGGGCTGGCCGGTTGACCGGTGCGCCGGATCAGTTCCTGACCCATGCCGCCGTCGAGAAGGGTTATTTTCGTCACAGCTCGGCCTCCTGTGCCAGATCACGGCTGCCCAGCAGGAGCGCGGCCGCGATCATCAGCCCACCCGATACGCGGTTCAGCATGCGCCCCGAGAGCCGCAGCGGCCCCGACAGGACGCGGGAGGCGGCATAGCCCCAGAGGATCAGGATCACACCGTCGACCAGCAGGTAGGTCCCGCCGAGCAGCACAAGTTGCGGGATCACCGCTGTCGTTGGGTCGATGAATTGCGGGAACAGCGCACCGAAGAAGACAACCGCGTAGGGGTTGGCCGCGGAGGTGAGAAACCCCTGCCGGAACAGCACCCGGCGGCGCGCCAGTGGGGCCGCACCGGGGCGGTCCGTTGCGGGCGCGCGCAGGATCAGGCTGAGGCCGATCCAGACCAGGTAGGCGACGCCCGCCCATTTCACCCAGACCAGCACGCTGGCCGAGGCCGCGATCACCGCAACCAGACCGAATCCCGCTGCCGTCATTTGCACGATGTTGGCGCTGAGATCTCCGGCGACGGTCCACAGGCTGCGCCGCAGGCCATGGCGCAGGCTGTTGGACATGATCAAGAGCTGGCTGGTGTCGGGGGGCGTGGCAAAGAACGCCGCCAGTGCCGCCAGATAGATCAGATAAGCCTCGACACTCATGCCTTCAGCCTGTCGTTTTGCGGGTCCCAGAGCGGTTTGTCCTCTTGCACCACGGCGCGGCGTTTTTCCCCGAAGATGTCGATGTCCAGTTCGGTGCCCGGCACGGCCAGATCGCTGCGGATCATGCCCAGTGCAATGGAGGCGTCGATGCGGTGACCCCAGCCGCCGGAGGTGGTTTCACCAACGATTTTGTCATCGTGCCAGACCGTCGACATGTAGGGCGCGTCCGCCGCGCCCGCTTCCACGATCATGGTGACAAAGCGCTTTTTCGACCCTTGTTGTTTTTCCGCCGAAAGCGCCGCTTTGCCGGGGAAATCCTGCGGCTTGTCGAGTTTGACAAAGCGGTCCAGCCCGCCCTCATACATCGAGTAATCGGTGGACAGATCGCCCTTCCACGCGCGGTAACCCTTTTCCAGGCGCAGGGAATTGAGCGCGTACATGCCAAATGGTTTCAGCCCCAGGGGCGCGCCTGCCGCCATGACCGTGTCAAAGACCCGCGCGGTGTCGGCGATCTGGCTGTGGATCTCCCAGCCCAGTTCCCCGGCGAAGCTCACCCGCACCAGTTGCACCCATGTGCCGTCCAGTTGCGCGGACTGGTGGGTCAGCCAGGGCTGCGACAGGTCGGCCTGTGTCAGGCTGGCCAGGATGTCGCGGGATTTCGGGCCGGTCAGGATCTGGCAGGAGAACGCCCGCGTCACATCCGTGAGGGAGAAGGCCGCGTCGGCGGGGGCGTGGCGTTGCAGCCATTCCAGATCGTGCCATTGCGCCGCTGCAGCGGTGATCAGGAAAAAGTCATCCTCATCCAGTCGCATGGCGGACATTTCGGTCACGATGCGGCCCCGGTCATCGGCAAAATACAGCAGACCGATGCGTCCGACCTTGGGGATGCCGCCGGTACACAGGCCGCGCAGGTACTCTGCCGCGCCCGGACCCTGTAGACGGTAGCGCGAGAACCCCGGCAGATCGAGGATACCGGCGGCGTCGCGCACCGCGTGACATTCCTCGCGGATGCGGGCCTGCCACGGGCCGGAGCGGCCCCAAGTATGGGTCGCCTCCTCCGAAGTGTCATCGCCGGGCTGTGCGTACCAGTTTGCCCGCTCCCACCCGTTGTAGGCCCCCATCACGCCGCCCAGCGCGGTGATCCGGTCATGCACCGGCGACAGCTTGCGGTCGCGGGCGGCAGGCCATTCGTGGTTCGGAAAGTGCATGGCGTATTCGTGGCCGTAGACCTCGATCGCCTTGTCGATGCAGTACTGCGGGTCGGTGTAATCGGTGTAGCGGCGCGGATCGACCGCCCACATGTCCCATTCGGTCTGGCCCTGCGTGACCCATTCGGCCAGCACCTTGCCCGCGCCGCCCGCCTGGGTGATGCCAAAGGTAAAGACACAGGCCTCAAAGGCATCGGGGACACCCGGCATCGGGCCGATCAGCGGCAGCCCGTCCGGCGCGTAGGGGATGGGGCCGTTGATGTTGCGGCCCACGCCGCCCTCGCCAAGAAGCGGCACCCGCGCCATGGCGTCCTCTATGTACCATTCCAGCCGCTCCAGGTCGTCAGGGTACAGCTGAAAGCTGAAATCCTCGGGCATGGGGTCGTCCGGCGTGATCCAGTGCGCCTTGCAGTTGCGCTCATAGGGGCCAAGGTTGAGGCCGTTCTTTTCCTGCCGCAGGTAATAGCTGCTGTCGACATCGCGCAGGAGCGGCAGCTTGCCGTTTGCGTCGGACCATTCCTTCAGGGCCGGGATTTCCTCGGTCAGGAAATACTGGTGGGACATGACGGCCATGGGAACGGTGCGCCCGCCGTAAGGCTTGAACCACTCGCCGACACGCTGGGCGTAATAGCCAGCGGCATTGACCACCTTTTCGCAGCGGATGTCGCCCTTTTCGGTGTGTACGATCCAGCCTCCCTTGTCGCGGCTGACGCCGGTCGCGGGACAGAACCGTTCGATCCGCGCCCCGGCCATACGCGCGCCCTTGGCCAGTGCCTGGGTCAATTGTGCGGGGTCGATGTCGCCGTCGTCGGGATCATAGAGCGCCCCGGAAAGGTCATGGGTCTCAAGGAACGGATAGCGCGCCTTGAGGTCCGAGACCGCCAGCATCTCCAGATCGAGCCCTTGGTCGCGCCCCATGGAACAGGCCCGTTCGAATTCCTGTATCCGCTCCTTTGAGTGGCCCAGACGGATGGACCCGGTGACGTGGTAGTTCATCGGATAGTCGACCTCATCGGCCAGCCTGCGATACAGATCCAGCGAATAGCGCTGCATGTTCATCACCGCCCAGGAGGTGCTGAAGGACGGGCAGTTGCCCGCTGCATGCCATGTGGACCCGGCGGTCAGCTCGTTCTTTTCCAGAACGACAACCTCCCACCCGGCCTTGGCGATATGATAGGCGCAAGAGGCCCCTACAGCACCGCCGCCGATGATGACCACACGGGCCTGTGTCGGAAACTCGGACATGATCGCCTCTCCTGTCAGCTGGTCTGCGGAACGTCGTCCGCGATGTCGTAGTAATCGCCCTTGTCGGCGGTAAAGATGTGCTTTTGCAGCCGCAGCCCAGTGGGGGCGTCCAGCGCCCCAAGGGCAAAACTGATCGTGTCCTCGGCAAACGCCTGCCAGAACAGGAAACTGCCGCAGGTCGGGCAAAAGCCGCGCTGCGCCTGCGCAGAACTGTCATACCAGCGCAGCGGGCCGGCGATGGTCAGAGCATCTTTCGGCACATAGGCCGAGGCCCAGAGATGACCGGACTGGCGGCGGCACTGGCCGCAATGGCAGACGCTGGGCCCCTGTGGGGCTGCGTCGGTTTCAAAGGTGATGGCGCCGCAGAGGCACTGGCCCTTGGTCATGGTGCTGACTCCTGTCGGTAAAAAGGCGCGCGACCTGCTGTTTCTTCTGGCTTCAAATATCCCCGCCGGAGGCATCCCGCAGTCGCCACCCGCGCAGCGTCCGAGGTCAGGAACACCGCACTCACGTCAATACACCGGGGGCGCGATGACCCAGATCGCCACCGCAGCCGCGTCATAGGGGTTGGCCCAGCGGAACGGCTCTCCGCGAATGCGGAAACTGTCGCCGGGGGAGATGGTGAACCGGTCCCCCCCTATGGTCAGCTCCAGCTTGCCCGAAATCAGGTAGCCCACCTCCTGCGTCGGTCGCATCACCGTCTCGCCGATCTCGGAGTGCGCCTCGAAGGTGGAATGCACCATCTCGAAGTCATCGGTGAGGTCGGGCGACAGCAATTCCTCGACCAGCCCGGTGATCCGTGAGCCGATGGGCCGACGCGCGCCCTGGCGCACGATGCGGCCCGCCTCTGGCCCGGCCACCGCGCCGTGGCGGGCCAGCATCGAGACCGAGACATCCAGCGCCTTGGCGAGGTGCCGCAGGTCGGTGATCGACGGATCGGACAGATCGCGCTCTACCTGACTCAGCCAGCCGACGGAGCGGCCCAGCCGGTCGGCCAGCTGCTGCAGCGTCAGACCACGGGTGCGCCGCAGCGCCCGCAGATCGGCGCCAAGGGTCGTGGGCAGGGGTTGCGGGTGGGACATGGGGCGAGTCGTGAAAAATTGCGGTTGAATTTCACGCTGCCACGGGTGCGTGAAATTTCAAAGCATTTTTTCACGGGATCAGGTCGCGTTGTGAAACGCCCCGTCCAGAATGGCTTGCAAGGCGGTGGCGTCCTCTGGCGTGAAGGCATCCGGCTGGTCGCTGTCGATATCGAACACCGCGATCAGCCGCCCTGCCCCGTCGCGCACCGGCAGGACCAGTTCCGACCGGGTGGAGCTGGCGCAGGCGATATGGCCGGGAAAATCCTCGACATCGGCGACGCGCTGCACCTGTCCGGTGCGGGCGCAAGCGCCGCAGACCCCGCGCGAAAAGGGGATCACAAGGCAGCCGTGTCCGCCCTGGTAGGGGCCGATTTTCAACAGCTCCGGCCCGACGACCCGATAAAAGCCGGTCCAGTCAAAACGGTCGTCGGCGTGGTGGACCTCACAGGTGACGGTCGCCATCAGGGACACGGCGTCGGTTTCGCCTGCGGTCAGGGCGGCGATGGTCTTGGCGAGCGTGGCATAGTCAATCGACATGGTGCGCTTTCTTGGGGGGACAGGACCGGGGGCGCTGCCCCCGGACCCCCGGGATATTTTTAGACAGAAGAAACGGGGTGCGTCAGATCCGTTCGATGGCCACGGCGGTGCCCTCACCGCCGCCGATGCAGATGGCCGCGATGCCGCGTTTGAGGCCGCGTTTTTCCAGCGCGTTCAGCAGGGTGACGATGATCCGGGCGCCCGACGCGCCGATGGGGTGGCCCAGCGCGCAGGCACCGCCGTTCACGTTGACGATGTCGCGTGGCAGGCCCAGTTCCTTCATGAAGGCCATGGGGACAACGGCGAAAGCCTCGTTCACCTCCCAGAGGTCCACATCGCCGATTTTCCAGCCGAGCCGGTCCAGCAGTTTGCGGGCGGCGGGCACCGGGGCGGTGGGGAAGAGCGCGGGGGCCTGTGCGTGGCTGGCATGGCCGAGGATCTTGGCGCGCGGGGTTGCGCCCGAGGCAATCGCCGCATCCAGCGTCGACAGCACCAGTGCGGCGGCCCCGTCCGAGATCGACGAGGAATTGGCCGGGGTCACGGTGCCATCCTTGCGGAAGGCCGGTTTCAGCATCGGGATCTTTTCCGGCCGCGCCTTGCCGGGTTGTTCATCGGTGGTGATGACCTCTTCGCCGTGGCGCATGTGCAGGGTCACGGGCGTGATTTCATCGGCAAATGCGCCTGAACGTTCGGCATCCAGCGCGTTGGACAGCGAGGCCAGCGCGTATTGGTCCTGTGCCTCACGGGTGAATTGGAACGCCTCGGCGCAATCCTCGGCGAAGGTGCCCATCAGGCGGCCCTTGTCGTAGGCGTCCTCCAGCCCGTCGAGGAACATGTGGTCGACCACCTGGCCGTGGCCGATCCGTGCGCCGCTGCGCATCTTGGGCAGCATGTAGGGGGCCAGGGTCATCGATTCCATGCCGCCCGCGACGATGGTCGAGGCGGTGCCCAGTGCCAGTTGGTCCCAGGCGATCATGGCCGCCTTCATGCCGGAGCCGCACATCTTGTTGAGGGTGGTGGCCGGGACGTCCTCGCCCAGCCCGGCGGCAAACCCGGCCTGACGCGCGGGGGCCTGTCCTTGCCCCGCGCCCAGAACGCAGCCCATCAATAGTTCATCCACCGCGGGTCCGCCCGCCTGAGCCAGTGCCGCGCGGATCGCCGCGCCGCCCAGCGCGCTGGCGGGCTGTTCGGCAAACACGCCCTGAAATCCGCCCATCGGTGTCCGGGCCGCCCCTGTGATCACAACCGTCTGCATGTGCATGTCTCCCTTTGTCAGGATCTGCATACAGAATGGTAAGGATTGCCGTCTAGTGTCCAGCCTACCTGAGAGAAAGAGGACCGCATGCAACTGACCACGCATCTTCAGGACGGTGTCGATATCATCACCGTCGACGCCACCCGCATCGACGCCGCTGTGGCGATTCAGTTCAAGGATCGCATGCGCGAGGTACTGGGCACGGACAAGCCGCGTTATGTCCTGGACCTGCACCAGGTGGAATTCATCGACTCCAGCGGCCTGGGCGCCATCGTCGCCGGGATGAAGCTGTTGCCGAAGGGCGGCAAGCTGGAATTGGCCGGGCTGCGCCCCGCCGTCGACAAGGTGTTTCGCATGACCCGGATGGATTCGATCTTTGCCATCCATCCATCCGTCGAAGCCGCCGCCAGTATCTGACCCCGGACCGGAGCGACAGATCATGCAAGCGGAGCGGCTGGATGACGGTGCCTTTCTGATTTCCTGTCGGATGGACAGCACCCCGGACGATGTCCAGACCACCCTGCTGGACATCAATGACCTGCTTCAGGGTGAGGAAATCGCTCCGCCGCCCGACTGCACATGGGAATTGGTGGTTGCAGAGGTTCTCAACAATATCGTTGAACATGCGTATCAGGACCGCGCCGGAGGGGACATCCTGCTCAAACTGCGGTTTGGCCACGACCGTCTGACCGTCGAGTTTACCGATTTCGGCCTGCCGATGCCCAGCGGCGCGCCCCCTACAGGCGCGCCAGCCAATCTGGACGTGCCGGTGGAGGATCTGCCAGAAGGCGGATTTGGCTGGTTTCTGATCCGGTCGCTGACCGAGAACCTCAACTATTGCCACGATGGCAGGCGTAATCTGCTGACGCTGGCGATTCCGATTTCGCCCCGGACGCCCCTGTAGTCCCTCTTCGAGATTCCGGATGATGGCCCAGGACCCTGAGAACTCCACGTCGCCGAATGGCCCTCTCTGCGCCTCAATGTCGCCCGCATTCCCGGTCAGAAACGGTCTTGTAGCTGCATATGGCTTCACTCGGCACCGTGCGTTTTCAGCCCCCACCCAGTGCACGGTGCCGAGGCGACTTTCCCCCCAAAATCATTCCGGACACCTGCACGGGCCGCGCCAGTCCGCGCAGCGCGTGACCGCCACGAGATCACCCGCAGCACACCACATTTCCGCCCCTTTCGAGTCGTACAAAGGAAGGGTAGCTGCATATGGCTTCCCTCGGCGTCGCGCGTTTTCAGCCCCCACCCAGTGCGCGGCGTCGAGGCCTTTATCCCCCCTCAGATTGACCTCGCCTCACGCCCTTCTATGCTCAAGCCGAAACTGAGGGAGCAAGACAGCGCATGCGCGATTTTCACAAACCCGGCCGATCAGCGGTCTTTGCCTTGAACGGGCTGTGTGCCACGTCTCATCCGTTGGCGGCGCAGGCTGCGGTCGAGATCCTGCAACGCGGTGGCAACGCCATGGACGCCGCGCTGGCAGGCGCCACGATACTAGGGCTCGCGGAGCCGGCAATGACCGGGCTGGGCGGGGACTGTTTTGCCCTGGTATCACCGGCGGGTGGCGATGAGGTCATCGCGGTGAACGGATCGGGCCGCGCGCCCGCCGCTGCCAGTGCTGGGGCATTGCGCGCGGCCGGACATGACACCGTCCCCCCGACCAGCGCCTTTGCCGTCACGATCCCAGGCGCGGTCGATGCGTTCTGCACCATGTCGGACAAATGGGGGCGGCTGGGTCTGGCCGACTGCGTCGCCCCGGCGATCCGCTATATGGACGAGGGTGTGCCGGTGGCGCCGCGCGTGGCGTTTGACTGGATGGAAAGCTCTTCCAAACTTCAGGGAAATGCGCGCCGACATTTTCTGAATGACGGTGCGGTGCCACGCGTCGGCGACATCTTTCGCCTGCCGGGCAACGCCGAGGTGCTGCGCCGAATCGCAGCACAGGGCCGCAACGGATTCTACACCGGCGAGGTGGCCGAGGACATGTGCGCCGCCCTGAACGCAGCGGGCGGGGCGCATACGCTGGACGATTTCGCAGCCACCGCCTGCACCATCACCCCGCCTTTGTCGGGTGGCTACAAGGGCCGCGAGTTGCTGGAGACGCCGCCCAATGGGCAAGGCGTGACCGCGCATCTGATGCTGAACATCCTGTCGCATTTCGATCTGGCGGCGATGGCCCCCTTTGGCGCGGACCGGATCCACATCGAGGCGGAGGCGGCGAAGCTGGCCTATGACGCGCGCAACCGGTTCCTGGCCGATGCGGATCATATGACCCGGCTGGATCACCTGCAAAGCCCCGAGACGGCGGCGCGGCTGGCGGCGTTGATTGATCCGAAACGGGCGATGGCCGCGGCCGCGCCGCTGACCGAAGAGGTCCACCGCGAGACGATTTACATCACCGTCGTGGATCGTGACCGGATGGCGGTGTCGTTGATCTATTCGGTGTTCAACAGCTTTGGCTCGGGGATTGCCTCGGACAAGTTCGGCATCCTGTTTCAGAACCGGGGCGCGGGCTTTACCCTGCAAGAGGGGCATCCGAATGAGATGGGTGGTGGCAAGCGGCCGATGCATACGATCATCCCGGCGGTCCTGATGGAAAAGGGGCGCGTCACCATGCCTTTTGGGGTCATGGGCGGGCAGTATCAGCCCAATGGGCATGCGCGCGTTCTGACCAACATGATCGATTTTGGAATGGACCCGCAGGCGGCCCTGGATGCGCCCCGGAGTTTTGCCGACAGTGGCAAGCTGAAGCTGGAGCGGGGCCATGAGGAGGCGGTCGTGGCCGAGTTGATCGAGAGGGGGCATGAGATCGAGGTGCCCGACGCGCCGATTGGGGGCGCTCAGGCGATCAAGATCCATGAGAATGGCGTGCTTGAGGGGGCCTCGGACCCGCGCAAAGATGGCTGCGCCATCGGGTATTGAGGGGCGAGTATTGAGGGGCTGTCCACGCGTGGACAGCCTGCGGCCTGTGTAAGATCAATGGCTTACAGAGGCGTTTTTACGTTTCGTTAGGGTTTTGGCCTCTCCGCCCCGGGTCAGGCCCGGGGCGGCGGAGCGTACCCTGCGGAGTCAGTAGGAAAACTGGCCGTAGATCTTGCTGAGGTCGCCATTCCAGTCGCCGTTGTAATGATCCAACAGCTCATCCGAGGGGACTTTGCCGGTCTCCACGCTTTCCTTGAGGGCGTTGAGGAAGTGGGTCTCATCGGGGACAAGACCCCCGGCCCCCGGACGGGCGCGGGCGACAAGGCCGGCCTCGCAGATCGTCAGCAGTTCGCGCGCCAGATCGTGCATGTTGATCTTGCCCACCTGCGCCTGAAGCCCGTCACGGGTAGCGGCAAGGCGCAGCGCCTCACGGGTTTCCGCGTCCCAGCCCTTGGCCAGATCCCATGCCGCGTCCAGCGCGGTCTGGTCATACATCAGCCCGACCCAGAAGGCGGGCAGCGCGCAGAGCCGCCGCCACGGGCCGCCATCTGCCCCGCGCATTTCGATGTATTTCTTCATCCGGGCGTCGGGAAAGGCGGTTGTCAGGTGATCAGCCCAATCGGACAATGTGGGCGTCTCACCGGGCAGCGCGGGCAGTTTTCCTGCCATGAAATCGCGGAAGGACATGCCCAGCGCATCGACATAAACCCCGTCGCGGTAGACAAAATACATCGGCACATCCAGCGCGTAGTCGACCCAACGCTCGAACCCGAAACCGTCTTCGAACACAAAGGGCAACATGCCGGTGCGCGAGTCGTCCAGCGTTTCCCAGATCTGCATCCGCTTGGATTTGACGCCGACGGGCTTGCCCTCAAAGAACGGCGAATTGGCGAACAGCGCGGTGGCGACGGGCGACAGGGCAAGGGCCACGCGCATCTTCTGCACCATGTCCGCCTCTGACCCGAAATCAAGGTTCACCTGCACGGTGCAGGTGCGCCGCATCATCTGTTTGCCGGTGGTGCCCACCTTGTCCATGTAGGCATCCATCAGCTTGTACCGGCCTTTGGGCATCAGCGGCATCTGGTCATGGGTCCAGATCGGCGCCGCGCCCAAGCCGATAAAGCCAACGCCGATCTCATCGGCGATGTCCTTGACCTGCGCGAGGTGTTCGTTCACCTCATCACAGGTCTGGTGGATGGTTTCCAGCGGCGCGCCCGACAGTTCCAGCGCCCCGCCCGGTTCCAGCGACACGTTGGCGCCGTCCTTGGTCAGGCCGATGATATGGCCGCCTTCTGACACCGGCTCCCAGTTGTGGCGGTCGCGCAGCCCCTCCAGCACGGCGCGGATGGACCGTTCACCGTCATAGGGCAGCGGTTTCAGCGTGTCCTTGCAGTAGCCGAATTTCTCATGCTCTGTGCCGATGCGCCAGTCTTCCTTGGGCTTGCAGCCCGAGGCGAGGTATTCGGCCAATTGCTGTTCAGAAGTGATCGGCCCGCCGCCGGATTGAGGAATGGACATGTCGTTCTCCGGGTCTGGTGGCCGTTGTGGCCCAATCTGTTGTCGCCAATCGGGCAGAGTGTCAATGCAGACGGCGCGCCGCGTTGCGCACAGAGGCCGCGCGCCAGATGACAACCGTATGTGCGGCGCGCTCTTGCATCTGGCGCAGCATGTGTTCGGTGCGGATGCCCGGCAGGGTGGCGAAGGCGTCAAACAGCTGATCCGCGCCCTTGGCGGTCAGCGGGATTTCAAGGCGCGGCTGACCCGGTGCCATCAGCAGCCAGACCGGCGGTTTGGAGGTCGGATCAAGGCTGAGCGCCTCCAGCGCGTCCAGATCGACGATGCCGCCGGACAGCGGGCCGAAATAGCTGATCCGGCGTTCCACGACCTGCACCACGCCGGGGCCATCATCGCCGGTGCGAAAGCGCGCGCGCTGGATGCCGGTGACGGTGAGGGCGATGCCAATCGCGATCACCACATAGCCGACCCAGTGCAGCAGCCCGCCGCCGGTCAGAAAGCCCCAGTAGAGGCCCAGCAGGATGACGACGCCGCCGATCAGCGCCTCTTGCCAGCGTTTGAGGGCGGCAGCGGCGGCGGGGCGGATCATTGCCAGTCTCCTAGCGTGGTTTGCCAGATCGTCAGCGCGGCGACGGCGGCGGTGTCGGCACGCAGGATGCGCGGGCCAAGGGCGATGGCATGGGCAAAGGGCAGCGCGTGCAGTTTGGCGCGCTCATCGTCGGAAAAGCCGCCCTCTGGCCCGATCAGGATGGCCCATGGGCCGGGGCTGTGCGGCAGGGTGGCGGGCTGACCGGCGCGGGCCTCATCGCAGAACATCAATTGGCGGTCCTCTGGCCAGTCGCCCAGCAGGCGGTCGAGGCGGTGCAGATCGGTGACTTCAGGGACGTATGTCGCGCCGCATTGCTCTGCCGCCTCTGTGGCGTGGGCCTGCAGGCGGTCCTGCCGGATGCGTTCGGAATTGGTAAAGGCGGTCTGGACCGGCAGGATGCGGCGCACCCCCATCTCAACCGATTTTTCGACGATGAAGTCGGTGCGCGCCTTTTTGATCGGGGCGAACAGCAGCCACAGGTCCGGCGGCAGGGTTTGTGGCGCGGTCTGTGCGCGGCATTCCAGCGTGCCGCCGCGTTTTGCGGCCTCCGTCACCTCGGCCCGCCATGCGCCGTCATGGCCGTTGAACAGCGTCACCTGCGCGCCGGTTGTCAGCCGCATCACGCCGAAGAGGTAATGCGCCTGCTCCCGCGACAGGCCGACCTGTTGTTCCTGCCCCAAGGGGTGCTCTACATAGAGGCGGATTTTCGGTGTCTGCACTGTCATGGGGGGAACATATGTCCGGCACGCAAGAGAGACCAGAGGCCGAGGGTCAGGTTGCCGACGCCGTGCGCGGCAACTGGGTCGATCTGTATGCCCCCGCGTGGACGCGACCCTATCTGCGCCTCAGCCGGGCGGACCGCCCCATCGGCACCTGGCTGCTGTTGCTGCCGTGCTGGTGGGGGCTGTTGCTGTCGATGGTCCATGACGGGCAGGCGCGGTGGTTCGATCTGTGGATCTTTGCCGGGTGCGGGATTGGCGCGGTGCTGATGCGCGGCGCAGGCTGCACATGGAACGACATCACCGACCGGGGGATTGACGGATCGGTGGCGCGGACGGCGTCGCGGCCCATTCCATCGGGTCAGGTGTCTGTGAAACAGGCGTTGGCGTGGGCCGTGGTGCAATGCCTGATCTCGCTGGCCATCCTGCTGAGCTTTCCCCCTTTGGCCGTGATGCTGGGGGTGCTGAGCCTGCTGCCCGTCGCGGTCTATCCGTTTGCCAAGCGGTTCACATGGTGGCCGCAGGTGTTTCTGGGCATCGCCTTTAACTGGGGCGCGCTGCTGGCGTGGACGGCGCATAGCGGGCGGCTGGAGTGGCCGGCGGTGCTGTTGTATCTGGCGGGCATGGCGTGGACGCTGTTTTACGACACGATTTATGCCCATCAGGACACCGAAGACGACGCGCTGATCGGGGTGAAGTCCACCGCGCGGCTGTTTGGCGACGCGACGCCGAAATGGCTGCGTCGGTTCCTAGTGGCCACGGTTGTGCTGATGGGGCTGGCGATTGTCATGGCCGCGCCGGATGGCAACCTGCTGGCGTTGATCGTGATGATCGCGGGGCCGTGGGCGATGGGCTGGCACATGGTCTGGCAGTTGGGCCGGGTCAAGCTGGATGACAACGACAGATTGCTCAGTCTTTTCAGGTCGAACCGGGATGCGGGCCTGTTGCCTGTGCTGTTTTTCGCCATCGCCCTGATCGCCTGATTGCAGAGGCCCCCGTGCTTGCGTATCAGGGATTGAAATAACAAGGAAAACACAGCGCCCATGCGCCTCTCCTCGCTGTTTATCACCGGTGGTATCTTTCTCGCTGCGGGCGGAATGAGCCTTGTGGCCGCGAACTTTGCCGCACGCGCGGTTGAGCGCGCCTCCATGACGGGCGTGTTGTCGGAACTTGACGCCGACGGGCTGACATGGGCCGAGGTCGATACCAACGGCCTGCAGGTCTATCTGTTCGGGACCGCCCCGGACGAGGCGACAAGGTTTCAGGCGCTCAGCGCCGCGGGCCGGGTGGTGGACGCCAGCCGCGTGATCGACCAGATGCTGGTCGTGGAACCCGATGACCACGCGCCGCCCAGCTTTTCAGTGGAAATCCTGCGCAACGATTCGGGCGTGTCGGTGATCGGCCTGGTGCCCGCCGACACCGACCGCGCCGCACTGGTCGAAAGATTCAGTCGTCTGGCAGAAGGCGTCGAAGTGACCGACCTGCTGGAAAGCGCCGATTTCCCCGCCCCCGACGGCTGGGACGCGGCGCTGGACTACGCCGCAACCTCCCTGCGCGACCTACCCCGGTCCAAGGTGTCGGTCGAGGCGGGCCGCGTGTCGATCAAGGCGACAACCGAAAGCCCGGAGGCGCGCAGCCGTCTGGAAACCGCGCTGACGCGGCGCAAGCCCGAGGACATGCGCCTTGCACTGGACCTGACCGCGCCGCGCCCGGTGATCTCTCCTTTCATCCTGCGCTTTTCGCTGGACGACGGCGGCGCGCGGTTCGATGCCTGCTCTGCCGACACCGAAGCGGCGCGCGACCGTATCCTGCGCGCCGCCGGAAAGGCCGGGCTGGAGGGCAAGGCCACCTGCCGTCTGGGTCTGGGCGTGCCGTCGCGCCGCTGGGCCGATGCCGCCGAAATCGCCATTGCCAAGCTGGCGGAACTGGGCGGCGGCACGCTGACCTTTTCGAATGCCGATATCTCTCTGGTTGCCACCGAAGGCACCAATCAGGCCCTGTTCGACCGCATCGTCGGTGAGCTGGACGCCGCTCTGCCTGATATCTTTGCCCTGACCGCCGTGCTGCCCAAGGCCCCCGAGACACCGCCAGAAGGTATCCCCGAGTTCATCGCCACGCTCAGCCCCGAGGGCGGCGTGCAACTGCGCGGTCGACTGGCGTCGGAACAGGCGCGCACCACCGCCGACAGCTATGCCCGCGCGCTGTTCAGCTCTGCCTCTGTCTATACCGCCGCGCGCGTGACCGAAGGCATGCCGAACGACTGGTCGATGCGCACCCTGGCGGCGCTGGAGGCGCTGTCTTTGCTGGCGCATGGGGCGGTCACGGTGACGCCGGACATGTTGACTATTTCCGGCAAGACCGGCAACGCCGATGCCAGCACGCAAATCGCGGATCTGCTGGTGTCCAAGCTGGGCGAGGCCACCGCCTTTGAGATCGACGTGGAATATGTCGAGGCGCTGGACCCGATTGCCGCCATTCCCACACCCGAGGAATGCGAAGCGAAGATTGTCCAGATCATCGGCAATCGCAAGATCACCTTTGAACCCGGCTCTGCCACGCTGGACGCCTCGGCCAACGGGTTGATGGACGAACTGGCCGACCTGCTGAAACAATGCGGCGACATCCCGCTGGAGATCGGCGGCCACACCGACAGCCAGGGCCGCGAGATCATGAACGAGGAACTGAGCCGTGACCGGGCACAGGCGGTGCTGGATGCGCTGCGTGTGCGGCGGGTGCCGGTGCGGGCCTATTCGGTCAAAGGCTACGGTGAGGCGCTGCCCATCGCCGACAATGACACCGAAGAAGGCCGCGAAGCAAACCGGCGGATCGAATTCAAGCTCTTGAAACCCACCGCCGAAGCGGGTGAAGAGGACAAAGATCCGGGCGACTCGGATCCGGTGGCGGCAGATGCGGCCGATCCGGATGCGGCCAAACCCCCGGCGGGCGAAGGGACAGCGGATGAATAGAGGCGAATTCATCGTGACAACCGCGATCATCCTGTTCGTGGCCTTCCTGCTGGGCTGGTTCGCGCATTGGCTGGTGCATCGGTTCAAGCGGGTCAGTCAGGCCGACATGGACCAGTTGGAAAAGATGAGCCAGGAACTGCACGAGGCCGAGGAAACCCGCGATCAGGCGATCACCTATCTGCAACAGCGCGAGGCCGAGCTGACCAATCAGCTGGCGCAGGCCGAGGCCGAACTGGGTGCCGCGATGGACGGATTGCGCGAAGCGCGGTCCGACGCCGAGGAAATGCGCGTCTACGTCGAGCGGATGAATCAGGCCTGACCAGCCCGGCCCGGACCCTTGCGGCACCGGGCTTTCCAGCGGCGGCGGTATGTGGGATGACCACGTCAACAGACGTGTGACGAGGACCCCCGCCATGACCCAGATCATCGACTCCCTATCCGAGATTTCCGACCGATACGACGCGCTGTTCGTCGACCTTTGGGGTTGTGTTCATGACGGCCTGAGTGCGATCCCCTCAGCCGTCGAGGCGCTGCAGGCCTATCGCGCGCGCGGTGGCTGTGTTGTGTTGGTGACCAACGCCCCGCGTTCGCGCCACGAGGTGGCCAAGCAACTGGACCGCTTTGGCGTGCCGCAGGACGCCTGGGACGATATCGCCACGTCGGGAGACAGCGCGCGCGCCGCGATGTTCCGGGGCGCGGTGGGGTCCAAGGTGTGGTTCATGGGGCAGACGTTCGACGAGACGTTTTTTGCCCCGCTCAACATCATCGACGACCCGGTCAAGATTGAACAGGTTCCGCTGGAAGAGGCCGAGGGCATCGTCTGTTGCGGCCCGTTTGACCCGCACGCCGATCCGGCGGTGAACCGGCCGCAGTTCCTGTATGCCAAGCAAAAGGGGCTGAAGCTGCTCTGCGCCAACCCGGATATTGTCGTGGACCGGGGTGAGCGGCGCGAGTGGTGCGCCGGTGCGCTGGCGAAACTCTACACCGAGATGGGCGGCGAGAGCCTGTACTTCGGCAAGCCCTATCCGCCGATCTATGACCTTGCCCGCCGCCGTCTGGCAAAGCACCGCATGGGGGTGCAGGACGCCGAGATCCTCGCCATCGGCGACGGCGCGCACACCGACATTGACGGCGCCATGGGCGAGGACATCGATTCCCTGTTCATCACCGGCGGGTTGGCGCGGGCAGAGACCAAAACGTCGCAGCAGCCCGAGGCAGAGGCGCTAAACGCCTATGTGGAAAAGGAAATGATCAACCCCAGCTACTCTATCGGCATGTTGCGCTAGGTCAGATTTTGCTTGCCATTGCTGCGGTCGCAAAGTAATAAAATTACCGAAAGCGCCGGTTTGGCGCGCATTTATTACCGAGCGACCTGCACATGGAGGGCCGGATGTTGGACAATATGCCTCGCGGCACGATTTGCATCGAAGACATCGAAATGGGGATGACCCGTTACCTGCGCAAACAGGTGACGGATCGGGACATCGAGATGTTCGCAGAGGTGTCGACCGACCGGAACCCGGTGCATCTGGACGATGACTATGCGCAGGACACCATCTTTGAGGGGCGGATCGCCCACGGGATGCTGACCGCCGGGCTGATCTCTGCGGTGATCGGTGAGCAACTGCCGGGGCATGGCACGGTCTACATGGGCCAGACGCTGAAGTTTCTCGGCCCTGTCCGCCCCGGCGACATGGTCTATGCCGAGGTCAAGGTGGTCGATATCGACCATGCCAAGCGCCGGGTGACGCTGGAAACCCATTGCGCGGTGGACGGCAAGAAAGTCCTGATTGGCGAGGCCAAGGTGCTGGCCCCGTCGCGCAAATTCGACTGAGGTCGGGAAAACCTACTCTATCGCGCGGGCCGCAAATCGGCGTACCCTTGGGGGGATCTTTCCTCCCGAGGTATTCCCATGTTGCGCATATTGCCCCTGATCCTGTTGGCCGCCGGTCCTGCCGCCGCCGCCTGTTCCTCTGCTGACACCACGTTTTTGTGGTGCCGGGTGGAGGGGAGTTCCAAACAACTGGAGGTCTGCGCTGAATCCTACGGCGCGGTGTACCGCTTTGGTCCGCAGGGGCGGCCCGAACTGGAGCTGGTGGAACGCTACGATACGTTGGATTACCGCCCATGGCCCGGCGTCGGGCGCGACATCTGGGAAGAGGTCGCGTTTTACAACGGCGGCTACACCTATCTGGTGCACGGCGGCGTCGATCGGCAGTACCAGGGCAACAACCTGGCGAATGCGATGTATGGCGGCGTGACCGTGTCCAAGGGCGGGCGCGAGATTGCCACGCTGACCTGCCAGCGTCCGGCGATTGATTTCCCCTATTCCAACGGGTTGTCGGACGGCAAGGCGCGCGCCGGACTGCGGTGGGAGCCGGGGGTTGGCTGGGTCTACTGAGCCGCCTCAGGCGATCAGGCGAAAGCCCTCGGGGATGGTGTCGCGCGCCTCCAGCACCAGATCAGCCATGACCTCGGCCAGTTTGGGGGCCATGCCAAAGCCGATCTTGAACCCGCCATTGAGGACGTACTGACCGTCGCGTCCCGGCCATACGCCCAGCAGCGGCGCGCGGGTCCGGGCACGCGGACGTACGCCGGCCCAGTGTTCCAGCACCGCAGCGCCATGCAGCGCAGGCACTGCCGCGCAGGCGCGATCCACCAGCGCATCGCATTGGGCGTCGGTGCTGGTGGGGGCGTCAAACTCCCGCTCGGAGGTAGAGCCGACGGCCACGGTGCCATCCGCGTGGGGGATGATGTGCAACCCGTCGACAAACAGCTGCGGCGCGTCGGGGGCGGCAAAGCGCAGTAGCGCGGCCTGTCCCTTGACGCCATCGCCGATCTTGCGGCCCAAATCGTCTGACAGATCCAGCAACCCCTGCCAGCCGGTGGCCCAGATCACCGCGCCGGCATCTGGCGCCTCTGTGACGATCTGAGTGCCTGACACCTCCAGCGCGGCGACCAGCGCGGCGCAGGCGCGGCGCGGGCACATGCGGGCGGTCAGGGTGTCGTGGATCAGATAGCCGCTGGGCGACAGCGGCGCGAAGGCACCCGCCGCGACCTGCGGGATCACCTGCCAGACCGCCCTACCCTGCCAGAGCGTCGCCGCCCCGGCGGCGCGCTGCTGGGCCAGTGTCAGCGCGTGCTCATCGGCCAAGGGCTGTAACCGGCCGCTGCGCGCGTAGCCCGCGCTGACGCCGCCGGTGTCGTGAACCTCTGCCCAATAGGATTCGGCCATCAGCAGGCTGTCGAGCTGGAACGCCTTTTTCTCATTCCAGTTTTCCGGCACATGCGGGGCCAGCGCCCCCACGACTCCGCCGGATGATCCGGCCCCCGGACCGTGAGGATCGACCACGCGCACCCGCGCGCCCCGCCGCACGCAGGCCCAAGCCACCGACAGGCCAAAGATCCCTGCCCCGCGCACCGTCACGTCGACGCTTGCCATTGCTGCCACTCCTCGCCAGAACTTGGGGCCGTTGATAAGGAACAATGCGATGGCCGACCAGAGCGCAGGTTTGGACTGGCGGAAGGGCACCCCGGTGTCGACCCGGTTTGACGATCCATATTTCTCGCTGGAAAACGGGCTGGCCGAGACGCGGCATGTGTTTCTGACCGGCAACGGGTTGCCGGACCGATTTGGCGACGGGTTCCACATTGCCGAACTGGGGTTCGGCACCGGGTTGAACCTGTTGGCGGCACTGGACCTGTGGCGGCAGAGCGGCCAGCGCGGCAGGCTGTTCTTCACCACGTTCGAGGCCTATCCGCTGACGCCGGAACAGATGATCCGCGCGCAACAGGCGTTTCCCGAACTTGCCCCCTTGGCGCAGGAACTGGCGCCGCTTTGGGGGCAGCACGCCTTTGCCCTGCCCGACCTGACGTTCCAGATGATCGAGGGCGACGCGCGGCAAACCCTGCCCGAGTGGCCCGGCGCGGTGGACGCATGGTTCCTGGACGGGTTTTCGCCCGCCAAGAACCCCGAGCTGTGGAACGCCGATTTGATGGCACAGGTGGCCCGCCACATGGCCCCCGGCGCCACGGCGGCGAGTTATACGGCGGCGGGCCATGTGCGCCGGGCGCTGGCGGCTGCGGGGCTTGAGGTCATGCGCGTGTCGGGCTATGGCCGAAAGCGTCACATGACGATTGCCACAAAACCGATTGCGAGCGCCTGACCCGGCGGCGCAGACGGCGGGCGGTCGCCCCCACCCCACCCACCACACAGAAAGCGCGCCTCATGGCTGAGCAGAACACCCGTCTTGGCATCTGGCTGATGGTCGCCACCACCTTTGTCTTTGCCTTGCAGGACGGGATTTCGCGGCATCTGGCGGCGGAATACAACACCATGATGGTGGTGATGATCCGCTACTGGTTCTTTGCCGCCTTTGTGCTGGCGGTGGCGGCGCGCAAGTCGGGCGGGTTGCGGGCGGCGGCACAGAGCGCGTTTCCGTGGTTGCAGGTCTTTCGCGGCGCGCTGCTGGTGGTGGAAATCAACGTCATGGTGCTGGCCTTTGTCTTTCTGGGACTGGTCGAAAGCCATGCGGTCTTTGCGGTCTATCCGCTGCTGGTGGCGGCTCTGTCCGGCCCGGTTCTGGGTGAGCGCGTGGGCTGGCGGCGCTGGGTGGCCATCGGCATCGGGTTTGTCGGGGTGATCATCATCCTGCAACCGTCGGGCGGGGTGTTTTCCCCCTACGCGGCGATCCCGCTGCTGGCGGCCACGATGTTCGCGCTCTACGCGCTGTTGACGCGCTATGTGGCGCGGGCGGACAGCGCCACGACATCGTTTTTCTACACCGGGGTCGCCGGGGTGGTGGTGGCCACGGCCATCGGGGTCGGGTTCTGGGTGCCGATGACAGGTTCGGACTGGCTGTGGATGGGGCTGTTGTGCATCACCGGGGCCAGCGGGCATTACCTGATGATCCGCTGTTTCGAGGTGGCAGAGGCCAGCGCAGTCCAACCCTTTGCCTATCTGCAACTGGTCTTTGCCAGCACGCTGGGCATCGCGGTGTTTGGCGAAAGCATCCGCTGGAACGTCGGCCTTGGCGCGGGGCTGATCGTGGCGGCGGGGCTGTTTACCCTGTGGCGGGAACGGCAGGCGCGCGGCTAATCGCGGCCCTCAGCGGACCGCCGATTGCAGCGTGTTGCCCAGCAGTTCCTGGCTGAACGGCACCGGATGCGGCGGTTTGCCCAGACGGGCGCGGTAGACCGGCAGGCTTTCGGTGACGCGCATGACGTAGTTGCGCGTCTCATCAAAGGGGATCATTTCGATCCAGTCGATGATGTCGATGTCGCCTTTGCGCGGGTCGCCAAAGCGGTCCATCCAGCCCACTGGACGCCCCGGACCGGCGTTGTAGCCTGCCGACATCATCACGGCGTTGCCATCGAACCGGTCCGCCAGACCGGCAAGGTAGTTCGATCCCAGCCGCGCGTTGTAGGCCGGATCGCTGAGCAGGCGGTCTATGTCGTATTCGATGCCCAACTGCCCCGAGACCAGTTTCGCCGTGCCGGGCATCAGCTGCATGTAGCCGCGCGCCCCCGCGCCAGAGATCACGCCGGGGTCAAATTCAGATTCGCGCCGCGCGATGGCCAGCACCATTTCCTTGGGCACCGGGTATTCGCCCTCTGTCACCCGCGGGTCGAGCGCATAGTACGGCCCCGGCAGTTCGATGCCGAATTGTGCCGCGCGCTTGCCCAGCATGACCTGGATATGCGGGCGGCCCATGTCCATCAACATGGTACCCATCTGGCCCATGCCGGTGCGGTCCAGCGATTCGGCCAGATGGGTGAGAAAGCGTTCGCCGAGGCTGATCTCACCGGCGGCGAGCAGCAGAATGCCCGCCTCGAAGACGCTGGATTTGGCGAACTCCGCGTTGCGCCAGTCGCCGAACGGCTCAATCCCCGACAGGGTCGGACTGGGCGGCAGGCCGGCGCGTTCGGCGGCCAGCAGCCCGTAGAACGAGGTCTGGAACTGCGCGCCGTGGGCGTAGGCCTCTTTCGCCTTGTCGGCCTGACCGGCGGCCTCATAGGCGCGGCCCAGCCAATAGCCCGCGCGCCCGACAGAGATCGGCGTCCAGACGCCATCGCGGAAATTCTCGAAATGGGCGACCGCCAGATCGGTGCGGTCGAGATAGCGCAGCGCCAGAAAACCGGCGATCCATTCCAGTTCGGCGAACTCTGATCCTTCGACCAGCCAGTGGTGGGCGGCGATCTCATAGGCCTCGGCGTAGGCGCCGTCGCGCATCCGTTCGCGGGCCAGATCAACCCGTTCGGGCGCCCAGGCCCAGGGTTCGCCCAGTGTCGCGCGGCTAGTGGATTGCTGGCGCAGCAGTTCGATCGCGTCCGCTGTGCGCCGCTTGCGCACGCGCCACTGGAACCGTTCAAAGGCAAGGCCCGGATGATCGGCAAGCTCGGCAGGCACCTTGGCAATCAGCGTGTCGACGCCGGGGGCAGAGGTGCGCAGCGCGATCCGCGCCTGTGCCAGCGCCTGCCAGCCGTCGTCTACAAGGCTCATCATCTGACCGGCATTGCCGCTCCACCCTTGCCACAGCGCCATGTCCAGCCGGGCAACGTGGTGGTCGCGCAGGATATCGCCCCAGTTTTCAATGAAAGCGCGCCGTTCGTCCGAGGTCATCGACAGGGTGCGCCACGCCAACACGATATCGGCCTGCGCTGCGCCCTCGTCCCCGGCGGCCATATGCGCCCGCGCCATCGCCAAAGCGCCGCTGCCGGTCTGCGGCAGATTACCGTCGAAAAAGGCGCGGATCGACTCGGCCGTGGCCTCTGACATGGTGGGTTCGGATTTTTCGCGCAGGTAATCCATCCCCGGCCAATCCGGGTGACGGGCAATGAAATCCTGCACTTCGCGGACGTCGCCCCGGCCCGCGCGCAGCGCGTGCCACAGGATGACATCCACCGCCGCCTGCCCGTCGGCACGCGCCGCAATCCGGGCCGCGGCCCAGTTGCCTTCGCGCATGGATTGCATGGCCTTGGCCAAACCTGCACCGCGCTCTTGCGCCAGTACGGGCAGAGCGGTGACAAGCAGCAACAACAAGGCAAGGAGACGTGACATCGACTTGCTTTTTCCGTGATGAAAAGGAATAGACGCTTCTTGCAGAGGATACGTCCGGCGCGCGGCCATGCAACTCACATAGTTGAGGGGTCGGCGGGTTTCCACCGTAACAAACGCCGGACAGCGACAAACGAAAGGAGCGTGTCATGTTTCAAGGTTCAATGCCTGCCCTGGTCACGCCGTTCAAGGACGGCGCCGTGGATTTCGACACGCTCAAAAAGCTGGTCGAGTGGCACATCGCCGAAGGCTCTCACGGGCTGGTGCCTGTGGGGACAACCGGCGAAAGCCCGACCCTGACCCACCGAGAGCACGAAGAGGTCATCGCCTGCGTGGTCGAGGCCGCGGCAGGCCGCATCCCGGTGATCGCCGGGGCCGGGTCAAACAACACCGCCGAGGCGATCCGGTTCACCCAATACGCCGCCCGCGTGGGGGCCAATGGCGCGCTGGTTGTGACACCCTATTACAACAAGCCGACCCAGGCCGGACTGATCGCGCATTTCACCGCCGTGCATGACAGCGCCGATATTCCGATCATCATCTACAACATCCCCGGCCGGTCGGTTGTGGACATGCTGCCCGGCACCATGGGTGAGTTGGCCAAGCTGCCGCGTATTGTCGGCGTCAAGGACGCCACGGCGGATCTGGCGCGGGTCTGCATGCAGCGGATCACCTGCGGCCCGGATTTCATCCAGGTCTCTGGTGAGGATGCCACCGCGCACGGGTTCAACGCCCAAGGCGGCGTGGGCTGTATCTCTGTCACCGCCAATGTCGCGCCCAAGCTGTGTTCGCAACTGCAAGAGGCCTGCCTTGCCGGGGATTACGCCAAGGCGCTGGAAATTCAGGACAAGCTGATGCCGCTGCATCAGGCCATCTTTACCGAGCCGGGTCTGGTGGGTGCGAAATACGGCATGGCGCGGCTGGGGCTGTGTTCCGAAGAGGTGCGCCTGCCGCTGCTGCCGCTGACCGATGCCACCAAGGCCAAGATGGACGTGGCGCTGGTGCATGCCGGTTTGCTGAAGTGATCTAGGCCAGCACGGAGTCCACAGACAGGTCGGGCCGGAAACCGCACAGTTTCCGGCCCGTTTTCGTTTCCGGTTGCGGCGTGTGTCTATTGGCCCACCGTCGCCTCCAGCCCCTCTGGCTGACCGACAACCACAAACAGCAGATCCTCAGGCTTCAGCAGTTCTGCCGCCACCCGCTCTACATCCTCCTGCGTCACCGCCTCGATCTTGGCGTTGCGTGTGGTGATGTAGTCGGGCGTCAGATCGTCCATCTGCATCCCTACAAGGATCTGCGCAATCGGCGCGTTGCCGTCAAACCGCAGCGGATAGGCCCCGGTCAGATAGGTCTTGGCACGGTCCAGTTCCTCTGGCGTGACGCCATCAGAGGCCATTTTGGACCACTCATCGCGGATCACCTCGACCGCCTCACCGATGCGGTCATTGGCCGAGGCGACGCGGCCAAGGAACAGTTCCGCATGTTCGCGCGGCGAGAGATAAGAATAGATGCCATAGGTCAGGCCGCGTTTTTCGCGCACCTCATGCATCAGCCGCGCCTCGAACCCGCCGCCGCCAAAGATCGTGTTCATCACATAGGCGGCGAAAAAGTCCGGGTCATCGCGCTTCATGCCCTTGTGGCCGAACATGGCAACCGATTGTGGCGTGTCAAAGGGCACCACGGTCACGCCACCGGTGGTTTGCACGTCCACATCCGCAGGCTGCGGCGCGCCGGTTTCGGGCAGATCGGCAAAAAGTGTGTCCAGCAGCGCGCCAAGATCTTCGGCGCTGATGTCCCCCGCCGCGCCGACATAGATGCGGTCGCGCGCAAGGGCGTTGCGATGGGCGGTGATCAGGTCATCGCGGGTCAATGCGGTCACGGTTTCAATGGTGCCGTTTTCCGACGATCCATAGGGGTGGTCGCCAAAGATCGCGCTGTAGAACGCCTTGCCCACGATCTCATCCGGGTCGGTGGCGTCGGACCGCAGACCGGACAGCACCTGTTCGCGCACCCGTTCGATGGCCACCTCGTCAAAGCTGGGTGCCACCAGAGAGGCGCGCAGCAGATCGACCGCCGCGTCCTGCGTTTCGGTCAGGAACTTGGCCGACACGCGCACCGTGTCATCGCTTGCGTCATAGCTGAACCGCGCGGCGATGCCGTCGCGGGCCTCGGCAAAGGCGCGGGCGTCCATGCCTTCGGCCCCTTCCTCCAGCAAGCCAACCATGAGGTTGGTCGCGCCACGCTTGCCCGGTTCGTCAAGCGACGCCCCACCAAGGAAGCGGATTTCCAGCGCCACAAAGGGGATCGAGGGTTCCTCGACCAGCCATGCGTTTATCCCGCCGGGGCTGGTGACCTGTTGAATGTCGATTTCGGCATGGGCGGCGAACCCGCCGCAGATCAGGCCGACGGCCAATACGAAACGGCGGATCATTGCGTCACCTCCTGCAGCGGGGTCTGTTGCTCGGGGCCCATCAGGTAGCCGGTCACCGATTGGCGGCGATCAAAGACCTTTTTGGCGGCGGCGATGATGTCATCCCCTGTCACCGCTTGCAGCACCTCGGGCCAGTCCTGCACGTCCTGCACCGTCAACCCGGTGGTCAGCGCGTTGCCATAGCGGCGCGCGATGCTGTTGGGGTTATCCAGCGCGTAGATATGCGAGGCTTTGATCTGGAACTTGATCCGCTCCAACTGACCGGCGTCGACGCCGGTTTCGATCAGCTCGGCCAGCACCGCGTCCAATGCGGCCTCCCCCTCTTCAAGGCTGACACCGGGGGTCGGCACCATGACAAGGGTGAAGTTGGCCACATCCATCGAGGTGTCGTCGTAGTAGGCGTCGGTGTAGACGGCCTTGCGGCTGTCAAATTGCAGCTTTTGCGTCAGGACAGAGGTCTGCCCACCGGCCAGAACCTGCGCCAGCAGGGACAGGGCCGCAGCCTCTTGCTGTGCGCCGCTGGTGCGGGCGGGGGCGATGTAGCTGCGGGTCAGATAGGGCTGCGAAACACGCGGGTCACGAAAGGTCATGCGGCGTTCGGACAGGTGGCGCGGCTCTGTCGGGCGGGCGCGCGGTTGCAGGTCCGGGTTCGGCGGCAGCGGGGCATAGTGTTCTTCGGCCAGCGCGCGGACCTCATCCGGGGTCACGTCGCCTGCGACGATCAGGATAGCGTTGTTGGGCGCGTAATACTCACCGTAGTAGGCCAGCGCGTCGTCCAGATCCAACTGCTCCATCTCATGGCGCCAACCGATGATCGGCGTGCCGTAGGGGTGGTTCAGGTAGAGGGCGGCGTCCTTTTGTTCGCGGAACAGCGCACCGGGGCTGTTTTCGACCCGCTGGTTGCGTTCCTCGATGATGACCTCGCGTTCGGTCAGGATGTCGGCCTCCGACAGGCGGAGGTTGACCATGCGGTCGGCCTCCATCTTCATCATCAGGCCCAGACGGTCAGCGGCAATGCGCTGGTGATAGGCGGTGGTGTCATAGCTGGTAAAGGCGTTGTCCGACCCGCCATTGGCCGCCACCGTGGCGCTGAACTCACCGGGGGCCAGCGTATCGGTGCCCTTGAACAGCAGGTGTTCCAGAAAATGGGCAACCCCTGAGACGCCGGGCTGTTCGTCCGCCGATCCGGCGCGATACCAGACCATGTGGACAACAACGGGGGCACGGTGATCCTCGATCACCACCACGTCCATGCCATTGTCGAGGCCGAAGGTGGTCACTTTGCCCGCCTCCTGCGCAGAGGCGGCGATGGTCGACGCGCAAGACACGGCGAAAGCGAATAACAGGGTCAGGGGGCGCATGCAGCATCCTCATGTTGTTCGGATGCTGCATTAAGTACGCGGGTCTGGCCCGACTTCAACCCGCCGTGACACTGTGTGACGCGGACGTGACCGGGTGTGGGACCAAAGGGGTTATTGCGGCGGCGGGGTCGGCGTCTTTGCGCCGGCGCGGCGATAGATGTTCAACCAGCGATAGGCATCCAGCGTCTCACGTTTGTACGCCTTGTAATAGTCGTCCTGCGGCACGATCGACCAGTTGAAGATCGACTTGGAGCGGCGGAACTGTGCATCGGTCTGCGCCAGTTCCTGACGCACATTGGGGTCGCGGCCAAACCGGCTGGCGCGCTGGATCAACGCACCGTCGCCCGCTGGCACTCCTTCGCCCCGGGCGACCAGCCGCGCGGGGTTGCCCCCCAAGGCGGCGACAGCGTCGGCCTTGGGCGTCAGATCCGTGCGATTCGCCGAGCCCGGAGTGGGGGGCGGCAAATCGGAATAGCTTTCAGGTTGCACCAAGGGCTTGTTGGGGACGATGGCAAACTCCTCGGGCTGCGGACTGTTTGTCCGCAGATCGCGCAGGGGTTTGTCGCGGTCGACAACCGCGCAAGAGGCCAGGCCCGCCAGACCAATGATTGCAACAAGATGCGCCCGCCGCATCGCAGTCCTCCACTTGAGTTTCGCCAGACTTAACCCATCTCGCAACCGGCGTCACGGGGCCTTTTTGCCGGATGGAGAGAGGATCAGCCCGAATGCGCCGACAAAGATCGCGATGTCCGCCACGTTGAACGCATAGGGGTTGTCGAAACCGCAGCAGGACATGTTGAGAAAATCCGCCACCGCGCCATAGATCAGCCGGTCGATGACATTGCCCAGCGCGCCGCCGATCAGAAAACCCGCCGCGATCAGGCCCAGCCGCCCGGGCGGGTCGCGGCGCATCCAGACAAGGACAAACAGCACGATGCCCAACGCGACAGAGATCAGGATCCAGCGGGTTGCGGTGGCGTCCCCGGCAAAGAGGCCAAAGTTGACGCCATAATTCCACGCCATGCGGAAATTCAGGTACGGCGGGAAAACCTCGATCGACAGACGATTGGCCAGCCCCATGCCATGTACGACAAGGTATTTCGACACCTGGTCCAGCACGAAAACAGCCAGCGTCACCCAGAACACCAGTCGCAAGCCGCCTGTCTTTGCCTGTGCCACTGCCGTTTCTCCTGCACTGTCCGTTTTGACGCGGCAGACCTAGTGGCCTGCCGCAGGCGGCGCAAGCGGCTTTGCCCGCGCCGTACCGGCCTGCCCTTAGTGGCGAAAGTGGCGCATCCCGGTAAAGACCATCGCCAATCCGGCCTCATCGGCGGCGGCGATCACCTCATCGTCGCGCATCGACCCGCCCGGCTGAATCACGCAGGTGGCACCGGCGGCCGCGGCCTCCATCAACCCGTCAGGAAAGGGGAAAAACGCGTCCGAGGCCACGGCGGACCCTTGGGTCAGGGGGGCGGAGAGGCCCAGTGCCTCTGCCATGCGCTCTGCCTTTTTGGCGGCGATCATCGCCGAATCAACCCGGCTCATCTGGCCTGCACCGACGCCGACGGTGGCCCCGTCGCGGACGTAGACGATGGCGTTGGATTTGACGTGTTTGGCAACCTTCCACGCAAAGAGCAGATCCTGCATCTGCGCCTCTGTCGGGGCCAGTTTGGTCACCACTTTCAGATCGTCCAGCGCGCGGGCGCCATTGTCACGGTCCTGCACCAGCAGACCGCCGGACACCTGTTTCCACGCCACGCCCGCCTGTGCGGGGTTGGCCAGACCGGGGGCAAGGATCAGGCGCAGGTTTTTCTTCTTGGCAAAGATGTCCTTGGCGTCCTGATGGATCGCCGGGGCAATCACCACCTCGGTGAAAATCTCGGCGATGGCCTCTGCGGTCTCGCCGTCCAGCGCGCCGTTCAGCGCCACGATGCCACCAAAGGCAGAGGTGCGGTCACAATCGAACGCTTTTTGGTAGGCCTCCTTGATGGTCGCGCCTTTGGCCACGCCACAGGGGTTGGCGTGTTTGATGATTGCGCAGGCCGGGCCATCGGTGGGCAGAAATTCCGACACCAGTTCGAACGCCGCATCGGTGTCGTTGATGTTGTTGTAGCTGAGCTCCTTACCCTGAAGCTGCTCAGCGGTCGCCACGCCGGGGCGCTCTGACCCATCGGTGTAGAAGGCCGCGTTCTGGTGCGGGTTTTCCCCATAGCGCAGCGGTTGCGCCAGCGTCCCGGCAAAGACCCGGCGGCGCGGGGTGGGCTCACCAATCGCGGCGGCCATCCATGTGCTGACGGCGGCGTCATAGGCGCCAGTGCGGGCATAGGCGATCTGCGCCTGCCGCTTGCGGAACTCGATGCTGGTCAGACCATCGTTGGCGTCCAGTTCCGCCAGCAGCGCGTCGTAGTCCTGCACATCGACGATGGTGGTGACAAAGGCGTGGTTCTTGGCCGCGGCGCGGATCATCGCCGGGCCGCCGATGTCGATGTTTTCGATCATCTCATCGTAGTCGGCCCCGCGCGCCAGCGCCGCCTCGAACGGGTAGAGGTTCACCACCAGCAGGTCGATCGGCACGATGCCATGTTCGGCCATCGACGCCACATGCATGCCGTTGTCGCGCAGCGCCAGCAGACCGCCATGCACCTTGGGGTGCAGCGTCTTGACCCGACCATCCATCATCTCGGGAAAGCCGGTCAGGTCGGCCACATCGCGCACCGCCAGCCCCGCATCCCGCAGCGTCTTGGCCGATCCGCCGGTCGAGAGCAGTTCGATGCCCCGCGCGGCCAGCGCCTGCCCCAGCTCTATCAGGCCGGTCTTGTCGGATACGGAAAGAAGCGCACGGCGCACGGGCTGCAGATCGGACATGGATGTTCCTTCGGGTCTCAGTTGTCTCGGGCCAGAGGCCGCTTACGCGGTCTCGTCCACCTCGTCGCGGACAAGGTCGCGGACGGCAAAAGCCGTCTCTTGCGCCTTGGCCAGCGACCAGCGAACGCGCGTCGCATACTGCATCGCGCGGCCGGATAAAACGACCTGCTTCGTCGCACGCGGCTGCAAACGGCCCTTTTCGAGGTAAACTGACGGCTCCAGAGAGATGTCCGCCGCCCCGTCAAAGCGGAACACCCAGATTTCACCAGAGCGCTGCGCCATCGATACGGCGGTGCCGCCCATATCCAGCGCCACGTCCACCTCTGGATGCAGGTGAAAGCGGATCTCGAACGGCAGGCCCGCCAGTCTCATCGAATCCATCGCCCGGTCGAACCGCTTTTTCGACGGCGCATCCAGCGCGACGAGGTAGTCCTCGCCCTTGAGTTCGCGCCCGTCCAGCGACAGTTCAAGACTGCGCGCATGGGTCAGACCCTGCACAGTGACATAACCGTCATGCCCGCCCTCGAAGCGCAGGGTTTCGGGCAGGTGGCTCATCTGCACCGGCACATGGCGCGGCGCGTCCTCCAGCAGTTCGCGCCGGGTTTCGCCCAGCCAGCGCGGCGCGCCCAAGCGGGCCGAGGAATAGCCTTGCAGGCACAGCGTGGAATGCGACGGCGTGGCGCGGCCCGCGCGGCGCCAATCCTCGCCAAAACCACCGCCGGAGCCGCAGTTGACGATCAACGGCCTGCGGCCCGAGGTCAGCTCAAACGCGAGGGTCGAGGCATGGGCATGGGCCGAGGCCGCCCCGCCGGGGGGTGGTGCCGCGTCGACAATGATCGAGGTGCGCAGGGCCGACAGCCGGGCAAAGCCCATGGCCAGCCCGTCGGCCTGCCTTTTTCGGTTTCCCGATGCCGCAAGCGCCCGGTCCAGCCGCCCCTCAAGGCCCCGGCCGCCGCCGTGAAACCGCGCCAGCCCGCCGTCCGCATGGCGCAGGGTGCGCAGGGTCGGCGCGATGCGGCGAATGGCTTCCAAATGGCGCGGGTCGGGGTCAAGATCAGCCTCATGCAAGGCCTGCTGCGCCCATGTCAGCAGGGTAAAGACCTCTAGCAGTTCCTCGGGGTTGCGGGTGGGAATGCCGCCCTGCGCATCCACCTGCCGGGCGCAATCGCTGCCTAGCGCCTCCCGCGCGGGGGCCACATGGGCCTCCATCCCCTGCAGAGAGAGGCCCGCATACAGCAGTCCGGTCATCGCCTCAAAGCGTGGCAAGCCGGGGGCGGCCACATGGGCGCGCTTGGCTAGAAAACGGGTCTGCGCGGCAAGGGCGGTGTAAAACGCCTCGCTGTCGTCGGCCTTGCGGCCGCGCAACAGGAACAGCGCGTGATGAATCCAGCGGATCGACCGCCGCCCGGTCAGTTCTGGCGACCAGCCCGGCCCCTTGCCCTTGCCATAGCGCCGGATCCACTCCCACAGCCAGTCCTGCGCCAGCGCGCGCGCCTTGCTGTCGCCCACGGCGGCCAGGTCATCCAGCCAGGCAAACCCCTGTATTTCTTCCTGAAAGGCCGCATCCGGGGCCTCGATCGCCCAGATCGAGCGGCCCTCGGCCTGCACCAGATGGCCGGCAAACATCAGGTTCCCCGCCAGCATCTGACGGCCACGGGCAAAAAAACCGACGGTGCGCGGTTCGGGTTGCGATACGAATCCCTCGGCTGGCCGCGCATGCGCTGCCATCCGTGCCTGCATGCGGTTCATCAAACGCGCATGCGTGGTCCGCCAGTTTCGCGCCGTGGACATGTGCCGGTGCTCTGCGATTTGCCTCAAGGTCGCCCGTTCCGGGCTTGTTGCGGTCAGGATACCGCGCTCACCTCAGGAAGTCATCAAAGAGTTAACCTTGCTGCAAAAGCGCCATGTAAAAGCCGTCCATCCCGCCGCGCTCTGCCCAGAAATCGGGCCTGAGGCGCAAACCGCCCTCGTCAGAGCGCCAGCTGTCTTCGATCCAAGGGGCCTCGGGGCGCAGCACACGCAGGCCCGGATGGCGCGCCAGTGCCTCTTCGACATGGCATTCGCCCTCATCGGGGATCAGCGAACAGGTGGCAAAGACCAGCCGCCCGCCGGGCTTCAGCAGGGTCAGCGCGTGGTCCAGCATTGCGGCTTGCAACCCGATCAGATCGGCAATCCGCTCGCCCTCATGGGCAAAAGGCAGGTCGGGGTGACGGCGAATGGTGCCGGTGGCCGAACAGGGCGCATCAAGCAAAATGGCGTCGTACTGGCCCGCGTGGGTCAGCGCATCCCCCGCCACAAGCGTCGCTTTCAACCCGGTCCGGTCAAGGTTTTCCTGTACCCGCGTCAGCCGCGCCTCTGACAGATCCAACGCAGTCACATTGGCACCGGCAGCGGCCAGTTGCAGTGTCTTGCCACCCGGGGCCGCGCACATGTCCAGCACGCTTTGCCCCGCCACATCGCCCAGCAGTTGCGCGGGCAAGGCCGCGGCGGCATCCTGCACCCACCAGTCGCCTGCGGCGAATCCGGGCAACGCGCTCACCTGCCCCGCTTGCCGCAACCTCACAGAGCCGGTGGGCAGCGCGTCTCCCTCCAGCGCCGACAGATCCGCGCCGGGTTTCGGCGTCAGGTCCAGCGGCGCGCCCTCGAAATGCGCGCGCTCCATCGCGCCGACCACCTCCGCCCCCCAGGCCGCCACCAGCGGCTCACGCAGCCATTTCGGCAGACGCGGCACGCGCAGCTTGCCCCAGGCCGCAACCCCCTCACCGGCAATCTTGCGCAGCACTGCGTTGACCAGCCCACGCGCGCCCTGCGTGTGTTTGCCCGCAGCGGCAATATCGACGCAATCGCTGACCACCCCATGCGCGGCACCGCCCATGCACAGCTCGACCGTGCCCAGCCGCAGGATGTTCAACACGCGCGGCGTCGGGCGCTTGCGCAGATGCGGCTTCAACAGCCGGTCGGCCCGCTCCACCCCGCGCAAGGTGTCGGCGGCCAGACGTTGTGCCGCCGCGCGGTCCGCCGGGGCGAGTTTGTCCAGCCGGTCGGTCTCACTCAGGGGGCGGCCCTGTTCCACAACCTGATCCAGCAGGTCGACGGCGGCCAATCGGGCCGGGCTGGGCGATGCGGGCATGGGAACTCTCCGGTGAGGCGGGGCGGGGTTGCCCCACGGACCGGCGGGCGTATATCAGGAGGCACAAGACGAGGAAAGCCCATGTCCGAAACCGACCGCACTGACCGCACTGACCTGCCCCGCGCCGCACAACGCGCGCTGGCCGAGGCCGCAGAACGCCGCGCCATGGCAGAGGCCGAGGCAAACGCCCTGCCTAGAGAACTGGGCGGACGCGACGGGCCGGAACCTGTACGCTATGGCGACTGGGAGAAAAAAGGCCTCGCCATCGATTTCTGAGACCGCGCGCCCTCTGGGCATTTGCCTCGGAGCCGCCATCGCTTGCGCCGAAACAGACGGCGGAGGGCGCGCGCTGCACGCCAAATTGCCGAGGGCCCCCGCCTTCGGGGAGACGGCCATTTTGCTTGCAGCGTGCGACGTCCGCTGTCAGGCGCAAATCAAGCGATGGCGGCTCTGAGGCTTTTGCCTTGGTGAGTCAGAAGCGCCCCCCGCATCAGCCCCACACCACGCGCCCCCGCGGTCCGGGCAAAGCGCGCGGGTGGGTGGGTGGGGCAAGCTTTGTCCGGAGCGTGGGGGCGCGTTACTTCAGCCCCAACACATCCAGCATGTCGTATTCGCCCGGCCCCTTGCCCTGGCCCCACAACACCGCCTTCAGCGCGCCGCGTGCAAACAATGTCCGGTCGCTGGCGATGTGTTTGAGCACGATCCGCTCACCGGCGGCGGCAAAGATCACCTCGTGCTCGCCGACGATGTCACCACCCCGGATCGCGTGAAAGCCGATGTCGCCGCGCGCGCGTGCGCCGGTGATGCCGTCGCGGCCCCGGTCCGACACATCCGCCAGCGCCACGCCGCGCCCTTCGGCGGCGGCCTCGCCCAGCATCAAGGCGGTGCCCGAGGGCGCGTCGACCTTCTGGTTGTGATGTGCCTCGACGATCTCGATGTCCCAATCGGCGTCCAGCGCCGCCGCCACCTGCCGCGTCACCGTGGTCAGCAGGTTCACCCCAAGGCTCATGTTGCCTGCGCGCACGACCACCGCGTGCCGCGCCGCCAGTGCGATCTTTTCCAGATCCTCATCGCTGAGCCCCGTGGTGCCGATCACATGCACCACCCGCGCCTGTGCGGCCAGTTCGGCAAACGCCACCGTTGCGGCAGGCACGGTAAAGTCGATCACTGCATGGGCGCGGGCAAAGGCCTCCAGCGGGTCGTCCGACACCATCACGCCCAGCGCAGCACCACCCATGGCAAGGCCCAGATCCTGGCCGATCCACGGATGGCCTGCCCGTTCCAGCGCGCCGCACAGGTGCAACCCCTCATGCGCCACCACCTGTTTCGCCAGCATCTGGCCCATCCGGCCCGACACGCCGGTCACCACAACACCGTAATCCTCCATCGTCGCGCTCCTTGCCGCACTCACCTTGCCCCCTGTTAGCCTCCCCTGCCGCCAAATGCACGCCCCAGCGGACCGCTTGGCAAACCGCGGCGGCGGGCTTAAGTCTGGGTCATGGCACGAAACAGATTCCAAGACGCCTCCGGGCCCAGCCAACGCCAGCTTCGGGTGGCAGAGCTGATCCGCCGCGCCCTCTCCGAGGTGCTGCAGCGCGGTGACATTCATGATCCGGACCTCAACCGGCTCTCGATCACGGTCGGAGAGGTGCGGGTGTCCCCCGATCTCAAGGTGGCCACCGCCTTTGTGGTGCCACTGGGTGGCGAGAATCAGGACGACATGTTCGACCTGCTGGAGCGCAACAAGGGTGAGCTGCGCCGCGCGGTCACCCGCAACATGACGCTGAAATACTCGCCAGAGCTGCGCTTTCGCCTCGACGACACCTTTGACCGCCTTGATGAAACCCGCCGCCTGCTTGACGACGACGTCGTCAAGCGCGACATCGACAGCTGACCGTGCCGATGCGCCGCCTCTTGCCCGGTCTTGTCCTCATGATAACAACGCTGGCCAGCGCACCGCAGGCCGGTGCCGTCGGCTGTCAGCCGGTCGACCATGACGGCAACAGCTACATCGTCTGCGAAGTGGACGCGACCGCAGAAGACATGCGCCTGTACCGCTCTGACACTTCCGGCACGCCCTACGGCCATTTCAGCACGCTGAAGACCGAACTGGCGCGCGACGGGCGCGATCTCGTATTCGCCATGAACGCGGGCATGTACCATGAGGACCGCTCGCCGGTCGGCCTATACCTTGAGGACGGGCGCGAAGACATGCGGGTGATCTCATCCCCCGGACCGGGCAACTTTGGCCTGCTGCCCAATGGCATCTTTTGCATCGGCAAGACAAGGGCGCGGGTATTCGAAACACGCGACTTTCTGTCCCGCCGCCCACGCTGCCGCCACGCCACGCAGTCCGGTCCGATGCTGGTGATCGACGGTGCGCTGCACCCGCGCTTTTTGCCGGACAGCACCTCGCGCTACATCCGTAACGGTGTCGGCACATCCGCCGACGGACGCCGCACGTTTTTTGCAATCTCGCAGAACACCGTCACCTTCCACGAATTTGCGCGCCTGTTCCGCGACGTGCTGAAGGTTCCCAACGCGCTGTTTCTGGACGGAAATATCTCGCGCCTCTATGCGCCGCAGGTCGGCCGCGCCGATCTGGGACGGCGGATGGGGCCCATTGTGGCGGTCACCGTCCCGGCCCGATAGGGTCCCGCACGCCCCGGCCTTGCCTCTTGTGCCCGACAGGCTTACCTCGGTCCGGAACCAAACCACGCAGAGGCCACCATGTCCGACACGCCCCAAGACCTCGCCGCCGCTCTTCTGGATGCCGCCCGCAAGGCCGGGGCAGACACGGCCGATGCTCTGGCGGTCGAGGCAACGGCACAGGCGATCGACGTGCGCGGCGGCACGCTGGAACAGGCGGAACGGGCGGAATACCGCGACCTCAGCCTGCGGGTCTTTCTGGGCCAGCGCAGCGCCAGCATTTCCGGCTCTGATATCCGCCCCGACGCCATGACGGAAATGGCAACCCGCGCCGTCGCCATGGCGCGCGAGGCACCCGAAGATCCCTACATCGGCCTCGCCGCCCCGGATCAACTGGCAACCGACCGCGATGCCACACCGCTCGACCTGTGCGACCCGTCGGATGAACCGGCCCCCGCCGATCTGGAGGACGACGCCCGCCGGGCCGAGGCTGCGGCGCTGGCGACAAAAGGCATCACCCGCATCGATTCCGCCGCCGCGCAATACAACGCCCAGCGCATCGCGCTGGCCGCGACCAATGGCTTTGCCGGCAGCTATGCCCGCACCTCGCGCAGCCTGTATTGCGTCGCCATCGCTGGCGAGGGCCTGGGGATGGAGCGTGATCATGACGGTGACAGCCGCGTCTACCAGTCCGACCTGCGCAGCGCCAAGGAGATCGGCGAGACCGCCGCCGCCCGCACGCTGGAGCGGCTCAACCCGCGCAAACCGAAAACCGGCGCCTATCCGGTGCTGTTCGATGAACGTGTCTCGTCTTCGCTGATCGGCCATCTGGTCGCTGCGGCCAACGGCGCACAGGTGGCGCGCGGCCAATCCTGGCTGCGCGAGGCACTGGGCGAACAGGTGCTGCCCGAGGGTCTTGACCTGATCGAGGACCCGCACCGCCCCCGCATCAGCGGGTCACGCATCTTCGACGCCGAGGGCCTGCCGACACGGCGCCGCGGCATGATCGACAAAGGCGTGCTGACCGGCTGGACCCTGGACCTTGCCAATGCCCGCAAGCTGGGCATGGACAGCACCGCCAATGCCGCGCGCGGCGGAGCCTCTGTCTCTCCCACCGCATGGAATCTGGAACTGACCCAGGGCGACCAAAGCCGCGCAGACCTGATGCGCCAGATGGGCAACGGCCTGCTGGTGACGTCTATGATCGGCGCCACGATCAACCCCAACACCGGCGACTATTCGCGCGGCGCTGCCGGGTTCTGGGTCGAAAACGGCGAAGCGGTCTACCCGGTATCGGGCGTCACCATCGCCGGCAACCTGCGCGAGATGCTGCGCAGCCTGATCCCCGCCAATGATGCCCGGCCATGGCTCAGCCGCGTGGTGCCATCGCTGCTCGTCGAAGGGTTGACCCTTGCCGGCGAATGACCTCGCCCTCCTGATCGACGCCGCGCGGCAGGCCGGTGAGATCGCCCGCAGCTTTGTCGGTGGTCCGTTGGAGGTGCAGTTCAAGGCCGCCGACGACAGCCCGGTGACCAAGGCCGACCTTGCCGTGAACAGGCACCTGTCCCAGGTGCTGCGCGACGCACGGCCCCACTATGCCTGGTTCAGCGAGGAAACGCCGGACGACACCGCGCGTCTGGCCGCAAAACGGGTCTTCATCATCGACCCGATCGACGGCACCCGCTCTTTCATCGAAGGTGAAAAAACCTGGGCCCACGCGCTTGCCGTGGTCGAGAACGGCCGGACCACCGCCGCCGTCATCTATCTGCCGATGCTGGACAAACTCTATTCCGCGCGTCTTTCCGGCGGGGCCTTCCTGAACGAGCGGCGCATCGCCACGGGCAAGGTCAAGACCCCGGAGGCGGCACAGGTGCTGGCCACCCGCGCCAGCCTCAAACCGGAATGGTGGCCCGGCGGCGCGCCTGTCCTGCGCCGCAGCTACCGCCCCTCTCTGGCCTATCGCCAGAGCCTGGTGGCCGAAGGCCGCTACGACGCCATGTTCACCTTCCGACCAACCTGGGAATGGGACATCGCCGCCGGCGCGCTGATCCTGTCAGAGGCCGGCGCAAAGATCACCGACAGGCACGGCGCCCCCCTGCGGTTCAACGCCCCCGCCCCCCAGGCCGACGGGCTGGTCGCCGCAAACCCCCGCTTGCACGCAGCCCTGCTGGACCGACTGCCCTGACATCCGCGCCCATGTTTCTTCTGTCGAAAAATATCCCGGGGGGCCGCCCGAACGGGCGGTGGGGGCAGCGCCCCCTCCCCGCGCGACACAGCCACCCGACCCCGCCTTGACCCACCGCCCGCGTTCGCTAGGCTCGCGCGCAACACCACAACCACAAGGATCACGCCCCATGCAACGCCTGCACCTCGTCTTCGGCGGTGAACTCGTCGACCCGACAAAAACCGTCTTCAAGGACGTAAACGATCTGCATGTCGTCGGCATCTTTCCCAACTACCAAGAAGCCTACAACGCCTGGAAGGCCGAGGCGCAGCGCACCGTCGACAACGCCCATATGCGCTATTTCATCGCCCATCTGCACCGCCTGCGCCAAGAGGGCGAAGAGGCCTCCTCGACCGAGGAACTGGGCTAAGCCCATGACCCGCCGCGCGCTGAGTCTTTCGGCCTATCTGACCTATGCGCGCAGCGCCTCCGCCCCCGGTGTGGCCCCGGCCTGGCCCGACCGGCCCGCGGGGCCGCTGGTCTGGGGGTTCGCCGAGGAGACTGAACAGGGCCGCGCGCTGGCCAGCCTCGCCGCCCGGCTTGTCGCACAACGCCCCGAGGTTTCGGTCTGGCTCAGCGGGCGCGTGCCACATCGGCCGGGTCTTACAACCGTCCCCATGCCGCGGGATCTGTCCGGGGACGATCTGCGCCACATGCGGCGGCTGCGCCCGGACGTGGCGCTCTGGACCGGCCAGGCCTTGCGCCCCGGATTGCTTGCCACCCTGTCCGAGTCCGGGTCACACATGATCGCACTCGCTCTCGCAGACGCGCCCTTTCCGGTAGACGCCCCGCGCTGGCTGCCTGATCCGGCGCCCGCGACACTGGCATTGTTCGACAGCCTGTATACCAATGGCGCCGCAGCCAGCCGCCGGGTGCGCAGGCTTGGGGTCGAGACAGACCGCGTACACGACGCCACCGCCTTTCTGGACACCGAGGCGCCGCTGGACTGCCCCGACGGCCTGCACGAAGAAATCGCAGCCCTCGTTGCGGGCCGCCCGATCTGGCTGGCCGCGCGGCTACGCGCCGAAGAGGCCAGCGACATCCTGTACGCCCACCGTCAGGCCAGCCGCCTGGCCCACCGGATGCTGTTGATCGTGTCGCCCGCTGACGCCGAGGCGGCCAGACATATCAGCCGTGTTCTGCGCAGCGAACAGATGCGCGTCTGCGACTGGGAAAACGGCGACATGCCGGATGAGAACACTCAGGTTCTGCTCGCCGGCGGACCCGAAGAGCTGGGCTTGTGGTACAGGCTTGCCCCGCTGGCCTTTCTGGGCGGATCGCTGATGACCGGCACCGGTGGCGAAGACCCGTTCGAGGCCGCCGCCCTTGGCACCGCCATCCTGTACGGCCCCAACGTCGGCGCGCATCTGGGGGCGTATTCCCGCCTCGTCAGCGCCGGGGCCGCGCGCATCGTGCGCGACGCCGATTCGCTGGGCACCGCCGTCTCGCACCTGGTCGCGCCGGATCAGGCGGCGACGATGGCGCATGCGGGCTGGGATGTGATTTCTTCGGGCGCGCAATTGGTCGACCGGGTGCTGGCAGAGGTTTGCGATGTGCTGGACGAAAGGGGGCTTGCCTGATGCGTGCCCCCCGGTTCTGGCAGACCCCGCCGCAGGCCCCCGCATGGCAGGCCCGTGTACTGGCGCCACTGGGCGCGCTGACCGCCCGCGCCACGGCCCGCCGGGTCGCCCGCCCCCCCCGCGCGCGCTGTGGCGTGCCGGTGATCTGCGTCGGCAATGTCAACGCAGGCGGCACCGGCAAGACACCGACGGTGATCGCGCTGGTCCAGATGCTGATCGCACGCGGGCTGTCGCCGCATGTGGTCTCTCGCGGGTATGGCGGACGCCTGGACGGCCCGGTTCAGGTCGACCCCAACCAACACAGCGCCGAGGATACCGGCGATGAACCACTGCTGCTTGCGGCCTTCTGCCCAGTCTGGGTCGCCAAGGACCGCGCAGCGGGCGCGCAGGCTGCCGAGGCGGCAGGTGCAGGGGTGATCGTGCTGGATGACGGGCACCAGAACCCCGATGTGGCCAAGGATCTGACCGTGATCTGCGTCGATGCGGTGGCGGGGTTCGGCAACGCCCGCTGTCTGCCTGCGGGCCCCCTGCGAGAACCCATCGACACTGGGCTGGCACGCGGCGACCTGCTGCTGTCCATCGGCCCCCCCACAGCGCAGAAACGATTTGCCGAGGATTGGGGGCCGCAGATCTCATTGCCACACCTGACCGGGCAACTGGCGCCTTTGCAAACCGGCATGGATTGGCACGGTCTGCCGACGCTGGCCTTTGCCGGGATCGGGCACCCGGAAAAGTTCTTTGCCACACTGCGCGGCCTGGGTGCGGACATTCGCCGGGCCGAGGCGCTGGAGGATCACCAGCCGTTTACGCCTGCTCTGATCACGAGGCTCATGCGTGAGGCGCAGCTCTTGGGCGCGCAGCTGGTGACCACGGAAAAGGATGCGGTACGCCTGCCGCCACAGATCCGCCGCGAGGTGCTGACGCTGCCGGTCCGTCTGGAACTCGACGATGCCGCACCGCTGGACGCGGCCCTGGCCGAGGTGCTGACGCCGCAGACCTGAAACGGTAGAACTGAAACCGTCCCGCCCCAGCCCCTGCGCGCCTTGGACGGCGTGCGCGTTGGGTGGGGCGGATCTACGGCGTCCAGGGCGTGCTCTGGGCCGCTTATTCCGCCGCCAGTTGCTGTGGCGGCCGGTCTCCCAGATCCGCCAGATCCGCCACAACCCCACGCAATGCCAAACGCACCTCGTCATACCGCGCATTCGGTGTGATCGCCGCCTCGTCCATATACAGCGCGCGATCAATTTCCACCTGCACCGCGTGTTGGCCTCGCGACGGACGCCCGTAATACTGCGTCGTATAAGCCCCCGCAAACGGCGCATTCCGCGCCACCACAAATCCGGCCTTGGCAAAGGCGGCTTCGATCCGTTCGACAATCTCTGACCGGGCCGACGCGCCGAACCTGTCGCCGATCACAACCTCGGGCCGCTTTCCACCCAGTCGCACCGATCCATCCAACGCCTCATGCGGCATCGAGTGACAGTCGATCAGAATCGCCGCGCCAAACCTCTCGCGCGCCGCGCTCAAAAGCGCCTGCAAGCGGTCATGATAGGGTTTCCAGATTCGCGTGATTCGGTGCTCGGCCTCGATCCGGGACAACTTGCCGCGATAGATCGCCCGACCGCCCGCCACCACGCGCGGCACTACCCCCAACCCGCTGGCAACCCGCGGATTGTGCCCGATGCGCCGCAACCCTTCGATCAGCGCAGGGTCCAGTTCCTCCGCGGCGCGGTTCAGATCGACATAGGCGCGCGGCGCTCCGGCACACAGGAAAGCCGCCCCAAACTGCGGTGCACAGTCGAAAAGCCGGTCCACAAAGGCATCTTCAGAGCTTCGGATGCTATGTGCGTCCAGAACGGTGGTGCGCAGAAAGGTATGCGGGTAGTCGCAACCGGAATGCGGCGAGGCGAAAACCACACAGGACGTCTGTGGGTCAGGCATGTGCAAGTGGTACGATGTCTCTGGCATTCGCGCTCCTATTGGGGGTCAGGATAGACCAGTTTCTGCGCCTGCCAAAAGCCCTTGATCCCCGCAGAGAAGGCATTTATAGACCCTCCACCAGCGCGCGCCACCAGCGACTTCGGTAGAGGTCAATGAGGGTGTGTAACGGGCATATGGGTGATTAGCTCAGCGGTAGAGCACTTCGTTGACATCGAAGGGGTCACTGGTTCGATCCCAGTATCGCCCACCATGAATTCATCACCCGGTCTCCGGGGGGGCTTGCCTCGCGGAGATTCGGGTATTTGCCGCAACGAAAGGCGCTCGCGCGCCGCGACGATAGGAGAAGACCCATGAAGGTCGCCAATTCGCTCCGCTCGCTCAAGAAGCGCCACCGCGACTGCCGCGTTGTGCGCCGTAAGGGCCGTGTCTATGTGATCAACAAGACACAGCGGAGATTCAAGGCACGTCAGGGCTAAGCCCGACACCACGCCTCTGAACGACACAGAAAACCCCCGCAGGCATTGCCGGCGGGGGTTTTCTCTTGAAGTGGCTGCGATCTTTGGCAGGCACCTGCCAACAGCAGTATTGGCGTGTTCTACTTGCGCACGCAGTACGACAGCCGCGGTCCGACAAATGGATGCAAGCGCCCACGAATCCCTATAGGGATTCGGCAATGCCGTCTCCGGCGCGCGCTAAATGGACCCCGCAGGCGGCACTGGCGGTTCGCAAATGGTCCAGAACTCTTGCAGCGTCGAGATCTTCTTGTTCATGTCTTCCCGATTGTGCGGCTTGATGATGTAACCGTTGACGCTTTGACGATAGGCTTGGGCGATGTCCTGCACACGGCTTTGTTGCGCAAAGTCGGTAACGTCCGGAGTTCCCCTTTCCCCGGACGCAATTATCCCACAGGCTCTGTGACGGGTATGCCGAGCGCGGTGTAGCCGTTGAGCACGGCGGCGCGGATCTGAAGTTCGGCGACCTGACGATCGAAGTCGCGCGCCATGAGGCTCTGCCCCAGCAGCTTCACGCAATGCATCTTCGTCTCGGCGCGGCTTCGTCGGTGGTATCCGCTCCATTTTCTCCAGATGGCGCGGCCAAGGTATTTCGAAGCGCGCAGCGCCTCGTTCCGAGCGATAGCCCCTGCAGTCGATGGCTTCCACGGCTTGGCATTCTT
>NZ_FZON01000022.1 GCF_900188425.1 Antarctobacter heliothermus
CCATCGTCATGGCCGCATTCCGCGCCGCCGTTATGCCCGGGATCAGGCCAGAAAACCGCTATATCGTCGACCGATCAGGTTGTTCAGCCTGAACTAAGTGATGTCGGCGCACCAAACCTGATTGGAGAGGTGGTTAGATTTGTCTGAACAGGTGCCATTCAGTGCACTTTAAGTAGGTTTTTGTCGGTAGGGAGATTTTTGCGGATGAGGGCAGTTTAGCCTTGTAATCCCTTTGTTTGCTTGGCTATACGCGTCGGTGGAGACGTGGCCGAGTGGTCGAAGGCGCTCCCCTGCTAAGGGAGTAGGCCCGGAAGGGTCTCGAGGGTTCGAATCCCTTCGTCTCCGCCACCACTTTCATTCAACATTTTGTTTTTGTTTGAAAAAATGGCGTAGCGGAAATTCGCATCCCCCGGAAAATCCCCCACTTTGTCATGGACCACCCCAGAACGTGACGGAACATGTCCTAGGATTCTGTGGCGGGACCAATGAGCAGCTCATCCGCTAGCAATTTCACTTTGCATCTGCATACCGAGCATGATTGTAGAGTCGAACGGCCGCCGGTCGAGGCAGGTACTATGGCAAAATCTCCAAGACCGAGACCCGCCCATGGCCCGCAAACCCGCGCTCACCACCGACAAGCTGAAAGACCTCGGCGCCGAGAAGCTCGCGCAGTTAGTGCTGGACGAAGCAGAGCGCAACGCCGGGTTCCGCCGGCAGGTCAAGGCGGCTCTGGCCGGAAAATCCGGGCCGCAGGCCATTGCCAAGTTGGTCGACCGGCGGCTCTCCGGGCTGGCGCGGGCCCGGAGTTTCATCGAATGGGACAAGGCCCGCGCCTTTGCCGAGGATCTGCGCAGCCTGACCGACACCCTCACCTCCGAGCTGGGCGCCGCTGCGCCTGGGCTGGCCGTGGATCGGCTGCTGCGTTTCATCGACACCCATGAGCAGGTGTTCGAGCGGGTGGATGATTCCTCAGGCCGTGTTCAGGACGTCTATTCCCAGGCAATCGCCGCGACCGGCGACCTGGCACCACGACTGACAAACGCGGAGGCGGATCAGCTGCCCGAGAAGATCATGACCGCCCTTGGCGAAAGCACGCATGGGTACCTGGCCGAAGTCACCACCGCCGTGGCGCCACATCTGCCGCAAGATAGCCTGGCGCGCTGGGATGCCGAACTGAAAGTGGCCATTGCCGAGCGGAAGGCCGAGGAAGCGACGCGCCCGCGCGAGGGCTGGTTTAATTCCATGACCTCGCAATGGGCCGAGATGCGCCAGACCATCGCCACGGCACGTGGGGATCTCGATCTGCTCGTCGCGCTGGAAGCCGGAAAGCGCCCGCACATGCAGGACACGCTGGGGATCTCGGCACAGCTTCTGGCGGCCGGACGCAGCGCCGAGGCGCTGGATTGGGTGCGCAAACCGGGGCGGCGCGCGTTTGTTGAGGACGAAAGGGATATGCCCCCGCCACGGGTCAGCCTGGAGGCGCGTATCCTGGAGACCCTGGGCGACGCACCTGCCGCGCAGGCCCTGCGCTGGCGGTGTTTCGAGGCGACACTGTCGGCCGGGACCCTGCGGGACTACCTCGCCCAATTGCCGGATTTCGAGGATGTTGAAGCGGAGGACCGCGCCCATGCCTATGCCTTGGAAAAGGCGGCGCCTGAGGCAGCCCTGCAGTTCTTTCTGGACTGGCCCCGGACGGATCTGACGGCCAAGCTGATCGTGATGCACCCGGACCGCTGGGACGGCAGCGATTGGCACATCCTGCCCAAGGTCGCGGAACTTCTGGAGCATGATCATCCGCTGGCGGCGACGGTGCTCTACCGGGCCCTGCTGGACAATATCCTAGCCCGCGCGCGTTCCAAGGTCTATGGCCACGGTGCGACATACCTCAGGAAACTGGCCCTGCTTGCGGAAGATGCCGATGCCGCTCGCCCCGGCGAAATGGCCGGCCACGCCACATATCTTGCCGAACTCAAAAAGGTTCACCCCCGGAAATCAGGATTCTGGGCGCGTGTCGGGGAGGGGAAAGCAGAGACGCCGCAGGCCAGTAGATCCCGCCGCCATGATTGGGTGAAAGGGAGTGAATGACGGCCCAGAACTGCCTTCTGAAAGAGGGGCGGATGCCGCGTCGCAGCACGTCAGTGCAGCCGTTCGTTTGTATGATGCTGATCGAGGTAGTCGGCGGTCGAAGCGCCATGTATCTTGCCTCTGAGTCAAAAGCTTTCCCAATGAGGTATCAAGGCCATGATCAAGTTGAAGGATTTGAATTCTGGCTTTACGTATCGATCCTCGTGGACGGGATACGTCAAGGGTCAAGGTCTCGATCTCAGGAACGTTCCGGTGCTGCACAGCGCACGAATTGATGCCAATCAGGTATACAAAGATCCTTTCAAAGGGCCTCGGCATAGTTTCTCGAAAAATACGAACAGTTTATAGAAGCCCTCAAAACAAGTGAGCACGCCATTCTCCGACAAGGCGGAAAAGACGAGAACCAAGAACTCTTCGGGTCGGGCAAATTTATTGCCGTTTATGAGATTGTCTCGCACGAAATTGATGAAAGCGGCGGCGTCGTGATCCAACTTGGGAAACGTCTCGCAATTTAGTTTGAACTCTTGCGTGCTTGACTCCAAGTGTTGCCACACTTCCCGAGAAGGTTTCTGGCGCGGCGGCGTCCGGCCCAAACCGGCCATTGACCACCCCCCTGCCTTCGCTGCGATGCGGCCACTGTCACCGAAGCAATCACCCAACCACGTCAATGGACACAAAATCCATGTCGCTCCTTTGCTGCGCGGTGCCCGGGTTTTGGGTTAGTGCGACCGGCGATCCCAGTAGAGCTTGACCAGCATGCCGAAGCCGATCAGCTCCAGGGTGAGGAACAACGCCGCCATCGGTGCATCGTGTGGTGTCCGAGTTCGATTGAATGCCACAGCGCCAGCGCGGTGAAAGCGACGGCCAGCCCACGACGAAAGCGTCTTACGGACGCACGGCGCCTTCGAGCGCGCGCGACAGGACGATCAGGACCGGGATGCAGCAGGATGATCCCGACCGCCGTACAGGCGATGCATTTATGGACCTTTTGAATCTGCGGCGGCCTGAAGATACTCAAGAGCCAGGTGTTGCTGCGCGCCGTGAAAAATTGGCCAAGCATCGCGGCAAAGCCGGCAGCGTGGCGACGGAGATCACCTATTTCAGCAGCGTCCGCCGCGGCGCGTCGCCCACGACGAAAAAAACGATTGGCAGGCCAACGACGACAGCCAGCACGGCGATGATTTTGGTGGCCTGTGCGGAAAATTCCATGGCTACCCCCACGGCACGACGACGAAGTCGATTTCTCCGGCGACATCTCGATGGCGTCCGGTTACATCACGCGCGCACCAAATACCGTGTCGCTCAGACAGAACGTGCTTGAGTTGACGGAAAAAGGCAAAACGCTGCTTGACGGGATCGCGAAGGCTTGGGCCGCGGTCGATGCTACGATCTCAGCCGCGCTCGGGAAAACGCAGCCGCCTTCCTTGCTCAGGCGCAGCATCTGCGGGACAATCTTGGCGGCGCAGTGCCGGGGGCCGCGAGGGCCTCGAAGACGTCAGACAAGTAGAGATCCGTCGTTGTATCAGCCCAGGCTACGCCCCAACCCCCCAAAAAGCGGACGGTCATACTCTGCGCAGCATCCGGTGGTATGGTCTGTTCGTCAGCATTCGCGGCGTCATCCTTGAACAGTCGGGGTGAGATTACCGGTTGTTCGGCGCAGCGGTTATCAGCTGGCAGGCGGCGAAACTTGCCGCTTTTTCTCCGTGGTCTGCGTTCGTCATGTGACAGAAGCGAGATTGCAGTAAGGGGTTTTGCCGATTTGCGATGCAGCAGGCGCATTTTTCCATGTTCTCTGCACTTTCCCCTGCAATAGAGTGCCATATGAGCCGTTTTCGCCAATCGCTTGCTTCCCGGATATTCATCGCCATCGCCGCGACCGCCGTGTTGACCATTGCGATCATGGCGCTGCAGGTGGCGCTGTCGATGCGTGACGGGTTCGCACAGTACTTGTTGCGGGGGGAGTTGACGCGGTTCGACGATCTTGAACGGGCGTTGGTGCTGGCCCATGAACCGGGCGCACCGGGGTGGCCAGAACTCGCCAGCCACCCGAAGGTCTGGAACGATTTCGTGCGTGCGCATTTCCAGCCACTCGGGTCCGATGGCTTTGTGCGACCCGGCGCGCCGCCTGGGCGGCCGTTCCCGCCGCCGGACCGCCCGCCGCCGGGGGCCCCTGCAGGCGCGGACAATCAGATGATCGGGGAGCGGCTGATGCTTTTGGGACCGGACGGCAGACGCCTTGCCGGAGCGGAGGATCAATCCGGCTTGTTCGAGCGGCGCGCGATATGTTCCGACGACGACTGCACCGGCGACAGCCTGTTGGGTTTCATCGGGCTGAACGCGCCTCTGTACTCCGAGAACGCCAGCGATGCTTTTTTTCTACGCCGCCAATATGTGTCACTTGCGCTTTCTGCCTTCATCGCGGTTCTGGTCTCTGCGGCGGCAGCCTTCTTTGTCGCGCGGCAGATCCTGATCCCGATCCGTCAGTTGGATCTGGGGGCCAAGACCATGGCGTCAGGCGATTACACCGCCCGCATCGCGCAAGACCGAAAGGACGAGCTGGGCCAGTTGATCGGCCACTACAACGCCCTTGCGGCCACACTTGAACGCACCGACAAGGCCGAGCGGGAATGGATTTCCAACACCAGCCACGAATTGCAGACGCCGCTGGCCACACTGCGCGCGCAGATCGAGGCGGTGCAGGATGGCATTCGCCAACCGGATGCACAGACCCTGGCCGGGATGCATTCCGCGATGATGCGTCTGTCGCGGCTGGTGCAGGACATCAAAACCCTGTCGCATTCCCGCGAAGGCGGGCTGATGACCGCTTTTGACGCCGAAGACCTGAGCAAGATCGTCCGTGAGGCCATAGAAACAGCGCAGCCGCAGCTTGAGGCGAAACAGATCAGCCTTGATCTCGCCTTGCCCGACGCGTTGCCCTTCGCATGTGATCAGCTGCGGATTCGTCAGGTCATTGATAACCTGCTTCAGAATGCGATCCGCTATACCAATACTCCGGGCCGCGTGCGGTTACGTTTGCATGACGCCTCCGATCGGGTCCAATTGATCATGGACGATACCCCGCCAGCACCGCCACAGGACGATCTTCCAAGGCTTTTCGACCGCTTCTATCGCGCCGAAAGTTCGCGGTCGCGCGCTTATGGCGGTTCTGGACTGGGCCTGTCTGTCTGCAAGGCGATCATCGCAGGTCATGGTGGAAAAATCACCGCTGAACCCTCCGATTTGGGCGGTCTTCGCATTATCATAAGCCTGCCAAGGGAAACGACATGACAGCTCTGCGCATCCTGATCGTCGAGGACGAAACCGTGCTGGCAGAGGTCGTGCGGGATTACCTGATTGCCGAGGGAATGGGCGTCGACGTCCTGTCGGAAGGAACGGATGCCGTGGCCACCGCACTGACGGGCCAGCATGATCTACTGATACTGGACCTGATGCTGCCGGGCGTCGATGGTCTGACGATATGCCGCGAGTTGCGCCGGACCTCGGATGTGCCGATCATCATGACCACCGCCAAGGTTGAGGAGATTGACCGCCTTTTCGGGCTGGGGCTTGGAGCGGATGACTATCTATGCAAACCCTATTCGCCGCGCGAGCTGGTTGCACGGGTGCAGGCGATTTTGCGGCGCAGTGCGCGAAGCCGGGAGGCCACCGCGCCAGATACCACAGGTTTGCAGATGGATGCAGAGCGCTGGCAAGCCGCACTTGATGGCAAACCGCTGGACTTGACGCGCCGTGAATTCATGCTGGTGCAGGTCCTGGCGCACCGTCCGGGCCGGGTATTTTCGCGCGACGAACTGCTGACCTTGGCCTTTCCCGATGATGCAGAGGTCTTTGATCGGACCATCGACAGCCACATCCGCAAGATCGCCGCAGTCAGCGACACTGACCCGATCCGGTCGGTCTACGGCGTGGGATATGCCTACGACGACTAAACCCGTGCCTTGCAAGGCGTTAAAAATAGCAACGGCACATGTTTTTTTGCGGGCTGCAAAGTCTCTGCAATGCCACTCCTCAAAGTTAGCGCAAGACACTCCTGCGAAGGGCGGTCAATCGCCCATACAGGAGAAGACGATGTTCACTCATGCCACCCGGTCGGCCACCGCACTTCACACCAAGGCCAAACGGATCCCGATTTATTATTCCACGTTGCCACGCATGCGCCCGAAAAACGTCATTGCTGCGCTGGCGGTGCTGGCCGCTCTGATCGTCTTGGATATGGGTGTTTCTGCCGCACAGGCCGACCCCTCCGATACCACGACTCCTTTGACGCTCGCCCAGCAATCGCAACAGGGCGGGGCCGGAAACCGTCCTGCGCGCCCGCCGCGTGAGGCGTTGGAGGCCTGCACCAAACAGACATCCGGCAGCCCTTGTGGCTTTTCCGGTCCGGATGGCCACCAGATCACCGGCACATGCCGTTCGCCCCAGGCCAATGTGCCGCTGGCCTGCACGCCAGCTGACATGCCGCGAAAAGGCTGAGAAGTCCTGGCCCGCTTGGACATTGGTCGAAGTGGGCCAGAAGACACCTGCCACCAAGAAAGGGAACGCCACATGAGCCGTTTTAGCCGTTGCCCCATGGCCTTGGGCCTATGTCTGAGCCTCTGCATCGGCCCTCGAACGGCGCAAGCCGAAGAGGCGATAGAGCCCGTACGCCAGCAACTCCTGAACGACCTTGTTGCAAACGGTCGGCCAGGGGCGGCATTCAAACATGCGTTCGAGGCGGGCGACGCCTTGACCGAATTCAACTTTGCCGCCGAGCAAGGCGTTGGGGCCAACATTGGCGAGGGTCGCCGATTTACCCGGTTTCCACGCGCAGACCTGAAAGGGCCCGGCGAATGGGCCAGGCATTTTCCGGCGCGCGAAGGCGGGGCAAATGCCACACGCTGCATCAGTTGCCACAGCAGTCCGATTGCCAACGGTGCAGGTGGCGTTGCGATGAACGTGGTGTTGGACCCGAACCATACCGGCGATCCGAAGCTCTATCTGGAGCGGAACACAACCCCGATGTTTGCGCTGGGAATCCCGCAACGGCTGGCCGAGGAAATGACACTGGAGCTTTACCGGCAACGTGACGACGCACGGTTCGCGGCCTGCGAAACCGGGGGGTCGACAGTAAAGCTAACGGCCAAAGGGGTCTCTTTCGGCACGCTGTCAGTCACCCGCACCACCGCGACCCCTTGCGTGGTGGATATCGAAACCAGCGGGCTTACCGGGATCGACGCGGATCTGGTTGTCCGGCCTTTCGGCTGGAAGGGCAATCACGCAACGCTGCGGTCCTTTACCCGCGCCGCCGCGCACAACGAGCTGGGCCTCCAGGGCACCGAACTGGTGGGCGGCGCAGACGGTGATTTCGACGGCGTCACCGCCGAGTTGAGCGTCGGGGACATGACAGCTTTGACCATCTACATGGCCGCGCTTGAAAGACCGGTCAGAAGGACAGAGCTGCACGATCTCGGGCTTTTGACGTTGCCAGAAACACAAGCCCGCGCCATTGCCGCCGGAGAAGACCGGTTTGCCGCAATCGGTTGCGCCAGTTGCCATACGCCGCAGATGACGTTGAACGATCCCGTCTTTCGCGAGCCAAGTCTTGTGCCGGGATATTTTGACGCCCGGTTCCCCGACGGATCTGACCCGACAGGTCATGGGTTGCGTCGAGATACGCCGGTGTCCTTCGACATGCGCGTCGATCAGCCGAACAATCTGGTGATGCTGGACACGGGCGAGGCCTATCACCTTGGCGCGCTGGAGGTGGACAGCGAAGGGCGCGGCGTCGCGCATTGGTTCACCGATTTCAAGCGCCATGACATGGGTGCAGCCCTGTCCGACCCGTCCGACCCAATGGGGATCGGTGCGGCCATGTTCCTGACCCGGTCGCTTGCCGGTGTCGGCTCTACCGGGCCCTGGCTGCATGATGGTCGGGCCACCAGCCTGAACGAGGCCATCCTGGCACATGGCGGCGAGGCGGCGCAGACACGCGATGGCTATGTCGCCCTTCCTGACGAGGCGCGCGCAGAGCTCGTCGCCTTTCTCAAAAACCTGATCATCTATCAGGCAGACGCAACCCATTGATCGCACCTGTCCATAGCGCGATTGAACAAGAGGCGACAAAGACTATGAAACACCACTCACGGAAAGTTCGCCTCTTGGTGACCGCCGCAATCCTGTGCACACCACAGATTGCGGCGGCTCATCCCGATTTGGCGGAGTTCGAACAGACCGCCTTTGTCGAACACCCCACAACGGTCGACTGCACGCTGACCGACGGTACGGCAGCCACCTGCTACGAGATCACGGTAGGCTACAAGCCGGCTGATCTGGAGATCGGACCGTTCTGCCCCGCCACCCTGAACGACGCGGGCGGCATCTGGGACTGGACCGGCGAGAACGCCAAGCTGTACCGGATCGACGAGGCCTTTCTACGGATGCTCGACGATCTGGGGTATCGCTTTTTCGACGACGACGGGGCTGTGCATATCGTCGACAATGCCACCGATAGACCCACCGTCGACCACGCCTGCATCAATGTCTCTCCCGACGAGGACGTGACCATCACCATGCTCTTGCCGGTCGATCCCGTCATGGCCGATCAGCCAACCCGCCTGGGCACTGTCGGCAAGGTCGGCGTGGCGCTGGACGGCGTCCCGATCTTTTCCGACGCGCCCAGCATCCAGGCGACGGGGCACATGCCCGCGCTGGATATCTGCGGCGGCCATGTCGACCCCGGCGGATGGTATCACTGGCACGCGACTTAGACGGACATCGAAACGACCTATGGCGCTGCGGGCGTCGATGCTGCCTGTGCGCTGACACAGGACAGCGGGGCGCTGTTCGGGTATGCCTTCGACGGCTTTGCAATGTTCGGCAGTACCGAGGCTGATGGTGCCACGCCCGCCGGTCTGGACGCCTGCAACGGCCACGTCGGCGCGACGGCGCTTGGCGAAACCTATCACTACCACGCTTCCGTGGACTTCCCGAACCTGCCGCCCTGCCTCGTGGGTGTGCAGGCCGCCGACAACTTCTCGACAACGGCCACCGCCGGTGTTGGTGCCACGCGGGCGGGTGCGGATGGCCGTAACGAACCGCCGCGTCCGATGGATGGCGGGCCGGGCCAGATGCCCCCGGGGTTCGACGTGGCGGCGGCAAAGCTGGGCATTTCGACAGACAGGTTGATGGAGGCGCTGCAATCGTCAGGTCCCGGTCGTCCCGATCTTGCCGCTGCCGCGAAGGCCCTCGGCATCACCGAGGACGCTCTGCGCACCGTTCTCCCGCCGCCGCCGGGACAGTAACTCCCGCGCAAGACCCCCGCAGCCGGCTGTGACGGCTGTGGGCGAAAACCCCGAGAAGCAAGGACTGGATACCTCGTGGCCCAGACGACAAGAATGCCCAAGATCCCGACACGCAGAACGGTGCTGGCCGGACTTGCGATGACGGCACTTTCCGCCTGCACTGACCGGTCTGCGGTGACCATGTCGACCCAGTCCACGACGCAGGCCATGGCTCGAACCATTCCTCGATCCATGCCTCGATCCATGACGGCGCCGGACCCGCTGGTCCGCTTTCGCTTTTTCGCCGATGCCGGACCAGACGTCTGGGAACGCCACCTGCAACCGCCCAAGACGGATGGCGGTCTGTGCGTTCTGGCGCTGTCGGGCGGTGGCGAAGACGGCGCTTTCGGCGCGGGCGCGCTGGCCGGGTGGTCGGCCGCCGGAACCCGGCCGGACTTCGACATGGTCACGGGCATTTCCACCGGGGCCCTGATCGCACCCTTCGCCTATCTCGGCCCCGACCATGACGACGCCCTGCGCCGCATCTTCACCCAGCACGACGCTGGTGACATCATGAAGCTGCAACCCCTGAAGGTGCCGTTCAGCGACGCGCTTTACGACACGACGCCGCTGGCCCGTCTGATCGAGGCCTTCACGCCCCCCACCTTCCTTCAAGCCATTGCGGATCGCCACGCGACCGGAGCACGTCTGTTCGTCGTGACCTCTGACCTTGATCGGTCGCGCGCCGTGGTCTGGAACATGGGCGAAATCGCGCAGTCAGGCCAGTACGACCTGTTTCGCGCGATCTTGCGTGCCTCTGCCGCGCTGCCGGGCCTGTTTTCACCAGTCACGCTGACATACAGCGTCGGGGATGCGACCTTTGCCGAAACCCATCTCGATGGCGGTGTCCACATGCAGTTTCTGGCGATACCGCAGTTCGCCTATACCTCCACGCACCGCAAACTGCCCGGCGGCGCCTTGTACCTGCTGATCAACAACACGCTCGATCCCGCGCCGACGACTGTGTCAAGATCGGCGCTGGCGATTTCGCAACATGCCTTGACCACAAGCATCCGGGCCAACGCACTGGCCGAGGTCAACGCAACCAGATCGTTCTCCCGCGCCAACGGGATTGACCTGCACGTAGCGTCCGTCGATCCTGAGTCCGGAGTTGTCTATGATCCCTCCGACCGTTTTTCCTCGACCTATATGAACGCCCTCTACAGTCACGGCTTCGAGCGCGGAATTGGTCGCACGCTCTGGTCGGCCAGTTGATAATGTCAGGCTAGGACTTCAAATGCCCGAACTGCAACGGGAAAACGTATCTCCGTTGCTTCAAGACCCCCAATTCCCTGTCAAAGGAGCCAGAATTGCGCAACGGTCCAGACCAAAAGTCCACACTGCCAAAAGCCGACAAGACCGTTATCCGACTTGGGCCGATCGCCCTTCTTTGCGCGGTCGGCGTGGCAGAGCCGGCCTCGGCGCATGACATCACTGACGCGGTGTTCTCCGACCGATCCGGGTCTTGCGCCGCTTATGCCGACACCCATTCCGCGACCGCCACCGATGTCCAGAATGCGACAACCCATTCTGCCGCCATTTCGATCACCGTCGACGGAGAGACCTGCAAGATCGCCTCCAACGCGGTGCCAAATCATGACTTCAATGCCACCGGCCGGTTCGCCACGCGGTTCAGCGAGAAGGAACAGGTGTTCATTGTTCCCGCGACACCCGTCGCGGCTGAACACCCCACACCCCTCAGCTTGCGGTATGACAACGCCGTTTTCCTGAACGGGGTCAAGTTGGACCTCATGGCGGCCGGTTATTACGGCGTCGGCGACGGCAACATCGGCTGCAATGACATGAATACACCCTTCAGGTATGATCCTCTTGGCGTTACGGACAAATTTGGTGCTGACGAACACAATGCCCATACGCAACCTGACGGCACCTATCACTATCACGGCAATCCGATGGCGATGTTCCAACAGTCAGACGCCACCGAGCCATCCCCGGTGATCGGCTTTGCCGCAGACGGGTTTCCGATTTTCGGCAGCTTTATCGCCGACGGTGACGAGGTTCGCCCGGCAAAGTCCAGCTACCAATTGAAATCTGGCGAACGCGACGGCGGCCCGGGCGGCACCTACGATGGCACGTTCATTGACGACTGGGAATATGTCGAAGGCTCCGGCGACAGCTTTGTGATCGCCGACAATGATATCGCTGCGGTCCAAAATCAATGGCCTGTCTTCCCGCCGCGTCACGGCTTGGACTTCTACTGATCCACAGCATGATGCTTGCTGCGCAAGTTTGCAGCGCCAATTCGAAGGGTCTACTTTGAGTTGATTCTGTGGAAAAGCATCCGTTCGCGGGCGCAGAATTCAGGCATCCGAAAGCGGCGCAAGCGCCTTTCCTGTCAGGCTGTCCGCACTTGCTGCGGTGCGGGAAAGACCTTAGCCAGTTTCCTGAGGTTTTGTGCGGTGGCGGCGAGGAGGAATTCGTCATTTGCGCCGCATGGTCCCCGAAGTCGGAGCCTTCCGAGGCCGAGGATGCGCTTGAGGTGCGCGAAAAGCCTCTCGACGTTCTTTCGCAATTTCATCGAGATCACGTATTGGTCGGTTTCGGTTGTGTCGCGGGCGACCTGCCGGGCGTCTTCATGCTCCTCGCGGGTGATGGATCCGGCATCGGCGTTCGGGCAGCTCCGCGCCTTCGAGGGGCAAGCCTGGCAGGTGTGCTTCAAGCACCGGTATTTGGCGACGCCCTTGCCGGTCGGGCCGCGGTTCCGGTCAGAATAATTGCGGCGGAATTACTTCAGCTCGTGCCCCTCAGGGCAGATGTATTGGTTGTTCTCGGCATCACACTCGAAGTCGGCCCGGGTACAGGTTCCGTCGCTGCGCCCCGACTTATCGAAGACAGTGTTGTACGGGGCAATTTTGCGGTCAACCAGTCCGAACTCACACAACGCGGGACGACCCTGACGTCCATTCAATGTCGGCAACAAGATTTGGCCTAGTGCCTGCCCATTCTGACGGCTTCCGCAATCGAGGCGATATCTCGTCTTTTCGTTCTTCGAGGATCGTCTCGAACAGCAGTTTCAAGGCATCTCCTCGCAGAATCTCCTTTTTTTGACGATGAAAACTGAGTATGTTACTAAATATCGATATTCTGAAGGGGAGGGGGAGCGAATGCCGGACTGGAAAACCTACCTTGAAAAAGCGTGTTCACGCGGCGCACTGGGGCGCATCGACGAGGATAGCTATGTCTCAATCGTGGGTCGGCAGAAGGATCTGATCATTTCCGGCGGCCACAACATCTACCAAAATGAAATCGAGGCGCTGCTGGAGGCGCTGCGCCCGCAACTGGCGCGGTTCAAGCATCCGCGCAGCATCCGCCTGCTGGACGAATTGCCCCGCAACACGGTGGGCAAGGTTCAGAAGAACCTGCTGCGCGACGATTTCGCCGCGCAACCCGCTTAATCCAAAATGACATCAAGGGAGGAAACCAAGATGACACTCACGAAAACCCTGACCGCCGCCACGCTGGCCGGCCTGATGCTGACAACGGCGGCCCCCGCCGCGAACCTGGACGGCCCCTCGGTCTTCTGGAAGATCTCGATGTACGGCAACCCGCGCGCCCTGACCTCGGGGATGGAAGCGCTGGCCGAGAAGGTCGCCGCCGAAACCGACGGCAAGTTCCAGATCCGCATCTTCTACGCCGAGCAGCTTGGACCGGCGCGCGAAAACCTTGACGGGCTCAAGCTCAACGCCTTCGAGGGCGCGGGCATCTGCAACTTCTACCACCCGGGCAAGAACCCGGCCTGGATGGTCTTTTCGCTGCCCTTCCTGCCGATCCCCAACCCCGAGGCGGACCGCTATGTGCGTTCCAAGATGTTCGAACATCCCGCCATCGTCGCCGACATGGCCAAGTGGAACGCCATTCCCTACGTCTCGGGCCTGCTGCCGCAGTTCGAGATGATGGGCAAGGGCGATGCGCCCCTGACGCTGGACGACTGGAGCGGGCTGCAGGTGCGCGCGGGCGGTGGCCTGGGCGACGCAATGCAGCTGCTGGGCGCCACCAAGCAGACGCTGTCGGCCGGTGAAACGCTGACCGCCTTCCAGAACGGCACCGTGGACGTCGCGGCCTTTCCCTTCACCTATGCGCATGTCGCCTTCAAGATCTACGAAGAGGCGGACTGGTATACTTCGAACCTGTCGCCGGGCAGCGCGGAATGCGGCTGGGTGCTGAACAAGACCGCCTTCGAGGCGCTGCCGGAACAGTACCAGGACCTGCTTTGGGACAACCGCGACCTGGTGCTGGATGCCGAACAGGCCGCCTATGCGGCGCAGGACGAAAAGAACTTGCCCTTGTTCGAGGAAACCCTGACCGAGGTCAAATACGACGAAGAGGCGCTGAATGCCTTCCGCACCCGGGCCGGGCGCCCGATCTGGGAACAGTGGGTGGCCGACAACCAGGACGATTTCGACGCGCAGGGCGTGCTGGATGCCTTCCTCGGCTATGCCGCCGAGGCTGCCGCGCAATAAACCCGACAGGCGGCGCCACCCCGGCGCCGCCGACCCTCACGCACGGATCATCCCATGTCTGACACTACCTCGACGCGCGGCCCCGTGGCCCGCGCCGACCGGCTCTTGTCGCCGATCGAGAATGCCACCAACTTCATCGCCGCGCTGTTCGTCTTTGCGCTTATGTGCCTTGGCATCGCGCAGATCGTGATGCGCACGCTTTTTGACCTGCCCCTGACCGGCTATGTCGATCTGGTCGAACTGTCGATGGCGGGCATGGCCTTTCTGGGCGCCGCCTACACGCAGCGCATGGGCGCCCATATCCGCATGGAGCTGTTCCTTGGCCGTCTGCGGGGCCGCCCGCTGTGGGCGGCAGAGATCGTCGGCAGCCTGCTGGGCATGGCCATCATCGGGGTGCTGATCTGGTACAGCGGCGCGCATTTCTGGCGCTCCTACCAGCTGGGCGACACCACCATTGACGCCGAATTTATTGTCTGGCCGTCCAAGCTGTTGGTGCCATTGGCGTTTTCGCTGTGGTTCCTGCGGCTGGCTGTCCAGCTTGCCGGGTCTGTCCGGCTGTTCATCGACCCCAGCCGCGACCCGCAGGGTGTGACCCTGATGAAGGACGCCGCAGAGGTTGCCCGCGAAGAGGCGCAACACGCCACAGAGACAAAAGAGACCTGACATGCTTATCGGACTCGGTTTCCAATACCCGCTTACCGTCGGGCTGATCGGCGTCGGCCTGATGATCTTCCTGGTGTTCATCGGCGTGCGCGTGGTCTTTGCCGCCGCCTCCGTCGGCCTTCTGGGCCTGGTCGAGCTGATCGGCTGGGGCCCGGCGGCGGGGGTCGTCGGCATTGTGCCACACGCGAAATCCACCACCTACGCGCTGTCGGTCCTGCCGATGTTCATCTTCATCGGTTTCGTCGCCTTTCACGCCGGCATGACGGCGCAACTGTTCGATGCGGCGCGCAAGTGGCTGGGCTGGCTGCCCGGCGGGCTGGCCGTCGCCACGGTCTTTGCCACGGCAGGCTTTGCCGCCGTGTCGGGCGCCTCCACCGCCACCTCTGCCGTCTTTGCCCGTACCGCCATCCCCGAGATGCTGAAACATGGCTATGACAAGCGCCTGTCGGCGGGGGTCGTGGCGGCGGGCGGCACGTTGGCAACGCTGATCCCGCCCTCAGCGATCCTGGTGATCTATGCCATCATCGTCGAGGAATCCGTCGGCCGCCTGCTGCTGGCGGGGTTCCTGCCCGGCCTCGTCTCGGCCCTGATCTACGGCGCCATCATCATCCTCTGGGCACTGGTCAAACCCGAACACGCCCCCGCCCAGACAGAGCGCGTCACATGGGGCGAGCGGATCACCGCCCTGCCCCCGCTGCTGCCGATCATGGCGGTCGTCTTCATCATCATCTCGGCCATCTACCAGGGCTGGGCCACGCCGACAGAGGCCGGCGCGCTTGGCGCGGGCATCATCTTTGCCGTGGCGCTGCTGCGTGGCGCGGGCCTGAAGCCCATCGCCGACAGCCTGATGGAAACCGCCAAGCTGACGGTCATGATCTTCTCGCTGATCTGGGGCGTCACGATCTTTGTCCGCTTCCTGGGCTTTTCGGGTCTGGCCGAGGCCTTTACCGGCTGGGTCGTGTCGATTGACGCGCCGCCCATGGTCATCATGATCTGCATCCTGCTGGCCTATGCCGTGCTGGGCATGTTCATGGATGCCATCGGGATGCTGCTGCTGACGCTGCCGGTGGTCTACCCGGCGGTCATGGCGCTGGGGTTCGATTCCATCTGGTTCGGCATCATCGTGGTGAAGATGGCAGAGATCTGCCTTGTCACCCCGCCCATCGGGCTGAATTGTTTCGTGGTCAGCGCGGTCAGGCCCGACATACCCTTGCCGGATGTCTTTCGGGGCATTGCGCTGTTCTTTATTGCAGATGTCATCACCATCATCGCCCTGCTGGCCTTCCCCGAGATTGTCACCTGGCTGCCGAACCTCATGCGCTGAGAAAGGACCGACATGAAACTTGCCTCTTCGCTATCGCTGTCCACTGCCGAAACCATCCTGCAAACCGCGCTGGAGATCGGCCACCGCGAGGGGATGAAACCCCTCACCGTGGTCGTGCTGGACAGCGGCGGCCGCATGGTCTGCATGAAGTCCGAGGATGGCTCGGGCCTGTTGCGGTTCGACATCGCCCTTGGCAAGGCCTACGGCGCGCTCGGCATGGGCCTGTCCAGCCGCACGATCCGCGATTACCTCTCGGCCCGCCCGGCGTTTCAGAACGCCATCGCGGCGGCCTCTGACGGGCGCTTCATCCCCGTCCCCGGCGGCGTTCTGATCGAGGATGCCCAGGGCATGACCGTGGGCGCCGTGGGCATCAGCGGCGACACGTCGGACCGCGACGAATACGCGGCCATCCACGCGATCCGCGCGGCAGAGCACAGCCCGAACCCCGCCGAGGAATGCCCCGACTGGCGCGCCTCGTCTCTGTCGGACAAGCACTGAGGGCTTTTGTATACGCTGTGCATGGGGCGGCCTGACGCACGGGCGGGTGCCGACGCCTCGCGAATTACGAACATCCTGCAACGGCACAATTGGCGGAAACGGGAGCGACGCTTTCCAGCGGTGGTGCAGACAGACCCTCTTGAAGCTGATGTGAGAAGGTCCGTTTTGCTGAAGTTGACTCAGCTGCTTCGCAGGTGCAGAGAATGTCCGGAATCCACCCTGACTTCCGGACGAGCGTGATCGGCCTGACGACCGATCGAGAAAAAATGTGGCGACAGCAATCGACTCGCATCCGGAGCTATTGGCGGACATAGGTCACATAAAGCCCCTTCACCATACGGTGTTCTTGTAGGCGGTCGCCAAGGTTGAAACCTTCCCGACGGACCGGTGCCTGGAAAATATCCAGGCCGCGATCCAGCACGATCTTCCAGCCGGTGTCGGTCACGATATCCCGTGCATGTGCCGTTCCGTTGGTGTCGAAGGTCCAGGTGAAATCGACACCCGAGCCGATGCAGGCCTCGGTGATGCTTTCGAGTAGCTCGCGTTGTTTCTGTGTCAATCGGCACCGAATGTTGACCCCCTGAAGGCGCCCAAAAATGACCCCCTCTGGTGCGACGGAAGCTGGCCCGATGCGGTGTAGCCTCCACACAGCGCAGCCGCGTCGGGCCAGCGGCGTTCCTGTTACTCGCGGGTCTTGAAGCGCCAGATGATCTGTCGGAGTGTCAAAGAGTGCGGTCCCTATGAAATTGTCGGGCACACCATTTGCCAATGTTACATTGGCCGTCGGAGCAATGGACAGGGCCTGCAAAAATAGGCGCAGTGTCCGCGTTTCGCGTGGACGCAGCATCAACCTGTGCGGTCCGAGAGAGAGCGGGAGACGGTATCGGTAGGTTCTGGTGTGAACGATGACGAGACAGGCCAAACCAATTTCCAGAAAGGCTAGCCGATGCGGATCAGCGGCGGCGGGATGCGCCCGGACTGACAGATACGGCGTTTCGCCAAGCGTTCAATCCCTTGCAGCGCCGGCAAATCCGCTCTCCGAAACCTTCGCTCCAGAAGAGGGTATGGCATCGCAGGCATTGGCGTTCCTGCGGAACGTCTCCCATAGCCTTTGCCGTCGCGGTGTCTCGCATGGCTCCTTCGGCGATATCCTGGTTGGCCATCACATCTGACCCTCTACGTACCGGCTGCGCGAAGGCGAATGTGGTTCCGGTCGCGTAGGCATGCCTTCGTTCTCCGCGGCCCGTATTGACTCTTCGTCCCGCGCTCCTTGGATGGCCGTCTTCGACGCTGGAAAATTCGAGTAGGAATCAGGCGTCCCGCTCTCCGAGTAGAGATGTCGCAGATGCCCCTCGGACACCCCGTCCGCCCTCATCACCAGACGCACCATCGGATCAGCCAGCATATCCTCCAGAAAAAAATCGGCCAACACCCCGCCTGCCAGCTTGTCCCGCGCGCGTACACGGTCCAGGTCGGCAAGGGAAACGGTCAGAGTCCGCGCAAGCCCGGGATGCGACATCCGGGGATGAAGCTTCACCAGGACGGAGGCTTTCCAAGCTGCGGGATGCTGTTGATCAGGGGGTGAAACCAACTCCGTTTCGATCTCGTACTCCCCTGCCGGAAGCATCTCCGCAAAGCCTGGAACGGTGAATGGTCGGGCAAAAACCGCAACGGTCTTGGTCGTCAGATCTTCCATCGGCGTGATCCTCTCCTGTGTTGCTGCGGGTCGTGCGCGCGCCCCGGTTCGAATATGGGCCGCGTGGCCAGTGCGCGTTTCAAGGCATCTTCGTTTTAGGCGCCGTACACTTGCCATCGGCTTTGGGCTCTTCCGCTTTCACGTTGGACTTTGCGGTTTCAGCGGGCTTCCGCGCCATTGCGGCCGCAGCACGAGCGGTCAGGCCCTATAAGGACATGTCATCGATCCCTTGATTGGCCGACGCCAACTCCTCGTCCATGGTGGACCGGGAGGCTTGGCGGCGGCTCTCTATATATATGGGGACTGGCCACTCGATTTACGACGACGCGGTTCGAACAAAGCCAAAGTCAGTTAGGCCAATTCATCCGTCCAGACCTTGAATTCCGTCAACGTGTTTTTGCCGAATGTCTGGGTCAGAGGCACATCGGCAGCATCGCGGCCGCGCGCGATCAGAATTCTCGCAAACCTCGGCTTGTTGTTGCGCGGGTCGAACATGTGCCATTCACCAGCAAGGAACACCTCCATCCATGCAGCGAAATCCCCCGGCGGATGAGGGAGCGGTTCCCCGATGTCGCTCAGATATCCGGTGCAGTAGCGGGCCGGAATGTTCATGCAGCGACACAGGGCGATGGCGAGATGGGCAAAGTCGCGGCAAACACCCTGCCGCTCGGCCAAGGTCTGTGATGCCGTGCGCGTCGCTTTCGCCTCCATGTAGTCAAAGCGGACATGTCCGTGTACGAAATCGCAGATCGCCTGAACGCGGGACCAACCAGGCTCCGTGGTCTCAAAAAGACTCCAGGCTTCCTCTGAAAGAAGGTCGGTATCGCAATACCGGCTCCCCTGCAGGAACACGAGGGTCTCGTATGGCAGGTCCTGAACCGCGTGCTGCTGCGCGTCGGGAAAGACGGGATCGGGCTGGCCCGTATCGCGAAAGATACCATCCGTCGACAGGCAGAAGTCGCCCGCCGGAGCCAGGAGGCGCGTACACCAGTTGCCGAAGCCGTCCCGGTAGCTTTCGAGCGGTACGCTCGGCGACGTGACGAGGTAATCGGCGCGTTCCAGATCGCCAAAGCGCGAGTAGTGGACGTTCAGCAGCGCGATCATTGGCGTCGGCTGCCGAAAGCTGTATCGCAGACGACACCCTATGCTGACCCGCATGCCGGACACATTGCCTCGTCTTGTCATGTCACGATCACCGTCCAAGAATGCACACCCCGTTGGATAGCTGGAAGCCTCGATTGCAGCTCCACCGGTTGCCGGATCGGTCGAGATAGGCGTTCTCCGGCAGATCAATGGCGACGCAGGCGCCGCTCAACGGCTCGTACCCTCGCTCGCAGCTCCAACCTGGTCCATAGGATGCCTGGGCGAGAAACGCGTTTGCGGGCACGACGATGGCGTCGCATCGGTCGTCGATCTTGACAAAGCCTCTCTCGCACGCCCAGGCAGCGCCATAGGCTGCGTTGGTCAGATATGCGTTCGCTGGCACGGCAATCGGCATGCATGTCCCTGCAACGGCCGCATAGCCGCGATCACAAGTCCATCCCGTTCCCGATCTGTCTTCTGTCAGATAGGCGTACTCGGGCAGAACGATTGGCACACATGCATCGCGCTCTTGCCGGAAACCGCGTTCGCATTGCCAGTCATAGCCGAAAGCCCGGAGAAAGGCGTTGGCGGGCACCGGGATGGGATTGCAGAAAGTCCGGTTCACTTCCTCATACCCACGGTCGCACTCCCACCCCGCCCCGTAGGAGTGCCCGGTCGGATAGGCATGCTCGGGGATATCGAGCGCCAGACATTCGGCACGCTCCACCCGGTAACCGGAATCACAGACCCAGCCGCCACCGTAGCCGCGCGGCTGAGCGTTCTCGGGCATCGGGCCGGTGCCATCCTGCGCAAAGGCGGGGAAGGCCAGAGCCGCGACCACACCGGCCGCGAAAGCTAGTTTCGAGAACAGTCGTGCCAGCAGATGTCCGGTCGGGTACTTGCCGTCGACACGTCCTTCAGGATGGTTCGTCTCCGGCGGCGATGCCGGCAGAGTTTGCCCGTGTACCACGGCCAGTTCCGCTCTGAGTGACGTGGCATGAGACATTATTTCATCGCTCAAAGCTCGAGGGCCGCGAGACAGGCCTGCGCAATATCACGGTCCGGGGCATCGGTTCCGGGAACCGTCGCCCAGCCTGCCGCCATGACAGCGTTGCGCCGCTGATATGTCGAGGCGGCCCGGATCGTTTCAAGCTTCTCCGCCCGTCCCGGGTCGGACCGCGCCATGTCGAGGCAGACCGGGACCATGGACGCCACGACATCGTTGCGGGACATCGCCAACGCCCTGTCATTTGCGGTGCTACCAGTCACCCAGCCGCCCCACGAAAATCCGACGATGCCGACGACGACAGCGCCGATCACGGCACCATAGATACCGGGTTTGAGCCATTCGGGAGTGTTCATGTACTATCCTCCTGCGGGGAAAGCGCCGCATCGCTGTGATCGTTCTTCTTTTCGGTCGCGACCCGATCACGGATCAGGGCCTCTTTCAGGTCGTATTCAGAAATCGCCCGCAACTCGGAGCGTCCCGCATGCCCGCCCCTGCCGCGCACCGTCAGGTAGGTCGCCGTCCGTCTGTAAGCCTCGAAGCTCAGCCCCTGGAGAAGCTCCTCTTCGACGAGAAGTTCGTAGTCGCCCGCAGGCAGGTCGTCGGTGTATCCCGACAAGGTGAACGGGTTCGAAAACGTTACCGTCGATCTGGTCGACCGCATGTTCATTTCTGGTCTCCGCGATGTTGGCAGATCCGTCGCTCACCACTGTCGAAGACCCCTCGGATTCCGGGCCTGACGGGTCGAACGATTTCTTCTCTTGTACCTCGGGATCGTTTGGCTGGCGCTGACACATGTTAGTCCCGGGCACCAAACAGGTTGCGAATGCCCTGGGGACAGTCGCAGACACTGACCTGTGTAAGCGCGCCGGAACTGACCTGCGCGTAGCCTTGGGGAAACGGGGACGATTTGCGTTCCTGCAACCAAGGAATGAATGACGATGGCCGAAGGCAAAATTCTCAACCCCAACCCGCCCGAGTTCGAGCGATTTCTCTATGCGTCGGTCGGCGAGGACCGGAACGGATATGTCGTGACGGTCCTCTCCACCCTCGCGCGGCTCGGCCTCGATCCATGGAAGGAAACCGCTGAACTTGTAGCGCTCGGACGCGACGGAGCGCGAGCGCGGTTGGGCACGCTGCTGGCACGATTTCGGGACGTTCCCACGCTCGCAAGCGATAACGGCAGGGTCGCACGAGACCTGAGCCAGTTGCTCCCCGAAGGCCAGGCGTCATTGGGTTTGAAGCGGGCTGTCACGTCGGTCGGCAACGGCCGCCTGGGCACTGGCAGCGCAATCTGGACAATACTGGCAATCATCTTCGTGCTGTTTCAGGTGTTGACGGCTGGCGGTTCGGGCTCAGGCGAATGACCGTTTCCACGAAGACCACAAAGACGCCGGATCATACGGCGCACAAGTCCGGAACCCTGTCGCCGCAGGAACAGAGTGTTCTCTGGGATATGGAGGAGCACTTCTGGACCAGCGGCGCGGACAATGTGCAGGCGACAACGGCAAGCAACGCCGTCATGATCTTTCCGTATCCTCCCAGCATCCTGCAGGGCGATCATATCTGGAACCACCTGAAAAAGAGAACCGGCTGGCGGACCGCCATCATGGCCGAACGGCGGGTGACGCGCTGTCGTGACATCGCCATTCTCACCTATCGGGTCTCGGCCGAGAAACCCGACGTCCCGATCTACAAGGCAATCTGCGCCTCGACATATCTGTTCGATGAAGACAAATGGCTGCGGCTCGCCCACCAGCAAACGACGGTGGCGTGACCTGCGCACGGTCACTGCATTTGCCGGGTCAGACGTCCGCGTGCCTTTTATCGTTCGACGCGCGGACCCCCTGATTGCCCTAGGCGCCGTCAATAATCCGCAGCAGCGCACGCCGAGGCTAACCTGCGTCAGTGCGGCGAGGCGCCGACACGGGTAGTGAGAGATGCGCCCGCCGAACATTTGGCGGCGCAGTTTTCCGAGTACCCGAGAAGCGTGCGGGCGTGCCGATCCCCAAAAGGTCGGCATGTTGGCGCGCTTCTTGTTCTCGGAACGTCCATGAAAGGACAATCCAATGACTCCCGAACAGAACAAGACTGCCGAGAAGATGACCTCCGTGAAGGCCACGTGGGACAAGGCGCCCGCTGGTCCGAAGAAGGATGCGGCGCTGAAGCATTACAAAGCCGCCGAAAAGGCGAACACGGCGAAGAACGACGCCGAGACCAACAAGGAACTCGATGCGGCGACCCACGCCCTCGCGTGACCGCCCGCGTCTGACGTGACATCCGGGGCCGCCCTCCAGGTAATGGAGGGCGGCCCTTTCATTTCAACAGCGGCCCCGATTGGTCCAGATATGCCGGATCGAACTCGGCAAGTTCCACCAGACCGCCATAGTCGTGAAACGTCACATGTCCGTCCCGAAAGGTCACCAGTCCACTCTCGCGAAGCTGCCGCAGAACGCGGTTCACATGGACCGCGCTCAACCCCAGCGTATCGGCGAGGTGATACTGCGTCAGCGGGCAGTCGAACCCGTCCTTGCCGCCCATGCCGACCAGCGCAAGCCTCGATCCCAGCTCCAGCAGGAAATGCGCCATGCGGGCGTCCGCATCACGCCGCCCGATCCCGACGAGATGCTCCACGACCATCGCCTCGTCCCTTGACGCCGCCCAGAGTATGGCAGTCGCCAGGCGAGGGGTCTGGGCAAACGCCTCCAGCAGGTCGCTCGTCAGCACTTCGGCAGCCTCGATGTCCACGATGGGCTCAAAACTGTGGTCCGAGGTGCGCAGTAGAACGCTCCGCAACCCCAGGAAATCCCCTGGGATCTGGAAATCCACTATCTGGCGCGTCCCGTCGGCCTGTAGCTTGTAGGAACAAACCCAACCCGCAGACAGAATATACGCAGCCCGCGCGGACTGGCCTTGATGTACCATATCCCGCCCCCCAACGAAGGATCGGCGACGCTGGTGCAATCGTTCAAGCACAGCAAGCTCGACCTCCGACAGCGCGACAAAGGCCGAGAGCTTGCGCGTAAGGGGGCTGTGTTCAATGGATTTCATGGGGCCTCCTGGCGCGTGGTGACCCAAAAGCGGAAATCGGCCCGGACACTGCTCTGGATCAGTCCAGCATAGCGAAGTTCCTGCGAAAAGTACGGATCAATTTGAACCTCAACTTCCCACAGGTGATGATGCACTGGAAGGAATACGGGCATGACCACGACGAGCGAGCACGCAGGCCAAGCCGCCCTATCGATCTGCGAGGCGCTTCTGCTTGCGTTGAATGATCGCGGACTGCTGCCGGAGCATGAGATCGTGGGCGTGCTTCGCGACGCAGCGGCGACCCATGAGAACGCCGTCGGCACCGAATTCGACACGGCAAATCACCGGGCCGTGGCAGATTTGATCAACGCGATCATCGCTGGCGGAAACTCGGTTCGTCGCTTGTGAAGTCGAGCGTCGACGGTGCGCCGGAACTTCTGTGGTTCCCGTTCGCGTCGAAGCGCAAAGATGTTCCTGAGGCGCTATTGTAGAACGCCTGCCGAGCCATCATTTCCATACAATTGGCACTCCGGTATGGCGAGTGCCAAAGCACCTCCGACCATCGCCATGCTCCCTTGGAAACACGAAGAAGGAGCACTTACGTGTCGTTCACTCCACTCCACGACCGGGTTCTCGTCCGCCGCATCGAAGGCGACGCGAAGACCTCAGGCGGGCTTATCATTCCCGACACCGCAAAAGAGAAGCCGCAGGAAGGTGAGATCGTCGCGGTCGGCGCCGGCGCCAAGGACGAGGATGGCGAGCGCATCGCCATGGATGTCAAGGCGGGCGACCGGATCCTGTTCGGAAAATGGTCAGGGACCGAAATCAAACTCGGTGGCGAAAATCTCATGATCATGAAGGAGAGCGACATTCTCGGCGTCATGGCCTGACTCCGAAATCGACGCCGAAATTTCATTCTCAGGAGCGACACCCATGTCCGCCAAAGACGTTAGATTCAGTACAGATGCCCGCGACCGCATGCTGAAAGGCATCAACACGCTGGCCAACGCCGTGAAGATCACCCTTGGACCCAAGGGCCGGAACGTCATCATCGACAAATCCTGGGGCGCGCCGCGCATCACCAAGGACGGTGTGACCGTCGCCGCGGAAATCGAGCTGTCCGACCATTTCGAGAACATGGGCGCGCAGATGGTCAAGCAGGTCGCGCAGCGCACCAATGAAGAGGCGGGCGACGGCACCACGACCGCAACCGTCCTCGCCCAAGCGATTGTCCGGGAGGGGATGAAGTCGGTCGCGGCCGGAATGAACCCGATGGATCTCAAGCGCGGGATCGACAGGGCCGTCGCTGCGGTTGTGGCCGAGATCAAGACCCTGTCCCGCCCCGTCGGCGACAGCGACGAGATCGCCAAGGTCGGCGCCATTTCAGCCAACGGAGAGGTCGCGATCGGTCGTCAGATCGCGGATGCGATGGCCAAGGTTGGCAATGAAGGCGTGATCACCGTCGAGGAAAACAAGGGACTGGAGACCGAAACCGACGTGGTCGAGGGCATGCAGTTCGACCGTGGCTATCTGAGCCCCTACTTCATCACGAACGCTCAGAAGATGGTCGTCGAGCTGCATGACTGCGTCATCCTGCTTCACGAAAAGAAGCTGTCGTCCCTTGCTTCCATGGTGCCGCTGCTGGAGGCAGTCATTCAGGCAGACAAGCAACTGCTGATCGTGGCCGAGGACATCGAGGGCGAGGCTCTGGCGACGCTGGTCGTCAACAAGCTGCGCGGCGGACTGAAGGTCGCGGCCGTCAAGGCGCCCGGCTTTGGCGACCGCCGCAAGGCGATGCTGGAAGACATTGCCGTGCTCACGGGCGGACAGGTGATTTCCGTAGAAATGGGCACCAAGCTGGAGAATGTCACGATGGACATGCTCGGCACGGCGAAGAAGGTCGCGATCACCAAGGATGACACGACGATCATCGACGGAGCCGGCGACAAGGGCGCGATCGCGGCGCGCGTCACCCAGATCCGGGCGCAGATCGAGGAGACCACGTCGGACTACGACAAGGAGAAGCTGCAGGAACGCCTGGCCAAGCTCGCCGGTGGCATTGCCGTGATCCGGGTCGGCGGGGCCACCGAGATTGAGGTGAAGGAGCGCAAGGACCGCGTGGACGATGCGCTGAACGCCACCCGCGCTGCGGTTCAGGAAGGTGTCGTGCCCGGTGGCGGCGTGGCCCTGGTTCATGCTGGCAAGGTGCTGGCGACGCTGAAGGGTGACAACAGCGATCAAGATGCCGGCATCAAGATCGTCCGCCGCGCGATCCAGGCGCCGCTGCGCCAGATTGCCGGAAATGCCGGCGTCGACGGATCGGTCGTTGTTGGCAAGGTGATCGAGAACGACAGCCCGACCTTCGGTTTCGACGCGCAGACAGAGGAATACGTCGACATGCTGAAGGCCGGCGTCATCGATCCGACGAAAGTCGTCCGGATCGCGCTCGAAAACGCCGCGTCCATTGCCGGGCTATTGATCACGACCGAAGCGATGGTCGCGCAAAAGCCCGAGAAGGCCGGTGCCGGCAGCGAAATGTCCGACATGGGTGGAATGGGCGGAATGATGTGAACGGCGGTGTCCCGCGGGCAGGAGCCCCGGGACACCAATCCACGGCGTTGATGGAAACAAACATCGATCCCTGCGTCCGAAAAACTCCGGGCCAGGAGGAAACAAATTGCCCATCCGCCTGAGAAATAAATTTCTCAGGCGTTCTGTGGCTTTTGATATTGCCAATGCTCAATACTGAGGTTTCGAGTGCTCCGCCCTTGGCTGAGCGGCTCAACCGGCCCTGACCAGAACTCCATGGCGGAGGACCGCGCTGCGCTGTGGCTTCACTGATTCGGCCGTTCGTGCATTGCGCAGGTTTTCATAGATTGAAGGGGCGATGTGCAGGACGCGCAGGCTGACGCCTTGAATGGTGGCAAACCGCCCGAAAGATACGGTTGCTAGTACGCCTGATACACCGTCCGCTTTTGTAAATAACCCTCGATGCCGTGCATCCCGTCCTCGCCGCCCAGCCCGGACAGCTTGTGGCCGTTGTGATACCCCTGCACCATCCCGGTTATCCCTGAGTTCAAAAAGATCGTCCCCGTTTCCAGCCGCTGGATCGCGTCCATGTAGATGCTGGGGTTTTGCGTCCACAGGTATGCGGACAGGCCGTCGGGGCGGGCGTTCGCCACGCGCAGCGCCTCTTCGTAATCCGCCACGCGCACCACCGGCAGCACCGGGCCAAAGATCTCTTCGCGCACCGCCGCCGTGTCTGGCGTGGCCCCTGTTAGCACGGTCGGTTCATACCAGTGGCCACCGCCCATCCCCTCGGGACGCTTGCCGCCAAGCGCAACCTTGGCCCCGCCTTCGACGGACTCGGCCACGATCCGCTCGACCCGCTCCAGCGCATCGGCGGTTGTGATCGGACCCATGCCGCCATTGGTCGCCGGATCACCCAGCTTTACCTTGGCCGCGTGTTCCAGCAACTTTTCGGTAAAGACATCGGCGACCGCCTCTTCGACCAGCACCGACTCGGAACAGATGCAGACCTGCCCGGCATTGGCGAACCGGGCCGTCACACAGGCCGCCGCCGCCTTGTCCAGATCGGCGTCCTTGAGCACGATGAAGGGCGCGGACCCGCCCAGTTCCAGCGATAGCGCGGTGATGTTCTGCGCCGAGGCGCGGGCAATCGCCTGCCCCGCCCGGATCGACCCGGTCAGGGTGATCATCCGCACCACCGGGCTTTCGACCAGCGGCGCGCCCACCTCGGCCCCGGTGCCGGTGACCATGTTGATGACCCCCGGCGGAACCCCCGCCTCTTGCACGATGCGGCAGAATACGGAGGCCGTGACCGGCGTCGCCTCATGCGGCTTGACGATCATGGTGTTGCCGGTGACCAGCGCCGGGGCAACCTTTCGCCCGATCAGCGCCAGGGGATAATTGTAGGCACACAGGCCCAGCGTCACCCCGTAAGGCACCTTGTAGATGAACAACTGCTCACGCGGGTTGTCAGAGGGCAATATATCGCCGCGCAACCGTCGCGCGGCCTCGGCGGAATAGGTCATATAGCGGATCGTGTCCGTGACCTCTCCGGCGGCTTCGGCACGGGGTTTGCCCTGCTCCTTGACCAGCAGGTCCTCGAACAGGTCGCGTTCGCGTTCGATCCCCTCGGCGATGCGGTACAGGTAGGCGGCGCGTTCCACAGGCGGCAGCATCATCCACTTTTTCTGCGCCCGCTGAGAGCTTTCCAATGCGCGCGCCACCTCTGCGCCCGTGCAGGCGGGCACCTCGGCCCAAACCTCGCCGGTGGCGGGATTGGTCACCTCCAGCCGGGCGCCATTCGACGCCTCGACCCATTCATTGTCGATGAAGCATTTGTAGAACACGGGGGATTTCCTTCAGGTCGTGTGACCGGCCCCGGCCATGTCGGCCAGCATCCGGTCCTTGTCGAAATGCGGATAGGCGTACTCGTGGATCGTCGCGCCCTGGTACATCGTCAGCACGCGGTCGCCCAACATCAGCACCTCGTCGATTTCATAAGACAGGATCAGGATGCCGACGCCGCGTCCGGCCAGATCCTCGATGATCCGGTAGATGTCGGCCTTGGCATGCACGTCGATGCCGCGCGTCGGTTCCAGCAGGATCAGCAGTTTCAGATCCTCGTCCAGCCAGCGCGAGAAACAGATCTTTTGCTTGTTGCCGCCGGACAAAAAGCGGATCTCCTGATCCGGTGAGGATGTCTTGGTCGAGGTGTCGCGGATCGCCTTGGCAACGATACTGTCCACCCGCGCGCCGTCGATCAGCCCGCCTTTCAGCGTTTTCTCAAGGAACGGCAGCGCGATGTTGTCGCGCACCGACAGCGGCGGCAGGATGCCGTTCTTGTCGCGGTTTTCGGTGACAAGACCCATGCCCTCGCGCACCGCCACGGCAGGGCCGCGCCCCGGTTTCAGGGTCTTGTCCAGATAGCGGACCTCACCGCCATAGCCCGCGTCCAGACCGAATATCGCCTTGGCCAGTTCCGGCGCACCGCACCCGCGCAGGCCAGTCAGCACAACGATCTCGCCCTCATGCACGCCCAGCGTCACGCCGTCGTAATTGCCGGGGCTGCTCAGCCCGTCGACCGACAGCACCACCTTGCCGGTGATCTGCTTGTGCGGCTTGACGAACTGGTCCAGCTCTGCCCCGGTCATCGACTTGATGACGTGATCCTCCGAGGTTTCGGCAATGCGTTCGGACAGGACGATCACCCCGTCGCGCATCACCGTCACATCTTCGGCAATGCCAAAGATCTCTGGCATGTGGTGAGAGATATAGATGATGGCGATCCCCTCGGCCTTCATCCGGCGGATGAAGTCGAACAGCATTTCCTTGTCTTCCTCGGACAGGGCCGAGGTCGGTTCGTCCATCACGATCAGCCAGGCGTCGGACATCAGCGCGCGGATGATCTCGACGATCTGTTTCTCGCCCGAGTTCAGTTCACGCACCGGCCTGTGCGGGTCCAGCGCCAACCCGAACCGGTCCAGCTGGGCACGCACCTGCCGGGCCATTTCCGCCTTGTTCATGAAAGGCGTGCCCTTGTGGCGGATTTCCTTGCCCAGAAAGATGTTGCCCGCCACGGTCAACTCACCGATCAGCGACAGTTCCTGGTGGATCATCGCGATGCCGTGCCGACCGGCGTCGGCAGGGGCGGCAATTTCGACCGGGGTGTTGTTGATGCGGATCTCACCCTCATCGCGCTGGTAGACACCGCCGAGGATCTTCATCAGCGTCGACTTGCCAGCGCCGTTCAGCCCGACCAGCGCGTGCACCTCCCCTGCCGTGCAGGAGAAATTGACGTCATCAAGGGCGCGGGTGGCAAAGAAACTCTTGCCGATGCCCAGCATGTCCAGACGTTCGGTCATTGTGCCTGCCTCCGCTGTACGAGGGTATCCAGCAGCACCACACCCAGCAGGATCAGACCCTTGATGAGGCTTTGCAGGTAGGGGTTGGTGCCCGTCAGGACGAGCCCGTTGATGATGATGCCATACAGCAGCACGCCAAGGATCGTGCCCAGCAGACGCCCCCGCCCGCCGAACAGCGATGTGCCGCCAAGGATCACCGCCGTGATGGCATCGAACTCCAGGTACAGACCCGTCCACGGCTGACCCGAAGAGACGCGGCCCACGGTGATGATCGCCGACAGGCCCGCCAGCGCGCCGGACAGGACATAGACCCAGACCAGCGTGCGTTCCGGCCTGCGTCCCAGCACAAAGGCGGTGTTGATGTTCGATCCCGCCGCATAGACGTCGCGGCCGAAAGTCGACCTGTAAAGGACCAGCGACAGCGCCACGAAAACCAGCGCGACAAAGGGGATCACGACGGGAATGCTGCCCCAGCTTTGTCCACCCAACCAAAGAAAGGTTGTGTTGGATACATTGATGGAATTCGCGTCGTAGATCACCAGTGCCAGACCGCGCGCCAGCGCAAAGGTGGCCAGGGAGACCATGAAGGCCGACAGCCGCAATCGACCGATGAAAACACCGTTCACCGCACCGATGGCCATGCCCGCCAGGATCGCCGCAGCGAACCCCAAGGGCGCGCTGCCGGTGGTGGTCAGGGTGATCACCCCCACCCCGCCGGAAAAGGCGACGTTAGAGCCCACGCTGAGGTCGATCCCGCCAGTCAGCATGATGAACGTCATGCCCATGGACACAAGGAACAGAACCGCGATCGAGCGGAGCAGGATGCCGAGATTGGCAAGCGAATAGAAATTGTCGTTGGCGATGCTGAACCCGACCGAGGCGATCACGATGAGCCCGATCAGCACAAGATAGCGCTGGGTCAGGCTGTCCATCGCCTTGCGGGGGCGCGGGGGCGCTGCGGCCGTGGTTGTGGTCATGGCACTCTTTCCGGAAAAATGGGGCGGCAGCGGCAAGGCCACCGCCGCCCGCCTGCCTTACTTGACCGAGTCGGGGCCAAATTCGAGATAGCCTTTCGCGGCCACGTCCAGCGCCTGATCGACGTAGTAGACCTGCACATCCTCGGGGAACCCGTTGGCCAATGCCACCTTGTGGTTCTCTTCGGTCAGCACCAACGGCGTGAAGAAATCATAGACCTTGTCCGGGGTCTCGCCCTTGTGGATGCGATAGGCCATCTGGACAAAGTTCCAGCCCTCCCGCGTGCCCGACAACAGGATATCGGCCTTGACCGATCCGTCAGTCATCTGCTGCAGGATCGGGATGTCGCCGTCATAGCCGTAGAAATCAAGCTCCCGACCGCCGTTCATGGCAATGGCGATGGAGGGATACATGTAGCCATCGGTCACCCCGGAAATGGCGTTCAGGTCCGGGTACTGGGTCAGCCAGTTTTCCGCAATGGACTGCGCCTTGACGGTGTCCCAGTCGGCGGGCTGTTCGGCCACGACCTCGACGTTGTCACATGCCGCGATGCCCTTCAGGATGCCTTCGTGGCGCGCCTCGCCCGACGGGTTGCCCGCCTGACCCAGCATGATGGCCACCTTGTAGGGTTCACCACCCGACAGGGCGCACATGGCCAGACCCTGATTGGTGCCGTTCACCACGTCCCCAAGGGTAAAGCTGTAATCGGCGCTGTCCATCGGCGAGTGAACGGCGATCCATGTGATCCCCGCCTCTTGCGCCTTGGCGACCAGCGGCTCGAACGCATCGACGTTGATGGCGTTGACGAACATCACGTCCGGGCCTTCGTTGATCGTCACCTCGGTCTGCTGGATCATCTTTTCCAGCGACCCTTCGGCCGACAGCCAGCGGCCCGTCACCTTGACGTCGTCAAACGCCTCGTCGTAGGCCTTGATCGCGTCCTCGAAGCCGCTCAGCCATGCGACGTGATAGGGCGCGACGTGGCCGTCGTTGATGAACACGATGTCCAGCGTGTCATCCGCCGCAAGAACCGGCGCGCCAAACATGGCCAGCGCCGTTGCGGCCATAAGTCCTGTCTTGAGTTTCATGGGTCAGTCTCCTCCGTGTTGAATTTCTGTGGCGCGTCAGTGCGCCTCGACCTGGCGGGACTGCCAGAGGATCCAGTTGGCCCCCAGCGCCGCCAGGATCACCGCGCCCTTGAACACCTGGTGCCAGACGTCCTCGACGTTCAGCAGGTTCAGGGCGTTGTTGATGATGCCGATGAACAGCAGCCCCCAGAAGGCGCCGCCGATGGTGCCGCGCCCGCCCAGGATCAACGTGCCGCCGATGATGATCGCGGCGATCCCGTCCAGCAGCAGCCCGTTGCCATCCAGCCCCGGCTGCACAAAGCCCATGCGGGTCGACAGCATGATCCCGGCAAATCCGCTGCACAGGGCAGAGAACATGAAGACCCCGATCTTGACCCGGTCCACGTTCACACCGGCCAACCGGGCATTTTCCTCGGAGTTGCCCACGGCGATCACCGCAGCGCCCCAGCGCGTGTGGTTGTAGACCACCCAGGCCAGCGCAAAGAGCGCGACAAGGAACAGGAAGGACCAGTAGAGCCCCATGAACTTTTCCGCCCCGACAAAGCGGAAAAAGCCGCCCATCAGGAAAATCTGTTGCCCGCGCGGGATGATCAGGCCGGACAGGCCCTGTGCGCAGAACAGCATCGAGAGGGTGACGATAAAGGCGGGCAGCTTCAGCTTGGCCACCAGCATCCCGTTGAAGAACCCCAGCGCCAGTGAGCAGACGATCACCGCCACGATCCCCAGTGCCACGCCCCCGGTCATGCCAAAGAACACTCCCAGCACGATAGCGAACAGCACCGATCCCATGCCCATCGACAGGTCGATGTTGCCGGACAGGACGACAAAGAACTGCCCCAGCGCGATCAGCCCGATGGGCACAATCTGACGTGAGATGGCCGACATGTTGTCAAGGCTCAGGAAACGCGGGCTGATCATGTAAAAGACCAGGCACAGGGCCAGAGTGACAAAGATGATGTTCTTTTCCCGCATCAGGCGCGACAGGTCAGGCATAGTGTCCTCGGATCATTTTGGTCGTACCAAAGTTAAGGCATTCGGCAGAGATTCGGCGCCTTTGTCAAGATTAACTGCAAAATTTCTGAGTTCGGTCTTACGATTCTCTTGCTTTGGAATGCTCAAACTAGAGCCACCCCAAGACCATATCGGCGCAGCGGTCCCCCAGGACCATCGCGGGTGCATTGGTGTTTCCGGCCGGGATCTCCGGCACGGCAGACATGTCGCAGACCCTCAGACCCGCGATACCGCGCACCCGCATCCTCGCGTCCAGCACCGCCAGCGGATCGCCCTCGGCCCCCATCTTGGCGGTGCCTGCGGGGTGAAAGTTGGTCTTGACCACTTTGCGGCAATGATCCTCCAGCGCGGCATCCGACCACTCTGTTGGTGCGACCACCTCGGCCACCCGATCGGCCAGCGGCGCGGTGCGCATGGTCTGACCAAAATAACGCAATCCCTTGATCATCTCGGCCATGTCTGCCGGATCGGACAGAAAGTTGGGGTTCACCACGGGCATCGCGTCCGGATCGGCAGAGGCAAGGCTCACCGTCCCGGTCGACCGCGGTTTCAACAGCACCATCTGGATCGACACGCCGTGGCTTTCGCGGATGGTCTTGGCCTGCTCGGGGTTCAGGTACATCACCGGGATGCAATAGGCCTCATGCGTCGGCAGTGCCTCGGGGTCGGTCGGGTTGACGAAACAGGCCGCCTCCAGCCCCGTGGTGGTGATCCGCCCGCGACCGAACAGTTTGAATTCCAGCCCGTTGCGCAGCATGTTCCAGCCGCGATCCTGCCCGAAATACCCATATGGCCCGTTGGCCCGCGCCACGATCGACACATCCGGGTGATCCTGCAGGTTCTGCCCGACGCCGGGCAGATCGGCGACCACCTCGATCCCATGTTCGCGCAGATGCTCCGCCGGGCCGATCCCCGACAGCATCAACAGCTTGGGCGTGACGAAGGCACCCGCGGACAGCAGGATTTCACCGCCTGTCCGCGCCTCGTGCTCTGCGCCCTTGGCATCGCGCCAGACAACGCCCACCGCGCGGCCGTTTTCGATCACCACCCGGCGCACCCGCGATTGCAGCCTGATTGTCAGGTTCGGGTTGTCTTTGAGCGGGTCGAGAAAGGCATAGGCCGCCGAAACGCGCTGGCCCTGATCATAGGTAAACTGGAAATAGCCCGCCCCGCGCTGGGTGCGCCCATTGAAATCCGGGTTGAACGGCTCGCCCTGCGCCTGCAACGCCTGCACGAACCAGCGCGCCATGTCATCGACATGGCCGGGGTCCGACACCACCAAAGGTCCGTCGCAGCCGTGCAGATCGTCATTGAACTTGCGGTTGCCTTCCAACCGCTTGAAATGCGGCAGCACGTCGTCCCAGGCCCAGCTGACACCGTCATTGCCGCCGCGCAGCACCTCGTGCCACGCATCGTAGTCCTGCGGCCGCCCGCGCACATAGGCCTGCCCGTTCACCGTCGATCCACCGCCAAGGACATTGCCCTGCGGGATCTCTGTCTGCCGTCCACCCAGTTGCGGCTGCGGCGTCGTCTTGTGGGTCTGAAAGTACTTCGATCCGTTCTTGAGCAGCTTGAACACCCCCGGCGGCATGTCCAGCAGCGGGTGCCGGTGGTGGTGCCCGCCCTCCAGCAACAGCACCTTTGCGCCGCCCTCAACCAGCCGCGCCGCCGCCACCGCCCCGGCAGAACCGCCACCGACGACGATATGATCGTAGGTCCGGGTCATGCCTCCGGCCCCAGCAACAAGATCTTGCCAAAGGCCCCGCCCGCCGCCATCGCGGCCAGCGCCTCCCCTGCCCTGTCCAGCGGGTAGGTCGCCGCCGTCAGCGCGTCGAAGTTGACCGCACCGGATTCGACCAGTTGCACCGCCTCTTCGAATTCGCGGTTGAACTGGAACGAACCGACAATCTCGATTTCCTTGAGCATGATCAGGTGCAGCATCACCTGCGCCTCGCGCAGCTGGATGTTGGACAGGATCGACACCCTCCCCTTGGGCCGCACCGCCTTCAGCGCGGTGTTGAACGCCGGGATCGCGCCCGAGGCCTCGACCACCACGTCGAACCGTTTCTCGATCTCACCCTCGTCAAACTGGCCTATGACCAGCCCGGTCTCTGCCCCCGCTTTCAGCGCGACCTCGACCGCCCCCGCCCGCAGGTCCAGCGCCGTCACATGCGCGCCGCGCGCCGCAGCCCCCGCAATCGCCAGCAGGCCCATCGGCCCGCAGCCCGTCACCAACACCTGTTGGCCCGCACAAACGCCGCCCTTGTTCAAAGAGTGCAAGGCGCAGGCCATCGGCTCGGCAAAGGTCAGGTGGCGCGGGTTCACCCCGTCCGCCACCGGGCGGCAGCACCGCGCCGGATGGTCGATCACCTCACGAAAGAACCCGTCCAGATGCGGCACGGTCGTCGCCGAGCCGGGAAATTTCTTGGCGGTACAGAGATTTTCCTCGCCCCGCTGACACGGCGCACATTCCCCGCAGTTCATGATCGGGTTCAGCGCCACCAACTGCCCCTCGCGCAGATCAGACCCATTCGGATCGACAACATAGGCACAGGCCTCATGGCCCAGCGTCACCGGGTTTTGCAGCTGAAAGCCGGCGTTGGCGAAATGCGCGTAGTAATGCAGGTCGGTGCCGCACAGGCTGGCCACGGCAAGACGCAGCCGCGCGTGGCCTTCGGGGATCGGCCCCAACCGCTGCGGCAAGGTTTCAACGGTCTGCGCGGCGGTCAGTTTTGTCTGAAGCATGGTCATCCTTTCAGAACCCCACCGCATAGCCGCCGTCGACCGGCAGGTTGACGCCGTTCACATAGGCGGCGCGGTCAGAGGCAAGGTAGAAAACGGCATCGGCCACATCCTGCGGCGTGCCAAAGGCGTGCGAGGGAATCCGCCCCTCGATCTTGTCGCGTCGCGCAGGATCCTTGGCCAGGATCGCGCGGGTCATGTCGGTTTCGATAAAGCCGGGGGACACCGCGTTGCAGCGGATGCCAAAGGGCGCGGCATCCACCGCGACAGAGCGGGTCAGCCCGACAACCGCCGTCTTGGCGGTGACATAGGCGGCGGCAGAGGGCAGCGCCATGATCCCGCCCATCGAGGCGATATTGACCACGGCGCCGCCGGTCTCGCGGTGCAGGTCCACATAGCGCCCGCAGGCCGCGAACATGGCGCGCACATTGATGTCCAGCACCCGGTCCAGCTCATCCGGGGCCACGTCCCAGATCGGTTTCTTCAGATGCACACCGGCGTTGTTGACCAGTGCCGCGATCGTCCCGACACGCCCATGCAGCGCTCCCAGCCAGTCGGCCGCGCGATCCGCCGCGAGGTCGCATTCCACGAACTGCGCCCCCTCTGCGCTGTCCACGTCTCCCCGGCTGCGGGCGACGACAAACACGTCGAACCCCGCCTCCAGAAAGCGGCGCGACTGCGCAAGGCCCAGCCCCTTGTTTCCCCCGGTGATGACAGCGACGGGCATGGCTCAGGCCTCCTGCAGATGATGTTGGTAAAGCGTGTCGATCCGCGACAGGAACGCGTCCTCGGGGATCGCCTTGCGAAAGAACTCGGGCATGATCGCGCAGACCTCGTCGACAAAGCCCAGAAACCAGGGCGCGCGCGGCCGGGTCCATGCGTTGTCGATGGTGTGAAACCCACCTTTGAAAAAACCAGCCGCATAAGGATTGCCCGCCTGCCCCAGCCATGTATGCCGGTTCGCGGGCTGGCCGTTGTTGCTCAGGTAGACGCCCGACTGCACCGGCTCTGACGAGATCCACTGCGCGAATTTCACGGCCTCCTCGGGGGCGCGGGTGCGGGCGGATACACCGATCCCCGCCCCCCCAAGGATTGCGCGCGGCAGGGAGGAGCCCGCGCACAATGGAAGATCGAAATAGCTTACCGGATGCGGGCGAAAGCCGGGCCGCGCGTAATTCACATAGCCAAACAGGCAGGGCGAACAGGCGAAATCGTCGCTTGTGCTCAGGGTCTCCAGCACCCGGATCGGGTTCATGTCGACCTGCTCATCGGGGCCAAGAGAGTACAGCGCCCGCAGCACGCGCAGCGCATATTCCCCGTTCTCCGGCGACACGAAATGCCGTCCGTCGCGCGGCATATCCTCTTCGCCCCGTCCCGCGACCAGCGTCATCAGCATGTCAAAGGCATCGACCGGCAACAGCGGCGTCAGCGGGCGGAACTGCGCGGCGTCTGCGTCCAGGAAATCCTCCCAGAGCTTTGGCAGAGGCATGCCCATATCGGGCCTGTGGGCCGCCATCTGGCAGGCCGCGTCCAGCGCATAGGCCCAGCACTGTCCTTGCCACAGATAGCTTTCCGCCGATCCCCCCAGTGACGCAGAGGCATCGCTTGGCGCGGGCAACGGCAACAGTGCGCCGGTTTCTGCGATCTGCCCCACATGCGGATGGTCCAGCACGATGAAATCGTAGCGTTCGGCCAAATCGGCAATCGGCGCGTCGGCAAAAGCCTGCAAGGACCGCTTGTCCCAAGTGATCTTAACCCCCGCCTCCGCCGCGTAGGCGCTGGAGGCGGCCACCACAGGATCAAACCCGCGTGGATGGTCCCAGGTCATGCCTGTCAGCTTCATGTGGCCTCCTCCCGATTCTGGCGATGTCGGCCACACTGCCTCCCGGCTCTGCTATTTTCAAGTATCAAAATTATTTTGACATATGGAAATGACATGATACCCCAAGAGATGCCGCCAGGGACCGATGTGAGTCCCGGCTGCCAACTCGATGGAGGAGGACATGATGACCTTTCGAACCGGCCCCTGCGGCCGCCTGATCGCCGCTGCGCTGCTCGCGCTGACGCCGCTGACCGCCCAAGCTGCCGATTTCACCTTTCGGCTTGCCCATGTGACGTCGGACAAGGAACCGATCCAGCAGGCGATGGAACGCTTTGCCAGCGCCGTCGCAACCCGCACCGACGGCGCTGTCGACATCCCGATTTTCCCCAATGCGCAGCTGGGGTCGAACCCGGAAGTGTTCGAACAGATCCGCGCCGGTGCGCCGGTGATCTCGATCTCGGACCCCGGCTACCTATCTGATTTCGTGGCCGATTTCGGCGTTCTAGGCGGGCCCTACCTGATGGATGATCCCCGCGATTTCGCCAAGATCGTCGAAAGCGACCTGTATGCCGATCTCAAGAACCGGCTGCGCGAAGAGGCGGGGATTGAACTGCTGTCCCTGAACTGGCTGTTCGGCTCGCGGCACATGCTTGCGGACAAGGCAATCTCCAGCCCGGCGGACACCAAGGGCATGACCTTTCGCACCCCGCCGAACATCATGTGGGTCGAAACCTTTGACGCCATGGGCGCACGCCCGACGCAGGTCGCCTGGGGAGAGGTCTATTCCGCACTGTCGTCCGGCGTGGTCGACGGGGCAGAGGCCCCCCTGCCCTCGATCTACGGTGCCAAGCTGCACGAGACCAAAAAGACGATCTCGCTGACCGGCCATTTCAAAGGCTTCACCGGGCTGATGATGAACGCAGAGCTATACGCCTCCCTGCCCGAGGACGTGCAACAGGCGCTATCGGAAGAGGCGCTTTCCGCCGGGGTCTACATGACCGACCTGATGCTGAACTCGCAAGAGGAATGGATCGCCAAGCTGGAATCCGAAGGCGTGACCTTCAACCGCGACGTGGACATCCCCGCCTTTCAGGAGGCCACCGCCGGGGTCTACACCAAGTTCCCCGACTGGTCCGACGGCCTGTATGACCGCGTCCGCGCGATCCTCGACAACTGAACCGGACCCGTCCGGGCGCAGCGCCGCGCCCGGACCGCAGGAGACCCCGACATGAACGCAATCGCCACATGGGCGCGCCGGGCCGAACGGCTGGTGTCCTTTGCCGCCCTCGCCGCGCTGACCGGATCGGTGCTGTGGGGCGTCCTGACCCGCTACGGGACAGAAAAACCCGCAGTCTGGACGACGGAACTGTCGGGGATCCTGTTCACATGGGTCGTCTATATCGGTGCCATGACCGCCCACCGCGAAGGCCGCCATATCCGCGTCAGCCTGCTGGTCGATCTGCTGCCCCCTGCCCTGCGACGCGCCGTCATGCTGTTTGCCGACGCCAGCGTGCTGGCCTTTCTGGCCTACGTCACATGGCTCAGCTTTCTGATGATGCAAAAAGGCGCCACCCGCCCCTCGCCCGTGCTGGATATTCCGTTTTCATGGGTCTACCTCGCGACGGTCATCGCCTTTGCCGGCATGACCATCAGCCAGACAGTCCGCCTGTTGGACCGCGCAACGGCCGAACACCCGGAGGACGTGCTATGAGCCTCGCCCCCGTTCTGATCCTGCTGTTCGGCATCGCCATCGGCATTCCCGTCGCCATGGCCATCGGCATGGCCGCGCTGTCGTTTTTTCTGCTGTCGGGCGCCATGCCGCCAGAGATCTTTGTCCAGCGCATGGTTGCCGTCACCCATTCCTTTCCACTGCTGGCGGTGCCGTTGTTCGTGATGACCGGCGTCGTGATGAACTATGCCGGTATCACCCGCCGCATGATGGGCTTTGCCGAGGCCATGACCGGCCATTGGAAAGGTGGGCTGGCGCAGGTCAACGTCCTGCTGTCGACGCTGATGGGCGGCGTGTCCGGCTCAGCCAACGCCGACGCCGCCATGCAGTCCAAGGTGCTGGTGCCGGAAATGACCCGCCGCGGCTATGACCTTGCCTTTTCCAGCGCGGTCACCGCCTCGTCCTCGATCATCTCGGTCATCATCCCACCGGGGATCGGGCTGATCCTCTATGGCTTCATGGGGGATGTTTCCATCGGGCGGCTGTTCCTTGCGGGGATCGTGCCGGGCGTGGTGATCTGCGCCGCCATGATGGTCGCCGTGGCGATCCGGGCGCGCCAGCTGGGCCTGCAACCGGCCTTTGACCACCCGATGCCCTGGGCGGGCCGCGCCCACGCCTTTCGCGGCGCCTTTCTTGCCCTGCTGGTGCCCGTCGGCATCGTGCTGGGCATCCGTCTGGGGTTCTTTACCCCGACAGAGGCGGGCGCGATGGCCGTCCTGTTCGCGATCATCGTCGGGCTGATCCACGGCGACCTGCGCCTTGCCCATATCCGCCCCATCCTTGAACAGACCATGCAGGCGACCGCCGTGATCCTGCTGGTGATCTGCGCCGCCAATGCCTTTGGCTTTTACATGACGTGGGAGCGTATCCCCGCGCAGGTGGCCGAGGTCATGCTGTCGCTGACCTCTGAACCGCTGCTGCTGCTGTTGATCATCAACTTGCTGCTGATCATCGCGGGCATGTTCATCGAAGGCTCTGCCGCGCTGATCCTGCTGACGCCGATCCTTGTGCCCGTCATAACCAAGCTGGGCGTCGATCCGGTACATTTCGGCATCGTCATGGTGTTCAACCTGACCATCGCCGGGGTCACGCCGCCCCTTGGCACGCTGATGTTCACCACCTGCATGATCACCGGCACGCCAATCGGCAAATTCATCCGGGCCTCGCTGCCGTTTTACATCGTCCTCTTCGGGATGCTGATCGTGCTGACCTATGTGCCGCAGCTTTCGCTCTGGCTGCCCAACCTGCAATTTGACTGAGGCCCGACATGACAAACGACACTGATGGCGCCGTGCGCTTTGACCTCACCGGCAACGTGGCTGAGATCGTGCTGGACCGCCCAGCCAAGCACAACGCCCTGACCCCCGCCATGTACCGCAAGATCGCAGCCTGTTGCGCAGAGGTGAATGACACCGCGCAGGCCAATGTGGTGATCTTTCGCGGCGCCGGAGAGCGCGCCTTTTGCGCCGGGTCCGACATCAAGGCGCTGGAGGGCTACGAGGATTTCTGGGCATGGCGCAACCGCTTTGACTATATCCCGCCGATCCTGTCCCTGCGCAAACCGGCCATCGCCGCCGTCAAGGGCTGGGCGCTTGGCGGCGGTCTGGAAATCGCGCTGGCCTGCGATTTGCGCGTGGTCGCCCGCTCTGCGGTCTTTGCCGCGCCCGAGGTGCAGCTTGGCTGGAACGGCGCGGGCGGGGCGGCCCAACACATGACCCGCCTTTGCGGTCAGGGTCAGGCGTTGAAATATCTGCTGACCGGCGACAGGTTCGACGCGACAGAGGCCGCCCGCATCGGCATGGTCGAATACCTTGTCGACCCCGGAGAGGAACTGACCCGCGCCCGCGCACTGGCGCAACAGATCGCCGGATACGCCCCTCATGCCACCCAGGCGGTCAAGGCGGCGGTGCGCGGCGCGATGGATTTGACCCTCGAACAGGGCCTCAGAAACGAAAACGAGCTTATGTCCCTCTGTTTCGCCAAGGCGGAACAGTCCAGACTGCGGACCGCAGACAGGGAATGAGCCATGACCAAGACCGACGACACCAAAAAGAAATCCACTGTCCCCGCCGTAGAAAAGGCGCTGGACGTGCTGGAACTGCTGACAGAGGCGCCAGGCGGCCTGACGATGAACGAAATCGTCGATGCCCTGAACCGAACGATGGGAGAGATTTACCGCGTCGTCATCTACCTGACCGAACGCGGCTATCTGCAACAGGACCCCCAAACCAGCCGCTATGCGCTGACCCTGCGCCTGTTCGAACTGTCGCACCGCCACGATCCGACCGAACGGCTGATCCACGGCGCACTGCCGCTGCTGGAACGGATCGCGGCCCGCACCAGCCAGTCGTGCCACCTTGGCGTGCTGAACCGTGACAATGTGCTGGTTCTGACCAGCGTGGCCAGCCCCCTGCCCGCCGGATACGCCGTGCGCACCGGCGCGCTGTTCCCGGTCAGCCAGACCAGTTCCGGCCATGTGATCCTGGCCTTTTCCGACGAGGACACGCAGGCCCGCCACATCGCCCGCCAGCCCAAGGCCGACCACGACGCCCTGCGCGCGCGCCTGACCCGCATCCGCGAGACGGGTTTTGAGGACGTGCCCAGCACCATGATCGCAGGCGTCCGCAACCTTTGTGTACCGGTGTTTGACGCACGCGGCGTGGTGGCGGCGATCACCTCGGGCTTTATCCACCAGATCGGCACGGCTTCCACCGCCGAGGACACGCTGTCGGCCATTCGCGTGGCCGCGCAGGATCTGTCACGCAGTTTGGGCTTCAGCCCCGGCGACGATCCGGCAAAAACACCATAACGCATTGATATAAGGTGACTAAATGACTTCTGCCTCCCCTGCCCTGCCGTTGAGCGGCCTGCGTGTTCTGGATTTTTCGCAATTCCTTGCCGGACCCGTCGCGGCGCTGCGCCTTTGTGACCTCGGGGCCGAAGTCATCAAGGTAGAGCGCCCGCAAGGCGGCGATCTTTGCCGGTCCATGGTGGTCAATGACCAACGGCTCGACGGGGACAGCCTTGTGTTTCACACCTTCAACCGCGGCAAGAAAAGCGTCGCCGCCGATCTGAAACAACCCGCCGATCTGGACCGCATTCGGACCCTGATCGCATCCACCGACGTGATGATCCACAACTTTCGCCCCGGTGTGATGGAGCGTATCGGCCTTGACTACGAAACCGTGCGCGCACTGAACCCACGTCTGGTTTACGGCTCTGTCTCTGGCTACGGCGCCACGGGTCCGTGGCGCGACAAACCCGGTCAGGATCTGCTGGTGCAGGCGCTGTCCGGCATCGCGTGGCTGAACGGCAATGCCGCTGACGGCCCGGTGCCGACCGGCTTTGCCATGCTGGACGTGGCCACCGCCGGGCATCTGGTGCAGGGCATCCTTGCCTGTCTTGTCCGCCGCGGGATCAGCGGCACCGGCGGTCTGGTCGAGGTCGATCTGATGTCCGCCGCGCTGGACATGACCTTTGAACAGCTCACCTGTTTTCTCAACGATGGCGAGACGCCGCCGCGCCGCCACGCCCAAGGCAACGCCAACCCCTATCAGCCCGCGCCCTACGGTCTGTATCACGCCGCTGACGGCTGGATGGCGCTGGCCATGTGTCCGCTGGCAAAACTGGCCGAGCTACTGGACGCCCCGCAAATTGCCGACTTTCCGCAATCCGATGCCTTTACCCGTTTGGACGAGATCAAGTCCGTCGTCGGCGACGTGCTGAAAACCCGGCCCCGGCAGCACTGGCTGGACATCCTCGAAGCTGCGGGCATCTGGTGCGCTCCGGTGCTGGACTGGCCCGCCTTTACGCAGACCGATGGGTTCGCCGCGCTTGACCCGTTGCAGACCATCCGCACGCACAGCGGCGCCACCGCCCGCACCACCCGATGCCCTATCCGCATCGACGGCCAGACCCTGCGCAATCCCGCAAGCGCGCCGGTGTTGGGGGCCGATACCGACACGTTCCTGACCCCATGACCGCACCGCTTTCAGGGATCACTGTCGTCGATTTCAGCCAGTTCCTGTCCGGCCCTTATGCCTCGCTCCGGTTGTTGGACATGGGCGCGCGCGTCATCAAGATCGAGAACCCGCATGGCGGCGATCTCTGTCGCCGCCACTACGTGTCCGACACCCGGATCAAGGGCGACTCGACCTTGTTTCACGCCATCAACCGGGGCAAGGAAAGCATCGCTCTGGACCTGAAAACGACCGATGGCCTGAACGCCGCGCGCCGCCTGATCGCCCGTGCGGATGTGGTCATCCAGAACTTTCGCCCCGGTGTGATCGACCGATTGGGGCTATCCTATGAACAGGTCCGTGATTTCAAGCCGGACGTTGTCTATGGCTCGATCTCCGGCTACGGCGACAGCGGACAGTGGGCCGCCCTGCCCGGTCAGGATCTTCTGGCGCAGGCGCGATCTGGCCTGATGTGGTTGAGCGGAAATGCCGCCGACGGTCCGGTTCCCATGGGATTGCCAATCGCCGATATCTCTGCCGGGGCCTGCCTGACGCAGGGCTTGTTGGCCGCCCTGTTTCGCCATGCCCGCACCGGGCGCGGTGGGCATGTCCAAACCTCCTTGCTGGAGGCGCTGATGGACATGCAGTTCGAGTTTCTCAGCACATGGCTGACCAATGCGGAAACCCCGCCGCAGCGCATGGAACAGGGATCGGCCCACGGCTACCTTGGTGCGCCTTACGGCGTCTATGCCTGCGCCTCTGGACATCTGGCGTTGGCCATGACCCCGCTGGAGCGTCTGCGCGACGTGCTGAACCTGCCTGATCTCATCGGAGATCCGTTTAAGGACCGCGAAAAGCTGCGCAGTCAGATCGCTGATTGTCTGGCCTCTCGGCCCGCCGCTGACTGGGAAAAGGAACTGGGGGCCAGAGGTATCTGGTGCGCACGGGTTCTGACCTGGGAAGAAATGCGCGCCAACGGTGGAGAGGTGGTTCGTCAGATGCTGCCCCCGGCATCGCCGATACGGATCGAGGGCAAACGCCCGGTCCCTGCCCCTCAAGGACCAGTCCTGAACCAACATGGCGCAGAGTTGAGGGCAGAGTTTTCGCTGGGCTGACGTGGCAATTGTCAGCTGACAACTTTTCGCGCACCCTCGCCGGATTGACGATCTCATACCAGATTGTCAGCTGACAATTCCGGCCTCTCCAGTGATTTCACCATCCCCCGAAGGTTCAACTGTCCTTGAACCGCTCGTTTGCTCAGACCGCGTAGATAGGCCCCGGGTTTGCGGATGTCAGAGAGCTTTTCAAGGATGCACAGCACCGCCACACTGGCCCCGTGCGAACCGATCCTGTGCCGCGCATCCTCAAAGGTGGTGCGATCGATCCCCATCATAGGATAGAGCATCTGTGCCACCCGGATCAGACCCGACCAGTCCTTGGGAGCCTCGGGAAAGAAACTCTTGTATTCCTTGCACGTCCCCAACACCTGATCCAGCGCAACCGCTTCCTGATTTCGCGTGTCTGGCTCTTTACTTACAGATTCAGCTTTATTTGTACTCTGTATGTGCCGCTCATTTTCGCTGTCGATGGCGCTCATTTCTTCTGCCGGTGCATGGATTTTCCGAGCGTTGTCCACGTGGTTTTCCAGCGGTTCCAGCACCGCGCGGAGGGTTTCGGCGTCGACCTTGCGGCGCAGTATCCGGCGGCTGTCCTCGATCAGAGGGTGATCCACTGGCAGCAAGTCGCCTTCGATCAGGCGCATCCGGGTCGCTGCGATCCGGGCGCGGAGGGCGTCGATTTCCTGCTGCCGGAGATGCTCGTCGCTTGCAGCCTTGAACACCTCGTCAGCCAATCGGACCAGCGGGCTGAGGTCAAAGCCAAAGGCCAATCCGCCAAAACGTGCAAAGCGTTTGCGGTTGGCGCTGTCCTGACGGCTGACAATGCCACATCTGACCAGCGTCGCCAGATGCCGGCGCAGGGTGCTTTCGGGCATGCCGTTCAGGCGTTGCGACAACGTCCGGTTGGAGGGAAACACCACCGCCACACCAGGCACATTTGGCAGGGCGCGTTCGGGGTAAAAGGTCAGCAGGGCGCGCAGCACGGTCAGGGTCCTGTGGTTCAGACCGAAACTGTTTGCGGCACGGGTCAACGTGTCGAGCAGCACCCACTTGTCATGCGATGCGCAAGGCTCGACCGGCTGCCCGAATGGGATTCGGGACATTTCTGTCATGATAATCTTGGCGATAGACAATAATTTACCCGCCCACCGAATCGGTAGCGTTGACAGGGTCAGTGCTGAGGGGCTATCTCAAGAGTGCGAGAAATGAGAGGCCTTCCGGGATCCGTCCTGGGGGGCTTTTCTTTTGCCTGTCGTCGTCCTCCTTTGTCTGCTCGTTATCGTTGCCTTCAGTCTTCCGACCGCTCTTTTTGCCAGCGGTCGTGAAGCTCTTTCACCAGATCCTCTGCGTGGGCATCCAGCCACAGTGCAAAGCCGCCGGTGGTGGACAGGGTCAGCCCCTTGTCCGATCGTTTGACCTGCGCCAGCGACACGCCGCCGGGGCCGGTGATCTTGCGGGCGGGCAGGGGCCGCGCCTTGGCCTGTTTCGGGGTCTTGGCGCCCGTGGCCCATGCCAGAACCTGTTCAAACCGCGTATCCGATCCATCGACATAGATCAGCGTTTCCATCCGCGCCTCGACCCGGTCGCGCAGGGCCTCGTCCTGTAACGCCTCGGCGAGCGTGAGCCAGCGTTCGCGCCCGATGCCCGGGGCCGACCCGATCTGGCGCAGGAAATCCACGTCAAAGGCGCGGCCCACCTTCAGCATCCGGCTGACCATGGGCAGGTCGATCGACAGGGCGTCCGCCACGGTCTGGCGGTCATAATCCAACGCATCCAGTTGCGCCGCAAAACTGGCCTTTTCGATAAAGGACAGGTCCTGACGCGCGGTGTTTTCCTGCCCCTGCGCCAGCACCAATGCCTTGTCGTCCAGATGGCGCACCATGGCCTTGACCGTCTGGCCCAATTCTCGCAGGGCAATCACCCGGCGGCGACCATAGACGATGTCAAAATGCCCCGGCTGATCGGCGCGGGGGCGGACAAGGACGGGCACCTGTTGTCCGTAGACACGCAAGGAGTCGCGCAGGGCGGTGTCGGCGCTGTCATCGTTGCCCAGACGGTCCGCCACGCCCGCGTCATGGATCAACGCCGGGTCCAGATCCTGAACCGCGTTTTCCTGCAGCTTGGACAATGAGCTTTGCAGCGCGCCGACGGTGCCGCGTGGCATCAGCCGGTCTGCCGCGGTGCGCCGCGCCGGGGCGGCGGTTGCATCGGTTGACAGGATTCCCTTGCGTGCCATCAGCGCCTCCATGCCTTGTGCATCAGCGTTTCGATCTCATCGTTCACAGCATTCAGTGAATCGACCGCACGGTCATAGGTGTTGCGGTGAAAGGCGCTGCGCTCGACCTCGTAGATGGTTTGCTGGGTCAGGCCGGCGTCGGAAATCGCGGTGGATTTCAGCATCGCATTGGTCATGACCTCATCGCCGAACAACTGCCGCAGGAAGGCGACAACCTGTTGTTGCGGCCCGTCCGAAGGTTCGTAGCGGTTGATCAGAAAGCGCAGGAAATCGAACTCCATCCGCGCGCCCGCGCCAGACACCACGTCGAGCAAGTCGGCGCTCATCTGCAGGAACTGCGACATCGAGGCGACGTCCAGCATATTGGGCACCACGGTGATCAGCACGCCAGTCGAGGCGCAGAGCGCCGACATGGTCAGGTAGCCGAGCTGCGGCGGACAGTCGAAGATGATGACGTCGTAATCGGCCTCGACCTCCTGCAGGGCGGCGGCCATGCGGGCGTAAAAGGGGGGCTGGATATTGTTGCGCAGGGCAGTGGGGGTCTCGTGCTCGAACTCTTGCAGGATCAATCCGCCGGGGGCGAGGTCCAGCCCGGTGAAATAGGTTTCCTGAATGATCTCACGGAAGGGCAGGGGGTCTTCATAGCGGATCGCGTCGTAGATCGACCCGGAATGCAGAAAGTCCACCTCTGGCTGATAGCCAAAGAGCGTGGTCAGGCTGGCCTGCGGGTCGATGTCCACGGCGAGCACGCGATAGCCCTTGAGCGCGAGGCGCTGTGCGGTGTGGATCGACGAGGTGGTCTTGCCCGAGCCGCCCTTGAAATTGAGGAAAGACAGCACCTGCACCTTGTCGTCACCGCGCCGCCCCTTGAGATAGGCGCCGGGAGATTTTGCGTTTTCTTCCAACACCTTGCGGATGGTCGTCAGATCGGCTGCGGAATAATGCCTGCGGCCGCCCGGGGTGGTGTGTACGTCCGGTATACGATCCTCGAAGTGCAGCTTGCGCAGAAAGCTGGAAGAGATGCCCAGCAGATCGGCAGCCTCGCCCGGCGAAAACAGGCGCATCTGTTTGCGCGCGTCGGGCGCAAAGCTCTTGAGCATGTGGCTTTCGAGCGCGCCCGCAAGGTTTTGCGCGTTTTCCCGGATGCGGGTATTGATGTGAATAGGGTCGGTCGCCTCTGTCACCGTTCTGCCGCCTCATCAGGAACGCTCTTTTTCGCCAGAGCTTTGTTTTCCGTTTCTTACGCAAGTTGAAGGGCCTTTGGCAACAGTTTCGTGTTCCAGACGGCGATTGGCAGAGGCGCTAGATATTGTGGCTGTTCATGCGGCATATGCAAAGCGTCTATTAGGGCATTCATAAGTAACAGAAAAATCGGAAACTTGGTGAGATCCGACCAAACTCCGCGATTTGGACCGGGATCGCGCGTGCATAGGTCAGGGCGGGGCAGGGGAGCGGCCAGCCGAATCAGTGATCAGGGGCTGCGGTAGCGGGGGCCGCTGGTGGTCAACGTCGCGTGGAGCGTCTGAAACGAGTGCAAAGCCTCGGGCAGGGTGGTGATGCCAAGGCCAGGGGCCTGCGGCAGGTGCAGACAGTTGCGCGGCTGTCGGGGTCTGAACAGGTCGAACCCTTCGCGTAGAGGATTGGGGTTTACATCGACCTCCAGCAATCCGCGCCCGCCAACGGCGGCCAGCACTGCGGCCGAGGCCAGAAGGCCGATGCCCCCGCCCAGGAAATGCGGGCAGTAGGTGGCCCCGCTGGCAAGCGCCCGGCGCGCCACCCATTCACATCCGGTGATGCCGCCCCATTTGGCCAGATCCGGTTGCAGATAGCCAAAGGTGGCTGCCGCGATGGCATGGTCAAAGGCGTCCAGACCGGCGATGTTCTCTCCTCCCGCAAGCGGCACAGCGCTGGCCCGTCGGACATGTTCCCAGGCTTCTGGCGCGGCGGTGGCGATGATCGGTTCCTCCAGCCAACCAAGCGGGCATTCTGCGAGTCCCTGCAGGTAGGCGATGGCCTGATCCGCGTCCCAGCCCTGATTGGCATCGGCAAAGAGGCGTTCGCCGGGGGCGAGGCTGGCGGCGATCTGCAGGGTGTCCGCGATGTCGCGGGGCAGGTCAAAGCCGGTCTTGATCTTGAAGGCGTCGTGCCCGGCCTCGCGGCACCGGGCGATGACCTCGGCCGCGTCGCGGATGTGGATGCCGCTGGCATAGGCAGGGACCGACGGCGGCGCATCGGGGTTGAGAAACAGCGCAAGGCTCTGCCCCGATCGGCGCGCCATCAGGTCATGTATGGCAGTGTCGAGACCAGCGATGACCTGATCGAAGGGGCCCCATTCCCGACATTGCAGGGCGCGGATGCGGGTTCGGTCGGTCAATTGATGAAAGAGGTCCGAGCGATGGGCAAAGCGCTGCCCGATCAAAAGATCGCCCATGTCTTCGACCAGCAGGCGCGCGCGGTGTTCGGCCCCGGCGGCGGGCCAGTTGGCAAAGACCTCTCCCCAGCCAAAGACACCATCCGCATCCTCGAGTCGCACAAAGACGGCGGGCCGGTCGCGCATCGCGCCGAAACTGGTGACAACGGGCCGGTCCAGCGGGACGCGAAAGACGTGAACATCGAGGCGCGAAAGGGCCGGTGCGGCGGTGGACTGCGTCATGTGTCAATCCTGTTCAGGGCGTGGTGGCGAGAAAGTTTCGTTCCGTTTTAGTCGCTTAGCATGAATTATTTGGTATGACCAAAATAAATAGTCGACACGAACATAAAAATAGTCGACGATTTTTGCAAGATCGTTAGTCAATACGATAGACCGTCAACACGAGGTTCGGGAGGGCTTCATGAAGTCGATACAGGCACACGCCACAGCGCCGGAATTCAAGGCATGAGCCGCGGGCCGGACATCCTGTTGATCACCACCGACCAGCAGCGCGGCGATTGCATCGGCGGGGCAGGGCGGGGCGTCAGAACGCCCAACATCCAGCGCCTCGCCGACCGTGGCGCGCGGTTCGACACCTGCATCACGCCGCATCCCATGTGCCAGGCCGCCCGCGCCTCGATCCTGACAGGCAAGCTGCCCTATAGCCACGGGGTGCGCGACAACGGGCGCAACCTTGACCCGGCGATTGCCGAGGACGGTATCGGCGGGGTGTTTTCCCGCGCCGGCTATGACACGCGGTTCATCGGCAAGGCGCATCTGTCCACGCATGAGACCTTTGAGCCCACGGATCAGCCGGAGTGCTACAATTCGGTCGCCGATTACCCGGAGGACTGGGCCGGCCCCTACATGGGCTTTGACCGGGTCGAGATGATGCTGCGCCCGCACCACCACTGTGGCTGGAAAGAGCGGCCCTTTACGCTGCATTATGAGAACTTTCTGGACTGGGACGGGCAGGGAGGCACCCGTTGGGCGCGGGCCAAGGATTCTGTCCCGCCGCTGACCCTTCACAAGCAGGTCTGGCGGTCCGCGCTGGAGGATGAGTGGCAATCGACAAGCTGGATCGGCGATCAGGCGATGGAGATGCTGCAAGAGGACCGGGATGAGCCGCTGATGGCATGGGTCTCTTTTCCCGACCCGCATCCGCCGTTCCTGGCGTCGGACCCGTGGTCGCGTCTGTACGATCCGGCAGAGGTGGATTTGCCGCCGCACCGCGATTTGGATCTGGACCGGCGACCGTGGTGGCATGCGGCGTTTCTGGACAGCCCGGTGCGCCGCAACCAAAAGCGCGACCATGCCGGGGACCAACCCTATTGGGGCTATGACGGCGCGCTGAACGAGCGGGATCTGCGCGACGTGACAGCCGTCTATTACGGCATGATCGCCGCCATCGACCATCAGGTGGGGCGTATCCTCGATTATCTGGAGGCGCAGGGGCGGCTGGAGAATACCATCGTGATCTTTACCTCTGACCATGGCGAATGGCTGGGCGATCACGGGCTGCTGCTGAAAGGTCCGATGCTGTATGACGGGCTGCTGCGGGTGCCGATGGTCATGGCCGGGCCGGGGATCGGGCAGGGGCGCCATGATGCGCCGGTGTCCACGCTGGACCTGCGGGCGACGCTGGCCGACCTGTGCGGTCTGAATGTCAGCGAGGATGACGGCACATCCCTTTTGGATGTCATGCAGGGTGCCTCGCGCGATGTGGCCCACAATGAGTGGGAAGTGGACCCGGTCCGCAGTGGCGTCGACCTTGACCTGCGCACCGTTCGTTCAACGACGCACCGGCTGTCGGTCGATCTGAAAAGCGGGGCAGGGGAGCTGTATGACCTTGCCGCCGATCCGCATGAAATGAGCAACCTCTGGGACGAAAGCTCGGCTGGAGCGATCCGCGATCGGCTGACCGCGACAATCGCGGCGGAGCGTCCCGGCATGATCCCCGCCGCGCCGCGCGTCGGCTGGCACTGAAAGGCCCCTTTTCCATGTCCAAGATTACCGCAATCGAACCGCTGCTGGCCCGTGTCGGCATCCGCAATCAGCTGCTTGTAAAGGTTTCGACCGATGACGGGCTGATCGGCTGGGGCGAATCCGGTCTGTCGGCGCGCGAGGACTCTGTCGCTGCCACGATCCGGCACTTTGCAGAGTTCCTTGTGGGCAAGGATTCCAACCAGATCGGGCGCATCTGGCAGGAAAGCTATCGCAGCCAGTATTTCGAAGGCGGGCGGGTGTTCACCGCCGCCATGTCGGCCATCGACATCGCGCTGTATGACATTCTGGGCAAACGTCTGGGTGTGCCGGTCTACCAGTTGCTGGGCGGCAAGCAGCGCGACGAGATCCCCACGTTCCCCAGCGCGCAATCGACCGATCTGGATGAGTTGATCGCCAAGGCGCGGGTGCTGGTGGGGGCCGGTTGGGACTGTCTGCGGATCTATACCGGAGAGTTCAGCGGCGACGGCGTCTTTGACCCGCGCAAGAACCTGAACCGCGCCACGAAAGAGCTGATCGCGCTGCGCGAGGAATTCGGCCCGGACCTGTGTCTAGGCATCGACCTGCATCACCGCCTGTCGATTGCCGAAACAGCGGATTTCTGCAACCGGCTGCCCGCCGGGACGCTGGATTTCCTCGAGGAACCGATCCGGTGTGAGACGCCAGAGGCCTATCGCACGCTGCGCAGCATGACGAACATCCCCTTCGCCGTGGGCGAGGAGTTCGCCAGCAAGTGGCAGGCCGCGCCTTATATCGAACAGGGCCTGACGCAGTACATGCGGCTGGACATCTGCAACATCGGCGGCTTCACCGAGGCGATGAAGGTCGCGGGCTGGTGCGAACGTCACTACATCGACCTGATGCCGCACAATCCGCTGGGCCCCGTCTGTACGGCGGCCACCATCCACATGGCGGCAGCGGTGCCGAATTTCAGCTGGGCAGAGACCCGGCAGGGGCCGACCGAAGACCTCGGTTTCCACGATCCCGAACTGTTCCCCGTCCAGATCCCGCTTGAGGGCATCACCTACAAAGTCCCCGACCGTCCCGGTCTGGGCGTCGAGGTGAACGAGGAAAAGATCCGGGCCACCACGCCCCAACATGTCGAGCCGCCGCACCTATGGCGGCCGGATGGCTCTGTCACCAACTGGTGACGCCAGAGTTCAGCAAGGAGGAGGAAACCAATGCTGAGAACAAGGAAACTGACGGCGCTGGCCAGTGTGATCGCGCTTGCGATGGCCGGGCAGGCGTTTGCATGGGAAGAGGCGCCACAACTGGCGCAGCAGGTCGCCGATGGCAAACTGCCGCCGGTCGATGAACGCCTGCCGACGGACCCGCTGGTGATGGACGTGATCGAGGGGCCGGGCGAATACGGCGGCACCCTGCGCCGCGCGATCCTGGGCGGTGGCGACCAGCACAACATGGTCCGCACCATCGGCAGCGACAACATGGTGCGCTGGTCCCCGGACTGGAAAGAGGTGCGCCCCAATATCGCCAAGTCCTGGGACGTGTCGGATGACGCGTCGAAGTTCACCTTTCATTTGCGCGAGGGGATGAAATGGTCCGACGGCGCGCCCTTTACAGCCGACGACATCCTGTTCTGGTACGAGGACATCTTTTCCAATGCCGAGCTGACACCGAACAAGGACGCGACCTTTGTCGGTCCTGCCGGCCCGGTGAAAATCACCAAGATCGACGAGCTCACGGTCGAATTCGACTTTGGCGCGCCGAACGGGCTGTTCCTTCAGGCGCTGGCCTATGGGTTTGGCTATCACCCGACGGCCTATCCGAAGCATTACCTCAGCCAGTTCATGCCAAAGTACAACGATGACGTGCAGGCGCTGGTGGATGCGGACCCGGCGGCGGGCAACTGGGTGCAGTTGTTCAACCTCAAGGCCGGACCGATGGATACGCCACTGTTCTGGCAGAACCCGGACCGCCCGACGTTGCACGCCTGGCACCTGACCAACGCCTACGGATCGACCGACCGCGTTGTCGCCGAACGCAACCCTTACTATTACAAGGTCGACAGCAAGGGACAGCAACTGCCCTATATCGACCGCATCACCTATGATCAGGTCGAGGATGTGGAAACCATCCTGCTCAAGACCTTCAACGGCGAGATCGACTATATGCTGCGCCACATCGGGCGACCGTCGAACAAGGCCTCGCTGACCGACAACATGGATCGCGGCAAGTACGGTTTCTTTGACGTGGGCGACCTGCCGGCGAACATCATGATCCTGATGATGAACCTCAACCACACCGATCCGGTCAAGCGCGAGGTCATCAACAACAAGGATTTCCGCATCGGCGTCAGCCACGCGATGAACCGTCAGGAAGTCATCGATCTGCTGTATTTCGGGGCCGGTCAGCCCGCGCAGACCGCGCCGCGCGAAGGATCGGACCTGTACAAGGAAGAATACGCCAAGCAGTTCACCGAATATGACACCGATCTGGCGAACGAGTACCTCGACAAGGTGCTGCCTGAAAAGGACGCCGAGGGTTTCCGCATCGGTCCCGATGGCAACCGGTTCACTCTGGTGTTCCTGATGGCAGATGTGTTCGGGTTGCAGTACCCGGACGCGATGGAACTGATCGCGGGCTATGCCGCCGACGTGGGGCTTGATTTCCAGATCCGCGCCACCGATCGGTCCCGCCTGATCGACCTGCACACCTCGAACGATTTCGACGCCTATCTTTGGAACTGTTCGGGCGGACAGGCCGATGCCTATACCTCGCCGATCTGCTATGTTCCCACGATCTCCAACTCTGTGAGTTGGGCGCGTGGCTGGGCGCAATGGGGGATTGATCCGACCACTGGCGAAGAGCCACCGCAAGCGGTCAAGGACATCTTCTCCAAGTACAAGGACGTCCGTGCCGCCGCCTCGCCGGAGGACCAGAAGACCCTGATGATCGAGCTTCTGGACATGGCAATGGAGCAGTTCTTTACCATCGGCATGGTGCAGAACGACCCGGTCTTTGGCATTGCGCGGAACAATGTCCGCAACGTGCCCGATCCGCTGCCCATTGCGGGACAGTTGTGGTTCCCCGCGCCTTACACCGCGCAGATGTACTTCGAAGGTGGGGCCAACCTGCCATAAGTCGAAGTATCCTCAGGGGCGTCCGCTTATCCTCCCGGCGGGCGCCCCGCCTTTGAACTGCAACGCAATGGAGAAGACATGGGCAGCTTCATCCTGCGGCGGGTTCTCTACATGATCCCGACCGTCTTTCTGGTCTCTATCGTCACTTTTGTCATCATCCAGTTGCCGCCGGGCGACTACCTGGATTCGCTGGCTGCCGAGATGGGCGAGGCCGGTGTCGATAACACCGCCGTCGTCGAACAACTGCGCGAGCAGTACGGGCTGGGTCAGCCGATGTACCTGCAATATTGGAAATGGATGACCGGCATCCTGCTGGAGGGCGATTTCGGCATTTCCTTTGAAAAGAACGTGCCGGTGACGGATGTGATCTGGGACAGGCTGGGCTGGACCTTTGCAATCTCTATCCTGACGCTAATTTTCATCTGGATCGTGGCGCTGCCCATCGGCATCTATTCGGCGGTGCGCAAATATTCAGTCGGCGATTACGTCGCCACCTTGTTTGGCTTTGTCGGGCTGGCGGTGCCGAATTTCCTGCTGGCGCTGGTCATGATGTATGTGGCCTTCAAGTACTTCGGCCAGTCGGTGGGCGGGCTGGTCAGCCCCGAATACCTCGACCAGCCCTGGACCTGGGCCAAGTTCACCAACCTGCTGCAACACATTTGGATGCCCGTGTTCGTGGTCGGCACATCCGGGGCGGCGGCGCTGATCCGCATCATGCGCGCCAACCTGCTGGATGAATTGTACCGGCCCTATGTCGTCACCGCCCGCGCCAAGGGCATGTCCGAATTTCAACTGTTGTTGCGTTATCCCGTGCGGGTGGCGCTGAACCCCTTCATCTCGACCATCGGGTGGATTTTGCCGACGCTGGTGTCGGGTGAGATCATCGTCGCCGTGGTCATGAACCTGCCCACGACCGGGCCGCTGCTGCTGCGCGCGCTGTTGGTGCAGGACATGTACCTTGCCGGATCGCTGATCCTGATCGTCAGCATGCTGACCGTGATCGGCACGCTGCTGTCCGATGTCCTGCTTGCCTGGGTCGACCCGAGGATACGCTACCAATGACATCCATCGATTCCGCATCCGAGGTGCAGGCGGTCGAGTCCGTCAAGACACCTGATCTGCTGGGCCCCTGGGCGCTGATGTGGCGGCAGTTCCGCCGTCACAAGATCGCTTATTTCAGCCTGTTCATCGTCGGCTTTGTCTATGTCGTTGCGCTGTTCGGCGAATTCCTGTCGCCCGCCGACCATCTGGCCACCAACACCCGCGCGCCATTCGCGCCGCCGCAGGGCATTCATTTCCTTGCCCCCGCAGAGGACGGCGGCAGCCGGTTCATCCTGCACGCGCGGGGCCTGAAGATGGAGATCGACCGCGAGGCAATGCGCCGACACTTTGTCGAGGACCCGGAAAAACTGATCCCGCTGGGCTTTTTCGTCAAAGGCCATGAGTACAAACTGCTCTGGTTGATCCCGACGAACCGGCATTTCTTTGGCCCCAAGGACCCGAAACAAAAGGTCTATTTCTTCGGTGCCGACCGGCTGGGTCGTGACATCCTGAGCCGGATCATCATGGGCACGCGGATTTCCATGTCCATCGGCCTTGTCGGTGTGGCGGTGTCGCTGCTGGTGGGGGTCAGTCTGGGCGGGATTTCGGGGTATTACGGCGGCTGGATCGACAACGCGATCCAGCGGTTGATCGAATTCCTGCGGTCCATTCCCACCATTCCGCTGTGGATGGGGCTGGCCGCAGCGATCCCGCTGGATTGGCCGCCGCTGCGCACCTATTTCGTGGTGACGCTCATCGTGTCCATGATCGGCTGGACAACCCTTGCGCGCGAGGTGCGGGGCAAGTTCCTGTCGCTGCGGCATGAGGATTTCGTCACCGCCGCGCGGCTGGACGGGCTGTCCGACTGGCAGGTGATCCGCAAACACCTGGTGCCCAGTTTCGCCAGCCATATCATCGCCTCGCTGACGCTGGCGGTGCCGCTGATGATCCTTGCCGAAACCTCGCTGTCTTTCCTCGGGATCGGGCTGCAACCGCCCATCGTGTCGTGGGGGACCCTGCTGAAAGAGGCGCAGAACATCCGCACCATCATCGAGGCCCCCTGGCTCTTGATTGCACCCGGCGCGGTCATCGTGACTGCGGTGCTTGCCCTCAACTTTCTAGGAGACGGCCTTCGCGATGCCGCAGATCCCTATGCAAACTGACATCACAGAAACCCCGATGATCCAGATTCGCGGGCTCAAGACCCACTTCTTTACCGACGACGGGTTGGTGAAGGCCGTCGAAGGTGTGGATCTGGACATCCACCCCAACCGGACACTGTGCCTGCTGGGGGAAAGTGGCTGCGGCAAGTCGATCCTTGCCCGGTCCATCCTGCGCATTGTCGATGCGCCGGGGCGGATCACCGGCGGCAGCATTCTGTATCACGCAGCCGACGGACGCACCGTCGATCTGGCCCGCGCGCGGTCTGGGTCGCGCGCCCTACGGTCGATCCGGGGCAGCGACATTTCGATGATCTTTCAGGAGCCGATGAGTTCTTTGGGGCCGATCCAGAAGATCGGCAAGCAGATCACCGAAACCATCCGCCTGCACCGCGACGTGACCAGAGCCGAGGCCAAGGCAGAGGCCATCGACATGCTGGCCCGCGTCGGCATCCCGCGCCCGGCGGAACGGTTCGAAAGCTATCCGTTCGAGCTGTCGGGCGGGATGCGGCAGCGTGCAATGATCGCCATGGCGCTGTCCTGTCAGCCGCGCCTGTTGATCGCGGATGAGCCGACAACGGCGCTGGACGTGACCACGCAGGCGCAAATTCTCGACCTGATCGCCGAGCTGAAAGAAGAGTTTCGGATGGCGGTGATGCTGATCACCCATGATCTGGGTGTGGTGGCCGAAGTCGCCGATGATGTGGCCGTCATGTACATGGGCCGGATCGTCGAGAAATCGGACGTCTACGGGTTATTTGAATCCCCCCGCCATCCCTACACCCGCGCGTTGCTGAATTCGGTGCCGCGTATCGGCATGACCTCGAAGGAGCGACTGCCTGCCATTCGCGGCATGGTTCCGCATCCTCTGGCGCGGCCATCGGGTTGTACCTTTCGTACCCGCTGCGATCATTTCATGCCGGGGACTTGTGACCTGCGTGAACCGCCTTTGAAACCCGTCGAGGACGGCGAAGTGGCCTGTTTCCTGCACGAAGACGGCGCGCGCCTTCGGCCTGACATGGAGAACGCCGATGACTGACTCCATTCTCGAAGTGCGCGACCTGACCATGTCCTTTGGCGGAAACAAGGGCGGGTGGCTGTCGAAACCGGCCAAGGGATTTGTCGCCGTGGATGCGGTTTCCTTTGACGTGAGGCGCGGGGAGACATTCGGCATCGTGGGTGAAAGTGGCAGCGGCAAGACCACGCTGGGGCGCTGCATCCTGCGCGTGCTGGACCCGAGCGACGGCAGCATCCGGTTCCGGCCGCAATCGGGGCAGGAGGTCGACCTGGCCGATGCGCCGATCGAACAGTTGCGGCAGGTCTGGCGCAAGCTGCGGATGATCTTTCAAGACCCTCAGGCCTCGCTGAACCCGCGCCTTCGGGTGATCGACATTGTCGGCCAGGCCTTGCAGAAATCCGAAGGGCTGAGGGGCAAGGCGCTGGCTGAACGGGTCGGCACCCTGTTGGAAAACGTCGGGTTGCGCCACGAGTTCATGCACCGTTACCCCAATGCCTTTTCCGGCGGCCAGCGGCAGCGTCTGGGCATCGCGCGGGCATTGTCGACGCATCCCGAACTGGTGGTCGCGGATGAGGCGGTGTCGGCGCTGGATGTGTCCATCCAGGCGCAGACGCTGAACCTGTTGCAGGACTTGCAGCAGGAATTTTCCCTGACCTTTGTCTTTATCGCGCATGATCTGGCGGTGGTGGAACATATCTGCGACCGGGTGGCGGTGATGTATCGGGGCCAGTTCGTCGAGGTGGCCGATACCGCGACCCTGTTCCGCGCACCGCAGCACCCCTACACCCGCGCGCTGCTACAGGCGGTGCCCGTCGCCGATCCGCGCCAACGCCGCCGCAAGGCCGGGGCAGGGGCGGAACCGGTGGATGTGACTGCGTCGACCACGGGCTGCCGGTTCGCCCCGCGCTGTCCTCATGCCACCGACCTGTGCCGCGCCACCCGGCCGCCGGTGCGCAACATTGGCGGCGCGGATGTGCTGTGCCACTTTGCTGGCGAAATCTGATGCCAGCCAGGGCAGGGTGGTACTTGGCAAACCGCCCGGTTATAGTGACCGGCGATCCCGGAGGACGGATAAACGCATGAAGCTGCGGGAAGATACCGAGGACACACCGCTTTACGAAGCGATCCTGAGCGAAATCTACTTGGGCCGTCTGGCCGACGGCCAGCGGCTGAAGGTTTCCGAGCTTGCAAACCGTTTCGGTGTCAGCACCAGCCCGGTTCGCGAGGTCTTGCGGCGGATGCAGGGCGAAGGCTTTGTCCAGATCCACCCGAACAAGGGCGCGACGGTCCGGCCTACGGATGCGGGGTTTATCCAGAACGTCTTTGAGGTCTTGCAAATGCTGGAGCCTTATTTCGTGACCTGGTTTGCGGATTATGCCCCCGACGAACACATCGACGAATTGGAAGCGATCCAGAAAAAGATCCATGCCACGTCACACAGCGAGCAACTGGAATTCCGCAAACTGGATTTCCAGTTTCACAACATCTTTTGCCGCAACCACTACAACCAGACTGCGGCCGAGATTTGGCGCAACCTGCGCACTTCTCTGAATGTGCAGGCCGCGCGGCTGCGGATTTCTCCTGCCCGCTTTGAGACGATCAAGGAAGAACATGACGAGCTGATCGCTGCCTGTCGCGCGCATGACGCCGCACAGGCGCATCTGGTGATCCGCAAACACGCCGATGGTTCTTTTGTACAGATGTCACAACAGATCCGCGCATTGGGCCTGTCGGCAAACCGATTGTCTCGGGCGCCATAGGCTCTCTTGAATGTAACATAACACAGATTATCGGCACAAACGTGTCAGCGTGAGTTTACCCTGCCCTCGAAAACACCTGAGCGGGATATGAGATGGCCGGCTGTCCTGTTGGACCTGGCGCGTCGACCGGGATTGGCATTAGGGAACTACGCCGCACGCACGGCATCAACGACGGCACGTTTTGCATGAGGCGTTCGAAATTCGACGGCATGCAGTGCTTGGCACCACATTCTCTGCATGTATGTGAGGGAAAGATCCGACACCAAACACAACGCTCAAGGTGACATGCCGAGGGCGCGGATCACTGGACCTCAAGCCCCGGGCAAATGTGTGACCGGAGGCGCCGTGTCAGCGCCCCATCCAGCCGCCGTCCACCACCAGGATCTCTCCGTTGACATAATCCGACGCGGCGGAGGCAAGGAACACGGCGGGACCGGCAAAGTCCTGCGGCGTTCCCCAGCGGCCCTGCGGTATGCGCGCAAGGATCGCCTCGGATCGGTCGGGATCATCCTGCAAGGCCTGCGTGTTGTCAGTAGCCACATACCCCGGCGCGATGGCGTTCACGTTGACACCCTTGCCCGCCCATTCATTGGCCAAGGCCTTGGTCAACTGCGCGATCCCGCCCTTGGACGCCGCATAGCCCGGCACGGTGATCCCGCCCTGAAAACTCAGCAATGACGCGGTGAAGATGATTTTGCCCCGGCCCCGTTCGACCATGCCGCGCCCGATCTCACGGCTCAGGACAAACTGCGCCGAGAGGTTCACCTCGATCACCTCATCCCACCAGTCGTCGGGATGCTCTGCCGCCGGTTTGCGTTTGATGGTGCCAGCGTTGTTGATCAGGATGTCGGGTTTGACGCCATCCGCGTCAAGCTGTGCCGCAAAACCCGTCACCGCCGCGCGGTCAGAAAAATCGCACTGATAGGCCCTGAACTTGCGCCCCAGCGCCGTCACCGCCTGTTCCACCTCGGATCCCGGCGCCAGCGACGCGCTGACCCCGACGATATCCGCCCCCGCCTGCGCCAGTGCCTCGGCCATGCCACGGCCAATGCCGCGCTTGGCGCCGGTGACAACGGCGGTCTTGCCGCTCAGGTCAAAGCTTGAAAGGACGGTCATGCAGGGTCTCCCACCTTGATGAGGCTTTTCAGGGCTGTCGGGCTGGCGTCGAGCGCTTCGAACGCCTTTTGAATGTCGGCCAGCGGGCTGACATCGGTGATTACCGTATCAGAGGCTATCTTGCCCTCGGCTACAAGGACGATGGCCTTGTCGTAGTCTTCGGGTTCATAGACCCGCGCACCGATCAGTTTCAACTCTCGCCAGAAGAATTGGAACATATCCACCTGCGGTTTCTTGGCGTGGATCGCCACCATGACAATCCGCGCGCGGGTGGCGGCCACGGCGGTCATGGCATCGACACCGGGCTGTGAGCCTGAGACCTCGAACACCACATCGGCCCCTTTGGTGCCGGTGCGTGCCTCAATCACCGATTTCAGGTCCTCCTTGGCCGGGTTCACCGTGTCGAACCCCAGCGCGCGCGCAATCTCCAGCCGGGTCTCATTGACTTCGGACAGCACGACATTGCCGCCCGCCTCACGCGCGACCATGGCGACCAGCACGCCAATCGGGCCGCCGCCAATCACCACCACGTCCTCACCCGGCTGCACCCCGGCCATGCGCACGTCATGGCAGGCCACGGCAACGGGTTCGATCAGCGCGGCATGGTCCAGCCGCATCCCGTCCGGCAGGATGTGCAGCGTGTGCGCGGGCGCGTTCCACAGTTCCTGCATCGCACCATCGGTATCGAGGCCAAGGAATTTCTGGTTGTGACAGATATGGGCATGACCACGCTTGCAGGCGGGGCAGGTGCCGCAAGGGTCCAGCGGGCGCACCACCACGTTCTGCCCCGGCGCAACATTGGTCACGCCCTCACCCACCGCCGCGACCACCGCCGACATCTCATGCCCGACGATGCGGTTCAAACCCACACGCGCGTCCATATTGCCATGAAACACATGCATGTCGGTGCCACAGATACCGCAATAGGCGATGCGTAATTGCACCTCACCGGGGCCGGGCGCGGGGGCATCAGCCTGTTCAACGGTAAAGGTGCGGTTGCCGCGATAAAAAGCGGCGTCGATCTTTGTCATCCGTGCATCTCCTCATGAGCGGCTTGCAATCTGTCCCAGTCGAAAATCACGCCCGTGCCCGGTGTATCCGGGGCGACGGCGCGGTGATCCTCGACCACCAAGGGGCGGATTGTGTAGGTGTCGATGGGAAAGGAATGCACCTCGATCCAGCCAAGGCCCTGCCCCGACACAAGGCTGACGTGCAGTTCCTGCATCCCGTGGCTGCACACCGGAATGCCATGCGCACGGCCCAAGGCCGCCACCTGCAACCAGCCGGTGATGCCACCACAGTTGGACGCATCCGGTTGCAGGAAACTCAGCCGGGAATCCGCGACCGCGTATTCGAATTCATGGATCGTGTGCAGGTTCTCGCCCATGGCCAGCGGCATGCCGGTGGCCTCTGCGATGCGGCCATAGCCCTTGTAGTTGTCGGGAATGATCGGTTCCTCGAACCACGTCAGGTCATAGGGGGCAAAGGCGCGGGCGGCGTCGATCGCCTGCGCCTCTTCCATCGAGTAATTGGCATCCACCATGAAACGCGCGTCCGGGCCGATCAACTCGCGCACGGCCTTGACCCGTTCCACGTCCTCAGCCAGCGTCGGCTGCCCCACCTTGATCTTTACCGCGTCAAAGCCACGATCCAGGTAGCCCCGAATGCTGTCCAGCAGCTTTGGCAGGGGAAAGTTCAGGTCGATCCCGCCCGCATAGGCCTGACAGCGGTCCCCTGCCCCGCCTGCCATCTGCCACAGCGGCTGGCCCGTGCGTTTGCCGCGCAGATCCCACAGCGCGATGTCCACCGCCGAGATCGCAAACGACGCGATGCCGCCCCGTGCGACGTAATGGACGTGCCATTGCATCGCGTCGTACAGCGCCTCGACATCGCCCGCCGGTTTGCCGACCAGAAATGGCGCAAGATCATGTTCGATCATCGCGGCAATCGCCCGCCCGCCCTTGCCGCCGGTATAGGTGTAGCCGGTGCCCTGACTGCCATCGTCCAGCGTGACGGTGGCGGTGATCAGTTCAAAATGTGTATGATCGCCGTGTTTTGCGTCGCTTAGCACCTCGGCCAGCGGCACGTCGAACAGACGCACAGTGACGCGTGCAATGCGGTCGGCGGTAGGGGCATGGGTCATGTCAGGCATCCCGGGCATTTTGATCGTACCAAGTTTACCGTATCTGCGCCACAAATCGGCAATATGTCAACATACATCGCTGAACTTTCCACGTTTAGTCATACCAAAACTGACCAAATTGACTTCTCCGCCAAAGCTGGTCCAATTAGGAAACCTGGTTTTCCGGGCAAACACAGGACCCAAGCATGGCACAGCACGACGATTCTGGACGGGCCGCAGATCAGGTGGTGCACAGCATCGCGGAACGTATCCGCCTCGGCGATTTGCCCGACGGCCAGCCGCTTCCCCCTGAGCGCGACCTGATGGAGGAATACGGCATCTCGCGCACTGTCGTGCGCGAGGCGGTGCGCACCCTGTCATCGCGCGGTCTGATCGAGGCGCTGCCGCGCCATCGGCCGGTGGTCCGCAAACCCGGATTTGATGCCGCCATTGACGCGGTAGGCAGCATCGTCACACATCTGCTGTCCGAACCGGGCGGGGTCAGGAACCTCTTTGACACCCGCATCATGGTTGAGGCGGCACTGGCCCGACAGGCGGCGCAATTGGCCACCCGCGACGACATTGCCGCGCTGAAAGAGGCGCTGGAGGCGAACGCCGCCGCAGTTGAGGACAGCGAAGAATTCTACCGAACCGACAACGCCTTTCACGGTGTGTTGTACCAAATTCCACAGAACCCGGTTCTGCCGGCGATCCACCGCGCCTATACAACGTGGTTGGCCCCGCAATGGTCACAGATGCCCCGTCTGCCAGAGCGCAACCGCACCAACCTCGGGGCGCACAAGGCGATTTACGACGCCATCCTGATGCGCGACCCCGATGCGGCCGAGGCCCGCCTGCGCGACCACCTGTCCAAGGCCTGGGCGCAGGTGCGGGAAACCTTCGGCGACGTCTAGGATCGAATGGATTGACCCCGCTCCGCACCTTGATCAACCATCCAACGCCAAATCGCCTGCGCGCTCCTTGAGCGCGCAGGCGTAACCGGCACAACCATTGCCGGCGGGACTTGGCTCAGCGGACCTTGAAGACCTTTTCGTCTTCGACCTGAAAGCGGAACGCGGTGACACAGCCCGAGCTGGTGGACCGATCCTTGAAGGAGCCGTTGATGTCGTTTGCATCGGTGGACAGGCACCAGCCGTTGCCGTTGTCGCGTCCCCAGTGGCCGATCAGGTTGTCCTTGAACCGATCGTTGGCAAAGTCGCGGCGGTAGACCCGGATTTCATCCATCCAGAAGGCATCGTCGCCGCCGATCGTGATGTCGATGTGCTTGAGGTCAAAGGGCTCGAACGTGTCCGAGAAGTAGACCGCATCGGCAAAGACACCGCAGCGGGGATAGTCGAAACTGCCAAGCGCCGAGCTGAGCGGGTTGATGTTGGGGTTGATCTTCATGGTTTCGGCTTCGATGTCGGTGACCGACAGGGTGGCGGTGCCGGCGGGGTCGCCGTCGACGCTGACGAACTTGACCTGGACATTGCTCTTGGTGCCGGTGTGATCGAGGCTGGAGGTATGGCAATCGATCTGGGCAAAGTAGAGCGTCGAGGATCCGTCGGGTCTTTGCAGATCGGCCTGAACCATGGTGCTGCTCAGGATCGTTGCTGCGGCGAGAGTGGCGGAGATGGCTTTGGTGAAACGGGTCATTGGTCTGGTCCTTTGGGTTGAGTGTTCTGTGCTCTCTCGAGCGGTGACCCCAACATGCCCCGCCCCACCGACCCGCGCTGTGAACGCGTTCACAGGGGGTGCAAAAAAGGGCCGCAGCCCTCCGCACGACAAGCGGCAGGGACAGATCCAGCCCTGCCCGCACCCGTTGTCAGCACCTTTGTCGCGCAGGCAGGGTGACACGTCCAAAGGGAGCCAAAGCGACGGCAGAGACTTTTCCGGCGCTATCTGAGGTCTTCCGCGCTAGGGGCGAAAATCATGCCCCTGACGTGGCAAGGGCTGCTGCCCTCCCTCTGTTGCTCTGCGGCGCACAGGATCGTCGTGCCAAAGTGTACCGAGACAGAAGGGGCGGGTTGCGGTGTGGGCCATGTTGTTGGGACAGATCCCGACAGCACCGCCTCTCACGATGGGCAAAGATCACGCTGCCCGGACGCGCCATATACGCAGCGGATTTCCGCACGCGGGGGCCGCTCAACCTGTCACGCGGTTCAGCCTCGGGCCTCAAGGGTCCAGGTGTTTGCGCCTGAAAACCCGCGAGGCGCGCAAAAACCGTATGAACCTGTGAACGCGTTCACAGCGCGTCTGCGACCGCGCCGTCATAACCGGGTCATCAACACTGCAACACCGCACTGATCAAACCGAACCAAAAGGACCCCAGTCATGAAAACGCAAATCGCTTCCATCGCCCTCGCCCTGACCGCCGCGCTGACCGCCTCCAACGCCTCGGCCTTGTCCATCTCGCTGGACCCCTACTACTCCGAATTCGCGCTCACTAGCCACCACGCCGACAGCAGCTGCCATCTCTGGGGCAAGGCCAGCTCACGGCACTCGCAAGACCAGCTCACCTTCAACTTTGTCAATCACACCAGCACCTACCGCGTCATCTCATGGTTGGATTTCCATGGCGACGTGAAGGAATACGCGACCCTGGCACCGGGACAGTCGGTCGAAATCCAGACCTACGAAGGGCATCCCTGGCTGATCCAGGACGGCCGCGGGGATTGCCTCGAAGTCATCGAAAATGGTGCCAAGCTGTCTTATGCCACAACGCCCAAAACACAGACCTATCCCGGCACGCCCGATGACTATGCGGAGACCTACAAAGTCTCGGGCACATGGGCCTATGGCGGCCACCTCAACATGCGCACGGGCCCCGGCAAGAGCTACGGAAGGATCGCCGTTTTGCCCGAGGGGTATCCGGTAGAGGTTGTGAAGAAATCCCACGGCTGGGGGAAGATCCAGTTGAAAAACGGCCATTCAGGTTGGGTCTCGATGAAGTTCCTGGCGGCGATGTAAGACTGCTGACTGAACAAGGCAAAATGCGCTTGGCCCCGATCCCATCGGTCGGGGCCAAGCGACCCAAGACAGACGTGTTGCACCGACCTCTTTGGGGGATAAAACCGTCCCTGTTCGACAGATTGGCGTATGTCAGGACGCGTGCTTCATTTCTGGAGGTGCCCGGTCTAGGGTGCCAAAATTGGGATCTGAAACACCGTGGGTGATCCTCCGTCGCATTCCGTCAACCAAAGGATCAGATCATGCATTTCACAAAGCTGTTTTTGACGATCGCCCTTCTGGGGCCAATGGCCTCTGGCGCTGCGGCTCAGACCTCTGTGACCTGTTCGGTTGAAACGGTTCTGGGACAGGCTGAGGCCGTCACCGGCGAGGTCCGGCGCAGCCTTGAACCCTTGGCGCAAGTCGCAATTCAGGACCGCATTGAAACCGCCGAGCGCGGGCTTGTCACGCTGGTCTGCCCAGACGACCTTAGGATCACCGTTGGGCCGTCCTCTGTGGTCGTTCTGGTCGATGTGGATCAGGGGGCGACAGGTTGGGGGGCGTCCCTGTCCACGGGGATCGCCCGCTTTGCGCGGCCTTTGTTCGGCGGCGCGCGGTTCGAGGTGCGCACGCCGTCGGCGGTGGCCTCCGTGCGCTCTACGGTCTGGACGATTGAGGCCACAGCCGAGGCGACAGCGGTTTTCGTGCGCGAGGGACAGGTTGTGGTGACCCCGGTGGCCGAGGCCCCGGCGGATGGCCCGACAGAGGCCGTGCTGGACGCGGGGCAAGGGGTCGAAGTCTCTGTCTCAGATGGGCTCGGCCCGGTCGAAGATTGGGGCCGGAACCGCATAGCCCAGCAGGAGGCCCGCCTGTTCCCAGAGGGTCAATGACCCCGCTGCGGATCGCTTTTCTACTGGCGCTTGCGCTGTCCGCGCTCTTTGCGCTCTGGCGGCCCAGCGATGGCGGTGGCGTGATGTCCGGTGTTGAAGGGCGCCTTCTGGATGCCCGGTTTTTGCTGCGGGGGCCGTTGCCTGCCCCGACAAGCGTGGCGATCCTGGCAATCGACGATGCCTCGCTGACGGCTCTCAATGCCTTTCCGCCGCCGCGTGACGCCCTGGCCACAGGGTTGCGCGCGGCCCATGCCGCCGGGGCGCGGTCCGTGGCGTTTGATCTGCTGCTGGTTGGTCAGGGCCAGGGGGATGCTGCTTTGGAACAGGTCCTGACGGAAAACCCCCAGAGTGTTCTGGCGATCTCGCTTTTGGGCGAAGACCCGGCCGGCGTGGACAGGGATCTGAACGGCGATCTGCAAGCCGATCTGGCGCGCAGCGCGCTGCCGCTAGTCATCGGCGCGCCGCAAGGGCGCCCTCGAACCATGCTGGCACCACTGGCTCGGTTAGGAACGCAGGCCTGGCTGGCCCATGTCAATGTCCAGCCCGAAGCCGATGGCGCCCTGCGGCGCATTCCGCTGTTTGTGCAGGCCGGTCCGGGGCTGATTTTGCCCGTGTTACCCCTGCAGGCCCTGCGGGTTGCCGGAGAGACGGATGTTGTCGCCCACTGGGGGCAAAGCCTGCGCCTGGGCGACCGCACCACGGTGCTGACGGCCAACAATGAGGCTGCCATCAATTTTTACGGACCTGAGGGCACGATACCGACCTTTTCCATGGTCGAGGCGGCGCAGGCGGATCTGGCCGGGCGCGTTGTGTTTATCGGCGCCTCGGCCCTGGGCTATGGCGACCGCTTTGCCACGCCCTTTGCCCGCGACATGCCGGGGGTCGAGGTTCTGGCAAGTCTCGCCGCGAACCTGATCGAGGGGCGCAGCCTGCGCCGCGATGACCTGACCTGGGGTCTGGATGTGCTGATTGCGCTTTTTGTTGCGGGACTGGGCGTGGTCTGCGCCTCACGCAGGGTGCCCGCCCTCGCTGTGATCACGACCCTTGCCCTGTGGGGTGGCGCGCTGGGTGGGTTGCAGTTTGCCTTTGTGCAGGGGTTTTGGCTGGATGGGGCCACCCTGTTGGCCACCCTGTTGACAGCAACGTTGTGCGGCGGGGCGGCGCGGCTGATGCTGCAACGACGCGCGGCCATGAACCTTGCGCAATATCAATCGCCCTTGCTCAAGGAGGTGCTGGCCGCCTCCGCCCAACCCGCCTTTGATGGCAGCGAACAGGCGGCTGCGATCCTGTTTGTGGATGTGGCGCATTTCACGAACCGCAGCGCCGCTCTGGGTCATGCGGCGACAGCCGTGTTCTTGCGCCGGTTTCACAATATTGTCGAACGCGCGGCCACGGCCCATTCCGGTCTGGTGGAACAATATGCCGGGGATGGCGCGATGATCTGCTTTGGCCTGCCCAAACCCTTGCCGCGCGATGCTGCCAACGCGCTGCGCTGCGCCGAGGCGTTGTTCGCTAGCGTGGCGGACATGAACACGGACCTGGGATCAGAGGGCCAACCCCCGGTCGACATCCGCGTCACCGCGCATTTCGGGCAGGTGACAGCGGCGGTTCTGGGCGGCGCCCGACAAGGCCATGTCACCTTTGTCGGAGACGTGGTTAACGTGACAAGCCGATTGCAGGAGGTGGCCAAGACACTGGGGGCAGACCTGGTTGTCTCTGATGATCTGGTCACGGCAGCGGGGACGGTCGCGGATTTTGACCTTCGGCCCGTCGGACCCGTCAAACTCAGGGGCCGTGACGCCGCGATATCCCTCTGGGTGCGATCGATCCCGGATCCTTCCATAGAACAGGGTGAGACATGAGTGATCAGACAGACGACACGATCAAGCTGATCCGGCAATGCTACCTTTTCACAGAGGCGCAAGAGGACAGCCTGAAACGCCTTGCACAATTGAGCCATATCGAGACCCTGCCCAAGGGCCGGGACATCTTTTCGGCAGGCGATCCACCCGACGGGCTGCGGATTTTGATATCGGGTCTGGTGCGCACCTGGATCAACAATGCCGAGGGGCGCGAGCTGACGCTGACATTGATCGAACCGGGCGATGCCTTTGGTGAAATTGCCCTGTTGGACGGGGCGGAGCGATCCGCCAACACCACCGTATTGGAACCCGCGCGCCTGCTTTTGTTGCGGCAATCCGCCTTTGACAAGGTGCTCGAGGATGACCCCGCCCTGATGCGCCACCTGATTGTCCTGCTCTGCGATCGGCTGCGCCGCAATACCGAAGACCTCAGGGGATTTGCCTTTCATGACATGGGCGCGCGGCTGGCGGCCAAGCTCTTTGAGCTGACCATGGTGCATGCTGTGGTGTCGGGGAATACCGCCGTGTTCGGGCGCAAGTTCTCGCAGACGGAACTGGCAAACATGTTGGGCGCTACCCGCGAAGCCATCAACAAACGACTGTCGGCCCTGAGCTATGACGAGGTGCTGTCGATCAAAAACGGTCTGATCACGATCCTGGACCTCCAAGCGCTGCGCGCGTTGGGGCAGATGGACTGAAGCTGTGAAACCCTTCTTCGATCTGTGAGGGTGGCTCGAAAGTCGGCCGTGCGGGATGGACCCGCGCGAGGCCCGCGTCGGAAGCCATAGACCGCCCCCAAACATGCGCTTGCAACCTGGATTATCCGCTTTGCGCTGTTTCAGCGTCTCAAGGGCTTTGGCCATCTGCCAGAGTCCGATCTTTTCACACACTTTGCCAGCCTGTGAACCCGTTCACAGCGCGTCTGCGCGGGCCTGTCTAAAACGGGTTCATCAGCAGGACGCAGGGTTCTGCAAACACAGAGCAAACCAAGCAAGGACACGACATGACCAACACTTTCACAAAGATCACTTCCGCCGCCCTTCTGATCGCAACGACATTGGCCGGGGTCCAGACCGCCAACGCGGCCCCCCTGACTCACAATTACCGCGCCTATGAGGTCATCATGGATTGCTACAATCCCGCGATGGAGAACACCGGCTCCAAAGACGCGCTCCGCGTGACGTTTCACACCTCGTCCGGCAAAACATATGCAGGCAACAAGATCATGCAGCCCTCAACCACCTGCAGCCGGGGCAACAAAATCGTGTATCGCTCTCCGCAGATTGCCCTGCCCAACCGGGATACCATCAGCAAGGTTGTCGTTTCCGCCTCCGGCCAGGATGCGCTCTGGACAAACAAGGTGCAGATTCACCAGTACGACAAGGGCGCGCCCAATACCGGGTTCAAGCACCTGACACCGGGCAACTGGGACACCGGACATGGCAGGGGCTACTGCCTGTCGATGGATCGTGGCGATAACCGCGCGCCCTGGACCTCTTTTGTCGCTGGCAGTGGCTGCGCCCCGAAAATGACGTTCCAGATTGGCCGGGGTGCACAAGCGCATTGAATACGGGGGCGCCATGAAGCGTGGCGCCCCATCTTGCAAAGAAAAATGCGGGGGAGGTCACCTGATACAAGGCCTCCCCACGCGTCTTCGAAACCGACATTGGCTCTATGCCGGCTTCGTCCGCACTACCACAAATAACGGTAAGCCGACCTTGTGGATCGCTTCGTTCAGCGCATCGACGCAGAAGTCGGCTTCCAACGTATTAGATATCCGCCAGACGCGCACCCAGCGCGTGTGTCAGTCCATAATCGCGACCAAATACAAGAACCTCCGCCGCATGGGTGGGTAAGTGGTTCGTCCTGAACAAGTCGCAAGCATCTGAATTTGTTTGGTGATCCCGGTAAAACTGTAGCAGGAAATTGCAGGGTTTCGTATGATGGGTGCGGA
>NZ_FZON01000075.1 GCF_900188425.1 Antarctobacter heliothermus
TGGTGGACACTATCAGCCGAGGGTTCCGCTCGTCAGAGCGGCGACAGCGGACGGATACCCTGGAACACCATGCCGATGCCGTAATCCATCGCCTGCCGCGGGTTCTGGAAGCGGACCGTCTTGCCGTCGATGGTGATCGTGCCGCCATCCGGTTGGTAGGCACCGTATATCACCTTCATCAGTGTAGACTTTCCAGCGCCGTTTTCGCCTACGAGGCCAACGATCTCACCTCGTCCGATGGTGAAGTCCACGGCCTTGAGCGCATGGACGCCGGGAAATTTCTTGTCGACTTTTTCGAGCTTGTACATCGACCTGCCCCTTATTTCACGAAGCTGATGGATTTGCGGTCGGTCGAAAGGATCACGGCGAGGATCACGAGAAGGCCCAACACCGCATCCTGCACATAGCCAGGTAGCCCGATCACCACCATGCCATTGCCGATAACGAAGACGATCAGCACGCCGACCAGAGTATTCCAGACGCCACCGATCCCGCCCCAGAGCGCCGTACCGCCGACGACAACCGCAGTGATTGATAGAAACATGAAATTGTTGCCGGTCGCGGTCTCGGCGATACCGATGCGCCCCACTGCCAGCAGCGCCCCCACCGCGAAGAACACCCCCGCGAGGGTAAAACCCATGATCCGCACCCGATTGACGTTCAGCCCTGACGCTATTGCCAAATCCTCTCCGCCGCCAACCGCGTAAAAGTTGCGGCCGAGCGTCGTGCGGGTCTGGATGAACCAAGCGATCAACAGAAAGATCCCAGCCACATAGACCATGAGCGGAAAGTTCAGGATGCGTTCGGTGAGCAGCGCGCGGAAAAGTTCATCCTCGATGCGGATCCGATCACCGCCGGTCAACACCATGGCAAGCCCTGTACCCACGAACCCCATTGCGAGAGACGCCATGAAGGACGGAATCTTCAACTTGACGTGGATCAGCCCGTTTATGAACCCGAGCGCCGCCCCGACCAGCATCGCGATGGGGATCGCCAGCCAGGCCCAACTCGCAAGAGTGCCGCCCAGCCACAGAAAGCAAAAGGCGAATGCCACGGCACTGACCGAGACCGTCCCCTCCATCGACAAGTCAATCGATCCCATGATGATAATGAAGGTCACCCCGATGGCCACCATCAATGCCGGCGACGCCGCGATCAGGATACGTGCAAAATTGCGGGTCGACAGGAAACGTGGCTCCATCAGCGCGAAGAAAGCACAGAGCACCAGCAGCACCAGTAGCGGCGCCCATCTTACCAGCGTCTCCCGCCCGATGCCGGCGCTTGTCTTTCTCGTCGTTCCTGTAATGGCCAAGGTGCTTTCCTCCCCAAGCGGACAGGCGCGCGCGAAAGGCGCGGGCCTGACAGAAAAGGCCAGCCGAATACACTCTCCGGCTGGCTCAGTCGTTTTCGTTTATTTGTAGACGATGGGTCCGTTGGACGGGCCCCAATAGTCCGTCCAGTCGTAGGTCGGCACGCTGTCGAGATAGTTGGCTTTGAATTCCAACGCATCCTCCGGCTGCACCATAATGGTTGGCCCATAGAACTCGCGATGTTCGTGGGGCTCTTCCGACGGTTTGAAGGTGCCGATTGCCGCGTGATAGGCCAGCGACGCCGTGATACCGCCGCCCCAGTGCGGGTTGGTGAAGACGGTGGCGAGAATCTTGCGATCCGCCACCAGCTGCACCGCTTGCGGGTTGCCATCGTAGGACACGATAGGCATGTCATCGATACCTTCGGCGCGCAAAGCTTCGAGCACACCGTAGGCAATGGTGTCGTTGGCGCAATGCACGCCCGTGATCTCGTCGCCGTACCGGGTGAGGAAGGCCGACATGACCTGATTGGCTTTCTGAGTGTCCCAGTCGGCGGGCTCCGCTGCGAGCAATTCGACGTCCGGGTAGTCCTTCAATGCGTTCTTCAGACCGTTCAGGCGCTCGATGGCTGGGTTGTTCGACGCGATACCGCCAAGATGAACCACGCCGCCCTTTCCGCCCATGGCTTCCAGCAGAATTCTTGCAGTCTGCTCGGCCGGTCCCTCGTCGGACCAGCTCATGTGGCTGACGTAATTGTCGCCGAAGTCCCAGGGATGCATGTCGTCTGTCTTGTTCCACAGCGTCGAAACATAGGCACCCGCCTCGGCGACGGCTTCGACGACCGGTCGCGCATTTGGCGCGTCGTTAGTGTCGATGGCCAGCGCCAGGTTGCCCCCGGTCTTCGCCAGAAGCGCCTTCATGTCGGCCAGCGACTTCTCCGACGATCCCTCGTTGATCAGGTGGATCAGCGCGTCTTTGGACATACCCAAGGTCTCAACAAATGCCTCGCCGCCAGAGACGATTTCGTTCCAGTATGGGTTGGTCCGATTGCGGTAGGACCAGGCGATTGTCGGGTCGGTCAGCGCCGCACGCGCCATGCTCGGCCCGAACGCCCCAAGAGTTGCGGCCCCGCCGAGACCATAGGCTGACGCGAACAGAAAGTTCCGTCGGTTAATCTTCTCTTTCTCTATGAAATCCTTGATAAAAGTGGACATGATCTTCCTCCCTCGACGGCACCCGGCCGTAATGCAGACATGCGTGCCATTGCCCGGAACTGGCCGGGCCACTGCCACCCGATCCTCCCGGTAGCGCAGCACATAACGCACTAACTGGTTACTTCCCTATTGACCGAATCGTCAAGCCCCCTAAAAATGTTTTGGAAGGTTCGGCGGCGCGTCCAAGGCGGAAAATTTTGACTGGGGGCGGCAAATCAGGGTAGTGGCCTGAAAAACAATTCGGTGCGAAGTGAGCAAATGGCGGCAAGCAACACAAAGAAGACCCGCGATGCAGACGCGACCCGCGCGCGCATTCTGGCAGCCGCCAAGAAGGATTTCGCGACAAGCGGCCTTGCCGGTGCCCGGGTTGACGAGATCGCCGACCGGGCAGAAGCCAACAAACGAATGATCTATCATTATTTTGGCAACAAGGACGATCTCTTCCGCATCGTTCTTGAAGAAGCCTACACCGACATCCGAACCGCCGAGCACAATCTGGAACTGGAACACTTGCCCGCCCGAGAGGCGCTGGAAAAACTGATCCGGTTCACGTGGGACTATTATCTGAAGAACCCGGAATTCATCACCCTTGTGAACAGCGAGAACCTGCATAAGGCCCGCCATCTTAAGAACTCAGAGAAGGTGGACGAACTCTTCAAGCGGTTCGTCGGTATGGTTGGCGAACTACTGGAGCGCGGGGTGACAGAGGGGGTCTTTCGCACCGGCATAGACCCGGTACAACTGAACATCACCATCGCGGCTATTGGCTATTATTACCTGACCAACCGCTTTACGGGTTCCATCGTCTTCAAGCGCGACCTGATGACTCCCGAGGCACTCGAAGAGCGCCTCGCCTTCAACATAGAGACCATTATGCGTCTGGTCTGCGTCGATCCCTGAGCCTCACCCCGGTATCAGGCCAAGCCTCCGTATCGCCTCCTCGGCGCAGGAAATATCCTCATGTTCCTGAGCGCCCGATACACCGAGGCCGCCGATGCAGGCCCCATCCTCGAAGATCGCCACGCCGCCGCCCCAGGCAAGCAACCGCTCGCGCGTCGATAGGCCCAAGGAAAGGGTCGGACTGGAGATCATCCGCTCGCCTAACGCCTTGGTCGATTTTCGCAGAGTGCCGGCAGTATAGGCCTTGTCCAATGCGAACTCCCCAATCGGCGGGGCGACATGATCGGTACGCCCAAATGCGACGAGGTAGCCATAGGGGTCGACGACTGCCACTGCCACCTCCCACCCGTTTCTCACCGCGTGGGCCAGAGCCACGTCAACGATCTGTCGCGCGGCGGCCGGAGTGATTTGCGGTTTGCTTTGACTATGGCTCATGCCTAATCCCTGTCGTAAAAGGTAAAGGGTTTCTCAATTTTCCTTGCCTCGGTATCGGCATAGAATTGCGCCCGATTAGCGGGCGAAGCGGCCTTTATCAATCCCGCCAAGTCAATCCGCCTCTCTGCCACCACCAGAGGGCGCGCTCGAACCCGCCATGGGTACTGTAAGCGGCGTTGTTGTAACCTTCCAGCAGTGTTTCCCAAACAAAATTGCGCGGCTGGATTGGCACTTCCTATTCCCCGCAGCCAGACAAGTTCAGGATCCCGAAGAACACCGCTTTCACGATCTCGAGCGCTGTCGGGTCGGTGTACTTGCCCACGGGCACCCGGACCTGCCGCGGATTTGTGCCGCTCTTTTGACCACGTATCGTGCCACAAATGAGAAAACAGATGGCATCACGACCAACCGAGGAATTCCATGCGGAAGCAGTGCGGGTAGCTTTGATCAGCGGGCTGCCGCGTATGCAGCTAGCGTCTGACCGTGGGATCGGCTTCTCGAAGCTGAACCGCTGGATCCAGCAGGTTCGGCGCAACCCTGAGAAACCGAAGATCCAGTCAGATCTCGAACGCGAGATCGCGGAGTTGCAGAAGGAGAACCGAATACTCTGGGAGGAGTGGGATGTGCCAAAAAACCGCCCCGTGTCGTGGCCCGCTTGCGCGCGGTAGAAACAGCATGTGCTATCCTCGACGCTTGAAGGGCAGTTGCCGATCGCTTTTTGGAGGGTCTGAGCCCGTAAAAAAAACTTTGGCACATGGGCTGATGCGCATTTGAGAATGGTGACGCCGCCATCGCGGCGATCCCGGTTAGGGAGATGACGGACTTGCATGACCACGCCCTTCGCCTTGAACGGAGGAGATGCTATTTCAAAACTCAGGACCGGCGACCACCCGGACTTGAAGTTGGGCATTCTTGCCGCAGCGGCCATCGATATTGGATCGACGTTGCAATTGGCCGCGGTGAACTCCGGCAGCACTGCCCCCCTGTGCGCCCGTTCGGCACGTTCACATCCGATCTGCATGTTCTGGCGGAGTGGTTCCGTTCCTGCGGCGTTTCCAGCGTCGCGTTAGTATCGACCGGCGTCCACTGGATACCGGCCTTCTAGATTCTCGAGCAGCACGGGTTCTACGTGATCCTCGTGAGCACGCGCGATGCCAAGAATGGTCCAGGCCGCAAAACCGATATCAGCGACGCTGTATGGCTGCGCCAGTTGCACTCCTATAGCCTGTGGCGTGGCAGTTTCCGGCCTGAGGCCGAGATCGCCACCCTGCGCGCCTATATGCGGCAGCGTGAAAGGCTGGTCGAATACGCCGCCGTCCATATTCAGCACATGTAAAAGGCGCTGATGTGATGAACCTCCAGCTACGTCATGTCGTCTCGGACATTACCGGTGCGACTGGCATGCGGGTCATCCGCGCCATCGCGTCTGGCGAACGGGACCCGGACGTGTTGGCATCGTTCTGCAATGTGCGTTGCCACTCATCTGTCGAGACGAGCATATCTTAGCGATTACGCAGTCGTTGGACCTTTACGACTTCTATCAGGCGAGGTTACTGGACTGCGACCGCAAACCCGGTGCGGTTCAGTTCTGGAGAACCACTGTTGAGACCAGAGAACCGGTTAAGACCACGCGCCGAGCGATGTGGAGGCTGCGCGCGCGGCCATAACCTGTCGGCAACGCAAATTCCCGACAGGTTATGGGACCGAGTTCACCAGTCGGATGATCCTGAAATGGACCGATGCGAACAGGGTGCCCTAGTGCTACATTGTTCCGGGCAAACCCTAGAAAAACGCCTTCATCCAAAGCTTCAACGGAAGCCTGCGCGACGAGTTTTTGAACGAGGAGAAATTCGGCAGCCTAGACGATGCACGGCGCAAGCTGGCCTTTTGGCGCTATGATTTCATCACGGTCAGACCACACTGATCGCTAGGCAGCCGGACACCGCAGCAAGCGCGCCGAAATGATTGAGAAGTTCGAGGGCTCCGCGCCCGTCGCGCTAGCGACAGGCGAGTAACCGGATCACCCAATCCAACCTGCACACTCCCGTTAATAATGAGAGACCAGCATCGGGCAGATCACCAAGCCGGATGGACACCGCCCGCCGGAACTTTGCAACAAAGCTGAAGCGCGGTTTGCTCGTCATCCGTCGATGAAGACAGACGGCAGAAACGTAATAATTCCCGGCACGGCAATCATCAGACCGATCAATACTATCAACATCGCAAAGAACGGCAGTGTCGCCCAGAAAACCCGTTCTATGGGCAGTTTGGACACCATTGCGACCCCGTATAGGGCCACTCCCACAGGTGGCGTTATCAAGCCGATCACGCAAACGATGCAGAACAGGACCCCTAGGTGAAGCGGATCGATGCCATAAGCGTTTACCAGCGGTGCAATTGCAGGCACCAGCATCAGGATCACCGGTGTGGCATCCATGAAGAACCCCAGGATCAGCACCAGGAGCAGGATCAGGATCATGACCATTGTCGGGCTAGAGACCAAATCCGTCATGTTCGACGCCAGCGCCAACGGGACCTGTTCGCGCGCGATCACCCACGCATCGAGACCCGACACCGAAACTACCAGCATAAGCGCGCCAACCGCTGTCGCCGTTCCGACCACGGCGCTGTACAATTCGCGGAACGTGATCATGCGATAGACGACACCAAGGAAGACCACATAGACCACGGCGGTTACAGAGGCTTCGGTAGGGGTCAGGATGCCCGAAAAGATCCCGCCGATGATGATGACAGGGGTCATCAAGACCAAAGACGCCCGCCAGAATGTCCGCGTCACAAGCCGCAGCGAGAAAGGATCGCCTTTCGGATAGCTGCGCCGCCAGCTGATAAAAGAGACAAGCGCCATCATGGCGACCCCCATCAGCAGGCCCGGCCCGATTCCACCGAGGAACATCTTGCCGATCGACACATTTGCAGCGGCACCATAGATGATCATGATGATCGACGGAGGGATGACCGGCGAGAGTGTCGCGGAACCAAGCGTCACCGCCGCGGCGAAACTGGGATCATAGCCGCGGGCTCGCATGGCCTTGACCGTGATCGTGCCAACGCCGACGGCATCGGCGGCGGCAGAGCCTGACATCGCGGAAAAGATCATCGAAGCGACGACCGAGACATATCCCAGCCCGCCCCGGATCCAACCGATCACCGCCTGTGCAAAGTCAAAGATCCGTTCGGTTGCGCCATAGAGGTTCATCAGCCGTCCGGCCAGAAGGAACATCGGAATGGCCAGAAGGATTGACTCGTTCACTGTGCCCAGCATGCGTTGCGGGGCCAGGGCAAAAGGCACGCCCTTGAAGTGGAGATAGGCAACCGCCGGCGCACCAAGGGCGACAAAAATCGGCGCTCGCAGAAGAAAAAGACAGAAAACGCCAAGCAGAACATAAGTGATCACGCCGCGCCCTCCTCGGCAAAGCTGTCGAATTCACGATCGCCCACATGGGCACGCCGAAGCGGAAATCCGATCGCATGGATCAGCATGAGGACCATTCCAACTGGAAGCGCCGAAGTCTGGGCAGACGCGCTGATTTGCATCACCGGTAGGATCTGCCCCGCGCCCTTGATCGAAGCCGTCAAGCCAATCCAGAACAGCATTGCGAGAAAGCCAATGGTCACCGCGTCGACCAAATAGCCAATCGGGTTGCGCAGCTTGCTTGGCAGCGCCAGATATACGACATCGACCACGAAATGCTGTGAAACCCGCATCGCGCGGGCGGCACCGATGAAGATCAACCAAGCGAACAGAAGGCGCGCGATCTCTTCGGTGAAATCCAGCGGTTGGTTGAGAAAGAACCTGAAAAGGACCTGAAGGCTGAGGATCGCCACCAGTGAGGTCAGGGTCAGGAACAAAATCGCGCCTTCGAAATGGAACACGAGGTCGTCGAACTTCTTGTACAGATTGCGCATTTATCCGCTCCTCCGAAGAGGCCGGGACCGAGGAAGGAGCCGGTCCCGGCAGGGTCTTATTCCGCGTCCAGAATCCGCTGAACAAGATCTACGCCGTATATCTCGGAGTATTTGTCGACGACCGGCTGAACCGCCTCGATAAAGGCATCGCGATCAGGCTCTACCACGGTCACACCGTTCTCTTTCAGCCAGGCGAGATCAGTCTCGAAGTTCGTCCGAAACAGTTCGCGCTGCATGGCGGTGACCTCAGCAAAAGCGGCATCGAACTCCGCTCGTTGCTCAGGGCTGAGAGCCGCCAAGGCATCCTTGTTCGCAATAACCGGCTTGTAGAGAAAGAAGTGCCCGGTCAGCGAATAATACGGAGCCTGCTCGAAGAACTTCACGTTCCGGTAACCTGAACTGTCGTTCTCGGCCCCGTCGATCGCCCCGGTTGCAAGGCCGGTGTAGACCTCGCCATAGGGCATCGGTGTGGCCTTGGCGCCGAGGGCGTTGAAGGTGTCGATATAGACCGGGCTGCCGATCACACGCACCTTGAGGTCCTTGAGGTCATCCAGGCTTTCCACCGGGCTCTCGCGGGTAAAGACATGACGCATTCCGGCGGACCACCAGCCGAGGATCTCGACATTGGCCTCTGCTTCGATCTTCTCTTCGATCTCTGCACCAATTGGCCCATCGGTCACGATCCAGGGATGCGTGTCAGCATCGCGGAACAGGAAGGGAATGTCGTAAATCCCAGCGCTGGGAGCAAAGGCCGAAAGGTTTGCGTTGGCCGTGGTTGTCATGCTCAACGCGCCGATCTGCACCTGTTCGATCGCGTCTTTCTCGCCACCGACCTGACCCTGCGGAAAGACGGTCAGTTCGATTCCGGTGGTGCTTTCGGACAGGATTTCCGCCAGCTTCGCGAAAGCAACGTTCGAAGGTTCACCGGGCGGGTTCACATGGGCCGCAGTCAATTCCAAGGCTTGCGCAGCGCCGAGGCTGCCCAAGATCGCGATCGCAGAGGCCGCGCTCAGTTTATACATCATATTCATTAGTCTCTCCTCCTGTTTAGTCCATTTTAGTTTTGGTTTTCGGGTCCGCTGTTGCGGGTGCCGCAGCGGGCGCGAGGTCAAGAAACTCAATGATGGCGCCTGCCTGCCCTTCTAGTGTCGCGAGACCTGGAACTGTCTTGCAGCCAATCCGGCGCGCGGCCGCCAAGAGCGGCGTTTCTGCGGGCTCCATGACCATTTCGGCCACGATCTGGCCTGAATGAAGCCTGTCGGTGTCGAAGGGCGTGCCCCCAGTTCCGTTCATCCCGACAGGCGAGGCGTTCACCACGATCCCGGCTGTCGCAAGCCCGTCGTGGCCAGTGCGGATGCGAATTTCGGGAAATGCCGCAGCAAGACGCGCGGCAAGGATTTCGGCCTTTTCAGCCACTGTGTCGGCGATTGCGATCTCTGAGGCGCCCGCTGCTGCTATGGCCTGCGCGACAGCCGCGCCAGCACCTCCGCCGCCGATAATCTGCACCGACGCACCGGTCAGATTGACACCGGCAGCGGCCAGGCCGCGCACCATTCCGTTTCCGTCCATGATATCCCCGATCCAGCGCCCCTGCGCATCGGGTTTAACCAAGTTGACTGCGCCGACCAGCCGCGCGGCGGGTGTCGCATCATCGACAAGGTCCAGAACAAGCGGCTTAAAGGGGATGGTGACCACCAGTCCCGCCAGATTTTCGAGTTGGCGCAGCCCAATCAGAGCGGCGCGCAAGCCGTCAGGCCGGATATCCATCGGCAAGAACAGGGTGTCGGCGCCAGCCTCACAGGCCCGGGCACTCAGCAAGGCGGGCGATTTCGCTTGTGCAATCGGATGGCCGATCACGGGGACCAGACGGGTGCGTCCCGAAACGGTCAGTGCGGGTGCGGGTACGTTGGTGGACATCAGAATCGCTCCGCCGACAGTCCGCCATCGACCGCGATCACCGATCCGGTCACATAAGGCAGGTCGCCATCTGCGATGCAGCCCGCCACCTTCGCGATATCTTCTGGCTGGCCGACCCGTGGGAAAAGCGCGAGATCTTCTTCGGCGATCCGCCTGCGGTACTCGTCGATGACAGCCGCCGAGAGATCAGTTTCGATGACGCCGGGGCGGATATCGACCACTTGGACGCCATGAGGCGAAAGCTTTTGCGCAAAGAGCTTTGCGATCATCGCGGTGCCGGCTTTCGAGATACAATAGTCGGCCTTGTTCGGAGAGGCCGCAGTCGCGTTCGCCGAGGAAATGATGGAAATGGACGTATGCTGCCCCTCGGGCGCTTGCCGCCCGAGCATCCGGCGTGCGCACTCCTGGACCAAAAAGAAGGGACCAACGGTATTGGCGGTAAGGCAATGCATCAGCCCGTCTGGAGCGACCTCTAGAATGTCCGCCCTGCGCAACGGGCCAGCCCCGGCATTTGCCACAAGGGTCGTAATCGGCCCAAGCGCAGCCTCAACCCGGTCGAGAAGCGGAGCAATATTGGCGGGCTGGGTCACATCACCCGGAACGGCGACACCATGACCGCCCGCAGCTTCGATCGCGTTCAAGGTCTGGGACAACGCCGCCGATTCAGCCCGGCCATTGATGGCCACCGCGAATCCGCGTCGCGCAAGTTCAACGGCGATAGCACGCCCGATGCCCCGGCTTGACCCGGAGACAAATGCAGTTTTTTTCATAAGTTCTCACTCCATGATTACTCGTGTAATCAGTATATTTCAACTAAGCAAGAAATTTGTAACCCCCCGGTTACTTTCCGCGTCGTGTAGAGGCGCGGACGATCAGTTCTGGCTGCATTCGGATCACGCCGCATGGCGTATCCGGTTTCCGAATACGAGCAAGCAAGCGGCGCCCGGCCTCGGCCCCGATACTTGAAAGGCAGACATTGACCGTCGTTAAGGGCGGGTCGCAGAGTTGGCTGAAATTCAAATTGTCAAACCCTCCGATACCGACATCCGACCCGACCGAAACTCCCAGTTCCCGCAATGCTCGCAGCGCACCCAGTGCCACAAAGTCATTGTGGGCGGCGATAGCATCAAGTTCCGGAAACCGGGGGTACAGGCGAAGTGTCTCGGCATACCCGAATTCCTCGGTAATTGGACCGGGACACACACGAGGCGCAGGCAATCCCGCAGTCCGGAGTGTCTCGATCACGCCGGCGGAGCGGCCCTGAAAAGTAGTCGTGCTAGGAAACCCGCCAAGTACCGCAAAATTCCGGTAACCTTGTGCCACCATGTGGACGCCCAGCATCTCGCTGCCGTGTTTGTCGTCGATTGCGACCAGTTCGAGCCCGCTGCCCGCAAGATCGCGGACAAAAAGGACCACGGGAACGTCGCGTATCGCGGCGATTTTCAGGTCGTCTAGAGTCGTGCCCGCACATGGATTGACGATGAGACCCGCGATGCCAGTGCCAACGCATTCTTTCAGCAGTTGCATCTGGCGGTCCAGATCGTCCTTGGTTTGGCCGAGAACCGTCGTGAATCCAGCCTCTGAGAGGTGCGACTCGATACTGGAGACGACCGCCGCGTAGAAAGGGTTTGCGATATCGGTGACAATCACGCCGACGAGGCGCGATTTTCCCGTCTTGAGCGCCACAGCACCCAGATCGCGAACATAGCCGGCCTCTTTCAAGGCAGCCTCGACCCGGTCACGGGTGCCTTTCGAAACGCGCCCCTTACCGTTGATGACGTTGGAGACCGTCGCGCGCGACAGACCGAGGGCCCGTGCAATCTCTGTGGTATTTGGTTGACGCATGCGGTTTGACCTGCCCTCTGCTGGTCCGTCATTCATAACGGGAGTCTGCAGGTTGGTGCGCTGCTCCCCTTCCTTGGACCGCCGGAAGCCGGATTTTCCGGCTGCCTTGCTCTGCTCCCCAACCCTGGACCACCGGAAGCTGGAGTTTTCCGGCTGCCTCACGATGACGGGCTGGCTGCGCCATCGGGATAATGCATGTCGATCGGCACGTTGTATCCGATCGCGCTATGGGGTCGGTCCTCGTTGTAGTGACTACGCCAATCTTCCAGCTTTTTGCGGACGTCGGCAAGGCTGTCGAAGATCTCCTCGTTAAGCAACTCGTCCCGTAGGCTGCCATTAAATGACTCGATGAAAGCGTTCTGCTGCGGTTTCGCCGGATCGATATAGTGCCGAGGGACCCCGTTCTCGTCGGCCCACTTCAGGATGACACGGCTGGTGAATTCGGTGCCGTAACACCTCCGGAATTTCGCTGATTCAAAGGCTATGAACGCTTGCGCAGCCCTCAAATAGCGCAGCAGGTGATCATAGCCTAGTCTCAGGTCCCTACAGTGGTTTTGCAACGAACCACACCGCAAAGGAGACCGACTATGACCAATAACAGTGTTGCACAGACCAAAGTCGTTTTGGTTGCCATCGACATCTCAAAAGCCCGCCACGAGGTTCTGATTGCCGTTCCCGGTAAGAAGCGGCGGCGGCGTTTGACCGTGCTGATCCAATTGGAAGTCTTCCAGCGCCTGATCGCGACAGTTGCAGCATATGGGCACCCAGTCCGCGTGGCTTTTGAAGCGACGGGAATTACCACCGCGCTGTGGCTTACCATCTCGGCTGCGCAGGCTTCGACGTAAAGCTGGTGGCGCGTATTTCTTAGGATCGGCATGGTAGGTAACCCTTTCAGGAATTGCCTTGTGGCGCAGCTGTAAGTGCAAGTCGTCAAGCGTTTGACTGCCGCAGGAGGCGTGCCGAGATCTGATCCGGAGCGGCTAGGATTTGCAAACCAGCCGAATGTTAAGTGAACTCCTAGGGTAGCACGCACAATTCTCCGAGCGAAGCGTTGGACGTAGTACCGCCACCCGCTCCTGCCCCTTTCAATGCCCAGGATGATCCTTGAGCCTTAGGACAGGTCCGACGCTTCCTCGCTCCGTATCCACGCGCTGCCCCGTATCGTGGAGCCGGTCGCCTGCCTCGGGCTTCTCACCCGACCCACCCTAGGCAGCTTTACCTTGGTGCGGTCCCCGATCATCGGCCTTTTCTAGCCTTTGCCGGTGGGTTTTGTGGCGCGCTTGTGGTGATGCCAGTCGGAACCGCGTGTCACCGGGCCGGGTGATCTCCCCGGAGCGTCATCCCCTCTGCTCTCGCGCAGAGGTCAGAAACGCGGATGGAACGCGCCCTTGGCGTGATCTGCCCCGCGTTGCGGGTGTGCTCTATGCCAAGGCCGCCAGGTGATAGCCTGCGCGCGCCGGTGCCATCCGACTGCGGCACGGCAGGTCATCACTCGATAACGTTGCAGTCCCCCTCTTCCTTGCCGTGCGCGAACATCTCGGCAACGAGACGGCTCATCATCGACGATTGTTTCGGCGACGGGCGCCAATTGGGGCGCTTAGACTGTTTAACGATGGAGGTAGCGAATCTGTGCGCCCATTCACCCCGGGCGCGTTCTGCAACGGTCGGCATGTAGTAAATCAAGCGTTCGATTTCGTCTGAGCTGGTGTCGAAGCGTTTGTGATAGCTCATCCGACAACCTCCCCGCGATAGACACCAAAGAGCGCGATGCTACCGATCTGGTATGCCGCGTTTTGGTCCTCCATGCTGAGGAGCGCCGCATAAGCGATACCGGCTTTTTCGTCTTCGGTCAGACGGGCAGAAAAGATCGTCACCAACTCATCGGAACGCTTGCCGTTTACGCCGAGTGTCAGGTAAAATTCCAGCGCCCGAGACACCACCTTGTGGGCCGGCCTTACACCTTGCAGCATTGCCTGCCTCATGTGTTTCGGGCTACTGTTGGTGCGAAGTTGACCTGCTTCCTCATCACTTTGGACCCCCGTTACGCCCGCCAGCGTGCCGGGGTTTTCATTTGAGCTAGTCAATTCAACGTTTGAAACTTTCTCGCAAAGTTCACGGTTTGTTCGGGCATTTTTTGAAACAGCGCCCGATTGATTTTCTTGGGAAAGAGGCCGGATTGCAAATCCGTGTACAGGAGTTCGATTCTCCTACTCGCCTCCAATAAAATCAATGGGTTATGAATTTCTCTGCTCATTGGGTATCACCTCTGGTATCAGTTTCACGTTCTGTGCCTGTTCTGTTCGGGGTCATTTGCGCTTTGCTACCGCCTGTCGCGCCCGCATGATTTGCCGCGCCTCCCCCGCATATTTGATGATCATCTCTTTGGATGTGTGACCGCTGTAGCTGGCAATTTCATCGTCAGTGCAACCAGCCCACGCCAATTCCATCACGCCGCGATAGCGCAAGGCATGTTGGTCATGGGCCATAAGGTCCAACCGCTTACGCTCACGCACCATCACACGCGCCATCGCGTGATAGTCCATTTTCGAACCATTAGCGCGCGTCAGGATATGGCGCGATGGGTGGGGTGCGAACCCAAGATCGGCCTTCGCACCGTCCAGTGCCGCCTTGAGTGCAATCGTGCAGGGCAGTGACAGGACCGTATCTGTCTTATTCTGGCGCAGCTTGAGGGTATCGCCGTCATAGTCGCCCCATTGAAAATCCACCCGGTCACCGGGCCGTTGCACACTCCCCACACCAATCTCAAAAATCAGGCGGGGCAATGGCGCGCCCTCTTCCCGCATCTTCTCTACAGCCCAGTCGGTCCACGGCAGGTGTGGCTTCTTGCGACCTTCTGGAACTTTAAGCTGTTCTATTTCGGTTGCAGGATTGTTGGCACGCCAACGCTTTCGGATCGCCAACTTGCACAACATGCTGATCGCTGTGGGCAGGTAATTGGCAAACCTGACCCGATGGCGATTTTGGTCCATCGCTTCGTAAATATCGGCTTCGGTTAGCCGAGACACATCCATATTGCCGATTTTTTCGGTCAGATATTCGAAGGCATTCTTAAGGTCACGTCGGTAGCGGGGAGAAAACCCGGCCCACTTGTCTGTTTCTCGCATTGCGCAAATGAGCGCAGTCCATGACGTTTTCACATTAGCCTTTTTGCCACTCAAAATCTCCCAGTATTGGCGGTCTAATTCAGCCGTACCCTCTTCGGCAGTGATACGTCCCAGATAAATCATCTTCCCGTTGACGCTCTTGCGCACATACCAACGGCCAGACGGATGCCGCCAAAGGTATTTCTTGCGTCGGCCTACCACTGAATTTGATCCCATAGCTCTGCCACATCCCCCGCTGAAATTCGTTTGAGGACCTCAGTATCCCAACGAACAACGCCGGGCGCAATTTCATGCCCCGGCGGTAGGTGACCTTCATCGACCAAAGCCTTGAACTCGTTTGTCCGCAAATCGAGCAACCGCGCGGCGGTGGTCTCACTGGCCATGATGGGTGTGTGCCGCGTCATTTGTCAGCCCCCATTTCTTGGCCCGCACTTCGCGGTGCCTCCTTTTGCGCCTTAATGGTGAATTGAGACACATACTTTTCCCAAGCCCCGCTCGGAATCTTGGGGTTACGCTGCCCTGGCGCGGTGAAGATATGGTCCAGCATATCTTCACGGATCAGATAACGGACGTTTGTAACCGGAATTGCAATACGGTCCGCCAATTCCTTGGGTGTTTCGAGAAGTTTGGTCATGCTTCACCTCATGTTCAAGTTGACCACAAAACGAAGCGAAAGATTCTGTTTTGCCTTCAGGATCAAACAAAAGTACGCTGAAGTTGGATCAAACAGCCGCATCGCCACCAATTGTGGTTATATTTTGCATATATAACCAGCTTTGTGGTCAATGCAGCTAGTAAGAGAGTTGTTCATGACTATCATGGGGCTTTGTTGCGCAAAGTCGGTAACGTCCGGAGTTCCCCTTTCCCCGGACGCAATTATCCCACAGGCTCTGTGACGGGTATGCCGAGCGCGGTGTAGCCGTTGAGCACGGCGGCGCGGATCTGAAGTTCGGCGACCTGACGATCGAAGTCGCGCGCCATGAGGCTCTGCCCCAGCAGCTTCACGCAATGCATCTTCGTCTCGGCGCGGCTTCGTCGGTGGTATCCGCTCCATTTTCTCCAGATGGCGCGGCCAAGGTATTTCGAAGCGCGCAGCGCCTCGTTCCGAGCGATAGCCCCTGCAGTCGATGGCTTCCACGGCTTGGCATTCTTGCGCGGCGGTATGACGGCATGGGCGC
>NZ_FZON01000049.1 GCF_900188425.1 Antarctobacter heliothermus
TGGTGGACACTATCAGCCGAGGGTTCCGCTCGTCAGAGCGGCGACAGCGGACGGATACTTTGGAGGTCGACACGATGCATTTCTATAGAGGGCTTCTTTTATTTAGCTCGATTTTTTTTGGCCTAGCAACAGGTGCGCTTGCCGATTCGTATCTTTGTACGAAGGCAAACCTTCCATCGGCCTCAAGTGAGGTGTGTTTGCAGCACACGACAGCGGGCGACATTCTCTTGACCTATGGCGGAAATGTTTTGGCCAGTGAACGCTTGGATAAAGTCGGAAATCAAAGAGTAAAGTGGGGGTGGAACCAAGCGTGGGTGAAGGAGAACGGCTTCATCCTCCTTTTCGTTGAAGGCAAAGAGAGACACAATATCCACGCCTATTATGTTGAAATACTTGAGGGGAAAGCTGTGCTTCGCAGTCACCTTGATCATGGCTTTGGCAACACGTGCGGCGATATAGGTAGAAAAACGCTTGTTTGGGTTGATGGTGATCCGGGTAGGCAGCGCATCAAGGTTGCTTGGGGGGCCGGTAACCCTCTGTGCGACGGTGAAATTCTGTACGATAACGACGCAGGATTAGCAATAAGAGCACCTTGGAAACCCGCTGTTACATGTTCTCAAGATTTTAGCGGAACGTTAGCCATCTCTGTCCCAGAAGAGTTTGGTGAGGAATCCGATACCGCAGAAGCCGTCAAATGGGCAAAGGAAAACGGCAAACAGGTCCCGGAAAATTTGGAGCCGAAGATCGTGGCGCCGGGGGTTCTCGCATTAGGGAAAAAGGGAGGCGGTACAGGCGGAGCCTGTCTGTACCAAGGTTAACTTGGCAGACTCCTACGTTTTCGTCAGAGGTGGTCGCGGGATTTCGGACCAGTTGCTAAGATGGATGAAGGCGACCCGAGAACACCCGTGTTCGCATGTATCGTTGGGGCTTGTGACAGCATACGAGTGGCTTCTTGTGGTGTACGCACAACAGGATAAATTGAAAATATTGAAACTTACCGGCCCTAGGTTCGCCGAGGAACATAACCTTACCTTTTGGCCACACGCGGTTCACTGAAAAGCAGTTCTGAAAGGGATTTGTGGCACCGGCGAAAACCACCGTTCTTGACAGCCTGAAACGGGCGACTTCGGTCAGAGGAACTGACCCACGTCGGACAATCGCCGGTCCTTCCCCAACAACACCCTCGGCTCCTCTCTCCCCTTCTCCTCTGTCTCAAACACAAAGGTGTTGCCTGCCGCCGTGTCGTCCTCTGACAGCCCTTCGCTGGCGGAGGTGAGCATAAGCGTGGTCAGGTCGGGGCCGCCGAAGCTGGGGCAGGTGATCTTGGGTGTGGGTAGGGGAAGTGCGTGCAGGAACGCTCCGTCCGGGGAATAGCAGGCGACGCGGGAGGCACCCCATTGGGCGTTCCAGAGGTTCCCCTGCGCGTCGGTGACGGCGCCGTCGGGGTTTAGTCCTTCGGGGTTCAGGTCCAGCCAATCTGAGGGGTCGCCTGCGGGCCAGCCCTCGGCGTCCAGCGCGACGCGGCGGATGATCTTGGTTGCGGTATCGGTGAAATAGGCGTGTTCGCCGCCCGGGGAAAAGCAGATGGCGTTGGGGATGGAGATGCCCGGATACAGCTTGCGCAATTCGCCCTTGTAGTAGCGATAGATCGCCCCTGCTCCGGCTTCGGCGTTGTAGCCCATCGTGCCGATCCAGAAGCCCCCCAAAGGGTCCGCGCGGCCATCGTTGGAGCGGGTGACGGGATTGTCCGCCTCCAGATCGACCACATGGGTTTCGGTTCCGGCGGCAAGGTCGAAGGTAAAGAGGTCGCGTTCGGAGGCGATCAGCAGGCGGGTGTCGTCCACCCAGCCAGCAGCAGAGACGGCGCGGTCGAACTGCCAGTGGTGTTGCGAGGTGCCATCGTGTTCATAGAGGCGGTGGCCAAGGATATCGAACCACAGGAAGGTGCCCCGCTGGGGGTGCCAGAGCGCGCCCTCGCCAAGGATGCAGCGAGTGTCGGACAGGGTGGTGCATTGGGTCATGGGGTTTCCTCAGGCGGCAACGGTGACAACGCCGCCATCGACGGCAAGGCATTGCCCGGTGATCATGGCGCTGGCCTGCGAGGCCAGGAACAGCACCGGACCGGCAAGGTCCATCGGCTCCAGGTGGCGGCCAAGGCATTGTTTGGGCAGGAAGGCGGCCAGCGCCTCTTCATCGGCCCAGAGGCGCAACTGGCGTTCGGTCAGCACCCAGCCGGGGGCGACGGCGTTGACGCGGATGCCATCGCGGCCAAACTCACGCGCGTGGCCACGGGTCATGGCGGTGATGGCGCCGTTGGCGGTGGTGTAGGCGGTCATCTCGCCCATGCCGACCATGTAGCTGATGGAGCTGAAGTTGACGATTGCCCCGCCCCCCGCCGCCTGCATCATCGGCACGGCAATCTGGGTGGTGAGGAAATAGCTCTTGAGGTTGACCGCGATCAGCGCGTCCCATTCCTTGGACGTGGTGGTCAGCGTGTCATGGCGGGTGTCATTGGCGGCGTTGTTGATCAGCACGGTGATCGGGCCATGCGCCTTGGCGGCCTTGGCCATGGCGGCGCGCAGGGCAGGTTCATCGGTGACATCGCAGCGGATGAACAGCGGGCGGTTGCCGTGCCGGGTTTCCATCCGGTCGCAAAAGACCGAGACATCCGACCGCTGGACAAAGGCGACCTTTGCCCCCTGCTGCAGGAACGCCTCTGTCAGGGCGGCCCCGATCCCGGCGCCACCGCCGGTGATGAACACCGATGCACCGCGCAGGTCCGGGTGGACGGCGGTTGTCTTCCGGGTCTCGTCCATCGCGGTCCTCCCCATGATCGTGCCGCTACTGTCACGCGACGGGGCGGGTTGCGCAAGACCCTCAAAGGGCTGGAATCGCGGCGCGATATCGGGTCTAGTCTGGGCACACCGCAAGAGAGGGTTCCATGAACTGCGTATTCGTCCAGATCAGATGCCGTCCCGGCACGGGTTATCGCGTGGCCGGAGACATCGCCCTGCGCGAAATCCATTCCGAGCTGTACTCGACCAGTGGCGAGTATGACCTGCTGCTCAAGATGTACATTCCGGAAGACGACGACACGGGCAAGTTCATCAACGACAACCTGCTGGATATAGACGGGATCGAGCGCACCCTGACAACTTTGACGTTTCGGGCGTTCTAGACAACAGACGACGGGGAGAATTTCATGAATTTCAAAACTTTGGCCAAGACAGTGGCAATGGGCGGCGCGGTTTGTGCCGCGCTGGCAACCGCGGCGGCGGCAGAGGTGAAGGTGGGGATGATCACCACGCTGTCGGGTGGCGGCGCGGGTCTGGGCATTGACGTGCGCGACGGGTTCCTGCTGGCGCTGGAACAGTCGGGGCGCGACGACATCGAGGTGGTGATCGAGGATGACCAGCGCAAGCCGGACGTGGCAGTGCAACTGGCGGACAAGCTGGTGCAGTCGGAAAAGGTGGACGTGCTGACGGGCATCATCTGGTCGAACCTTGCCATGGCGGTGGTGCCAAGCGTGACGGCGCAGGGCAAATTCTACCTGTCGCCCAATGCGGGTCCGTCGCAGCTGGCCGGACGGGGCTGTCACCCGAACTATTTCAACGTCGCATGGCAGAACGATGCCTACCATGAGGCGGCGGGCGCCTATGCGGCGGCGGACGGGTCGAAAAAGGCCTTTGTTCTGGCGCCCAACTATCCGGCGGGTCAGGATGCGATCACCGGGTTCAAGCGCGGCTTTGGCGGGGAGATCGCCGCAGAGGTCTATACCAAGCTGGGCCAGACCGACTACGCCGCCGAGATTGCGCAAATCCGGGCCTCGGACGCGGATATCCTGTATTACTTCCTGCCCGGCGGGATGGGGATTTCCTTTATGAAGCAATACTCCGGCTCTGGCGCAGAGGTGCCGGTGATCGGGCCTGCGTTCTCTTTTGATCAGGGCATCCTGGGCGCGATTGGCGACGCAGCACTGGGCGTCAAGAACACCGCCCATTGGTCCAAGGATCTGGACGTGCCGGGGAATGCCGAGTTCGTGGCCTCGTTCAGCGAGAAATACGGACGTCTGCCGTCGATCTATGCGGCGCAGGGGTTTGATACCGCGCTGCTGTTGGTGTCAGCCACGGCTGCGGCGGATGTGACGGACGCGGATGCGTTCCGCGCGGCGCTGAAGGCGGCGGATTTCCAATCGGTGCGCGGGGCGTTCAAGTTTGCCGACAACCACCATCCGATCCAGACCATCTACATGCGCGAAGTGATCAAGGAGGGCGACGTGGTCACCAACCGTCTGGTTGGTCCGGCGGCCGAAGATTATGCCGACCCCTACGGTGTTGACTGCAAGATGTGACGACAGAGGGGCGGGCGGCGTGCCGCCTGCCCCCGCGATGCGCGCACGCGTCGGCACCAAAGGTATTCCCCCCTCATGTCCCTGATCCTCATTGCCGAGCAAGTCCTGAACGGCTTGCAGTTCGGCATCATGCTGTTCCTGATGGCCGCCGGTCTGACGCTGATCTTTGGCGTCATGGGGCTGATCAATCTGGCGCATGGGTCGCTGTATATGGTCGGCGCGTTTTGCGCGGCGGCGGTGGCGGCGGCAACCGGGTCGTTTGCCTTGGGGCTGGTCGCGGCGCTGGCGGGGGCGGCGGCGGCGGGTGCACTGATTGAGCTGGTGGTGATCCGGCGGCTGTATGACCGCGACCATCTGGACCAGGTTCTGGCAACCTTTGCGCTGATCCTGATTTTTTCCGAAGGCACGCGCTGGGTCTTTGGGTCGTTTCCCTTGTATCTGGACGTGCCACCGGCGCTGGCCGGGCCGGTCGCCCTGCCCTTTGGCATCCAGTATCCGCTGTACCGGCTGGCGCTGATTGTCATTGGTCTGGTGGTGGCGGCGGGGCTGTTCTGGCTGATCGCGCGGACGCGGATTGGCGTGCAGATCCGCGCCGGAGAGAATGACCGTGAGATGATTGCCGCGCTGGGGGTCGATATCGACCGGCTGTACACCTTTGTCTTTGCGCTGGGGGCGGCGCTGGCCGGTCTGGCCGGCGCGTTGGTGGGCGCGATCCAGTCGGTGCAGGTGGGCATGGGCGAGCCGGTGCTGATCCTGGCCTTTGTCACCATCGTGATTGGCGGCATCGGCAGCATCAAGGGCGCGCTGATCGGCGCGTTGTTGGTGGGGCTGACCGAGACCCTGGGATCTGTATTCCTGCCGGAACTGTTCAAGCTGTTCATGGCCCCGGCGGCGGCGACGCAGACCGGCGCGTCGCTGTCGTCGATGGCGATTTACATCCTGATGGCGATGGTGCTGATCTGGCGGCCCACCGGCCTGTTCGGAGCGCGGGCATGAGGGAGAGGGCGCGCAAGGGGGGCTCTGCCCCGTCACAGCCAAGCTGCGACTCCCCGGGATATTTTTGGCCAGAAGAAACACGAAGGGGCGGCGCGTGCGGATGAGCCGGGAAGCGGTTTTCAACCTAGTGGTTCTGGCGGGGCTGGTGGCGCTGCCGCTGTATGCGCATCTGAGCGACGCGCCGTTTACCATCACGCTGGCGACGCGGGCGGTGATCCTGTCGCTGGCGGCGGTGGGGTTGAACATTGCGCTGGGGATCGGCGGGTTGGTCAGCCTTGGGCATGCGGTGTTCTTTGGTGTCGGCGGCTATGCCATGGGCATCCTTGCGTTTCATGCGCAGACCTATGCGCCGCTGATGGAGTGGCCTTTTGTGGTTGAGGGGACCAAGTCGATGCCGGTGATCTGGCTGGTGGCGGTGGTCTTTTCGGCGCTGGTGGCGCTGGGGATCGGGCTGCTGTCGCTGCGCACCAGCGGTGTCTATTTCATCATGATCACCTTGGCCTTTGGGCAGATGTTCTATTATTTCGCCATTTCCTGGTCGGCCTATGGCGGCGAGGATGGCATGTCGATCTATGTGCGCAACGGCTTTCCGGGGCTGAACACCTTGGTGCCGGTGCAGTTTTACGGCCTGTGTCTTGTGCTGCTCTGTGCGGCGCTTGCCTTTAACGCGGTGCTGTTGCGGTCGCCATTCGGGCTGGCGTTGAATGCCGCGCGGCAGGTGCCGGACCGGGTGCGCGCCGTGGGGCTGGATCCGTTCCGGTTGCGGTTGCTGGCCTTTGTTATTTCGGGCGCGATCACCGGGTTGGCGGGGGCGCTGTTTGCCGATCTGAACCGGTTTGTGTCGCCCACCATGTTCAGCTGGCAACTGTCGGGAGAGTTCATTGTCTTCATCATCATCGGCGGCACTGCGCGGCTGTTTGGGCCGGTCGCGGGGGCGGTGCTGTTTGTGGCGTTGGAGCATTTCCTGGGCGGGGTGTCGGACTATTGGCACATCTGGTTCGGGCTGTTGCTGTTGGGGGTCGTGCTGTTCGGGCGGGGCGGTTTGATTGGTGTGATCGCCGGGAGGGGCCGGGGGCATGACTGAGGCTGTTTTGCAGACACGCGGGTTGTTCAAGGCGTTTGGCGCGTTGCAGGCTACGGAGGATGTGTCGATCGAGTTGCGTCCGGGCGAGATCCACGCGGTGATCGGGCCGAATGGCGCGGGCAAGTCGACGCTGATTGGCCAGATCAGCGGCGCAATTGTGCCGGATGCGGGGGCGGTCCTGTTGGGCGGGCGCGATGTGACGGCGCTGGCGGTGCCGGGGCGGGCCAAGGCGGGGCTGGCGCGGACCTTTCAGATCAGCCAGTTGGCGATGGAAGACACGGTGTTGCAGAACGCGCTGCTGGGGGCGTTGGGGGCCGCCGGGCGGCCCTTTGACATGCTGCGCCCGGTGGCGCGCCGGGGGGCGCTGCGGGACCGGGCAGAGGCGGCGTTGGCGCGGGTTGGTCTGACGGATCAGGCGCGGATGCGGGTGGCGGAGTTGAGCCACGGGCAGCGGCGGCAATTGGAGGTGGCGGTGGCGTTGACGCTGGCGCCCAAGTGTTTCGTTATGGATGAGCCGATGGCGGGACTGGGCACCGAAGGGTCGGCGCGGTTGACCGGGTTGTTGGACGGGTTGCGCGCCGAGGCACCGATCCTGTTGGTCGAGCATGACATGGACGCGGTCTTTGCCCTTGCGGACCGGATCAGCGTGCTGGTCTACGGGCGGGTGATTGCCAGCGGGACGGTGGCGGAGATCCGCGCCGACCCTGCCGTGCGTGAGGCCTATCTGGGGGACGCGGCATGAGCGCGCTGTTGCAGGTGAGCGGGCTGGAGGCGCGGTATGGCAGCAGTCAGGCGCTGTTTGGCGTGGACCTTGAGGTGGCGGCCGGTGAAGTTGTGGCGCTGATGGGGCGCAACGGGATGGGCAAGACCACGACGGTGCGCTGCATCTGCCGGATGATGCGGGCCGAGGGCGGGATTTCGTTTGATGGCAGGGATTTGCGCCGTCTTCCGTCGCACCGCGCGGCGCGGTTGGGGATTGGGCTGGTGCCCGAAGGACGGCGCTGTTTTGCGGACCTGACGGTGCAGGAGAACCTGATCGCGGCGGCGCGTCCCGGCGCATGGGATATGGCTGCTGTCGGGCGGCTGTTTCCCCGGCTGGCAGAACGTCAGGCGCAGGTGGCGCGGTCGCTGTCAGGCGGTGAGCAACAGATGCTGGCCATCGGGCGGGCGTTGATGACCAACCCCCGGCTGTTGATTCTGGACGAGGCGACAGAGGGGCTTGCCCCGTTGATCCGCGCCGAGATCTGGGAGGCGATCGGGCGGTTGAAGCGCGACAGCGGGCTGGCGATCCTGATCATCGACAAGAGCCTGAAAGACCTGACGGCGGTGTCCGACCGCGCGGTGATCCTTGCTCGGGGCCGCTCGATCTGGAGCGGCGCGTTGGAGGGATTGCCGCCCGATCTGGCGCAACGATACCTGGGTGTCTGAGGTCAGCCCTGCCCGCGCCTGACCGGCACGGGCCCCTGTGACGGTGCCGAGCCGACCGGACCGCAGCGCCAAAGCCCGTTCATTTGACCACATAGGTGCCAAAGCTGTAACCGACGGGGCCGCTGTCGATGGTCACGGTTCCGTCCAGTTTGCCCTGCGCCAATGCAGCTACGACCAACCGCAGCGCCGCCTTGAGCTGGGCCGCGTCGGCCACGCCGCTCGGGCTGCACAGGTAGCCGATGTTGTGCGGCCCCTTTTCATCCTCTTGCTGGATTTCCAGACCATAGGTGCTGGTCGCGGTGACCTGATACCGGGTCTGAAGGGTGTTGAGTTCAACCTTTTCGAACACCTCCAGCGGGATCGGCGTCAGTTTGCGATTGGGGGAGATATCGACAAACGCAGGCGTGCAGCCGGTCGGGACGTCGGCGACGATGGACAGCTCTTGCCCGACCCCCAGTTCCTTGGGGAACAACGTCATGATCAGCGACAGCGGCTTGGGGTCCGGGGTCGGGCGGGGGTCCGGGTCCGGCTGGATCTTGAGCACCTTTGAGACCGCAAGGATTTCTGCCATCGGGATGCCAAAGTTCACGCCGATCTTCTCAATGCCGGAATTGTGCAGCCCGATGACCTTGCGCGATGAACTGTCGATGATGGGTGATCCCGAATTTCCGCCCAATGTATCGCAGAGATGGCGCAAACGGACGCCGTCCTGCACCTCTGGCGCGGGGCCGATCGGCGGGCGGGCGGCGCGACAGCCTTCGCGGCTGATGTGTTGGGATTTGCCCAGCGGATGGCCGATGATCCAGTAGGGCATCCCCTCGGTCGCATCGAGATCGGTCAGCGGCAGCGGCGGGAACAGATCCGTCGGCACGCCGGTCACCTCAAGGATGGTATAGTCCAGCTCTGCCGAGGTTTCGACAGGATCGGGATTGACAGAAAAACGCCGCGCCTCATCCGCGCGGCCCGGTTCCAGAAAGCCTGCAACCCAGGTCAGCGAGATCAATTTGGTGGCCCCGATGCGCGGATCCTTGAGCACGCCGGGGATGCAGTGGTGATTGGTCAGCAGATGTGTGTCGTCGACCAGAAAGGCGGTGCAGGGGTTCTGGCCAGCGTCGTGGACGATCTGCAACATGCCCACACCGCGCCCGAGTTTGCGGAAATCCGCGTTTTCGGAATAGGTGTTGATCGGCTCATTGTTGTAGCCTGTGACGCTGACTTCGGTCTGGAACCCCTCAAGCGGCACCGGACCCGCGACAAGCGGCGCGGCGGTGAGGGCGGCGGTGAGGGCGGCGGTCAGGCGAACGGCAAATGACATGAAAATCCTCTGGTCGGAAAGAACCTGTGCCGAGCATAGCAAAACCCGACCTGCCTGCGCGGAAAAAATGCTCTATCTGGAAAAATGCGACTGGTTGGGTTATCTTTGGACGTGATTTGCACGGAGGTTTTTGTGATCAAGCATATTCTTTCCGCCGCTTGCGTGGTTCTGGCCTGCCCAACGGTGTTGCCTGCGGACTCGGTTCAGACCCTCAAGTCGATTTCGCTGGACGATGATCCCGTTGGCGAGGCTGCGGAAATGCGTACCTGCCTCGCCGATCCCGGCGCCTGTACCAACACCGAGTTCAAGACGACCAAAAAGTTGTCGTTGGAGGACGTGGTCAACCTTGGCGTGATCGACCGGAGTGCAGCGGAGGCCAGTTCGGAGCCGTTATCGACTATAGATCTGGAGATCCTGTTCGCCTACGACTCGGATGCGCTGACGCCCGAGGCCGAAATGAAACTGTCGTCGCTGGCCACGGCCCTGACCGACCCCGGTCTTGACGGTGGCTCGCTGCTGTTCATCGGCCATACCGACGCGGTGGGCAGCGCAGCCTACAACAAGGCGCTGTCGCAGCGCCGTGCCGATGCGGTGGCGGGCTATATCCGCGCCGCGCTGGGCCTGGACCCGAGCCGGATCAAGACGGTGGGTCAAGGCTTTGACGATCTCAAGACCCCTGCCGCGCCGGAGGCGGCAGCGAACCGCCGCGTGCAACTGGTACTACTCCCGAACACCTGACCCCGTTCACAAGACAAAGCTGGACCCCGCCATGACCAAATCCCTTTATCTCGCCGCTTTTGCCGCCACCGTTCTGCCCGGTCTGGCGCTTGCCCAGTCGACCGTGACGCTGGATTCCTTTTCGCTGGATGACGATCCCAAGCCCGACGTCGCCGCATCCGAGATGCGCGATTGCCTGCTGGACGCATCAGCCTGTGCCAGCAACGAATTCAGCGGCGGCACCAAGTTCTCACTGGACGATGTTGTCAATCTGGGCGTGGTCGAGCGCAAGCCCAAGCCGCCCGTTGTCGCGGGCACGCCGTCCACGGCGATTGCCGTCACCGACCGGACAAAGGCGGCAGAGCCGCTGCCAACCATCGACCTTGAGGTGCTGTTTGCCTACGATTCCGACCAGCTGTCGCCGCAGGCCATGGCCAAGCTGTCGACGCTGGCCAACGCATTGGCCGACCCGCGCCTGCAGGGCAGCAAGCTGATCTTCATCGGTCATACCGATGGTGTCGGCAGCGCCGTCTACAACCGCGAACTGTCCAGACGCCGGGCGGATTCGGTGGCGCGCTACGTCCGGTCGACATTGCGCATGTCGCCTTCGCAGATTGAGGCGGTGGGCGTCGGATTCGATTACCTCAAGAATTCGCGTTTTCCCGACTCGGCCGAAAACCGGCGTGTGCAACTGGTGCTGGTTCCGGGCACCTGATCCCGAATTTGCGGGACATGACCATGGCAATGGGGGGCCCGAGCGGCCCCCTTTTTCATGCCGGTTTTCCGGGCATGCCCTCCGGATGGAGACAATTTTCGCGTCGCCGGTAAATTTTACCGTTTGATAAAATTTCGACTTGTGGCACGCTGACTCCAGACAACAGGAGAACAGGGAGAGGCCATGACCAGCCCGCAGACACCCGGCATCACGTCCGGGCGCCTCAGCCAGGAGCAATTGGCGCAAAACTTCGAAGACCTTCACGCCCCCTGCGACGGGCATGAGGCGGCGGTTGCGGCGGATCGCTGCTATTTCTGCCATGACGCGCCCTGCGTGACGGCCTGCCCCACCGACATCGATATTCCGCTGTTCATCCGGCAGATTTCGACCGGCATGTCAGAGGCCGCGGCGCGCACCATCTTTGAGCAGAACATCCTTGGCGGCATGTGCGCCCGCGTCTGCCCGACAGAGACGCTGTGCGAAGAGGTCTGTGTGCGTGAGACCGCCGAGGGCAAGCCGGTCGAGATCGGCAGGCTGCAACGCTTTGCCACCGACAGCCTGATGGCGCGGCAGGGGCATCCGTTTGCCCGCGCCGAGGCAACGGGCAAGCGGGTCGCGGTTGTGGGGGCTGGCCCGGCGGGTCTGGCCTGCGCGCACCGTCTGGCCATGAAGGGCCATGAGGTGGTGATCTATGAGGCCAAGCCGAAACCGGGCGGTCTGAACGAATACGGCATCGCCACCTACAAGACGGTCGATGATTTTGCCGCGCGTGAGGTCGACTGGCTGCTGGGCATCGGCGGAATCACCATCGAACATGGCCGGTCGCTGGGGGTCGAGGTGACGCTGGACGGTCTGGTGGAAAACTTTGACGCGGTGTTCCTGGGCATGGGTCTGGGCGGGGTGAACCTGCTGGAGATCGACGGCGGCGAGATGGCCGGGGTCGAGGATGCGGTGAGCTTTATCTCCGCTCTGCGGCAGGCCGAGGACCGCGCCTCCGTGTCGGTTGGACGCAATGTTGTGGTGATCGGTGGCGGCATGACGGCGGTGGATGCCGCCGTGCAGGCCAAGCTGCTGGGCGCGCAATCCGTGACGTTGGCCTATCGGCGCTCACAGGCCGAGATGCCCGCCAGCCGGTATGAGCAGGATCTGGCGGCGTCCAAGGGCGTGCATCTGCTGTGCAACGTGATGCCGGTGGCCATGCACGGCGATGGTGCGGTGGCCGAGATAGAGCTGGAGTATACGCAGGTCGTGGATGGCCGCGTGACCGGCACCGGCGAGACAATGCGCCTGCCCGCGGATCAGGTGTTCCGCGCCATCGGGCAAACGCTGGCCCCGGCGGACGGGCTGGAACAGGAGCGCCGCAAGATCAAGGTCAGCGACACCGGGCGCACGTCGATGGACGGGGTCTGGGCCGGGGGCGATTGCACGCCCGGCGAGGATCTGACCGTGGTCGCCGTCGCCGAAGGGCGCGATGCGGCCGAGGATATACATGTGGCGTTGATGGCATGAGACACCTGCCCCGGGCGTGTTCCGGGGCCTCTGCATCCCCCCATGAGGCCCCGGATCACATCCGGGGCGCGACGAGACAGAGGAGACACTTGAATGGCTGATCTCACATCGAACTTTCTGGGCATCAAAAGCCCGAACCCCTTCTGGCTGGCCTCTGCGCCGCCAACCGACAAGGAATACAACGTCCGCCGCGCCTTTGAGGCCGGGTGGGGCGGTGTGGTCTGGAAGACGCTGGGCGAAGAAGGCCCGCCCGTCGTCAACGTCAACGGGCCGCGGTATGGTGCCATCTACGGTGCGGACCGTCGGTTGCTGGGTCTGAACAACATCGAGTTGATCACCGACCGCCCGCTGGAGGTGAACCTGGAGGAAATGGCGCGGGTCAAGGCCGACTACCCCGACCACGCGCTGATCGCCTCGATCATGGTGCCCTGCGAAGAAGCGGCATGGAAGGCGATCCTGCCCCGCGTGGCCGAGACCAATGCCGACGGGATCGAGCTGAACTTTGGCTGCCCGCACGGCATGTCGGAACGCGGCATGGGGGCCGCCGTGGGTCAGGTGCCGGAATACATCGAAATGGTGACCCGCTGGTGCAAGCAGTACTATGACCGGCCAGTCATCGTGAAACTGACGCCCAACATCACCGACGTGCGCAAACCCGCAGCGGCGGCCCGCAACGGCGGCGCGGATGCGGTGTCGCTGATCAACACCATCAACTCGATCACCTCTGTCGATCTGGACAGCTTTGCGCCGGAACCCACCATCGACGGCAAAGGGTCGCACGGCGGCTATTGCGGCCCGGCGGTGAAACCCATCGCCCTGTCGATGGTATCCGAAATCGCGCGCGACCCGGCGACGGCGGGCCTGCCGATTTCCGGCATCGGCGGCGTCACCACATGGCGCGACGCGGCAGAGTTCATGTCGCTGGGCTGTGGCAACGTGCAGGTTTGCACCGCCGCCATGACCTATGGCTTCAAGATCGTCGAAGAGATGAAGCGCGGCCTGTCGCAGTGGATGGACGAAAAGGGCTATCGCACAACCGCCGACTTCATCGGGCGTGCGGTGCCCAATGTCACCGACTGGCAGTACCTGAACCTGAACTATGTCACCAAGGCGAAGATTGATCAGGATGCCTGCATCAAGTGCGGACGCTGCTATGCGGCCTGCGAAGACACCAGCCATCAGGCGATCTGGATGAAAGAGGGCCGGGTGTTCGAGGTGAACGACGCGGAATGCGTGGCCTGCAACCTGTGCGTCGATGTTTGCCCGGTCGAGGACTGCATCACGATGGAGCGGATGGAGGGCGGTGCGGTCGACCCGCGCACGGGGCAGACCGTGTCGAACGACTACGCCAACTGGACGACACATCCGAACAACCCGATGGCGAAGGCGGCGGAATAAGACCGGTGGGCGCGGCGCGGTGGCGCTGCGCCCACCCTGCAACACCGATCAGGGTGTCAGGCCGCGATGATCTTGCCGTCCGCTGGGTCAGGTCTGCTGGGCCAGTTTCACCACGGACAGTCGGGACAACGACTGAAGCGGAGGATTCTTCTTGGCCCTTCTCAACATCACGCGCTGGCCGACGATCATGATCTTTCTCTTTGCCGGGATCGCGGCGGCCACCTTTGCCTTTGTGACCGTCAATCTGTTTTCCCAAGCCATGGCCAGTCTGGACTTTCTCAAGACCTTTGGCTGGGAGGCGATCCGGCACGGAGCGCTTCGGCAAGTGGCAGAACTGGCGGTTTGGGGGACGCTGTCGCTGTCCTGCTGGCTGTCGTTCAAGGTCTGCGAACATGTTCTCGAGGACCGCTATCTGGAGTGGGCGCACGGGTTGCGCACGTCTCGTAGGGACAGCGACCGCTAGGGCGTCAGCAAACGCCGGAACAGAGTGTCCAGATGGATTTCCGCCCCCGGAAACGGATCATCTTCGTTCAGCACCGCCCGCACCTGCACGTCGAAATCTGCGTAATGCTGGGTCAGGGACCAGACCGAGAACAGCAGGTGATGCGGGTCGACCGGAGCAAGGCGGCCCGCTGCGATCCAGCCTTTGATCACCTTGGCCAGCGTATCGACAAGGTCGCGCAACTCGCCTTCGAGGGCGGGCATGATGCGCGGCGCGCCCTGCACGATCTCATTGGCGAACAGGCGGCTTTCGCGTGGAAAATCGCGCGACATCTGTAGCTTGCGCTCGACGTAGGCCAGGATTTCCTCGACCGGTTCGCCCTTGGGATCAATGGCTTGCAGCGGGTGCAGCCATGTGGCCAGCAGGTCACGCAACAGCGCCTCATAGATCGCCTCTTTGGAGGGGTAGTAGTACAGCAGGTTGGGTTTCGACAGGCCCGCCTCACCGGCGATTCGATCCAGCGTGGCACCGCGAAATCCGGCCTCGGAGAACACCGTCAGCCCGGCCTCAAGGATCTGACGCCGCTTGGCACGCTGGATGCGGGTCTGCGGCGCTGCGTCGCCCTCTTGCAGGGATGCCGATTTTTCCACCATGACTGCCGCCGCTCGCCTCTTTTCAACGCATCTGCCGGATTTGGTGGCAGGACGCTTGACTGACTACGCTCCTCTGGTAGCGTTCTTTTGACCGATTGGTCAAATCGGAAAGCACCCGCAGCAGTGGGGAAAAGACGGGGAGTTACGCCATGGCCGGACCAGCAGCCAACATGACCATCAACGCCGACCGGCTGTGGGACAGCCTCATGGAGATGGCCAAGATAGGCCCCGGCGTCGCCGGAGGCAACAATCGCCAGACACTGACCGATGAGGACGCAGAGGGACGCGCGCTGTTCAAAGCATGGTGCGAGGACGCGGGATGCACCATGGGTCTGGACACCATGGGCAACATGTTCGCGCGGCGCGAGGGCACGGACCCGGACGCGCTGCCGGTCTATGTCGGCTCTCACCTGGATACGCAGCCCACGGGCGGCAAATACGACGGCGTTCTGGGCGTTCTGGGCGGGTTGGAGATCATCCGGTCGCTGAACGATCTGGGGATCAAGACCAAGCATCCCATCGTGGTCACCAACTGGACCAACGAGGAAGGCACGCGGTACGCGCCCGCGATGCTGTCGTCCGGGGTGTTTGCCGGGGTGCATGAACAGGATTGGGCCTGTGCGCGTGAGGACGCCGAGGGCAAGGCCTTTGGCGCCGAGCTGGAGCGGATCGGCTGGAAGGGTGCCGAGGAAGTGGGCGCGCGCAAGATGCATGCCTTTTTCGAGTTGCACATCGAACAGGGGCCCATTCTGGAGGCTGAGGGCGTCGATATCGGCGTTGTCACCCACGGGCAGGGCCTGTCATGGACGCAGGTGACGGTGACGGGCAAGGACGCGCACACCGGGTCCACCCCGATGCCGATGCGCCGGAACGCCGGTCTGGGCATGGCGCGTATCTTGGAAAAGGTCGAGGAGATCGCCCTGAGCCACGCCCCCCATGCGGTGGGCGCTGCGGGCCATATCGACGTCTACCCGAACTCGCGCAACGTGATCCCCGGCAAGGTCGTGTTCACAGTTGATTTCCGGTCGCCCGAACTGGCGGTGATCCGGGACATGGAGGCGCGTTTGAAGGTGGCGGCAGGGGAGATCTGTCGCGACATGGAGTTGTCGGTCGAGTTCGAAAAGGTCGGCGGGTTTGATCCGGTGGACTTTGATGAGGGCTGTGTCACGGCGGTGCGCAATGCGGCGGAACGGCTGGGGTACACGCATCGCAACCTGATTTCGGGCGCGGGGCATGACGCCTGCTGGATCAACCGGGTGGCGCCGACGGCCATGGTGATGTGCCCCTGCGTCGACGGGCTGTCACACAATGAGGCCGAGGAGATCAGCAAGGACTGGGCCAAGGCGGGTGCGGACGTGCTGTTCCATGCGGTGGTGGAGACGGCGGGGATTGAAGGGTGATTTGTCGGATGTCAGCTGCGAGGCAATTTAAATCGCACTTGGAGCCGTCCACCTTGTCCTTTGGGCGGCGAGTAGACAATCTCGTCTTTTGCAGTGCAAAATTCTCTCAAAACGTTGGAAGCTTGAGGCATCTGGTTCGGATGCGATCCTTGATTAAACTCGGTCGCATCGTCAAGTTCTTTTGCCGTGATACTTACTGCAACCTTACCGGACTTGGTGGCAAGTTCGAGCAGGCGGCCCAAGGTTTGCCTAAGCCTATCCGCGTTTGTGACTTCCATATGACCCTAAATTCCTACGCTACGTTTAATCCTATGATCCAGACTAGCGAACAACCGACGAAGTGGAAGATAAAATGACCACAGTCATCAAGAACGGAACAATCGTCACGGCGGACCTCAGCTGGAAGGCGGACGTATTGGTCGACCGCGACAAGATCATCGAGATTGGCGACAACCTGAGCGGCGACAAGGAGCTCGACGCCACCGGCTGTTACGTCATGCCGGGCGGGATCGACCCGCATACGCATCTGGAAATGCCCTTTATGGGCACCTATTCCACCGATGATTTCGATTCTGGCACGCAGGCGGCGCTGGCAGGTGGCACCACGATGGTGGTGGATTTCGCCCTGCCCTCGCCCGGTCAGGGGCTGCTGGACGCGCTGCAGATGTGGGACAACAAATCGACCCGCGCGCATTGCGATTATTCCTTCCACATGGCGGTGACATGGTGGAGCGAGCAGGTCTTCGATGAGATGAAGACTGTGATCGAGACGCGCGGCATCAACACGTTCAAGCACTTCATGGCCTACAAGGGCGCGCTGATGGTGCAGGACGATGAGATGTTCGCCAGCTTCCAGCGCATCGGGGAACTGGGCGGCATCGCCATGGTCCACGCCGAAAACGGCGATGTGGTCGCCGATCTTCAGGCGCGACTGCTGGCCGAGGGCAACACCGGCCCCGAGGCGCATGCCTATTCGCGGCCCCCGCAGGTCGAGGGTGAGGCCGCCAACCGCGCCATCATGATCGCCGACATGGCGGGTGTGCCGCTGTATATCGTGCATGTGTCCTGCGAAGAGGCGCATGAGGCGATCCGCCGTGCACGCCAGCAGGGCAAGCGCGTCTGGGGTGAGCCGCTGATCCAGCACCTGACGCTGGACGACCGCGAATATGCCCATCCCGATTGGGACCATGCCGCGCGCCGGGTGATGTCGCCGCCCTTCCGCAATGCGAAACATCAAGACAGCCTGTGGGCCGGGTTGCAGTCCGGGTCGCTGAGCGTCGTGGCCACCGACCACTGCGCCTTTACCACTGATCAGAAACGCTATGGCTTGGGCGATTTCACCAAGATCCCCAACGGCACCGGCGGCCTTGAGGACCGGATGCCGATGCTGTGGACGCATGGGGTGGAAACGGGTCGCCTGACGAAAGAGGAATTTGTCGCCGTGACCTCGACCAATATCGCCAAGGTATTGAACTGCTACCCGCGCAAGGGGGCGATCCGGGTCGGATCGGATGCGGATATCGTGGTCTGGGATCCGACAAAAACCAAAACGATTGCGGCCGCGAACCAAGTGTCTGCCATTGATTACAATGTGTTCGAGGGCAAAGAGGTCAAGGGCCTGCCGCGTTACACGCTGACTCGCGGGCAGGTTGCGGTGACCGATGGTGTGCTGACCTCTGAAGAAGGGCATGGCAAGTTTGTCGAACGCAAGGGCGGCACGCCGACCAACACCGCGCTGAGCACCTGGAAAGAGCTGACCGCTCCGCGTCCGGTGAAACGCAGCGGCATTCCCGCAAGCGGGGTCTGATGACCCTGACACCGGACGAAAGCGCGGCAATCGACGCGGCGGGGCGCATGGCCATCGCCTTTCGGGATGGGCTGGGTGCGCGGACCGTGCCCCCGGCTTTGCGCCCGGACGCGATTGCCGGCCGCTTTGCCGGGGCGCTGCCGCAGGGCGGCGCGTCGGCGGCGTCGGTGATCGAACAGCTGGCCGCGGAGGCCACGGAGGGTGTGCATGGCCACGCCTCGCCGCGGTTTTTCGGCTATGTCTGCGGCGGGTCGATGCCAGTTGGCGTGGCGGCCGAAACCCTTGTTTCGGCCTGGGGGCAAAACTCGGCCTCCTCGTGGGAAAGCCCGGCGGTGGCGGCGATCGAAGAGGCGGTGTGCCGCTGGTGTCTGGACCTGTTGGGGCTGCCTGCGGACAGCGGTGTGGGCATCGTCACCGGCGCGACCATCGCCAACACCCAAGGCATCATGACCGCCCGCCACGTTCTGTTGGCGCGGCAAGGCTGGGACGTCGAGGCGGACGGCCTGTTCGGCGCGCCCGAATTTCCGGTGCTGATTGGCGCGGATGCCCATTCCGCGCCGCTTGCCGGGCTGCGCTATGCCGGTCTGGGTTCAAAGCGGGTTGTGCAGGTGGGCACCGACGATCAGGGGCGGATCAGCCTCGCCGCGCTTGCCGAGTCACTTGACCGCTGCACCACGCCGCCGCTGGTAATCTTGCAGGCGGGACAGATCAACACCGGGGCCTTTGATCCTTTCGCCGAGGCCATTGCGCTGGTCCATGCAACAGGTGGCTGGGTCCATGTGGACGGCGCCTTTGGGTTGTGGCTGAAGGCGGCGCCGTCGCTGCGCGATCGGCTGGCCGGCGTGGAAGACGCCGACAGCTGGGCCGTCGATCTGCACAAGATGTTGAGCGCGCCGTTCGATGCTGGTCTGTGTATCGTGCGCGACCGCCCCGCCCTGGTCGAGTCGATGACGGCGCGCGGGGCTTATCTTCCATCGTTGTCGGCAAACTGGGATCCGTCGGATACGACGCTGGAACTGTCGCGTCGTGCGCGCGGTGTGGCCAGCTACGCCATCCTGCGGCATCTGGGCCGACAAGGCGTCGAGGATTTGATGACGCGGCTCTGTACCCTTGCGGAACATGTGGCGGCGCGGCTGGCGGCGGAACCGGGACTGGATGTGCTGAACGACGTGGTGAGCAATCAGGTGATTGTTGCCTTGGCCAGTGACGACCTGACCGACGCCGCGTTGGCCGAAGTGCAACGGCGCGGCCACGTCTATCCCAGCCACGGCGAATGGCGCGGGCGCAAGGTAATCCGGATGTCGGTGACCAACTACGGCACGCAGATCGCAGATGTGGATCTGCTGGCAGACGAAATCATACTGGCAGCACGAGGGCTTGCATGACCGATACAACGGCGGTGATCCGCGCCAGTCACCTGGACCTGACCTTTCAGACCGCGGACGGGCCAGTGCATGCCCTGAAGGATGTCAGTCTGGACATCGAAAAGGGCAGTTTTGTCAGCTTTATCGGCCCCTCGGGCTGCGGCAAGACCACCTTTTTGCGCTGTATCGCGGCGCTGGAGCACCCGACGGGCGGCAGCCTGACGGTCAACGGCATGACCCCGGATGAGGCCCGACGTGCGCGCGCCTATGGCTATGTGTTTCAGGCGGCGGGGCTGTATCCGTGGCGCACAATCGGGCGCAATATCGCGTTGCCGCTGGAGATCATGGGGTTTTCCAAGGCAGAGCAAGCCGAGCGTGTGAAGCGCGTGCTGGAGCTTGTGGAGTTGTCGGGTTTTGAAAAGAAATTCCCCTGGCAACTGTCGGGCGGGATGCAGCAACGTGCGTCCATTGCAAGGGCGCTGGCCTTTGACGCCGATATCCTGCTGATGGATGAGCCGTTCGGCGCGCTGGATGAGATCGTGCGCGACCGCCTGAACGAAGAGCTGCTGAAGCTGTGGGCCAAGACGGAAAAGACCATCGGCTTTGTCACCCACTCGATCCCCGAGGCGGTATATCTGTCGACGCATATCGTGGTGATGTCGCCCCGTCCCGGGCGGATCACGGATGTGATCGTGTCGCCGCTGCCCAAGGAACGGCCGCTGGATATCCGCGATAGCCCCGAGTTCATCGAGGTGGCGCACCGGGTCCGCGAAGGACTGCGCGCGGGGTATGAGGAATGAGAGTGTCACAGGCAATTCCCGCCCCAGACCTGATCCAGGGTCTCCCGTCCTGTAAACAAGGGGCGAAAGATGTCTGAGGACACGCTTGGCAAGAAGTCCCGGGGCAAGTCCGGGACGGGATGGCCACGCTGGCTGCGTCTGCCCCCGGTTCTTGGCATGGTGCTGGCGCTGTTTGCGCTGTGGTATGTCGCCGTGGTGCCAATGAACGTGAAAGAGGTACTGACGGCGGCTGAACGCGCGGGGGTTGCGGTATCGCCCCCCTCGGCGGTTGAACGGCGCGATATGGGCAACTGGGCGCTGGTCATGCGCAACACCCACGCGCTGGGGGATAGCTGGAGCTCGGACCGGCCCAAGCTGCCCGCGCCGCATCAGGTGCTGGTGGAACTCTACGACTCGACCATCGACGAGGAATTGAACGGGCGGCGCGGGATCGTGAAATCGGGGACATTGTCCAACCGGTCGCTGGTTTACCATGCCATCGTGACGCTGAATGCGACCTTTCTGGGGTTTGTGATCGGCACGGTACTGGGGTGCGCCTTGGCTGTTGGGATCGTGCACAGCCGCGTCATGGATATGAGCGTGATGCCTTGGGCGATTGTCAGCCAGACCATCCCGATTGTCGCGCTGGCACCGATGATCATCGTGGTGCTCTATTCGATTGGGGTGCAGGGGTTGATCCCCAAGGCGGTGATTTCGGCCTATCTGTCGTTCTTTCCGGTGGTTGTGGGCATGGTCAAAGGACTGCGGTCTCCGGATGCCATGCAGATGGACCTGATGCGCACCTATAGCGCGCCGACGACCGCTGTACTGTGGAAGCTGCGCCTGCCCGCATCGGTCCCCTATCTGTTTGCCTCTCTCAAGATCGCCATCGCGGCCAGCCTTGTGGGGGCCATCGTTGGGGAACTGCCGGTGCAAAAAGGCGGCCTTGGCGCGCGGATGCTGGCGGGCAGCTATTACGGCCAGACCGCACAGATCTGGGCGGCACTGCTAGTGGCGGCGGGTCTTGCGGCGGTGCTGGTCTGGGCGACAGGCTGGATGGAGCGGCGGACCCTGCGCAAGATGGGGGCGAAACCATGACACTTGTGATGTTTGCCGTCCTTCTCTGGGCTGTCGGCTTTGGCGTGAACGTGATGCTGGCGAACGGCCCGGCGCGGGACACGGGCGCGGTGCGCCTTGCGGTGCCGCTGATCTTTGGCGCGACGATGCTGGGCATGTGGGAACTGATCGTGCGCGGGACACAGGTGCCGACGGTGATCCTGCCGCCGCCCTCGCTGATTGCGGCCAGCTTTGTCGGGAACCTGTCGACCCTTTGGGGCGATTTCACCCAGACAATCCTGAAAGGCGCGTTGTCAGGCTATATCATCGGCTGCGGGGCCGCCTTCCTGACCGCGCTGCTGGTGGACCGCAGCGACTACCTGCGCCGCGGGCTGCTGCCCTTGGGCAACTTCATGGCGGCGCTGCCGATCGTGGGCACCGCGCCCATCCTTGTGATGTGGTTCGGCTTTGGCTGGCAGTCCAAGGCGGCGGTTGTGGTGCTGATGGTCTATTTCCCGATGCTGGTGAACACGGTCGCGGGCCTGTCGGAGACATCCGCGATGCAGCGTGACCTGATGCGCACCTACGCCGCCACCTGGGGGCAATCGCTGTGGACACTGCGCCTGCCCGCCGCACTGCCGTTCATCTTTAACGGGCTCAAGATTTCCTCGACGCTGGCGCTGATCGGGGCCATCGTTGCCGAGTTCTTTGGCAGTCCGACCCAAGGGTTGGGGTTTCGCATCTCGACCAGCATCGGACAGCTTGACCTTGGCATGGTTTGGTCGGCCATCCTCGTGTCGGCGCTGTCGGGAACGGCGTTCTACGGGCTGGTGGCTCTTGCCGAACGCCGCATGACATTCTGGCACGCCTCGTATCGAGGCGGGCGATAACCGGACCGGGAAAACCGGCCACACGACTTAGGCACCAAGGAGGTACTGAAAGATGAAACAGACATGGATCGCCGCCGTTGCGGCATTGGGGATCGCGTCCCCGGCGCTGGCCGCGGACGAGATCAAACTGCAGCTGAAGTGGGTCACTCAGGCGCAGTTCGCGGGCTACTATGTGGCGCTGGAAAACGGCTATTACGACGAAGCCGATCTGGACGTGACCGTCATGCCCGGTGGACCGGACATTGCGCCCACGCAGGTGATCGCCGGGGGCGGTGCCGACGTGATCGTCGAATGGATGCCCGCCGCCCTGTCGGCGCGGGAAAACGGCCTGCCGCTGGTCAATATCGCGCAGCCCTTCAAGTCCTCGGGCATGATGCTGACCTGCTGGAAGGACGCCGGGATCGAAGGTCCGCAAGATCTGGACAACCGCACCTTGGGTGTCTGGTTCTTCGGCAACGAATTCCCCTTCCTCGCATGGATGAGCCAGCTGGACATCGCCACCGACGGCAAGGCCGAAGGCTCCGTCGAGGTGCTCAAGCAGGGCTTTAACGTCGATCCGCTGTTGCAGCGTCAGGCCGATTGCATCAGCACCATGACCTACAACGAATACTGGCAGGTGATCGACGCGGGCGTGGACCCGTCGGAACTGATCACCTTCAAGTACGAGGATCAGGGCGTCGCGATGCTGGAGGACGGTCTGTATGTGCTTGAGGAAAACCTCGAAGACCCGGCCTATGTCGACAAGATGGCGCGCTTTGTTGCAGCCTCGATGAAGGGCTGGAAATGGGCCGAGGAAAACCCCGAAGACGCGGCGATGATCGTGCTGGACTACGATGAGACCGGTGCCCAGACCGAAGCGCACCAGATCCGCATGATGGGCGAAGTGGCCAAGCTGACCGGCGGATCAGACGGCGCTCTGGACCCGGCGGATTATCAGCGCACGGTCGATACCCTGCTGGCCGGTGGGTCGGACCCCGTGATCACCAAGCAGCCCGAGGGTGCCTGGACGCATGTTGTCTCGGACGCGGCGCTGAAATAAGCGGTTGAAACGACTGACGCGAGGCCCTTTTGCGGGGCCTCGCGTTTTTGACAGGGTCACGCGGATCAGCCGCCCTTTACACCCGCCACATTGACATAGAGCGCATAGACCGACTGTGCCGCCGCCATGAAAATCCGGCTGTTGGCGCGTCCACCAAAGCACAGGTTGGCGCAGCGTTCGGGCAGGGCGATGCGGCCGATGGGTCGGCCATCCGGCGCAAAGACCATGACCCCGTCCAGTTCCGGATCGCCCATGCCCCAGCCGCACCACAGGTTGCCCTCCACATCGCAGCGCATCCCGTCGGGCGTGCCCGGCCCGGCGTCGATCTGAACACGCTTGTTGGACAGGGTGCGCCCGTCGCTGCCCATATCGTAGGCAAGGATCTTGCGGGTCGGGACGCCGCGCGACTCGACGATGTACAGGATGCCTTCATCCGGTGAAAAGCACAGGCCGTTGGGGCCAAGGATATCATCGGCGACAACGATTGCTTTCCTTGTTTCCGGATCGAGGCAATAGACGTTCTGGTTCAGTTCCGGCTCTGACCTGTAGCCCTCGTAGTTGCCCAGAATGCCGAACACCGGGTCCGAGAACCAGATCGAGCCGTCGGATTTGACGATGATGTCATTGGGAGAGTTCAGGGGCTTGCCATCAAAGCTGTCCATCAGGACGGTGATCGTGCCGTCATATTCCGTCCGGGTGATGCGCCGCCCGCCATGTTCGCAAGAGATCAGGCGCCCCTGCCGGTCCCGCGTGTGGCCATTGGCAAAATTCGACGGCGCGCGATATTCGCTGACCTGCCCGGTCTCTTCATCCCAGCGCATGATGCGGTTGTTTGGAATATCGCTCCACAACAGGTGGCGGGCATCGCCGAACCAGACCGGCCCTTCGGACCAGCGCATCCCGGTGGCCAGCCGTTCGACCCCGGCCAAGGGCAGGCGGTACTTGTCAAAGACGGGGTCCAGCGATTGCACCGCCGGATCGGGATAGCGAGTCGTCGGCGCCCAACCGTTCGGGAAAAGGTCGTTGTCGCTCACCTGAAATCTCCTGTTCTGCTGCGCGTGGTGGCGCGGATATTGGGGGCCGGCCAAGCACTCTAGCGCTTTTTCAGGGCGATCCCTTGCCCTGCTTGCGAAGGTCGCTCCAGCGTCGCGTGTGCGGCCAAGACCTGCGCCAGCCGGTCGGCCACCGGCGGCTGCCAGTTTTCGGCGCGGCGCGCATCGAGGTTGAAGCCAAGGAATTTGACCTCATTCGTGGCGCTGAGATTGCCATTCGCGTCCATCACCCGATGGAACAGGACCAGCCGCTTGGCGTCCACGTCCAACAGGTGTGTCTGAATGGAAAACGCGTCGCCCTCTGCCAGTTCGCCGGTATAGGTGACGTGGTTTTCGACGATGGCGTATTCATGGCCCTGCCGCCCCTCGATGGTCTGGACCGGCGCGTTGATCCAGTTCCAGAAGGCCCAGTTTGCCTGATCGCATATGGTCAGGAAATGCGCCATGTTGAGGTGGTGAAATTCATCCACCCAGTCGGGTTTGACGGTGTTGCGGACCAGCACCAGCGGGGCCGCGATCTCTCCGGTCCAGTCGTGCAGGAAGGTCTCTGTCACCAACATCAGCGGCCCTTCCAGACGGGATCACGTTTCTCAGAGAAGGAGGCAATGCCCTCTGCCGCGTCCGCGCTGGCGTAGATGCTGTCATAGATCGGCAAATCGCCGGACCGCATCCGGGCATAGGCGTCCTGTTCATTCAAGCCGGTGGTGGCGTGGTCGATTTCCTTTATCGCCTGCAACGACAAGGGGGCAGAGGCGGCGACACGGTCCGCCAGCGCCATCGCGGCGTCCAGCAGGTCAGCGCCGGGGACAACCGCATTCACCACGCCCCAACGGGCGAGTTCCTCTGCCGTGGCGCGGCGCCCCGTCATCATCATTTCCATCGCCACGGCGCGCGGCAGCAGGCGCGGCAGGCGGATTGTCCCGCCAGAGTCCGGCACCACTCCGATGGTGGCCTCTGGCAAGCCAAATTCAGCGTGATCCGCCGCTACGATCATGTCCGCCGCCAAGGCCAGCTCAAACCCGCCGCCCAGCGCCATGCCGTTGACGGCGGCGATCACCGGCTTTTTCAGGCCCCAGAATTCTGTCAGCCCGGCAAAACCGCCGACACCCTGATCGGCATCCGCCGCCTCCCCCTCTGCTGCGGCCTTGAGATCCCAGCCGGCGGAAAAGAACCGCGTGCCGCCGCCGGTGATGATGCCCACCGACAGGCCATCATCGTCCTGCAGGGTCTGGAATGCCGCGCCCAGCGCCATGCTGGTGGCCGCCGCGATGGCGTTGGCCTTGGGCCGATCCAAGGTGATCAGCAGGACACGCCCGTGTCGCTGTGTGGTGACGTCGCTCATGTCTCAACCAATCGTGCAAGGTAGGCACCGTAGCCTGATTTTCCGAACAGCCTCGCACGTTCCATTAGCGCGTCGGCGTCGATCCAGCCCTTTTGATAGGCGATCTCTTCGGGGCAGCCAACCTGTTGCCCCTGCCGTTCCGACAGGGTCCGCACAAAATTCCCAGCGTCCAGCAAGGACGCATGAGTGCCGGTGTCCAGCCAGGCATAGCCCCGGCCCATCTGCTGCACGTTGAGCAGCCCGGCGTGCAGGTACATTTCCAGCAACGAGGTGATCTCCAGCTCTCCCCGAGGAGAGGGCGTCACCGCGCGGGCGCGTTCGGGGGCAGAGCCATCAAGGAAGTAAAGCCCCGTCACCGCATAGGGAGATGGCGCTTTCACAGGTTTCTCGATGATGCTGCGCACCGTGCCGTCCGGGCTGAAATCGACCACGCCATAGCGCTCCGGGTCGGCCACCCGATAACCAAAGACCGTGCCGCCCACCGCCTGCTCATCCGCCGCGCGCAATTGTTCCGGCAGGCCGTGACCGAAAAAGATGTTGTCCCCCAGCACCATTGCCGACGGCGCGTCCGCAAGGAACGCCTCTGCCAGAAGGTAAGCCTGCGCCAGCCCGTCCGGAGAGGGCTGTACCACATAGTCCAACGATAGGCCCCACTGGCTGCCATCGCCCAGCGTGCGGCGGAACTGGTCCTGATCCTGCGGTGTGGTGATGATACAGATCTCGCGGATGCCGGTCAGCATCAGCACCGACAGCGGGTAGTAGATCATCGGCTTGTCGTAGATCGGCAAGAGCTGTTTCGACACGCCCATGGTGATCGGGTACAGCCGTGTGCCCGATCCCCCGGCCAGAATAATGCCCTTGCGCTGTGTCATGGGTGGTGTGCCCCTTTTGCTCGACGGTTGCGGGTCTGATGCCCGCGCACTCTGACAAGAGTGAGGCAAAATCGGAAACACTCTTGGCCCGTAGGTGGTGTCCTGTGCCAGACGGGCCACGGTTGCGCCTTACTGTTGCCCGGTCTGCCGTGTAAAACGAAGCGAACGACAGGACCGACGGGGCCCCGATGCTTGACGTACAACCCACCGCGCTGCCCGGCGTGATGATCCTGACACCGCGCCGGTTTGGCGACGGACGCGGGTTTTTCAGTGAAACCTGGAACCGGCAGCGTATGGCAGACCACGGGATCCAGATAGAGTTCGTGCAGGACAATCATTCACTATCGGCAGATGTGGACACCATACGGGGCCTGCATTTTCAGGCCCCGCCGCACGCGCAGGACAAACTGGTGCGCTGCGGGCGCGGACGGCTGTTTGACGTGGCGGTGGATATCCGTGTCGGATCTCCCACTTACGGCAACTGGATCGGAGTGGAGTTATCGGCAGAAAACGGCAAGCAATTGCTGATCCCGGCGGGGTTCCTGCATGGCTTTGTCACCCGCACCCCGGACACGGAGATCATCTACAAATGCTCGGACTACTACGCGCCGGAAACCGAGGGCGCGGTGCGGTTTGACGACCCCAGTATCGGCATCGACTGGGGGCTGACCGGCGCTGCGGTGCTGAGCGACAAGGATGCCGAGGCTCCCTCGTTCAAATCCTTTCAAAGCCCGTTCACATGGGAGGGCGCGGCATGAAGCTGTTGGTCACAGGCGGCGCCGGGTTCATCGGCTCTGCCGTGGTGCGCCGGGCGATTGCGCAGGGCCATGATGTGGTCAATCTGGATGCGCTGACCTATGCCGCCTGCCTCGACAATGTCGCCAGCGTGGCGGGCCACCCCAACTATGCGTTTGAGCAGGCCGATATCCGTGACCGCGCCGCCTTGGATCGAGTATTCGCCGCGCATCAACCCGACGCGGTGATGCACCTGGCCGCCGAAAGCCATGTGGACAGGTCCATCGACGGGCCGGGCACCTTTATCGACACCAATGTCATGGGCACCTTTCACCTGCTGGAGGCGGCGCGCGCCTTCTGGACCGGCGCGGGAAAACCTCAGGCGTTTCGCTTTCACCACATCTCGACCGATGAGGTATTCGGCTCTCTGGGACCAGAGGGCCAGTTCACCGAAGAAACGCCCTACGATCCACGGTCCCCCTATTCCGCGTCCAAGGCCGGGTCTGACCATCTGGTACGCGCCTGGGCCGAGACCTACGGGCTGCCGGTGGTGCTGACCAATTGTTCCAATAATTACGGCCCATATCACTTTCCCGAAAAGCTGATCCCGGTGGTGATCCTGAACGCCTTGGCGGGCAAGCCGCTGCCCATCTATGGCGACGGGTCCAACGTGCGCGACTGGCTGTATGTCGAGGATCACGCAGAGGCGCTGTTGCTGGTCATTACGCGCGGCGCGGTTGGGCGCAGCTATAACATCGGTGGCGAGAATGAGCGCACGAACCTGCAACTGGTGCAGACACTCTGCGCAATCCTTGACCGCAAGCGCCCCTTGCCGAAGGGGTCATATTCCGATCTCATCCAGTTTGTGACCGACCGCCCCGGACATGACGCCCGCTATGCCATCGACCCCGCCCGCATCCGCATTGAGCTGGGCTGGCAACCTTCGGTGACGGTCGAGGAAGGGCTGGAAATGACCGTGGACTGGTATCTGGCGAATGAACCCTGGTGGCGCGCCTTGCAGGACCGCCAAGGTGTGGGTCAGCGGTTGGGAGTGACCGCGTGATCCTTGTCTTTGGCCGCACCGGGCAGGTCGCGACAGAACTGCGGCGTCTGGGTGACGTTACAGCCCTTGGCCGCGGCGACGCCGATCTGGAAAACCCTCAGGCCTGCGCAGACGCCATCCACCAGCACCGCCCCGATATCGTCATCAACGCCGCCGCCTACACCGCCGTGGACCGCGCCGAAGAAGATGAGACACGGGCCACCCTGATCAACGGCACGGCCCCCGCCGCCATGGCCCGCGCCTGCGCGCAAACTGGCGCGGCACTGGTTCATATCTCGACCGACTATGTCTTTGACGGCACCGGCACAGTCCCCTTTGCGCCAGACGCACCCACCGCGCCGATAAATGTCTATGGACGGTCGAAACTGGCCGGAGAAGCGGCCATTCGCGCGGCGGGCGGCCCCCATGCCATCCTGCGCACCTCGTGGGTGTTCTCGGCACATGGGACCAACTTCGTGAAAACCATGCTACGGCTGGGGGCGGAACGCGGCCGGCTGAGCATCGTCGCCGACCAGATCGGTGGCCCGACCTCTGCCGCCGCCATCGCCCGCACCTGCCTGGCCGTGGGTCAGGCGCTGCGCCATGCACCGGAAAAGTCCGGCACCTATCACCTCTCCGGAGCTCCGAACGTCAGCTGGGCCGATTTCGCCCGCGCGATCTTTGACCGGGCGGGCCTGACCCCAGAGGTTCAGGACATCCCAACCAGCGCCTACCCCACGCCTGCCGTGCGCCCGCTGAATTCGCGTCTGGACAACACAAGCCTCACCCGGACGTTCGGGGTGCCGCGCCCCGATTGGCGGGCCGATCTGGATCAGGTCTTGCGAGAATTGGCTGCACACTGATCACTGCACACTGATCACGGCTTCTTCTCTGTAAAAATACCCCGGGGGTGAATGCGCCGTAGGCGCAGAGGGGGCAGCGCCCCCTCCCGCCCAACAACCGTGCAATTTGCCTTTTATTCGCGCCGCGATACCCCCGGACTGCTTCCAGATTGCGTCACCGCTTGCCTATGATGAGGGCATGACCACAGACGAATCCTTTCCCGTGACGCCACCGGCCCAGTTGTCTGCCCGCTTGCGCGCGCTTTTGATGCGGATCTATCCGGACCGTGACACGGACGAACTGACCGCGCAGGTGATCGACGCCTTCTGGCCCGCCATACCCGCCGCCCGCAAACGCGCGCGCAAACCCGGAAACACGTTGTGGTCGCAAAAGGATGCACTGCTGATCACCTACGGCGACAGCCTGATCGACGGCTTTTACAAACCGCTGGACCTGTTGCGCGATTTTCTCAGCAGCCATATGCCCGGCGTGGTGAACGGGGTGCATATCCTTCCGTTCTTTCCCTTCACCTCGGACGATGGTTTTGCCGTCACCGACTATCGCAAGGTCAACCCGACGCTGGGCGATTGGCCGGACATCAGCCGGATCGGCGCCGAATGGCACCTGATGTCGGATCTGGTGCTGAACCATGTGTCCAGTCAGGGCACCTGGTTCAACGCCTACCGGCAGGGACAGGCCCCCTACGACACGTTCTTTTACGAAGCCTCGCCGGACGATGACCTGTCGATGGTGGTGCGCCCGCGCATCACGCCGCTGCTGCAAGAGGTCGAGACAGCGATGGGCACGCGGCATGTCTGGTGTACCTTCAGCCATGATCAGGTTGATCTGGATTTCCGCAACCCCGAGGTCCTGCTGGAGATCATCCGCATCATCCGCCTGCATGTGGATGCGGGGGTCAAGATCATCCGGCTGGACGCGGTGGCCTTTGTCTGGAAGGAACCGGGTACGCCGTCCATTCACCTGCCCAAGACCCATGCCATTGTACAACTGTTGCGCGTGCTGGCCGATTTCGCGGCGGAACCGATTGTCCTGCTGACCGAAACCAATGTCCCCAAGGCGGAAAACCTCAGCTATTTCGGCCAGCTGAACGAGGCGCACTGGATCTACAACTTTCCGCTGCCGCCGCTGATCCTGCATGCGATGCTGTCGGGCGACGCGAAATCCCTGTCGAACTGGCAACGGGCGATGCCGCCTGCCCCGCACGGTTGCGCCTATCTGAACTTTTCCGCCAGCCATGACGGTATCGGAATGCGCCCCGCCGAAGGGCTGCTGCCGGATGAGGAAATCGCGCGGATGATCCAGACTGTGCAGGAGGCTGGCGGGCTTGCCTCCATGCGGGCGCTGCCGGGGGGCGGCACAGCGGTTTATGAACTGAACACCACCTTCTTTTCCGCCATGCAGCGCACCTACAAGGGGGACGACGGGAAACAGGTGGACCGGTTCGTCTGTTCACAGACCATCGTAATGTCGCTGGAGGGCATCCCTGCCTTTTACATCCACGCCATGCTGGCCACGCCCAACGATCTGGAGGGCGTCGCCCGGCGCGGCATGAACCGCGCGATCAATCGCCACCGCTGGGACTATTCCGATTTGCAGGAGAAACTTGCCGATCCGGGCAGCGATCCGGCGCGGGTTCTGGCCGCTATGTCAGACCGCTTGCGGCTGCGATCCCGGCAGGCAGCGTTCCACCCCAATGCGACCAACTTTACGCTGGCGGTGGATGACCGGGTCTTTGCCGTGTGGCGGCAGGCGCTGGATCGCAGCCAGTCGATCTTTGCGTTGCACAATGTCAGTGCGGAAACGATCGACCTGCCGCCCCGTGCGCTGAACCTGATTGCCGATGAGCATTGGGTCGACCTGCTGTCCGGAGAGACGCTGCACCCCGAAGAGGACGGCGTCACCCTTGCTCCCTACCAATGCCGGTGGATCACCAACCGGGCCTAGCGCGCTCTATTGGCCAAAGCCGCGCTGGATATTGCTGAGCAACACGCGCGCTCGTTGGGCGTGCGCGCCGTTGGGATATTGCCCCAGATACAGGCGCAAGCCCGTCTCGCCGCGTGCGCGGCCCCATGTTGCGGTTTCCTGAGCCGACACGCCATTGCGGGCGGGTTGCCTGACCGGCGGTGTGGCTGCGACAGGGTCTTGCGGCGCTTGGGCCGCGGCGAGGTCCGCCAATTGCGCAATCTGTGCGGCATCAAGGTAGCCCGTCACATCTGCCCCGTTCCGGTTTTGCCATGCGGCAATCGATCCGCGCGTGCGCGGGCCAAAAATGCCGTCGATGCCGCGTGTGTCAAAACCCAGTTGCGCCAGATCGCGCTGGATCGCCCTGCGCGCGGTGACGTTCAGCGCCAGCGCCGCTTCAGTTATGCGTGCCTTTGCCCTGTCCGCGTGCCGCCCCTGTGGGAAACTGTCCAGATAGGCACGATATGCCGCCGCGCTGTCCCCGCCTTGCGCCCGTTGCCAGGCCAGATCGTCGACCTGCCGCGCCCGGTCACGCGCGGCAGCCTGTTCCGCCTCGGTCGGCGGTCTGACCTCTGTATGTTCCAGCACGACAAGGCTGTCCGCTGTATGTCCCGCGATGATCAGGTCATAGCCCTCTGCCGCCTGCGTCAGCCGCGTTCCAGGGTGCGCCATCTCACCGGCGGCGAACTGCGCCACCTGATCGGACGGGCCACGGATCACGGTCACACCGTCCGGAATGTCCAGCGTGGCAAGCCCAGAGTCAGGCCCAATGTCAGGCCCCGTTTCGCCTAGTACCAGAAAGGCGCGGCGCGGGCTTTGCGCCAGAACGTCCAATACGGCGGACAGGGACAGACCCGGCTGCGCGGTCCCTTGTTGCGGACCGGAGGGCTGCAAGTAGACCCCGTCCGCCCCCTGCGCGAACACGCCCGACAGCACGACGATCAGGGGCGTCTCATCCTCGGAAATGGAGGCGGAAAATGCCCCAACGGCCTGCGCCATGGCGTCATGCCCACCGTTTGCCAGTGCCTCGACCTCTTGCCCGCGCAGGCGCAGGGCGTGGGCCACCTGCTGCACCTCGGCCGGGCCGAACCCCGTCGCGCCATCGCCGGGGGCCGCATTGCCGATAACCAGCGCATCGCCGGTGATGAAGGCCGCAAACGAAGGGCCCGCCACAAGGGCGCCCAATAGCGCCAGTCCCGCTGTCCACTTTACCATGCCATCCTCCGTACCGTCCCGAGTCGCCACTTTGCTTGGCGTTCAAGCAAAGCCTAACGGGTTCGATCCCTCCCGTCGACGGTGGCGGGTGGTGCGATGGATCAGAAGGCCACCGGTGCAAATTCTTCGCAATCCGCCGCCACGGCAGCGCGCAATTCACTGACAATCCCGGCGTCGGCGGCGTTTACGCGGCTCCAGTTCGGGACAAAGGGGGTCTCATTCGGCTTGTCGAGAAAGACATGGCCCGCCTCCATGATGTTGTTGGCGAACAACTCGATGGTCTTTTCCTCACGGTGGCGGTCGATGGTCAGGCCGTTCATCTTGGCGTCGTTGTCGTAGAATTCCACCAGATCCAGCGCGACGCGGTAGTAGGTGGCCTTTAGCGCGCGAAAGACATTGGGCGTGAACACCGTGCCATCGGCGGCCAGCTTGCGAAAGATCGCCTTGCAGATGTCCATCGACATGCGGTTGAGGCCAGTCGCGGCATCCGCTTCGCTGACGTCCTGGTGTTTGTGGTCATAGGCATCGGCGATTTCCACCTGACAGACGGAATGCCGCCCCAGATTGCGCCAGACCTCTGACAGGACACCGATTTCCAGCCCCCAGTCCGACGGGATGCGCAGGTCCGGCAACAGCGAGGTGCGCAGCGCAAATTCACCCGAAAGCGGATAGCGAAAGGCGCGCAGATAATCGATGTAATCGCGGTCCCCCACCACCTTTTTCAGCGCGATCAACAGCGGTGAGACCAACAGCCGTGTCACCCGCCCGTTCAGCTTGCCGTCGCCGATGCGCGGATAATACCCCTTGGACAGTTGATAGCGGAAATTGGGGTTCACCACCGGATAGACCAGCCGATCCAGCAGGTCGCGTTTGTAGGTGACGATATCGCAGTCGTGCAGGGCCATCACGGCGGTGTCGGCGCAGGAAATCAGGTAGCCCATGCAGGTCCACATGTTCTTGCCCTTGCCTTGCTCCTCGGGGGCCAGTCCCATGTCGACCAGTTTGGCGTTCAGTGCCTGCATCCGGGGGCTGTCATTCCAGAGCACCACATGATCCTGCGGCAGGCGGGCAAAGAAATCGCGCGCGCGGCGGAACTGGGCCTCATCGGCGCGGTCCAGCCCGATGATGACGCGGTGCAGGTAGGACACCTTGCTCAGCTCGTCGATGATGTTGCCCATGGCCGGACCTTCGAGTTCGGAATACAGGCAGGGCAGGACAAGGCTGATCTTGCGGGTCTGGGCGTAGGTTTCAATCTCGTAGATCAATTCCTCGACTGGGCGGGACCGCAGGTTGTGAAACTGGGCGATATTGCCGTTCTGGTGAAAATCCGCCATGCGAGTCAGTCCTTTATGTCGTTCAGAATGGCCAGCACCGCCTCGGCCCAACCAGAGGGTCCGGGCTGGGTGGTGCGCCGGATGGTGCCCTGTGCCTCACCGGGCAATTCGGGGATGCCGGGGCCGTGGTCATTGCGCACGATGACGCCGAGGCTGGCGGCCTGCAGCATGTCGGTGTCATTGGGGGCGTCGCCCAGCGCCAGCGTGCGGCGGGCGCCCAATTCGGCGGCAATCTGGCGTAAGCCATCCGCCTTGGTCCGCCCGTGTGAGAGCGTCAGGAAACGCCCCCCTGCACGGGCCTGAATGCCCAGTTCCGCAAGGGCGGCCAGAAAGATGGCGCGTTCCGCATCGCTGCCGTGCCAGAGACCCGGCTCTGAGTGTTGGCGTTGCCGCGCGCGCTGTGCCGATTCCAGTGGCAGGCCGGTGATCTGCACGACCTTGGCGTCCGTCATGTCGCCAAAGCCGGTAAAAGACCCACGCAGGTCGGCGGGAAGTGTATCCAGTGCGGCGCGGATCGCCGCATAGGGGGCGGTGTCCGCGTCTTTGCTGCCGGGACGGTAGATGCCCGCACCGTTTTCGACGATGGCGGGCCATTGCCCAAGTTTCAGTGACTTGTGCAGCACTGCGACCTCGGCGGCGGTCTTGGAGGTGGCAAGGATCAGCGGAATGCCCCGCGCCCCAAGCGCGTCCAGCGCCGGTTGCGCCGCAGCGTATGAGTAGGTTTCGTGATCCAGAAGGGTTCCGTCCAGATCGCTGAAGACGACAAGTTCTGTCACGCGGTGTGCCGATTTATCATTGCCGTCCCGTTATGGCGGGCGATGGCGGGGCAGGCCAGAGGTGACGCGCACAGCGCAGGCAGTGTGCGCAAAAACTATGCAAACGCCTGCAATTCACCCGAATTGCCTTTTTTCTAGGCATATCAGGTTTGATGCACCACAACGTCCACCGGGGCCCGACCGGCCAGCACCCGACGCGCGTTCGGGATGTCGTTGGACAGGGCCTTTTGCCGGGCGTCCTCTGGCGCATATCCATAGCCAAGCCAGCGGCTGATCAGACGGCGTTCCAATTCCGCCTCGGGGACCTCCAGAAAGACGGTTGCATCCCAAAGCGGCATCAGGCTGTCCCACGGTGTTTCGGCAAAACAGAGGTAGTTGCCCTCAACCACAACGGTGTCCGTATCCGGGCCAATCTCTTGCGCGCCCGCGATGGCGATCTCGCGGGAACGGTCAAAGACTGGCAAGAGGACGGACGGTTCAGCGGCGACCCGGGCGAGCGTCGCCTTGAGACCGTCGAAATCAAAGCTCTCCGGCGCGCCTTTGCGCGGCAGTAGGCCGCGCGGCTCCAGCAGGCGGTTGTCGAGGTGAAACCCGTCCATCGGCATAAGCACGGCGCGCGGACCAAGGTGACCGACCAGCGCCTCTGCCAAGGTGGATTTGCCCGATCCGGGCGGCCCCGCGACCGCCAGCATCATGCGGCGGCCTTTGGCGGTGACGTGGCTCAGGTGGTCGGTGATCTGTTGCAGGTCCGTATCGGGGATCATGTCTCAGACCTCCTGCGCCGCCGCAACGGCGCGTTTCCAAGCGGCGTATTTTGCTGCACGGGTATCTTCATCCATATCCGGTTCAAACCGCCGTTCCAGCGCCCAGGTGTCGGCAAAGCCCGCCATGTCGGGATACACTCCGGCGCGTTGACCGGCCAACCAGGCCGCCCCCATCGCGGTGGTTTCCAGCACCTCGGGACGGTCGACTGACGCGCCAATGATGTCCGACAGGAACTGCATCGCCCAGTCAGAGGCGGTCATGCCGCCATCGACCCGGAGCGTCGCAGCGGTTCTGTCCCCGCCGCCAGAGGCGTCCCAATCCGCCTGCATCGCCTCCAGCAGATCACGAGTCTGATAGCCTACGGATTCCAGCGCCGCGCGCGCCAGTTCCGCCGGGCCGGAATTGCGGGTCAGGCCAAAGATCGCGCCACGGCAATCGGCGTTCCAATACGGCGCGCCAAGACCGGTGAAGGCGGGCACCAAGATCACGTCCTGTCCGGCATCGGCGGTTTCGGCCAGCGGCTGCGTCTCTGCCGCATCCCGAATGATCTTCAGCCCGTCACGCAGCCATTGCACCACCGCGCCCGCAACAAAGATCGATCCCTCGAGCGCGTAGCTGCGCTTGCCGTCCAGTTGATAGGCGATGGTGGTCAGCAGCCGGTTTTCGCTGCGCACGGGTGTTTCGCCAGTGTTGAGCAGGGCAAAGCAGCCGGTGCCATAGGTGGATTTCAGCATGCCGGGCTGGAAACAGGCCTGCCCCACGGTGGCGGCCTGCTGGTCGCCCGCAACCCCAAGGATCGGGATTTCGCGCCCAAACAGATCGGCGCGCGTCATGCCGAAATCGGCGGCGCAGTCCAAAACCTCTGGCAACATCGACTTGGGGATGTCCAGCATGGCGCACATCTCGTCCGACCATGTCCCACGGTGGATGTCGAACAGCATGGTGCGCGCCGCATTGGTGGCATCGGTGACATGGCGCGCGCCGCCGGTCAGGTTCCAGATCAGCCAGCTGTCAACGGTGCCGAACAGCAGATCCCCTGCCTTGGCCCGTTCGCGAGCACCCTCGACGGTGTCCAGCAGCCAGGCCAGCTTGGTTCCCGAAAAATAGGGGTCCAGCAGCAGTCCGGTGGTGTCGGTGACTGTGCCTTCGTGACCCGCGTCCTTGAGCCTGCGACACAGGTCAGAGGTCCGCCTGTCCTGCCAGACAATGGCGTTATGGATCGGTTTTCCGGTCTTGCGATCCCAGACCACCGTTGTTTCGCGCTGATTGGTGATGCCGATAGCGGCAATCTCCTGTGCGCTGATCCCTGCCTTTTCGATGGCGGCGCGGCAGGTGGCGGCGGTGGTCGCCCACAGGTCCGACGGATCATGTTCGACCCAGCCAGAAGCTGGAAAGTGTTGGGGAAACTCCTCTTGCGCAGAACTGACGATCTGCAAATCCTGATCGAAAAGCAGGGCCCGGCTGGATGTGGTGCCCTGATCTATGGCGAGAATATAGCCCATGGTCCGCTCCTCCCGAGTTTGGCGCCTGCGCTGCACCGCCCCTCAGTGAGTAGCTCTGGCCGTCTGCGCTGACAAGGTAGTGCCATGCCCGTAGGGGGAACGCCGCAAGGGTGGCGCGCGTTCCTTACAGGACCACAGTGACGGGTGCGCGCGCCGCCCACCCGCAGGATGCACAAGGAGAGACCCCCATGTTGCACGACCTTTCAGAGCTATTTGAGACACCGCTTGAGACACATTCCGGCCCGGCAGGTCTGCGCGAGGTCTTTTTTGATCGTGGCAACGGGCGCATCCGCCTTGTCGCAATCGAGATGGCGCATTCCGCCCCCCGGACAGAAGCGCTGATCGACGCGGCCCGCCTGTCCACGCCGGTGCACGATGGCGGCGGCTGGACCCTGTCGGTGGGGGACGATGAAATCGACGAGGCGCTCAGCTGGCCCGAGGTGCTGGAACAGGACGCAATGGACCTGTCCATTTGGCCGATGGTTGTGGCCGGTCCGCTGGGCACCAGCTTTGCCCCCCTGCTGGCACTGTCGGCGTTGCGAGCCAACCCGCCGGAGTCTGACCCGACATCGCCCGACACCCAGACCGCCAATGAATTGGTCGCCCCGCTGGAACAGGCTGGCGACTGGATCGGCGCGGCGGTCTTTGGCCATGACGGAGAGCTTGGACACCTGACGGGGCTGATGTTTGAGCCAGCCACCCGGACCATCCGCGCATTGCGCCTGACGGATACACCCGCCGGGGGGCCGGTTGATCTGCCCTACGACCGCCTGCGCTATCGGGCAGAGAGCGGCGGCCATCTTGTGGTCGATGCGACGCGCGCTGATCTGGAACAGGTCGGCACCGAAAGCGCCTGACCGGGACGCTCGCCTGGGACGATTGTAAAAAAGTGGATCAGTGCGGGAACCAAACCTCTCGTCAGGCATTTCTTAGGTATCAAGGCACGAAATGATGCGGGCGCGTTTCCTCCCCTCCCCCGCTCGCATCCCAACGCCCCCGTCGGTGCTCCGCCGGGGGCGTGTTCTTGTGCGGATCATCGCGAAAGCCGCGCCTTGGGGACAGCAGCCACATGACAAAAAAAGCCCGCCGCTGAATACGGCGGGCGTTCAAGAAGGCCATAGCGTTGAGTGTCAGTCGCGCAGCGCGGAATGCAGCGTTGACTGCGTCCCATGCATGTCGATGTGGACCAGCGCATCGTGCTGTTCCAGAACGTCATGGATCGCCACCAGCTTGGCCACATGTGAGGCGGACGGATGATCGACAATCATCTGCAGGCGGGCCTGACCCGCAGGCGGCACCTCGGCCAGTTCGAACGCTTCTACGAACTGGTACAGATCAGCGGCAAGCGCATCCCGGACCTGCGCATTCGCGGGGGCCGTCAGCAGAGCGGCGGCGAAGGTGAGGGCGATGATACGGAGCATTGTGATCCTCCTGGTCCGGTTGCGGTCATTGGGCAAACCTTGCCCGTCGGGTCGCGCCATCATGGCGGCGGCCCTGTTTTTCATGGTCTTGCTGTTGTTTTGTCGCTTGGCGGGCCTAGCGGCCGTTCGGTCGAAACCACGGGCGGCCAGGTGGCGGCGTGCACCGCGACGGCCCTGTTGGCGTCTGTCGGCAAGTCGTATTCATCTACGTCGCCCCCCATCGGCCAACCTGTTTCAACGAATGGCGCCGCTCAGGCAGCGCCCCAGCGGAGGGCAATGTCATGGCAACGCGGCGCTGTGCCGCAAAACATGCCTCCGTCCGCTGTCTTCAATAGCAAAACTCCGCCAATGCGGAAAAGGTTCCCTTGCGGTCTGAATTCCCCGTTAACGAAGCTGCGGGGAACGAATCGTCAGACACATGCGTTACGCCATTGCGGGGCTTTTCCCGCTTTCGAAGGACACGCCAGACATGAATGCCATCCCCTGTTCGACCCGTGGCAGACCAATCCCTGTCCAGCCACTGCGGACGGCGGCGAATCCTGTGGTTTTCCTGCCCGGCCTGTTCATGACCAGCGATGCCTGGGCACCGATCTGCCAAAGCATGGGCCTGCGCAACCACCTGCTGCTGGATCTTCCGGGGCACAGCGCTGGCGAGACGGCCAAGCAGGTGGTCGAGTTGCTCCACGGCGACCGCTGGCTGGATCAGATGGAGACCCGGATTGCCGAGTTTTCGGACGGACGCCCGGTCCATCTGGTCGGCCATTCAACCGGCGGCCTGGTGAGTCTGCTTTTGGCGTGGCGCGCGCCGCATCTTGTGCGCTCTCTGGTGCTGGTGGGTGCCCCCATCACCGGCCACCGCGATCTGCCGCGTGACCTGGGTGCAGCCCTGATGGCGCATGACTATGCCGGACGATGGACCATGCCGCTGCTCTGGCGACTGGGTCTGGCGACAAGAAACAATTTCGAGCGCACAATGGCGACTGTGATGCCGCGTGCAGCGGCCCGGCACGTCCCCGATGAGATGCGGCAAAGTCTGCGACGCTGCACACCCGAGGCAATCCGGCAATTCGGAAAATGGGTTCTGGAACAGGATGTGACTGCCACGATGGAACGGATCGACAAACCCTGCCTGGCCATCATCGGGCGCCATGACTGCGTGGTGCCCGCGCAACATCAGATCAAGTTACTTCACCATCTACCGCAAGCGCAGGCACAGCTTGTGCCCGGCGGCCATCTGCCTTTTGTCGAACAGCCGCAGCAATTCGCGCGGACGTTGCGCGGATGGTTGTCGCTGCCGCATGACGCGCTGGCCGCCGGTTGACGGGGATGGCGAACAAACGCGCTTTCAGTTTCGTCCAGACCATGCTGACCCTGCGTCGGATCAGCCGCATTCTATGGGTGCGGGTGGCACTGCTGTCGGCCCTGTCCGTCATCGCGGCGCTGTCGGCAGAATTGCTGGGCCCACTGATACCAGACGGCCCACGCGACCGATTTACCGCGTCCGCCACGCTGCCGATCCTGACGATCCTTGCCAATGGCATGTTGGCTGTGAACAGGCATGCAATTTTGACCCCGTAACGGGGTGATCGGCGTCCAACAATGACCCCCTTACACTGATGTGGATGATGCTCCCGAGGCTATCGGGGAGCACAGTGTGGGATGTTGGTTGTGGAGACGATTGCGAAGATCCGTCGGGCGTATTTTCAGGACAAGAAGCCGATCAAGCAGATCTGCCGGGAACTGCGGATTTCACGGAACACGGTGCGCAAGGTGATCCGGTCCGGTGCGACCGAGCACACCTACGAGCGGACCGTCCAGCCGCAGCCGAAGATCGGTCCTTGGAAGGACGAACTCGACGAGATGCTGGCGACAAACG
>NZ_FZON01000087.1 GCF_900188425.1 Antarctobacter heliothermus
AGCGACCGATGGGATGCCTTCACCGCTTTCCTGGAGGATGGGCGCATCTGCCTGACCAACAATGCCGCCGAACGCGCCCTCAGAGGGATCGCATTGGGAAGAAAGTCGTGGCTTTTTGCCGGATCAGAGCGCGGCGGCGAAAGGGCGGCCTTCATGTATACCCTGATTGTCAGCTGCAAGACGAACGACATCGACCCGCAAGCCTGGATGGCAGATGTCCTGGCGCGCTTGCCAGACATCACCGTGTCACGCTTGCCTGAATTGCTCCCATGGAACTGGAAGGCCGAGCAGAAAGCTGTCAAGGCCGCGTGACCGCGTCCCTCGCCGGATGCTTACGTCTTTACCCACATCGACATTTCTTCAAGCATCTGACTGTAGTTGACCGAAATCGCGCTGATGGGTCCCCCAGCGCTTTCCAACCGCGTGGCAATGAGGCGCATATTCATCGGAACCGTGCGGATCGCCATGAAAGCCTCGGTCATTTCGGCGGTTTCGACACCGACTTGTGTGATCGCACGCGACATGTCCAGAAACCGCCGCTGCAGCGGATCAATCACCCCTCCCATGCCGCTCGCCCGCGCCTCGAACTCGATCGCAAGTGCGTGGCTTTGAAAGGCGTCATAATTGGAAAACCCCAGCGCCTGCACCGCATCCTCGATGATATCCGCGCTTTCGCGAGGGCTCAGCCCAAGTTTCTTTTCCCGTTCCAACACGTCCGCATACAGGTTTGAAACCAGACCGAAGACGTCTGACGTGGGCTTTATCCGGGTTGAGATATATCCACCTTCGGAGGGCGAGACGAGCGCGAAGACCCAGTAGTAGCGTCCGGTCTTGCAGCGATTCTTTACATAGGCGCCAGTGGGTTTGCCCGCCTTGATCCGGTTCCAGAGCAGTTCGAAGACCCCCTTGGGCATGTCCGGATGTCGGATGATCTTGTGCGGCGCGCCGATCAACTCGGGCCAGTCATAATCGGCAACGCGCTGAAACACACAGTTGCCTGATTGGATCACACCCCGTTGGTCGGTGCGTGAATAGAACAGTTCGGCCAACCCGAACTGTGCCTCGGAATTGGCGTAGGCGGGATCGGCGGCGAAGACGGACGTCTGGTCTGTCATGCGCTGATCCCCTGGCACGATGCGGTGGCCCCTGGCGGTCTTGGGCATTCGGGGCGATGCGCCCTCTGCTGGTCGCCTTTCACAGCATCGACCGCAGCATCGACGTGCTGTTCTGGATCACCGCGTTCAGGTCCATGACCCGCGCGAGCCGCTGTTCGATCTCTTCCTGGCAACTGTCGAGCTGTTCAACAATCCCGGTCAGCGCGGTCCCGGATTCAGACAGGCTGGCGCTTTCGATCTTGCACATCATGCGCGTCGAACTCAGCCCGGTGACAAAACGTTTCATGTCCAGCACGCTGTGCGCAAAACGCCGCGCCTCACGCTCGACTGACGACAGGTTTTCAACCACCTGCTGCATAAAACGCTCTTCATGTTCGGTCAGTTCGGCAATTTCACGCGCGACGTCCACCTCATGGGGATAGGCGTCATCCGTTGCCCCGAACGCTGAAATCATCTCTCGTTCGGCCGCCGAAGCAAAGGCAAGGAACTGCCCCATCAGCACGGCATTGCGGATATGAGCAAAAACGCAATCGTCGCCTTCGACAAAGGTTTTGACCCAAGTCGTCATTTCCTCAAGCATCTGGCTGTAGTTGACAGAGATCGCGCTGATCGGACCACCGGCGTTTTCCAACCGCGAGGCAATGATGCGCATGTTCATCGGGACGGTGCGGATTGCCTTGAACCCCTCCGTCATCATCGTGGCCTCGTCCCAAACGTCCGAGATGGCGCGTGTCATGTCGACGAACCGTTTCAACCGCGGATCAAGCGTGCGACCCAACTGACGCGTCCGCGCCTCGAACTCGGTCGCAAGCGCGTGGCTTTGAAAGGCGTCGTAGCTGGTGAAGCCCTGTTCGCGGACCCAAGCGCACAGGTTTGCAGCGGATTCGGCCGGGTTTGCACCCGCCGCTTCACGCTTCACCAAGTCACCATAAAATTCCTCGACCTCGGCGCGCAATGATGAGACCGGCTTGATCCGGGTCGAGACATAGCCGTCCTCTGTCGGCGCAACGAGCGCAAAGACCCAGTAGAACCGCCCGCAGGAACGGCGGTTCTTGACGTAAGCGCCAGTCGGTTGCCCCGCCTTCAGCCGCTCCCAGAGAAAGTGGAATACGCCGCGCGGCATGTCCGGGTGGCGGATCAGCTTGTGCGGGGCGCCGATGATGTGGTCCCAGTCGTGCCCGGCGACGCGCTGGAACACCTCATTCCCGGCCTGAATGATCCCGCGTTTGTCGGTGCGCGAATAAATCGCCTCCGACAACTGGAACTTGGCCTCAGCGTTGGACACCCTGGACGGAAATGCGGGATCGAGTTCAGACATGCGATGCCTCCTGTTTGGAGGCAACCCTAGAGCCAAATCCCTTTGCAAACCCTAAACGCAAAAGCGCGACACCGAGGTGCCGCGCCTGAATTTGCAATGAATGCGAGTGTTAACCCGGGCTGAGCCCGCGCATCTTCTCCGACCGACGGCGCAACAGTTCGACCGTGGTCAACAGGGCAATCGAAATGATCACCAGGATCGTGGCCACCGCCAGGATCGTCGGACTGATCTGTTCGCGCAGGCCGGTGAACATCTGCCAGGGCAGCGTCTGTTGCCGGGCCGAGCCGACAAAGATCACCACCACCACTTCGTCAAAGGACGTGATGAAGGCGAACAATCCGCCTGAGATCACCCCCGGCAGGATCAACGGCATCTGAACCCGAAAGAACGTGGTGACCGGATCGGCCCCCATGTTCGCCGCCGCCCGCGTCAAAGACCGGTCAAAACCGACAAGCGTTGCAGTGACGGTGATGATGACAAACGGAATGCCAAGGGCCGCATGGGCCAGAACAACACCCAGCAGAGTGCCCTGCAATCCGATCCGCGAATAGAAGAAATACATCCCCGCCGCCGAGATGATCAGCGGCACGATCATCGGTGAAATCAGGATTGCCATGATCGCGCGACGGAACGGCACATGCTCCCCCGACAGGCCAATGGCCGCCAGCGTCCCGAAGCTGACCGACAGGACGGTCGCCAACGGCGCGATGATCAGCGAATTGCGCAGCGCCTGCTGCCACTCCGACGAGGTAAAGAAATCGCGGTAATGCTTGAGGCTGTAACCCGCCGGATCAAAGCGCAACATTTCTGGCGTGAAGGTAAAGAAATCCTGCGCGTTGAAGGACAGCGGCATCACCACCAGGATCGGCGTGATCAGAAAGACGAAAATCGAACCACAGATCACCCGGAACCCGTAGTGCCACAGCACCTGGCCAGCGGTCAGATAGGGCGGCAGCGGCACACGGTAGCGCCCCATGCCCAGCCAGTAGATGAACCAGCCGAAAAACCACCCAAACAGCCCACCAACCACCAGACCCGGCAAGCCACCCAGCAGAAATCCGGCTGCTGCCATGGCCGCAAAAAGTACCCATTTGGCGGTTTTCTCCAGACCCGGGTCCAGCACTTCGAGCAGGACAACGGCAATCGTGGCCAGAATGCCAAATCCCAGCAGCAAACCAAGCAGGACAGACCCGTTGGCCGCGCCGACAAAGACCCCGGCAAAGGCACCAGAGGCCCCTGCCACCGGGGCCACGAACTGGATCGGCCGCTTTACGGCTTGTGTCTCGACAGCCATCGGTCAGCTCTCCTGTTTCATCTGCGCGGGCCTGAGGCACGCGGTATCAGTGTCATTGGCCAAACGCAGGTCGCGCAACCACATGCCGGACCGGATATGAAGCCTTTTCAAAGCGTCCATTTTCAGCCCCCCAGCTTGACGTTGTCGATGCCCACGATCCGGTCGTACGCCCAATAAAGGATCAGAACAGCCGCCAGCAGGATCGACCCCAGCGCCGCCGCAAGACCCCAGTTGAGGCTGGACGAGATGTGATAGGCGATCCGGTTCGAAATAAATGTCCCCGTGTTGCCGCCGACGATTTCGGGCGTGATGTAATAGCCGATGGCGAGGATGAAGACGAGGATCGACCCCGCGCCGATGCCTGGCACCGATTGCGGGAAATAGACCCGCCAGAACGATGTCCAGTTGGTGGCACCCAGACTCTTGGCCGCACGCACATAGTAGGGCGGGATCGTCGACATCACCGAATACATCGGCAGGATCATGAACGGCAACAGGATGTGTGTCATCGCGATGATTGTGCCCAACTGGTTGTTGATCATGACCAGCCGCGCGTCATCCCCGACGATCCCGATCCAAACCAGCACATCGTTGATCACGCCCTGCTGTTGCAGCATCACCTTCCAGGCACTGGTGCGCACCAGAAGCGATGTCCAGAACGGCAGCAGCACCAGGATCATCAACAGGTTAGCCGTGCGCATCGGCAGGTTCGCCAACAGATAGGCCACCGGATAAGCCAGCATGATGCAACTGAATGTGATCACCATCGACATGAACATCGTGCGCTTGAACAGCAGACCATAAATCCGCTGGTTTTCGTCACGCAGGGCCACGCCTTCGGGGGTCTTTTGCATATCGACCGCATTCAGGAAATAACCAGCTGTGTAGGAGGTGCTGTAGGCCTTGATGGTTTGCCACAGGCCGATGTCCAGCCAATCCTCGTCGATCGCCTCGAACCCGTCCTTGAGCGCGATGGTCTCAAACTCCGCAGTGTCGACCAGTGCGTCCGCGGCCTTGACCATGTCGGCACGCGGACCGGCGTAGGTCGAAAAGTCTCCGTCGCGCAGGTCTTCGTAAAGGCGGGTGTGAACAATGCTCCACGGCTCTTCGTCGAGCAGGCTCTTTTCCTCTTCCTCAATCTGGAAATCGGCAAAGACACGATAGATCGCGGCTGTCCGAGGCAACAGATCGGCCACACCGTCGCGCAACTCGAAGGGCGGCAAAGGCTGGCCATCTTCCCAGCCCTGCATGGATGTGAGCCAGTCTGGCGATCCCATCAATTCGGCCCAGGGCGTGCCCTCGTCCCAATCGGGATCGAGATCCTCGAACTGGTCCTGATACACCTCACCGATGTCATCCAGACCGCGGCCGGTCTTGCGGAACAGCGAAGAGCTGCCTGTTCTTTCATAGTTCAGGCGGGACCCGACCCGCGTATGCAGCTTGTTCTCGGCGGCCACAAAAATATCCGTGTAAACCGCGTCGAACACCGCGTTGTCAGGCAACTCCCCGGTGGAGGAATCCCAATCCTTGAGTGCCTCTGCGGTAAGCGGCATGGTGCCATGCACCGTACCCTGCTGGCTGTCATCGACCGAGCGGAACAGCATGTCCGCGATCGGCGCGATAAACGTGATCAGAACAAACAGCAACAAGGGCGCGATCAGCGCCAGCGCTCGCAACTTTTGCGCCCGCAGGGCCTTTGCCAGGCTCCGCTTGAGAGGCGTGCCGTCAGCGGCCAGCATCGGGCCGGATGTTTCTTGGGTGGTGTCGGTCACGCGGCGCCCTCCACGAGGATGATGGTGCCTTCGGAATGGTCGCGCCGGATTGCGGCGACCTCCTGATAGGCCGGGTCATGATAGGCCGCGCGGGCGGCCTGAAAACTGGGGTAGGCAATCACCACATGGCGTCCGCCCATATCACCCTCGAGAACTTCGGATCGACCGCCGCGCACGATGTAGCGCGCGCCATGCCCGCGCATGATCGGCGTGTTGCCGTCGACATAGGGGCGGTAGGCGTCCGGGTCACGGACCGTGACATGGGCAATCAGAAAACCCAAAGGCGCGTCGCCGGACGGTTCGGGCAAATCTTCATCGTTGCCTTCGGCCACAAGAATGGCGCTTGTGGCCGAGCCATGACGGATCTTGGCGACCTCCTGATAGCCGGGGTCGTGGTATGCGGCATTTGCCGCGTCAAAACTGTCGAATTCAAAAACGATGTGACGATCTTCGGCGCGCCCCTCGACCACTTCGGCCTGCCCGCCGCGGACCAGAAAACGTCCACCCAGGCCCAGCAGGATCGGCGTGTCCTTCGCGACGTAATCCTTGTACGTCTCAGGATCGTTCACGGTGATATGGCCGATGATATAGCCTTTTGGCATGTCACGTCCCTGTCTTTTTGTGTTGGTCCGTGGCGGGCAAGTCGCCCGCCACAAACAGTATTGTCCGGCACGGCGGGAAGCCCCCGCCACGCCAATGGCCTTATTGTGCCAGCCACGCCTGGAACTTGGCGTCCAGATCGTCGCGGTAATCAGCCCACCAGTTGTAGTTGTTCACAAAGGTGTTGGTCGCGTTGTTGGGATCGGTCGGCATGTGCGGCGCCATTTCGATACCCAGTTCGGCATGCGTCGACACCAGCGGGGCCGAGCTTTCGCGCGCCGGACCGTAAGAGATGTACGCGGCCTGATCGGCCAGACGCTGCGTGTCTGTGGCGAAGTGCAGGAAGTCCATCACGCGGGCCAGACGATCCTCGGGCAGACCCTCGGGGACAATCCAACCGTCAAGGTCGAACATCTGCCATTCCCACGCCATGCCGATCGGCTGGTCCTGCTCGACAATCGCCGAGAACAGGCGACCGTTATAGGCCGACGCCATGAAGACTTCGCCATCTGCCAGCAGTTGGATCGGCTCTGCCGAGGATGACCACCAGATGGTCTGATCCTTGATCGTGTCCAGCTTGGCCAACGCGCGTGTCTGACCTTCTTCGGTCTCAAGAATGTCGTAGACGTCGCCGTATTCCACGCCGTCACACAGCAGCGCCCATTCCATGTTGGCTGTCGGCTGCTTGTTCAGCGCGCGCTTGCCCGGATAGGTTTCCAGGTCGAACACGTCACAGGCGCCGGACGGTGCCTCAACGCCTTCGGCCAACTGGTCGGTGCGATAGCCGAACGTGGTCGAGAACACGATCTGCGGAATGAAGCAGTCGGAAACGATCATGTCGCCAAAGTCATCCGACGCATCGACGCCGTCGGGCGACGCTGCAAGGACTTCATCATGGTCGATTTCCATCGCCAGACCTTCGTCGCACAGGCGGATGGCGTCGGCGGCCTCCACGTCGACCAGATCCCAAGTGATGTTTCCGGCTTCGTTCATGGCGCGCAGCTTGGCCACCGCCTCGGACGAGCTTTCGTCCCAAGTGATGGAGACACCGTCCTTCATCGCCATGTAGGGCTCGGCATAGGCTTTCTGCTGCGACGCCTGATAGGCACCGCCCCAGCTGACCAACGTCATGTCCATTGCCATGTTGCCATGGCTTTCGGCAAATGCGCCGGACGCAGCAACGGTCAGGGCTGAGGTCGCCAGCAGAGTCTTGGTGAGTTTCATGTTATACTCCCTTTGGTTACCCGAATTGTTTGGAGGGGCGGGTTACGGGCTTGTACAGCGCCCCCAGGTCGCATCCCGCAAGGCCTTGCCAGTTGCGGGACGCGGCGTTTCAGATCACCCGGCGTCCAGCGCCCGGCAATCCTCGGGCAGCCAACCGATCTCGATCTGGCTGCCAGGTTCCAGCCGCACCTGGTCCGGCGCATTGCGGGTCTTGATGACAAAGTCATCCTTGCCCGCCACGCGGAGCCGGGTGCGAAAGATATCGCCCATGTAGATGAATTCCAGCACTTCGGCCTTCAACGTGTGCACGCCATCTTTCAGGCGCTCCTTGTTGAACTCCACCCGTTCGGGGCGGATCGACACGCGTGTCCGCTCGCCCACTTTGGTCACGTTCACCGGGGTCGCGTCCAGTACCTCACCGTCGTCCAGCTGGACGACGCAGGTGTTGCCGCTGATTTCCTTGACCACACCTTCCAGCGTGTTGTTCTCACCGATGAACTGCGCGACGAAACTGTTTTGCGGCTTTTCGTACAGCTCATCAGGCGGGGCCAATTGCTGGATGCGGCCATCGTTAAAGACGGCAACGCGGTCCGACATGGTCAGCGCCTCTGTCTGGTCGTGGGTCACATAAACCACGGTGATGCCCAACTGATGCGCCAGATTGGTAATCTCGAATTGCATGTGCTCGCGCAGCTGCTTGTCCAGCGCGCCCAACGGTTCGTCCATCAGGACCAGTTCCGGTTCAAACACCAACGCCCGCGCCAGTGCGATCCGCTGCTGCTGACCACCCGAAAGCTGCGCAGGACGGCGGCCGCCAAACTCCCCCATCTGCACCATGTCCAGCGCGTGTTTGACCTTTTTCTCGCGCTCGGATTTGCCCAGCTTGCGGACCTCCAGCGGAAAGGCCAGGTTTTCTGCCACCGTCATGTGCGGGAAAAGCGCGTAGTTCTGGAACACCATCCCGATGCCGCGCTTGTGCGGTGGAATGTTGTTGATCGAAACGCCGTCCAGCTTGATTTCGCCATATGTCGCGGTCTCAAAACCCGCCAGCATCATCAGGCACGTTGTCTTGCCCGACCCGGACGGCCCAAGCATGGTCAGGAACTCACCCTTCGGCATGCTCAGGTTGAGATCTTTCACGACCAGCGTTTCGCCGTCATAGCTTTTCTGCACGCGCTCAAAGGCGACGAATGCGTCGCCACTTGATCCATCAGCCACGTCAGACTCCCTGTCTGTTATGTCGCGGATTTTTTCCGCTGTCTTGGGGTCAGACTAAAGCGCGTGATGGGAGGGGTTGCAAGTAGATCGCTGGATTCTGCGCAACCGACGCGCAAATCCGGTCGGTCCGGTCAGAAAATCAGCACCATACAGGTCGCTTGGACTCTGATTTCCATAGATTCAGGAAGACCGACCGAGCGCTTTGCCCTGTTCTGTCAGCGCTTCGGGCACGATCAGCCGGGTGCCAAGGGTGATCCGGGCTGCGATCTGTTTCAGATGGTCGGGCCGAAAGGCCACACAGCCCTCGGTCGGGAATCCCGGTCGCCGCCACCGATGCAGGAAAATGGCCGATCCCCGCCCCCGCTCGGCCCTAGGCCAGTTCCAGTCTGTGAGGATGACCAGATCATACAGCCGGTCGCCGCGCCTCAGCCTTTCGTGGCTCCACGCGTAGGGGGCGCGCACCATTAGGTTGTAATCCTCATGCGCCGCATCATCCGACCACAGATCCGATGGCCCGATCGGAACGGCCCAATCGGTAGGTCGCGCGATCCGGTCGCGCCGGTAGAGCATCCCGACGATCCGGTGCACGCCCGCAGGTGTCGCGCCGTCGCCTTCGCGCTTGTCGACGGTCACATCGCCCTTTCCGATCACGCATGGCCAAGACCGACCGGCAAACCGCAGGCCCACCCGAGTCAGAACCATGTCGTTGACCGTCACCACCCGGTCAGGCCGCCTCTGCCCGAGAGACCCGGCCCATGACCTCTGCGGCAATCTCAAACGACCGCAGCCGCGCCGCATGGTCGTGGATCTGTCCAGTGAGAATCACCTCATCGGGTTGATGGCGCGCAATCAGGGCGCGCATCTGGTCCTCGACCTGCGCTGGATCGCCCACCGCGCTGATCCGCAACGCTTCATTCAGCGCGGGCATCGCACCGGCGGGCACCACCGTGGCCAGATCATCGACCGGAGCGGGCAGTTTGCCCGGCTGCCCCGTGCGCAGCCGGTAAAACGCTTGCTGCATGGTTGTTCGCAACCGCCGCGCCTCTGACTCGGTGTCCGCCGCGAAGACGTTGACCGCCATCATTGCATGCGGTTTTTCCAGTGTCTCCGAGGGTTTGAAATACCGCCGGTAAACCTCCAGCGCCTGTTCCAGCATGGTGGGCGCAAAATGGGAGGCAAAGGCATACGGCAGACCCAGCATCGCCGCCACCTGCGCCCCGTGCAGCGACGACCCAAGGATCCACAGCGGCACCTGCGTCCCCTCCCCCGGCAGCGCCCGCACCGCGCGGCCCTCCTGCGGCGGACCCAATAAATCCCGCAGTTCCGCCACCTCGTTGTGAAACTGCTCTGACCGTTCAGGATGCACGCCCAGCGCACGCATCACCGCGTGATCACCTCCCGGCGCGCGCCCCAGCCCAAGGTCGATCCGATCCGGGTACAGCGTGGCCAGCGTGCCAAAGGCCTCGGCCACAGCCAGCGGCGCATGGTTCGGCAGCATGATGCCCCCGGCGCCGACCCGCATCCGCGAGGTCAACCCGGCCACATGACCAATCAGCACCGCCGTCGCCGCCGAGGCGATGCCCGGCATGTTGTGGTGTTCGGCCATCCAATACCGATGATAGCCCCAGCTTTCTGCGTGCCGGGCAAGATCGCCGGTATTGCGCAACGCATCGGCGGCGGCAGAGCCTTCGGGCACGGGGGACAGGTCTAGCAGGGAATACAGCATGGGGTTGGCTCCTTCGGGGGCAAAGTTATGCACGGAACGCACCCGAACAACCCCCCGATCCCACCATGAAGGCAGTGGTTACAGCAGATGCCCGGACTTTGCCGCCTTGACCGCCAGATAGCGGCTGTTGAACGGAGTCTCCCCCACTTTCAACGGCACACGTTCTGTCACGGCAATGCCGCAGCTTTCCATCATCTTCATCTTGGCGGGGTTGTTTGTCATCAGCCTGACGGCGGAGAACCCCAGTTTGCCAAGGATCTGCGCCCCCAGCCGGAAATCCCGTTCATCGTCCTCGAACCCCAGTCGATGGTTGGCCTCGACCGTGTCGAACCCCTGATCCTGCAAGGCATAGGCGCGCATCTTGTTGGCCAGACCGATCCCGCGCCCTTCTTGTTGCAGATACAGCAGCACGCCTGTCCCCTCCTGCCCCATCTGCGCCAGTGCCGCGTTCAACTGCGGACCGCAGTCGCATTTCAGCGACCCCAGCAGGTCGCCAGTGAAACAGGCCGAATGCAGCCGCGCCAATACTGGCCTTTCCCGATCCGGGCGACCGATCTCGATGGCGTAGTGCTCTTCAGAACCGTCCTCGGGCCGGTAGATATGCAGGCGGGCATTTTCGGCGGCCCGCAACGGCACGCGCGCCGACACGACGTGATCCAGTTCAGGCAAGGCATCCAACAACGGCGCGGCCTCTGCCGCGTCGATCAGCAACAACCCCTCTGTCGTCGCAGTCTCCGCCGAGACCTTAACCACCAGTGCAGCCGGCAAAAGGCGCGCGCCCTTGCACAGTTGCAATGCCAGCCGGTGCAGCACCGCCGACCCGTCGCGGCGGGTTTGCAGCGGTCCCTTCATCGGGTTGGCCAGATCGTCCGCGGGGTCCGCCAGATCCTGCACCCAGGACAACCGCGCGTCCTGGGGCACCACCACCCGCGCAACGTCGTCGTCATAGGCGCGCGCCTTGAGAGTTGCCGCCCTGCGCCCCGTCAGCGCCAGATCCAGCGGACCCAATGCGCGCAACGCGGCCAACCGCGCCTCTGACAGCGTTTCGGCAGAGGCAACCAGCACCGTCTGACCGCCCCCCGTCAGCCCGACAGGCACGCCCATCCGCAAATCCGCACGCGCCCGTGCAAGTGTTTCATTCAGATCCGGCCTCAGTCCCACCGGTGCCTCCTTCAGCTGGCCAACGCCCCGTCATTCTGTAACATTTCGCCCCCACGCACACGAGGACGTGAGACGCTTGCAGCAAAGGTTGCCGGAGGCGCACTCTGGTCACAAATGCCTGAGAACGCAACACGGAGGCCCGAACCCATGGCGCAACTGCGAAACATCCTGCTGGTCGATGATGAAGAAGACCTGCGCGAGGCGCTGGCCGAGCAGTTGATCATGACCGAAGAATTTGAGGTTTTCGAGGCCGACAGCGGCGCCACCGCCATGTCGCGCGTCAAGGAACAGATCTACGATCTGATCATTCTCGACGTCGGCCTGCCCGACACCGACGGGCGTGAACTGTGCCGCCTGATGCGCAAGCAGGGGGTGAAATCGCCGATCCTGATGCTGACCGGACACGACAGCGATTCCGACACCATTCTGGGTCTGGACGCTGGGGCCAACGACTATGTCACCAAACCGTTCAAGTTTCCCGTCCTGCTGGCCCGCATTCGCGCCCAGTTGCGCCAGCACGAACAGTCAGAGGATGCGGTGTTCACCGTCGGTCCTTACACCTTCAAACCGGCGATGAAGATGCTGGTGACCGAAGAAGACCGCAAGATCCGCCTGACGGAGAAAGAGACCAATATCCTCAAGTTTCTCTACCGCTCGACCGAAGGTGTGGTGCCGCGCGACACCCTGCTGCATGAGGTCTGGGGCTACAACGCCGGTGTAACGACGCACACGCTGGAAACCCACATCTACCGACTGCGCCAGAAGATCGAACCGGATCCCTCGAACGCCCGGCTGCTGGTCACCGAATCCGGCGGTTATCGGTTGGTGAGCTGACATCGGGGGTGTGCTTAGGTCTAATTGTGTCGACCTGAGCCACCAAAGTACGTTTGGACTCATCTGCTTTTGACCTCGATCAAAGTCACATGCTTTGGTCATCATTACGCAGAGCGCATCAGTTCCCGTTGCATGTGCGGGTTGTGAACAGGCATGCAATTTTGACCCCGTAACGGGGTGATCGGCGTCCAACAATGACCCCCTTACACTGATGTGGATGATGCTCCCGAGGCTATCGGGGAGCACAGTGTGGGATGTTGGTTGTGGAGACGATTGCGAAGATCCGTCGGGCGTATTTTCAGGACAAGAAGCCGATCAAGCAGATCTGCCGGGAACTGCGGATTTCACGGAACACGGTGCGCAAGGTGATCCGGTCCGGTGCGACCGAGCACACCTACGAGCGGACCGTCCAGCCGCAGCCGAAGATCGGTCCTTGGAAGGACGAACTCGACGAGATGCTGGCGACAAACGCGCGGAAGCCCAA
>NZ_FZON01000044.1 GCF_900188425.1 Antarctobacter heliothermus
CGGAATATCCAACGGGTAGAAAAGTGCCCCGGCATCGGGCGACCACAAACCTTTCTTCTTCAACTCATGCCGCCAGGCGTAAATCTGTTGCCGCGTAATCTCGTGGCGCTGCGCCACTTGCGTCACCGTTTCCCCACCAACACCAGCCGACATGACAATTTCGAGCTTGTCCTCATCGCGCCAGAAACGCCGCCGCTCCACCCCAAGAATTTCACCACGCATCGATGACCCCGCATAAGACACGTCGTTAACGACGTCGTTAAACACGTGTCCTAGATGATCGCACCAGCGTCAGGCAGGCGGTGCCAATGGCGCGGTTACCCCGCGTGACTGTCATCGGCTGGCCGTCCGCATCGCGGATCAGGTCGCGGTTGTCGTCATAGGCCAGCACCTTGTCCGCGACGAGGTAGCCGACCGGACCAGCGCCCGCGCCTTTGCCATTGCGGAAGAACTTGATCAGCATCGGCGCGACGCTTCGACGATCTGGGCAAGCTGGCGCTCGATGGTCAGCAGACGGCGGGCAACGGTGAGCGCGTCGAGGTCAACGCGGCCCGCCAGCATCGCGCGGTTTAGCCAGCGGGCGATCTGGTTGAGATTGCCGCCGATGCGCCCGACAGCCAGTACCAGCGCGGGATCGACGCGGGGGATAGGCTTGCGGCGGCGGGCTTCGCTGAGGCCCAATGCCTCGCGCAGCAGGGTCGCAGCAGGCAGGCCAGCGGCCTCGGCCTTGGCGCGGAGCTGGGCCTTCTCTGCCGCTGTGCACCGAAAGACGAAAGTCTCGGTCAGCGGTTCTTTGGTGCGGGCTTTGCCAGCGCCGGTGGGGTTCGAAGGGGAGGCTTGCCGCCCCTCGCAAGGTCCCGTGTCAGCAGCGCCAGCGTATGACATGGGTCGCCTTGCTGTTTGCTCTTCGGTGGGATCGGTTGCGGTCATGTTCTGAGGCCTGCGGCTTGGATTTGCGCCTGTGTCACTAGCTTTGAGGCAAGCAATCCATCGATCTGCTTGGCCGTGATGTGCTTGCACATCGGGCTGCGATCACTGATCCAGCAGGCCAGTCGTGCATGATGATCAGCCTGCAACGCTGCCGTCTTCTCTCGGTCTTCCGCTTGCTTCTCGACATAGGCCTGCCAACGCCGAGATTGGAACCAGTTGTCCGAAAAGCAGACCTTGGAGCGGGTGAAGCCAGCGCTGTCGGTGGCGTAGGCTTGGACGGCTTGCAGCAAGTCCTCCGGCCTGATCCCTTCCTTCATGGCCCCTTCGATCTGGGCAAGGCACGCCGCTTTACCCCGAAATCGGTCGGGCGGATAGGCTCCCAGAATCTTCTCAGCCTCCACCGCCTCGTGCTTGCGCGAAGGAGGTTCTTTCTTAGGTTCAATGGTAAGGTTCCTGTCCCGATTTGAGACTACCCCCGTCTCACCCTTGAGACTTTTCCCCAGCTTTTTTGAGACGTTTCCCCCCGTCTCATTTTGAGACTCAACCCTGTTGGGACCGCTGCCACCCCCCTTCGGGCGCGCACTCGGACCGAGGGTGATGTCGAGGTGTAACTCATACTGATTGGACCCGCGCCCGCCTTCGCCATCGCCACGGGCATGGCGTGTAACGAGGCCGCATTCTTCCAAGGTCGTCATGTGCCGGAACAACGTGGCCCGGCCCATCTCGCATTCGTCAGCCAACCGCTGCGCGCTAGGGTTACATTGGCCGGTTTCTTTGTTGTGAAAATCCGCCAGCTGAATCAACACGATCTTAGCGGCGGGTTTCAACCCTTTGACGTTCGCGGCCCAGATCAACGCCATGCCGCTCATGGCTTTGAACCTGCCAAAACACGGGTATCAGGTTCACAACTTGTTCGACAAATGTCCTGATACTTTTTTGATCCTAAGGATTTGTTTTCGGGACGAAATACACTGGATTGCAAATCCGTGAACAGGAGTTCGATTCTCCTACTCGCCTCCACCTTCCCTTCCCACGCGTCCTTCCGTGATCACCCTCTTCCTCTTCGGAGGGGCCGGACACGCGTCGGTCTTCCGGGCGATTTGCATCCTTTTGCATCTTTCCCCGTTTCGCCCCCTTGTCCGCAGGGCGCGGGGGCGTGGGAACACGCCGCGACGACACGCGTCGCGGCTATGGTTGTCAGGTCGGCAAATCACTCGCCCCGGCTCTGCCCGCCTTCGGATCTCTCCTGATCCAACGCGCGCTGAGGTCAGCAATAATCCTCGGGACCGATGGACTGATCGGCAGAGTAGCGCGCGCCGTGGATCCAGCCCACTGGCAGGCGCGCCTCTATCTCTGCCTTCAGATCGTCGCCCAGCATCATGCAGGCCCCGCGCACCAGATCGTGCAGGTGGCCAGGGCTGCGGGTGCCGGGGATGGCGTGCATCATGCGCCCCTGCGACAACACCCAGGCGATGGCCAGCGTCGCAGTCGGATAGCCAGCCTCGGCGGCCAGTTCGCGCAGCGGTTTGCTGGCCTCTATGTTGCGGGACAGCCCGTCACCGGCGAACCGCGGGTTGACCTTGAGGAACGGTGCCGCCTCGACCCGCGCGGGCGTCGGCGGCGTGTCCGTCAACAGCCCCCGACCCACGGGCGAAAACGCGACCAAAGCGGTGCCCAGTTCGGCGCAGGCCTGCAACAATCCCAGCTCTGGCAGCCGCGTCTGCAAGGAATACTCCGACTGCACGGCGGCCACCGGATGCACGGCGGCGGCACGGCGCAGGCTGGTGGGCGCAATCTCGGAAAAGCCGAACGCGCCGATCTTGCCCTTCTGGATCAGCCGCGCAAGCGTCTGCGTGACTTCCTCGATCTCATGCCTTGGATCGCGGCGATGGACATAGAACAGGTCGACCCGCTCCAGCCCCAGCCGTTTCAGGCTGCGGTCCAGTTCCGCCTCCAGATGGGCGGCAGAGTTGTTGAAACTACGCGCGCCGGTGTCCGGGTCGCGGGTGATCGAGGCCTTGGTGGCGATGCGGAACGGGATCTTGCCCTTGTCCTGATAGCGCTTCAGGAACCGGCCGATCACCTCTTCGGATTTGCCCATGCCATAGACATTGGCGGTGTCGATGTGATCGACCCCCGCATCCAGCGCGGCATCCAGAACCGCGTGGCTGCCTGCTTCGCTGATCTCACCGTAAAACCCGGCAAAGGACATCGCCCCAATGCCCAGCGCCGACACCTCTGGCCCGCCTTTTCCCAGCGCCCTGCGCAACATCGCCTGTCCCCCGTTTTGTGGCAGGGCGACAGTGGGCGCGGCGCGGCGGATTGGCAAGACCCCGCCGTCAGGCCGACAGCCACCGGGCGTAGTCGCTCACCAACAGATGCAGTGGCGGCTCATCCTCTTCGATCTCGGAGAACCGGCCAATCGGTTCGCGAAAGATATTGTCCGTCTCGTCGTCGTTCACGGTGCTGACCTCACCGATCAGCACATCGCCGCCCTCGCCCCAAAAGGCATGCCAGTCGCCGGGGCGCAACGTCACGCTTTCCCCCGGTGCCAGCCGCAGCTTTTCGCCCGGAGCGTAGTCATGCACGATGCCGTCACACATCACCCGCCCGCCGCGATCCTCGGCAAACCGCCCCTGATCGTCCGACCCGAACAGTTCCACCACCAGAGTCGCGCCGCCCCGGTTGATGATGTCCTCTGCCTTGATCACATGGGTGTGCATCGGCGACAGCTGATCCTGCCGGGAAATCAGCAGCTTTTCGGCGTAGCACATGCCGCGCCCGCCGGTCAGGTCTGACAGCAGCCCGTTGCGCAGGGTGAACAGGAACAGCCCCATCTCGTCGAACCGCCCTTCGCCGTAATCGGTGATGTCCCAGCCACAGCGCGAGTCGATGACGTGACGCGCCGCCCCGGCCTGCGCCACAAACGCCTCTGGCGACCACTGGGCAAAGGGCGGCAGCGCAAAACCATGCCGCCGGATCAGTGCGTCCGCCTCTGTCATGATGGCGTTGATGCGTGAGCGTTTCATGGCCCTCTCCCCCGATGGCGACAACAAACCTGCGTTCAGCTATCGACCGCATCCCGCCCGCCGTCAACTGTCCGCCACCATGCCGCAACCGCACCCTGCCGTGTCGCTTTGCCCATTGCCCCGACGCAGGCCATCTGTCAGACACAACCCCGTGACCGGTCCCAAAGGCGTGTCCTTTGGGGGAAAGAGGGAATGCCGTGCCGCGCGCCTCGCGTGCGTAACCGGCAGCTGCCCCCGCAACTGTAAGCGGAGAGTCCGGGCCAAGACGCCACTGGAGAAATCCGGGAAGGCAGGCCCAGACAGTGACCCGCCAGCCAGGAGACCTGCCGGACACCCGTCGCCCCCCCAAAGGCTGCGGTTTCCACCGGACGACGGGGTAAGCGTCTGGCCTTCGTCGCCCGGACTCTGTCCCGGTCCCGACATTGGCCGTCTCTGCCTGCCGTCCGTCACGCTCTGCGCCGGGGATGGCGCATTAGGACAAGGACGGCGACTGTGACTCTGCTTCCCTCCCTGAAACCCGCGCTGGCACTGGCGTGTATGGCTGTGCCTGCGGCGGCCCCTGCGCATTTCCTGCTGGAATACACCGTCGACACGATGATCGACCGGCCCGGCGATGTGCCGGTGAAACTGGTGTTCTGGCACCCGTTCGAAAACGGCCACGTCATGGAGCTTGCCCGTCCGCGCGCGTTTTACATGATCCACCGGGGCGACCGGACCGACCTGCTGGATACGCTGGAGCCGGTCACCTTTTCCGGCCCGACCAACGCCGCCACCGCCTACAAGGGCAGCGTGCCGGTCAAACGCGCGGGTGACTACATCCTGGTGACCGTGCCAGAGCCGTATTTCGAGGAAACAGAGGACATCTATATCCAGCAGATCACCAAGGCGTTCCTCAATCGCGGGACACTGCCGACAGACTGGATGACCCCCGTCGGCCTGCCGGTCGAGATTGTTCCGCTGAACAAGCCCTACAATATCCTCACCGGCTCCACCTTTACCGGGCAGGTGCTGGCCGATGGCAAACCCGTCGCCGGGGCCGAAATAGAGATCGAATACATGGCCGCAGAGCCGGACATGGACAGCAGCAGCGCCTCGGACCCGGTCACCACGCCGCCCCCCGGCGGCTCGGTTGTCGCCATCTCGGATGTGAATGGCTATTTCACCTTTGGCGTGCCGCGCGCGGGCTACTGGGGCTTTGCCGCCCTTGGGGCCGGGCCGGAGACGGAACATGAGGGCAAGGAATTGAGCCAGGACGCGGTGATCTGGATTCGCGCCCGGGATCTGGACTAAGCCATGCACATCGTGGACGGAGCCCTTTCCAACCCTGTCGTCATCGGCGGCGCCGTGGCGGCGGCGGGTGGCATCGCGCTTGGCCTGCGCGCCCTGCCGCTGGAACGTATCCCGGCGGCGGGGGTGCTGTCGGCGGCCTTTTTCGTGGCCTCGCTGATCCATGTGCCCATCGGCCCGTCTTCGGTGCATCTCATTCTCAACGGTCTGGCCGGGTTGATCCTCGGCTGGGCTGCCTTTCCCACGCTCTTTGTCGGGCTGCTGTTGCAGGCGGTGTTCTTTGGGTTTGGCGGGGTGACGGTGCTGGGCATCAACACCGTCAACATCGCCTTGCCAGCGGTGCTGGTCGGCCTGGCCTTTCGCCCCCTGATCCCGCGCAGCGGTCCGGCGATGGCCGCGCTCCTTGGCGGCGTCGCGGGCGCACTGGCCATTGCGCTGACCACCTTGGGTGTGGCCGTCTCGCTGATGCTGACCGGGCAGGAATTTCTCACCGCCGCCCATCTGATCTTTGTCGCGCATCTGCCCGTCATCGCGCTGGAGGGGCTGCTGACCGGCTTTGCCGTCCTGCTGGCGCGCAAGGTCAAACCCGACCTGTTCACCGCGCTCCAGGGGACCGGGACATGAAACGCCTCGCCCGGTTTCTGATCCTGATCCTGACGCTCTGCGCCCTGCCGCTGCCTGCACTGGCGCATAAGGTCATCGCCTCGGTCTTTCCCTCCGGCAGCGCCATCGAGGGGGAGATCGGCTTTTCCAACGGGTCCATGGCCCCCGACCTGCCGGTGCAGGTCTACGGCCCGGACGGCGCGCTGCTGGGCGAGACAGTGACCGACGCAGACGGCTTTTTCCTCTTCACCCCCACCACGGCCGTCACCCACATCTTTCGCGCCGACCTTGGCGCGGGCCATGTGGCCGAAACCACCATGCCCGCCGATGAGGTCGCCGCCGTGCTGGGCGTCAAAGCCCCGGAAACACCCACAACCGCCCCGCCCCCCGTCGCCACCGGCGTCGCCCTCAGCGCCGCCGACCGCGCCGAAATCGCCCGCATCGTCCGCGATGAAATGCGCCCCCTGCGCCGCGAAATCGCCGCCTACCGTGAAAAGAACGACCTGCAAACCATCCTCGGCGGCCTCGGCTACATCCTCGGCCTGTTCGGCCTTGCCTTCTACATCGCCGCCCGTCGGCGGCTGAACGGCTAGGCGCATGGCACACGTCCTGTCCAACGGCGACACCGTCCTGACCGACACCGGGGCCGAACACAGCGCCAGCCGCCTTGGCGCGCTGGACCCGCGCGTGCGCATCCTCGCCGCCCTTGCCTTTGCCATCACAACCGTGGCGCTGGACACCCTGCCCGCGCTGAGCGCCGCCCTTGCCACCGCCCTCAGCCTGCTGGCGCTGTCGCGCCTGCCCGCCATGCCCACCCTCAAACGGGTTGCCATGATGGACGGGTTCATCCTGTTCATGCTGGCGCTCCTGCCCTTCACCGTGCCGGGCGACGCCATCTTTACCCTCTGGGGCTATCCCGCCACATGGCAGGGCCTCGCCCGCGCCATAGAGATCGGCCTGACCGCCAATGCGGTGGTCCTGACCCTCATGACCCTTGTCGGCACGATGGAGCCTGTCACCCTTGGCCACGCCCTTTACCGCCTGAAAACGCCCGAAACCCTTGTACACCTGATGATGTTCACCATCCGCTACATAGAGGTGCTGCGTCAGGAATACCTGCGCCTGCGCGCCGCCATGAAGGTCCGCGGCTTTCGCCCCGGCACCAACTGGCACAGCTACCGCAGCTTTGGCTACCTTGTGGGCATGATGATGGTGCGCGCCATCGAACGGTCGGAACGGGTGCTGGGCGCGATGAAATGCCGGGGCTTTTCCGGGCGCATCCGGCTGCTGCACGACTTTCGCACCACCCGCGCCGACGCGCTGTTTGCCATCACCCTCACCGCGATCCTGCTTGCCCTTATCGCATTGGACCTGACATGGCGCTGATCCGGCTTGACGACATCCACTTTGCCTACCCCGGCCAGCCGCCCGTCCTGTCGGGGGCGTCCATGCAACTGGGCGCGGGCGAACGGCTGTCGATCACCGGCGCTAATGGCGCGGGCAAATCCACCCTGTTGCGGATGATCCTTGGGCTGCAACGGCCCACCGCTGGCACCGTCACCGTGTTTGACGCTCCCCGCTCGCGCGAAAAGGATTTTCATGAGGTCCGCCGCCGCATCGGTCTGGTGTTCCAAGACCCCGACGACCAACTGTTCTGCCCCACCGTGGCCGAGGACGTGGCCTTCGGGCCGCTCAACCTGGGCAAGACCCGGGCCGAGGCGCTGGAGACCACTGACCGCCTGCTGGATGATCTCGACCTGCACCACCTGCGCGACCGCGTCACGCACAAACTGTCGGGGGGCGAAAAGCGCCTCGTGACGCTGGCCACGGTGCTGGCGATGAACCCCGAAGTCCTCTTGCTGGATGAACCCACCAACGCACTGGACCCGAAAAACGCCGCCCGCCTGACAGAGATCCTCACCGCCCTGCCCCTGCCGATCCTGCTGGTGTCCCATGACCCGGCATTCCGGCGAGCGATTGCGCCCTGCGCGTTAGAATTGGCAGAGGGGCGGCTGGTGGCGGTTTAGGGGTTAGAACCCACCCCAGACCCGCGCGGTCTTGTCCTTTGAGGCGGTGACAATCCGCGTCCCGTCGGGCGAAAACGCTACGCTGAAAACCGTGCTCGAATGACCAGAGAGGGTGGCCAGCACCCGCCCCGTCGCGGCATCCCAGACCCGAGCGGTTTTGTCGACAGAGGCGGTGACAATCCGGGCGCCATCGGGCGAGAAAACGGCGCTGACCACCGTACCCGCATGCCCCGACAGTGTGGACAGCAGCGCCCCGTTCTGCGCGTCCCAGACCCGCGCGGTTCCGTCCTTAGAGGCGGTGACAATCCGGGCGCCATCGGGCGAGAAACAGGCGCTATACACCACACCCGCATGCCCCGACAATGTGGACAGCAACGCCCCGCTCTGCGCGTCCCAGACCCGCGCGGTTCCGTCCTTAGAGGCGGTGACAATCCGGGCGCCATCGGGCGAGAAACAGGCGCTATACACCACACCCGCATGCCCCGACAATGTGGACAGCAACGCTCCGCTTTGCGCGTCCCAGACCCGCGCGGTTTTGTCGTATGAGGCGGTGACAATCCGGTCGCCATCGGCGGAGAAGGCGACACTAAACACCAAATTATCATGCCCCGACAATGTGGACAGCAGCGCCCCGCTCTGCGCGTCCCAGGCCCGCGCGGTTTTGTCCCAAGAGGCGGTGACAATCCGGGCGCCATCGGGCGAGAAAACGGCGCTTCGCACCCAATCCTCATGCCCCGACAGCTTGGACACCAGCGCCCCGCTCTGCGCGTCCCAGACCCGCGCGGTTCTGTCCGCAGAGGCGGTGGCTACCCGGTCGCCATCGGGAGAGAAAACGGCGCGATACACCGCATCCTCATGCCCCGACAGAACCGCCGTCGGTTTATCCCAATAACTGCCCGGAAACTGCGCGCTGTCGGGCACTGCGGCCTTTGCACCTGCCGGTTTGCCCACCACCGGCTTGCGCGTAGCCGCCTCTGCCAGCCGGTCCCGTTCTGCCCGCAGTGCCGCCAGTTGATCGGTCAGCTTCTTGCGCTCGGCCTCGGCCGCAACCCGCGCTTGCCGATCCAGCTCTGCCTTTTCCGTCGCCAAACGGTCTGCTGTCGCCTTGGCCGCGTCCTGTTCGGCTTTCCGTTCCGCCCGCAGCCGCGCCACTTCGGCTTGCAGCGCAGTTAGATCACCGTCCGCCGCACCGCCCACACTGGCCGTCAGCACCTTGGACTGCGCCAGAATATCTGCCATCGGCACGGCGTAATTCACAGTCCCCACCCGCGAGCCCGCGTGGTGCAGACCCACAACCTGTTGCAGCCCTGCGTCAATCACCGGAGAGCCGGAATTTCCCGGCAGCGTGTCACAGGTATGGCGCAGCCGCCCCGAGGCGACCGCCGGAGTGTCGGCCAGACATTTTTCCCGACTTATGCGCTGTGCCTCGCCCATCGGGTGGCCGATCACCCAGAACGGATTGCGATCCTGCGGCACAACAGCTGACAATTCCAGCGCGCCGAACGTGGCATTTGCGTCGCCGATCACCTGTAGAACCGTGTAATCCAGCGCCTCGCTGGTCTCCAGCGGCACCGGGTTGACGTGGAATGACACCACCCCTTCGTCGATCCCGTCGCGCACAAATCCGGCGTGGAACTGCACCGCAATGATCGCGTTGGCCCCGCGTTCAACCATCTTGGGATTTTTCAGGATGCCCGGCACGCAATGGTGGTTGGTGATCAGCTTGTTGCCCTCGACAAGGAACCCCGTGCAGGGCGCGTGGCCGACATTGGTCAGGATCTGCACCATTCCCACCGCGCGACCCGTGCGGGCAAAGATCGAATTCGGCCCGTAATTGGAAATGAACTCATTGTTATAGGCCCCCACCTGCGCCTCAAGCTGGATATCGCCCAGCATGGATTCATTGCGCGGGGCGACGACCTGACCAAAGGTCTCGGCCGGGAACAGCATAAGGTCCTGCGCCTGCGCGGCGGTGGACAGCGCGAGGATTGAGGCGGCAGCGGCAAGGCGGGCAATCGACATCTGAAAATCGGCTCCGGACAAGAGATTTGACCATCACCCTAGCAGCTTTCACCCAATCTGCGAGTCCGGAAATCCCCCCCGTTCGGGGCGCGGCGATTCCTAAAAAACAGTAAAATCGCCTCTGCAACCCATTGAAGACGCTACGTCACCTTCCCCGCCACGCGTGGACAACCTCAATCGCGCCGCATCAAATAGGTGTCCATGATCCAGCCATGCCTCGCCCGCGCCTCGGCCCGTGCGGCCACAATTTTCGGCGCGGCCTCGGCCAAGGGCCCGGCCTCCAGCACCTGCTCTTTCATGCCCAGAAAGCCGCCCCACCAGATCGAAATCCCGGTGGGATCAAGGCTCTGAAACGAACACTCTCCGTCCAGCATGACCACCACGGTCCCGGCCCCCTCAGGCCAGCCAAAATCCCGCAGCCGCCGCCCCGTCGTGACCACCACCGCCCCATTGACCGAATTGAAGGGGATCGCATGGGCCGAGGTCAGCGCCTGCAACGCCGTCACCCCCGGCACCACCCTCACCCGTGGCGCGGGGTCCAATCGGGCGGCAATCCTCAGCGTGCTATCGTACAGCCCTGGATCGCCCCAAACCAACAGCGCCACCGGCCCCTCCGGCGCGCCCTCCAGCGCGGTCACCCAACGGCTCGCGATCTCATCGTGCCAACGCGCGACCCGCTCCGCATAAGGCAGGCTTTCGTCCCGGACAGGCATCCCAAAGGAAATCACCCGCGCGTTTGAGCCGGAAGCGCGCAAGATCCCTAGCCGCACTTCCGCCAGATCCTCCTTGGCCGCCCCCTTGCGCGGGATCAGCACCACCGCCGCCTCCCGGAGGGCGCGCTGCCCCTCCAGCGTCACATGCTCAGGGTTGCCCGTCCCGATGCCCACCAGCCAAAGCTCAGTCATAACCGACCCCAAGCTCGGCCATCGGCCCGTACAGGATCAGCGCCGGTTTGCTGCCGATCTCACCGGCCAGCCGCGCCGACAGGCCCGCCACCGTATCGCGGTGCAGGGATTGTTCTGCCGTGCCCACAGCCTCGGCCAAGATCGCCGGGGTCGTCTCGGGCAGGCCCTTTTCAAACAGCGCCGCCGCCAGTTTCGGAAAGGTCCGCTTGCCCATGAACACCACGGTCATGGCGCTGGGATCGGCCAGAGCCTGCAAATCCAGATCCTCGGGCAACGCACCGCTGACGTCATGGCCGGTCACAAACTGCACCCGCCGCGCGGTCAGTCGTCGGGTCAACGGGATGCCACAGGCCGCCGCCGCCGCCACAGCCGAAGGGATGCCGGGGATGATCTCATAGGCGATCCCCGCCGCGCGCAGCGCCACCTGTTCCTCTTCCAGCCGCCCGAACAGCCCCGAGTCGCCGGATTTCAGCCGCACGATGCGCCCGCCCTCTTGGGCATAGTCGACAAGCAACTGGCTGACATGGTGCTGTTTCGGCGACAACCGCCCGGCCCGTTTGCCCACGCCGATCAGGTCAGCACCGGGGCGCACATGGCTGAGGATTGGGCCAGAGGACAGATCGTCGAACAGCACCGCATCGGCGCGCTTCAGACGGTCCACCGCCTTGAGGGTCAACAGCTCCGGGTCGCCCGGCCCGCTGCCAACGAAACTGACAAAACCGCTCATGGCCCCTCCGCCGTGATCAGGTGAAAGAAGGTGCCAGAGACATGCCCCCGGTGTGAGCCGGTCTCCGGCACCGGGTTGCCATCCGCATCTGCTACCGCCGCGAGGGGCGCGTCGGGCTGATCGAGGATGGTGGAGTAGTGGAACTCATGCCCTCGCAGCGCGGTGCCGGGGGCGTAGCCGGACAGGCCTGCCTGCAAGACAGCGCGCCGATAGCCAAGGTGGAACTTGCGCTTTTCATAAGACGTCACCAGCCCCAAAAGGCCCGCCATCTGGTGCGAAACGCCCTCTTTATCGACCAATGCGGCACCAAGCGCCATGTATCCCCCACATTCCCCATGCACCGGGCGCGTCTTGGCAAAGGTCCGCAGGCCATTGCGGAAAGTCTCTGCCGCAGCCAATCGCCCTGCATGCAGTTCGGGGTATCCGCCCGGCAACCAGACCAGATCGGCAGAAGCATCCGGTGCCTCATCCGCGAGGGGTGAGAACGGCAGGATCTCGGCCCCCGCCGCCCGCCAGCCCTCTAGCTGGTGGGGATAGGTAAAGGAAAACGCCGCATCCCGCGCCAGCGCGATCCGCTGCGCCGGAGGTTTGGGCAGCGCGCCGCCCGCCGTCCCGCCGCCAGAGGCCGCAGCCCGGATGCGGTCCAGATCCACGTTGGCGCGCAGGAAATCGGCATAGCCGCTGATCGCCGCCTCCAGATCGGGGTGTTCCACCGCCTGAATCAGACCCAGATGCCGTTCCGGCAGGGTCAGGTCGCCGTTGCGCGGCAGCACGCCCAGCACGTCGATCCCCGCACGCTCCATCCCCAGCCGGGTCAGCCGCTCGTGCCGGGGAGAGGCGCAACGGTTCAGGATCACACCAGCAAAGGGTAAGTCCGGCATGTATTCGCGGAAGCCCAGCGCCGTGGCCGCCGCCGATTGCGCCTGCCCGCCCACATCAATGACCAGCACCACGGGCCAGCCCATGCGCAAGGCGGTCTCAGCCGAGGAACCAAACCCTGTCTGCCCGCGCGTTGCCACGCCGTCATACAGCCCCATCGACCCTTCGCCGATGCAGATGTCGGCACCCACCGCTTGCCCGCTGATCGCGTCCAGCAGCCCGCCATCCATCGACCATGTGTCAATGTTGAACGAGGCCCGCCCACTGGCGGCAAAGTGAAAGGCCGGGTCGATATAGTCCGGCCCGGATTTGAACGGCTGCACCGACTGGCCCGCATCCCGCAAGGCCCGCAACAGGCCCAGCATGACCGTGGTCTTGCCCGTGCCCGAGGCCGGGGCCGAAATCATCAGGCCCGGAGGCATCTCAATCGTCGCCATGTTGCCACTCCGCCCATGGGCTGTCGGCGCTTTGGGGCCGATAGCGTCTGTCATACTCTGCCGAATACAGTTGGCTTTCGGCGGTCAAACCCGCGCCCAGCGCCGGACCGACAAGGATCAGCGCGGTACGCGAGATACTGTCGTCCACCGCCTGCGTCAGGTCGCCCAAAGCGCAGCGGATCACCCGCTGATCCGGCCAACTGGCGCGGTAGACCACCGCCACCGGGCAATCCGCGCCGTAGTGCGGCAGCAAATCGGTTTGCACCTTTTCCAATTGCCCTACCGACAGGTGCAGGGCCAGCGTCGCGCCGGTGGCGGCGAAATTGCACAGGCTTTCGCCCGCAGGCATCGGAGATGCCCGCCCCTGCGTGCGGGTCAGCACCACCGATTGCGCGATCTCTGGCACCGTCAATTCCGTCGCCAGCGCGGCCGCCGCTGCCGCAAAGGACGGCACTCCAGGTGTCACGTCATAGGAGATGCCCAGCGCGTCCAGCCTGCGCAATTGCTCGCCCATCGCGGACCAGACCGACAGGTCGCCGGAATGCAACCGCGCCACATCTTGCCCGGCCTCATGCGCCGCAGCGATTTCGGCGATGATGGCATCCAGATCCAAGGGCGCTGTGTTCACGATCCGAGCGCCCTTGGGACAGTGTGCCAGCACCGCCTCCGGCACAAGTGACCCGGCGTACAAGCAGACCGGACAGGCCGCGATCAGGTCACGCCCGCGCAGGGTCAGCAAGTCGGGCGCGCCCGGCCCAGCCCCTATGAAATGCACTGTCATATGTCGTCTCCCATGGGAATCGTGGCCAGCGCGCAGGTGGCCTGACGGTCAGAGGACACGACACGCGGCCCGATCAGCCGCGCCCCCGGCCCCGCCGCCGCCAGCGCCGCCGCCTCTGCCACGCTGCCGGTGCCGCGTGCCGCGATGCTGTCCGGTGATTGCGTCACCGTCTGTTGCGCGCGCAAGGCGGTGCTGTCAATTCTCAGGACCGGCAGGCCCAACAGCGCCGCCAACGCGGCAAAGGCCGGTGTCTCGGCCTTGTCTTTCACGGTGGCGAGCGCATGCACCTCCAACGCGCGGCCGGTCCGGTCAAGTGCATCTTCAAGGCTGCTGACCGTTGCCGTTTTGCGAAATCCGAACCCCGCCACAATCACAGAACCACGCTCCATTGCACAACCGGATAGGCGGCCTTCCAGCCGGTGCGCGGGCCAAGGGCGGCGGCCTCGGACAAGTCGATCCGCAGCAGCGCCCCGCCGCGCACGCGATGCGCCGCGATCAGCACCGCCTCGCTTTCCAGCGTGACGGCGTTGGCGACCACCCGCGTGCCCGTGGGCAACTGCCCATACAGCCATTCCAGCAGCGCGGCGCTCAGCCCGCCACCGATGAAAACCGCATCCGGTGTCGGCAGGTCACCTAGCGCCTCTGGCGCGCGGCCCTCGACCACGCGCAGGCGGTCCACGCCCAGCGCCGTGGCATTTGCCGTGATCAGGCCGATCCGGTCGGCGCGCGGCTCTATCGTGATGGCCTCGGTCGTCGGATGGCACAACAGCCATTCGATCCCGACGCTGCCAGAGCCGCCGCCGATGTCCCACAGCACCTCATGCGGTTTCGGTGCCAGCGCCGACAGGGTCAGCGCCCGCACCGGGCGTTTGGTCATCACCCCGTCGCTGTCAAAAAACCCGTCCGCCAGACCGGACGCACGGGGCAGCGCCGCGCCGTCGCCGTCAATCTGCACAGCCACCGCCACCGGGTGGCTGAATGCGCCGGTCACCGCGTCTGCCTGCGATTGCGTCACCGCTTCGCGCGGACCGCCCAGCGCCTCCATCACCCAGAGGATGGACGCGCCAAAGCCAAGGCCGGTCAGGTATTGGCCCAGATCGGCCACCGCCGCGCCATCGCGCAGCGTGACGATCATCCGCACACCGCGCGCAAGATAGGGCCGCAGCCGGGTCAGCGGCGCGGCGTGATGCCCAAGGCACAGCACCTGTTCCAGCGGCCAGCCCAAGCGCGCCGCCGCCAGCGAAAACACCGACGGTCCCGGCAGGACGCACCATTCGGCGCGCGCGAACCGCCGCGCAATCACGCTGCCCGCGCCAAACCAGAACGGATCACCCGAGGCCAGCACCACAACCCGCCGCCCGGCGTAGCCTGCCAACAGGTTCAGCCCGTCGGCAAACGGCACCGGCCAGTCCACCCGCTGCCCCGGCAGATCGGGCAACAGCGACAGGTGGCGCTGCGGTCCCATGACGATTTCCGCCGCCTCCAGCGCGGCACGGCTTGCACCTGTCAGCCCGTCCGGTCCATCTTCGCCCAGACCGATGATCGTCAGCCACGGAGCGCCCTCACCCATGACACCCAACCTCTTGATCCTTGGCGGCACGACAGAGGCCACGGCGCTGGCCAACCTGATGGCGGAACGCGGCCTGCAGGGCACCGTCAGCTTTGCCGGACGGGTCGACCGCCCGCGCCGCCAACCGTTGCCGCAGCGCGTGGGCGGCTTTGGCGGGGTTGAGGGGCTGACACGCTACATCCGCGATCACAAGATCACGCATCTGGTGGATGCCACACATCCCTTTGCCGCACAGATGAGCCGCAACGCCGTACTTGCCGCCGCAGAGGCAGGCATCCCGATGCTGGCCTTGACGCGTCCCGCATGGCAGCCGCAACCGGGCGACCGTTGGACCCATGTGCCGGATATCGCCGCCGCCGTGCAGGCGCTGGACGGTCCGGGCCGCCGCGTCATGCTGGCGGTGGGCCGGATGCATCTGGACGACTTTGCGCCGAACCCGCAGCACACCTACCTGCTGCGCCTTGTCGATCCGCCCAAGACCCCGCCGCCGTTTCCGCAATACAACGTGGTGGTGGACCGCGGGCCGTTCACCGTGGACGGCGACCGGGCGCTGATGGAACAGCACGGGATAGAGCTGATCGTGTCCAAGAACGCCGGCGGCACCGGCGCCTCGGCCAAGCTGGAGGCCGCGCGCGCGCTGCACCTGCCGGTCATCATGATCGACCGACCCGCCCTGCCCGACCGGCACGAGGTGGCAACCCCGCAACAGGTGCTGGACTGGCTTGCTCATGCCGGGACGGACCTGGGGGTATAGACCCAGGGGTCCGCGCCATCACGGTGAATGATCCGCGTCAGCGAAGAGCCGACCAGAACAACCGTGCGCATATCCGCCATGTCCGGCGTCGCATCGCACAGGTGGACCACCCGCAGCGCCTCTTCCGGGGTCGACACCGCGCGGGCAAAGATCACAACGCGGGTCGGCTCGCAGACCTCGCGCAGCACGTCCAAGGCGCGGCCAAACCCCTCGGGCCGGGATTTGGAGCGGGGGTTGTAGAACCCCATGGCGAAATCCGCCTCTGCCGCCAGCCGCAGGCGTTTTTCGATCAGCGCCCAGGGTTTGAGATTGTCGCTGAGATTGATGGCGCAGAAATCATGGCCCAGCGGCGCACCCGCGCGCGCCGCCGCCGCCAGCATCGCGGTGATGCCGGGCAGCACGCGGATCTCCAGCCCGCGCCACTCTGACGGCCCCGCCTCCACCGCCTCGAACACCGCCGAGGCCATGGCAAAGACGCCGGGATCGCCGGAGGAGACAACAACCACCCGCCGCCCCTCTGCCGCCATTTCCAGCGCGTGGCGCGATCGATCCAGTTCCACCCGGTTGTCGCTTTCGTGCAGGCGCAGACCTTCGCGGGGCGCGATGCGGCGGACGTAGGGGATGTAGCCGACAATGTCAGTCGCCTCGGCCAGTGCCGCCGTCACCTCTGGCGTGACCAATGCCTCATCTCCCGGACCAAGGCCCGCGATCACAACCCAGCCGGTCATGGCCTGCGCCCCTGCCCGTGGACAATCACGATAGAGAAATAGGGGGAGACGCGGTCGTCCGCGTCGGTCAGTTTCATCACCGCCTGCCCGTCCATGCTGGCGCATTCCACCAGCCACGCCCGGTCCAGCTTACCCGCCTTTTCCAGCGCGGCGCGCACGCGCGGCATGTTGCGCCCGATCTTCATCACCACCAGCGCGTCGGCCTCTGCCATGCGCGCCGCCAGTTCGTCCTCTGGCAAGGTTGCCATCAACACGCTGAGGACATCATCGCCCCATGTGATCGGCTCTCCGGTGGCAGTCCAGGCCGCTGACATGCCGGTGATCGCGGGGACCACCTGCACCGGCACCTCGCCGCGCAGGCGCGTGTAGAGATGCATAAAAGAGCCGTAGAAAAACGGATCGCCCTCACACAGCACCACCACGTCCTCCCCCGCCGCCACCAGCGCCTTGAGATGTGCAACGCAGTCGCCGTAGAAGGCCGACAGGATGTCATTGTAACGCGGATCACTCAGCGGAATTTCGGTCGTGACCGGGTATTCCATGGCAAATTCCACCACATCCTCGCGGAGCATCCCGTTGACGATGCCGCGTGCGCGGCCCGCCCGGCCCGCCTTGCGGAAATAGGCGACGTGACGCGTGCGGCGCACCAGCCTGTCGGCGCGCACACTCATCAGGTCAGGATCACCGGGGCCAAGACCGGTGCCGTAGACCGTCCCGCCCCTCATTCCGCGCGGCTCGCGATGGCGTTGATGGCCGCAACGGTGATGGCGCTGCCGCCCAGCCGCCCCTCGACAATCAAGGACGGCACCGGCTGCGCCGCCCACAGGGCGTCCTTGGATTCCCGCGCGCCCACAAAGCCGACGGGGCAGCCGATGATGGCGGCGGGGCGTGGGCAATCCGGGTCTTCGAGCATTTCCAGCAGGTGAAACAGCGCCGTCGGCGCGTTGCCGATGGCGACCAATGCGCCCTCCAGCCGGGGCCGCCATAGCTCCAGCGCGGCGGCGGATCGCGTTGTTCCCATCTTCGCCGCAAGATCCGGCACCGACGGGTCGCGCAGGGTGCAGATCACGTCATTGTCCGCAGGCAGACGTTTTCGGGTCACGCCTTCGGACACCATGTAGGCATCACAAAAGATCGGCGCGCCCTTGTCCAGCGCGGCACGGGCTGCGGCAACCATCCCGGCTGAAACTTTGACATCCCGTTCCAGCCCGACAAGGCCCGCCGCATGGATCATGCGCACCACCACCTGTTCCTCGTCACGGGCAAATCGGTCCAAAGCGGCCTCTGACCGGATGGTGGCAAAGCTTTCCTTGTAGATCGCCGCGCCGTCTTTTTCATAGGTATAGGGCATGGGGTCAGGACCTGATTTCTGTATCGATTTCCAAAGGGCTGAGCCCGCGGCGGATGGGGTCATCCCACGGGGTTCCCTGCTTGACAAGGTCGAATGCGCCATCGCGCCCGACCAGAGTGAGGTCCGCAAAACGCGGATAGGCGCATCCCTTGGCACAGCCTGAGACATGCCAGCACTGGCCTTCCGGGACACTCAGAGCAAGGCGGCGGGCAAGATCACGGGTCTGGACGGTGGCCTGCGGACAGCCCGGCGCACCAGTGCAGGCCTGCACCCGGCGCAACGCATCTTGAGGGTCAAGGATCAGATCGGGGTGGTCCGGCAGGTCCGTCACGGCAGGCAGGTAGAGCATCCGGTAAGGCGTCACTCTGATCGGCCCGCCGGTTTCCGACAAGGCGCGAAGGGCACCAGAGGTGAACTGGCCAAAGGCAGCAGCGACACACACCCCGTGGCCTTGCCGCCCCGGTTGTGGCTCTGGCGCGGCGGGAGATGGGTCAACGTCTCCGCTCAGGGCATCGGGCAAGGCGGTTCCGCCGTCCAGATGCCGCGCCATGCGCCCGCGTCCATCCGCGCCCACGCCGCCACTGGTCAGGAACCAACGCGCAAGGTTTAGCCCAAGCGCAATCGCCTCGTCCGTGTCCCCCAAGAGGCGCCCGGTGGCACAGCCATCGGCGCGCAGGATCATCCCCTCTGCCGAACTCTCGATGCGAATATCGCCACTGATCCCGGCCAGCCGCCGGGGCGTGCCGGGATCGACCACAAAACCGAATTTGCCGGGCAACGCAGAGAATTCGGTACGCGACAGCCCGTCAAGAAATCCTCGCGCAATCTGGTCTGTTTTTGGCGCGCGAAAGGGGTCCAGCACCAGGTTGCGGCGCGCCTCACTGTCCGCATCGCCCAACAAGCCCAACGCGCGCAGATCCTGGATCAGCGCCGGATAGGCGGACTCGGACACACCGCGCAATTGCAGGTTGGCTCGCGCGGTCGCCTCTATCACGCCGCTGCCATGCCGTTCGGCCAGATCGGCCAGTCCTGCGGCCTGTGTCGCGCTCACCTCGCCCAGCGGCGGACGCACCCGCACCACCAGCCCGTCGCCCGACATCATCGGGCGAAAGGCACCCGGGCACCAGCCTTTGACCAGCGGCGCGCTCATCCCGCCTCCAGCGCCGCATGGATCGAGTTGCGCCGCGTCTGCCACAGGCCCGCCTCATGCAGCGCGGCAAAGCGCGCGCGCATTGCCGTCAATGCCTCGGGGTTCGCCTCCGCAAGGAAATCCGTGACCGCCGCGTCCCCAAGTGTCGCGTCGAAATAGAGATCGAACAGGTGCCCCGGCACCGCATCCGCCAGTTGCGCAAAGGCGGCCATGTTTTCCAGCGTTGCCGCGATCTCTGCCGCGCCCCGGAACCCGTGCCGCCGCATGCCGTCGATCCACGCCGGATTGGCGGCGCGCGCCTGCACCACGCGGGCGATTTCCTCGGTCAGACCGCGCGCGCGGGGTTTTGCCGGGTCGGTATTGTCGAGATGGTACAGCGCCGCCTGCCCGCCGGTGACACCCTGTGCCGCGGCAAAGCCCGCCTCGTGGCTGGCGTAATCCTCGGCCAGCAGCAGGTCGGTTTCAGGCAGATCCTGAAGGTGGACAAAACTGTCGGCGCCCCGAACCCGCGCGCGCAGGCCCTCGTCGTCGCGCGTGCCTGTGCCCTCGTCATAAGTCCAGTTTGATGCCGCAAGCCAGGCTTGGCCCGCCGCCTGCCGTGCCGCGTCGGAATAGTCGCCGATCTGCGCCCCGATCCCTAGGCCAAAGCTGCCCGGTGCCGGGCCATAGACCCGCGCCCCTGCCTGCCCGACAAATGGGTTCCAGTCGGGCGCTTCGTCGCGCAGACTCAGGGTCTTGACCGCCTGCCCGAACAGCACCGACAGCGTCGGGAACACGTCCCGGAACAGGCCCGAGACCCGCAAGGTCACGTCGATCCGGGGGCGGTCCAGTTCCGCGATGGGCAAAACCTCGATGCCGCTGACCCGCTCGCTGCCCGCGTCCCAGACCGGACGCACACCCAGCAGATGCAAGGCCATGGCAAACTCTTCACCCGCCGTGCGCATGGTCGCAGATCCCCAGAGATCCACGATCAAGCCCTTGGGCCAGTCGCCCTGGTCCTGCAGATGCCGCCGCACCAGTTCCTCGGCCAGACGCACACCCTGCGCATGGGCGCTGCGCGTCGGCACCGAACGCGGGTCAGTGGTATACAGGTTGCGCCCGGTCGGCAGCACATCGGTGCGCCCCCGGTACGGCGACCCCGACGGGCCAGAGTCGATCCGCCGCCCGTCCAGCGCATCCAGAAGCGCGCGCCGCTCTGCCTCTGCCGACGGCACAACATCGAAGGCGGGGCGATTTTTCGGCGAAAAATCGTCGCTGCGGCCCCAGACATGCAACCCATCGCCGAACTGGCTTTCCTTTACGTCGCAGACAAAGCGGTCGATCCGGGTGATGGCCTCTGCTGGACAAGATGCCGTTTCAATCCCCAAATCACCTTCGACACCAACAGCTTGTGCCTCATCCCTGATGTCCTGCATCAACCGATCCCGCCGCCGCGGGTCCAGCCCGTCCGCGTTCGAGAACTCATCCAGAAGGGCCTCCAGGCGAGACAGGCGCTCTGGCAGACTCGCCTCACGCAGCGGCGGCGGCACATGTCCCAGCGTCACCGCTCCGATGCGCCGTTTGGCCTGTGCCGCCTCACCCGGATCGTTGACAATGAAGGGGTAGATCACGGGCATCTGCCCACTCAAGACCTCTGGCCAGCAAGCCTCTGACAAGGCGACGGATTTACCGGGCAGCCATTCCAGCGTTCCATGTGCGCCGATGTGGATCAGCGCATCGACCTGCTGTTGCAGCCAGAGGTAAAACGCAACGTAGGCGTGGCGCGGCACCCGCGCCAGATCGTGATAATCCTCAGCCCGACGGTCGGGCGATCCGCGTTCGGGCTGCAACGCCACAAGGGCTGCGCCCCGGCTGAGCGCCCGAAAACAAATCGCCTCATCTACACAGTCCGGGTCCGCCTCTGGCGCCCCCCATGCTGCCTCAAGATCATCCTGCAACCTTTTGGGAAGACGCTGCAAAGCGGCCTTGTATGCGCTCAGGGGCCACCTTAGCCGTGCAGTGCTCAACGCCTCGGCAGTAAGGTCAGGTTGCACCGTGTACCCGGCCTCTGTCAGATCCTCCAGGATTGCCTTGGCCGAGGCCAGCGCATCCAGACCCACCGCATGCGCCATGTTCCAATCCCGCCCCGGATAAGTCGACAACACCAGCGCCAACCGGCGATCCGCAACAGGTGTGGCCCCCAGTCCGACCCAGCGCGCCACACGCCCTGCCACCGCCGCCACGCGGTCCGCGTCCGGCACATGCGCAACCCGGGAAAATTGCAGGTCCGGGTCGCGGGCCTGCGGTTCCTTGAAGGATGTCACGCCGGCAAACAGCCGCCCGTCCACCTCTGGCAAGACAACGTGCATTGCCAGATCTGCGGGCGACAACCCACGGTCAGCCTCGGCCCAGACGGCGCGGGTCGAGGTTGCTAGCGCCACTTGAAAGACCGGCACGCCGCCCGCATCCAGTGGCGAGGTGCCCTGCGCCCCGCGCCCGGAAAAGGAAGTGGCATTGACGATCGCCGCAGGCGCCAGATGCGCCACCTGCCGGGCGATCCATGCCGCGGCCTCCGGTGCCTTCAACGACGGGGCAAACAGACCGAGAACGTCAAAGCCTCGCGCGCGCAGCGCCGCGCACAGCGCTTCGACCGGGGCAAGATCCGCCGCCACGAGGTAGGACCGATAGAAGACAACCAGAACCAGCGGCTTTTTCTCAGGCACCACATGCACCAGCAGCGGGCAGCACACCCCGTGCTCTGGCAGCCACGCGCCCACCTCAGGCACATGTTTCGCCCCGCGCACAGGTCCGGCATACAGCCCCGCCGCCAGCGCCATCTGCGCCAGCGCCGCCTGCGCGGCCACTGCGCCGCCTGCGTCGCAGAGATGTTGCAAGCGCCGCAGCGTCGACACCGGCAGCGTCGACACCTCGTCCAGCCGGGTATCGACGCGCCCATCGGCTGGCAACACCGCAAGCGCGATGCCCCGTTCCAGCGCAAGCGCGGCGATCTGCTGGATACCGTAGGGCCAGTAAGGCACGCCGCCGATCAGCCGGATCAGAATGCCCTTGGCCCCCGCAAGTGTCTGTTCGACATAGGTATCTACCGACAGCGGGTGTTTCAGCGCCACGATATTGGCCAGCCGCAGCGTCGGCAACCGCCCCTCACGACCGCCGCCCCGCTCCCACCCCGCAGCAAAAGCCCCCAGATCGGAATCGGACAGCGACAAGACCACCAGATCGGCCGGGCTTTGCGCCAGGTCGGTCGGGGTCTCGGTTTCTTCCAGACCGTGGCTTTCGCGAAAGATGACGTGCATGGCGGATGTGGTGCGCGGCGGGTCGCCGACCCGCCCGCCCCCTTATTCTGCGGCCACCGGGGCCGCGCCAAGGATGGCGCGGATGGCGTCGGGTTTCACATCGTCATGCTCGGCAATGACCACCACGCGGCTGACCCGCGCCTCACCCGGTTTCCACGGGCGGTCGTACTGATGCCGCACCCGCGCGCCGACCGCCTGCACCAGCAAGCGCATCGGTTTGCCCTTGACCGCCGCATAGCCCTTGACCCGCAGAATATTCAGCTCCTTGGCCAGTCGTTCGATCGCGGCGACCAGCGTGGCCGGGTCGTCAACCTCGGGCAGATCCACTACGATGGATTCAAAATCGTCGTGTTCGTGGTCGTCGTGGTCGTCGTGATGCGAGGGCCGCGCATCCATGTCGTCCTCTGCGGCCGCCTCCAGCCCCAGGATCACACGCGGGTCAATCACCCCTTCAGCGACCTCGATCACCGGCAGCGGGCGCGGCGCCTCGGCAGCAATTAGCGCCTTGGCCTTGGCCACACCCTCAGGACCTGCAAGATCGGGTTTGGTCAACAAAATGATGTCGGCGCAGGAAATCTGGTCCTCAAAAACTTCGGAAAGTGGGGTTTCATGGTCGATGCTGTCATCCGCCAGACGCTGTGCATCCACCCGTGCGACATCCGGCGCAAATCGTCCCGAGGCCACCGCCTCGGCATCGGCCAGCGCGATCACCCCGTCGACGGTGATCTTGGACCGGATATCGGGCCAGTCAAACGCCTTGAGCAGCGGTTTGGGCAGCGCCAGCCCGGAGGTTTCGATCAGGATATGTTCCGGGCGCGGATCCAGCGCCATCAGCGCCTCGATCGTCGGGATGAAATCATCCGCGACGGTGCAGCAGATGCACCCGTTGGCCAGTTCCATAATGTTCTCTGCCGGGCAATCGGGGATCGCGCAGCCCTTGAGGATCTCACCATCGACGCCGACATCGCCGAACTCGTTGACCACCACGGCCAGACGCTTGCCCCCGGGGTTCTGGATCAGATGCGAGATCAGCGTCGTCTTGCCCGAGCCGAGAAAGCCGGTGATCACGGTGACAGGAAGTTTGGCGAGATCGGTCATGTCTTGTCCTCTTCGGGCGTAACGGTCTGCTCGGGTGGGATGCGCGCGATGCAGTTGCGTTTGAAGTGTTCGGGCCGCGCGCGCCACGGGATCACCCCGTCGTTGGCGGCATGATACAGCGTGGCCCCCTCGACCAGCAGGTCCGGATGCGACGTCTCAAGCAGGTTTCCGTAGACATAGGTCCAACGTGCAGGCCCGCCGCGCATGGCGACAGAGCAGCCCGAGTCGCAGTTTTGCAGGCATTCGACCGCCGTCAGGGTCACGCCTTCGGGCAGATCGCGCGCGGCGAGGGCGTCATGCAGACGCTGGCCGGGGCGCACGCCGCCTTCGGGGATGTCCTCACCGCGTCGGCATTTGACGCAGACCAGCAATTCCACCGGCGCGTTCATGGCGTGGCCTTTCGCGGCCCGCTGGATTTCAGGTTCAAATTCATCACGACCTCCTCCGGGGCACCCCGCCCGGTCCACAGTTTCACCTCTTCGATGGCAGGTCTCCTGGCTCGCGGGTCGATGCGCTCTTGCGCCTTCCCGGCCAATCCGGCCAGTGGCACGTTGCAAGAACGCTCTCCGCTCACAGTTGCGGGGGCAGCCACGGGTTTGAACCGCGTTCCCTGTTTTCCTCCCCGGGCAGGCCCGGGGAACCATCGTGGTGGCGGTGGTGCGCCCTTCTGATCCTCTTGTCAATCGCCCGAAGCGACTGCACACCCGATCATAGCCGCATTGACGATGTCCACACGCGATGCCATGCCTGCCCGAACCCGAGCTTCCGGAGACGCGCCATGGACGACACCACCGCCCGCCACACCGAAAAGATGCGCCGCATCAAGGCCGCCCGCGACGAGATGATGAAGACCAAGACCGAGGAAAAAGGTCTGATCATCGTCAACACCGGCAAGGGCAAGGGAAAATCCTCTGCCGGGTTCGGCATGATCATGCGGTGTATCGAGCACCAGATGCCCTGCGCCGTGGTGCAGTTCATCAAAGGCGCCCGTGCCACCGGCGAGGCCACGTTTCTGCGCGAGCGGTTTGCCGACGAATGTCGGCTGTTTGTCACGGGTGAGGGATTTACCTGGGAAACGCAGGACCGCGACCGAGACATTGCCGCCGCGCAGAATGGTTGGAAAATCGCGCAGGAACAGATCCTTGACCCCGAGATCCAGTTTGTTCTGCTGGATGAGATCAACATCGCCCTGCGCAATGACTACCTAGATATCGACGAGGTGGTGGATTTCCTGCTGACGCAGAAACCGCAGATGACGCATGTCTGCCTGACCGGCCGCAACGCCAAACCCGAATTGATCGAGGCCGCCGATCTGGTCACAGAGATGACCTTGCTGAAACATCCGTTCCGCGACGGGGTGAAGGCACAGAAAGGCGTGGAGTTCTGAGGCCATGAGCCGCATCGACCGCCTTCCCCCAGCCAGCCCCTGTGTCGCCCGTTGCGTGATCGACGAGACGTCGCAACTGTGCACGGGCTGCGCCCGCAGTCTGGATGAGATCGCCGGTTGGGGCAGCGCATCTGATGATTTCCGCTCGGCCGTCTGGGCCGAACTGCCCGCCCGCGCCAGCCGACTGGGACTCAAGACCCGCCGCCTGTCGTGGCAGGGGGACACCTTGTTGGCCGAAACCGCCCGCCGCCTCAGCGATGAAGGCGCGCGCCTGATCGCTGGTATCTGGGGGGCAAGCGGTGAACTGGTCCGCCTGCCCGATGCGCCCTGCGAAGTGCAGATCGGTGAGGATGCGTTGACCCTGACGCTGCCCGACGCGGCGCTGCGGCTTGACTCCGCGCGCTATCTGACTGCGTTTGAGATTGACCGCCCGGACGCGCCCGCGTTGATCGCATTGGCCGTCCCGGTCGGGCGCGCCTTTCGCGACAGGCCCGCCGCGCTGACGGCGCTTGGCCAGGACGAGGCGGCATTGTTATCGCGCAATGCGGGTGGGATGCGCTTTGACCTTGGCCTTGGGCGGCGCGCGGCGCGATTTACCGTGCGGTGTGACGACGCGCTGGCCGCGACGCTGGCCCGCGCCACGGGCACCAACTGGCCCGATCACCTGTCGCGAACCGGTCTGCCGTTGCGTGACGCCAGCCCGGTGCGGGTGATCGAAACGCCCTGCCTGCGGCTGGAGATCGACGCCGCGATCCCGATGCCGGACGGCACGTCCCCCTCCGGGCCGCACACACACCTGCTGCCTGATCACATCGCGCAGGGGCTGGACACGCCGCCCACCGTGCCGATGCCTGCGGGCTATGTGGCCACCGCGCTGATCCTGCCCGCCTCATGAGCGCCCAACTGGTCGTCTGGGATTTTGACGGCGTCCTGAATGCCGAACCTCCGGGCACGCCGTTTGGCTGGGTGCCGCGTCTGGACGCCGATCTGGGCCTGTCGTCGCGGGCTTTTCGCGCGTTCCTCAACCAACCCGGACAGGCGGCGCGGGTGTTGCGCGGCGCACGGTCCCTGCACGCGGAACTGGCCCGATGGCTTGCCACACAGCCGACCGATGTCACCCCCGATGCGCTTTTGACCCATTGGCTGCGGTCCGAGGATCGCCCCGATCCACAGGTCATCGACTGGCTGGAGCGTAGCCCGCAGCGCGCGGTGATCGGCACGAACAACCCAGCCCCTCGTGCGGATTACATCATGGAGAACATGGGCTTTGCCGCCAAAGTTGAGACGATCTTTGCCTCTGGCCCCATGGGCATGGCCAAGCCTGACGCGGGTTTCTACGGCGCGATTGAACGCTGGTCGTGCCTTGCGCCGCCCGCCATCCTGTTGATAGACGACAACCGCGCCAATGTCGCGGCGGCGGCGGCGCGCGGCTGGCAGACCTATCATTTTCACGCCCATACGCGCGACGTGTTGCCCGCGACACTGGGGATCACACCATGAGCCGCGCCATCATGATCCAGGGCACCGGGTCCAACGTGGGCAAATCCATGCTGGTGGCGGGCCTGTGTCGCGTGGCACGACGGCGCGGGCTGTCGGTTGCCCCGTTCAAGCCGCAGAACATGTCCAACAACGCCGCCGTGACCAGCAACGGGGGCGAGATTGGCCGCGCGCAGGCCTTGCAGGCGTTGGCCTGCGGGTTACCCCCGCACACCGACATGAACCCGGTTCTGCTGAAACCGGAGACGGATGTGGGCGCGCAGGTTGTCGTTCAGGGCAAACGCCTGACCACAGCCAAGGCACGCGATTACGCCAAGCTGAAACCGCATCTTCTTGGCTCCGTACTACAGAGTTTTGAGAGGCTGAAGGCGGCCCATGACCTGGTGATCGTCGAGGGCGCCGGCAGCCCGGCTGAGGTCAATCTGCGCGCAGGCGACATTGCCAACATGGGCTTTGCCGAGGCGGGCAATGTGCCGGTGATCCTGACAGGAGACATCGACCGGGGCGGCGTGATCGCCCAGATTGTCGGCACGCAGGCGGTCATCGATCCGGCGGATGCCAAACGCATTTCCGGTTTTATCATCAACAAGTTTCGCGGCGACCCTCGCCTTTTTGATGATGGCTATGCGCTGATCGCGGATCGCACCGGCTGGCGTGGCTTCGGCGTGGCGCCGTGGTTCCCCGAGGCGTGGAAACTGCCTGCCGAGGATGCGCTGGATGTGCGCAGCACCGACCGCGCAGAGGGGCTGCACATTGTCTGTCTCTGCCTGTCACGCATGGCGAATTTCGACGATCTGGACCCGCTGGCGCAGGAACCGGGCGTGCGGCTGACCATGTTGCAGCGCGGCTCGCCGATCCCCGGCGATGCAGATCTTGTGATCATACCCGGCAGCAAATCGACCCGCGGCGATCTGTCCTTTGTCCGTGAACAGGGCTGGGACATCGACCTCTTGGCGCATCACCGGCGCGGCGGGCGTATCCTTGGGATTTGCGGCGGCTATCAGATGCTGGGCGACAGTATTGATGACCCGCAGGGGATTGAGGGCCCACCGGGCAAAGATCCCGGTTTAGGTCTGCTGCGCATCGACACCGTCATGACCGCCGACAAATCCCTGACAGAGGTGCAGGCCACCCACGCCGCCAGCGGCACCGGCTTTCACGGTTATGAAATCCACATCGGGCGCAGCGACGGGGCCGACCGCGCCCGCCCCTTTGCCTATGTCGACAGCCAACCAGAGGGCGCAATCAGCGCCGATGGCCGTGTCATGGGCAGCTACCTGCATGGCATGTTTCGCGATGACGCATTCCGCGCCGCGTGGCTGGCGGGTTTTGGGGTCGAGGCAACCCTCTCTTATGACGCCGGGGTCGAGGACGCGCTGGATGCGCTGGCCGACCATCTTGAGTCGCATCTGGATGTGTCCGGCATATTGGCCGCCGCGCGCTAGGCCCGGCTGAAAGACGGGACCAAAGCCGTCTCCAGCCGCGCCCAATCCGCCTCTGGCCCCGGCAGGCCCAGCCGCAACCAGCCGTCCGAATAGGGAAACCGCCGCGTCCAGATCCGGGCAGCGGCCAGCCGGTCCTGCGCTGCTGCCGCATCGCCGGTGTCATAGGTGCGAAACAACACCGTGCCGCCCACCAGCGTCCAGCCCGCTTTCTCTGCCAGTGCATCCATGCGCACCGCGTCGCGCGCCAGTTGCGCAATCATCGCCCTCTGCCACGCCTGATCCGCCAGCGCCCGACACCCCGCCGCGATCGCCGGACCGCTGACCGCCCAGGGACCGGCCATGCGCCGCATCGGGTCAATCAGCGCGCGCGCGCCCAGTGCAAAGCCCAACCGCACCCCTGCCAGCCCATAGAACTTGCCAAAGGACCGCAGCACCACGATCCGCACGCCCTCTGGCAGGCGATCGAGGTAGCGGACCATCGAATATTCCGGCACCGGGTCGGCAAAGCTTTCGTCGACCACCAACAAGCCCACATGGTGCGCCAGGTCGATCAGCTCTTCGGGGGTCCAGAACCGCCCGTCCGGGTTGTTGGGGTTCACCACCACGGCCAAGGGCGCACCTTTCAGGCCGGGTATGTCGTCCACCTGCGTCACCCGCCAGCCCTGCGCCTGCAACGATCCGGCGTGTTCGTTGTAGGTTGGCCCGACAACGCGCGCCTCCTCCGGGGTTCCAAGGCGCGGCACCAGTTGGATCGCGGCCTGCGCCCCAGCCAGCGGAACGCAGTCCACCCCCTCTCCCGCGCCATAGGCCGCGCGCGCCGCAGCGATCAACGCGGCAAGCTCTGCCCCCGTCGGCAGTGCCGTCCACGCGCGCGCAGGCAGGTCGGGGAACGGGTAGGACCGCGCATTGATGCCGGTCGACAGGTCCAGCCAGTCGCCCTCTCCATATTGGGCCATCGCCCGGTCCAGATCGCCGCCGTGATCGCGCATGATGCCCCCTAAACAGCCGCAAGCCCCACAAGGACCGCGCCGCACAGAAACATTGCCCGGACGTAGAGCGCAAGACCTCGGCTGATGCTGTGCCGATCCGGGTCTGGGGCCAGTGCATTCACATAGGGTTCATCCGCCACGCGGTCGCCGTAGACACGCGGCCCGGACAGCCGCACATGCAGCCCGCCCGCCAGCGCCGCCTCGGGCCAGCCCGCATTGGGGGAGCGGTGGTGCTGCGCATCCCGCGCCACTATCCGCAGCGCCGCGCCCATCCGCCCGGAGACAACTGCAAAGGCCAGTGCCGTCAACCGCGCCGGGATCAGGTTCACCAGATCATCCAGCCGGGCGGCGCATTTGCCAAAATGCTCATAGCGGGCGTTGCGGTGGCCAATCATGGAATCCATCGTGTTGATCGCCTTGTAGGCCACGATCCCCGGCAATCCGGCCACCGCCCCCCAGAAAAGCGGCGCGATTATCCCGTCAGAGGTGTTTTCGGCGAGGCTTTCCAGCGCCGCGCGGCTGACTCCGGCGCTGTCCAGTTGGCGGGTGTCGCGCCCGACAATCATCGACAGCGCATGGCGCGCGGCGGGCAGGTCACCGGCGCGCAATGGGTCTCGCACGGCAACCACATGGCTATACATCGACCGGGTGGCCACCAGCGGCCAGGCCATCAGGCCAAGGATCAGCGCCGCCATCCAGCCCTCCCCCAGAACCATCGTCACCAACAGCGCAGGCAGCGTTGCCGCGGCTATGACAACGGCCACGGTCAGCGCGCCGCGCAGCAGGCGTGCGGTGTCAGAGCCCCTGTTCAGCCGTGTCTCCAATGCCGAAATCAGCGCACCGATCCAGACGACCGGGTGTGAGATCCGACGATACAGCGCATCGGGCCAGCCGATCAGCGCGTCCAGCAGCAGCCCGATCAGCATGATCAGCGCAAAACTCATACGGCCCCCCCGGTGGCAAAGCGCAGAACATCTTTCAACCCTGCCGCTGTCAGCACCCGCGCGGCACCATCCGGAACCGTGCCGGGCGCAAAGATCAGCGCGCGGGCCGGGCCGGTATGGGCGCGGGCGTGGCCCAACGCGCCCAGCCGGGTCGCCAGCGCGGGCATCGGATCATCGACCGGGCCGCGCAAGGCGGAACAGCGGCGTGCGGACTCCGCTGCCAACGCGGCCTTGGCCGCCAGATCCGCCTGCGGCCACGCCTCGATAAGGTCCGCAATATCTGGAAAATCGGCGTCTTTTGGGTCCGTCCGCTGCGGCGGCCCCCAGAACCCGCCCAGGATCTCACAGGCCGGCACCGGGTCCAGCGACCTCACGATCTCCGCCCGCCGCGAAGCCCAGAGCAGCCGGTCAGGCGTGGGCCACATCAGCGGATCGCTCGCCCCCTCAACCGCCAGACAGGCGCGCGCGATCGCGGCACCGTCGGTCGCGCCAGCCGCACGGGCCGCCCGGGCCAGCGCCACAAGCGCCGCTGTCGACATGCCCGCACCGCCGCCGGGTTGCAGGTCTGCCGAGATGTGGTAGCGGCCCGCCACAGGCTGCCCAAGCGCGGCCAACATCCGCGCGGCCTGCGCCGGGGTGACAACCGTCGCCGCGCCCTCCAGCGCCAAGGGGCCACCGCCGGTGCGCCGCACCGTGACACCCCGGGTCGGGCACGCCAGCGTGACCAGCACCACCGGCCCGCCAGCGCCAATTCGCCCCTGCATCCATTCTCCGAAATGTCCCGCGACAAAGGCCATCCGCTACAAGGGGCGCCAGTTCACGGCGATCACCGACACACCGCCCTCAAAGACCCGCAGCCGCGTGACCGACCACGGTGCCACCTCAAAGGCCAGCGCGGCGGGCACCGTATCCAGCGCCAGCGCCAGACCGGCGCGCACCGTTCCGGCATGGGCGACAATTGCCACGGGGCCAGCGTGGCGCGCCTGCGCGGCCAGTTCTGTTAAGGCGGGGGTGATCCGCGCTACCATATCGGCAAAGCTCTCCCCACCCGGCGGGCGGTGGTCTGCCAAGTCCTGTGTCGACATGAGGCCAAGATCGGGGATGTCGCCAAAGGGCATCCCCTCCTGCGCGCCGAAATCCTGTTCCCACAGCCGCGCGTCGCTGTCCACGTCACAGCCGGGCCACAGCGCCGCCGCCGTCTGACGGCACCGCAAGGCGGGGCTGGCGACGCGCACCGGCACCTTTGCCACCAATCTCTGCAAAGGCCGCCAGACCGCCGGATCACCAAGGTCCGACGCCACATCCGTACGCCCGCACAAACGCCCGCCGTGCCGGGCGGGGGCATGTCGAATCAACATCAGTTCAGAGGCATCGGGCGGCATCATTTCGGGGCTTTTCAAGCAGATCGGAACATGCTTTGTCACGACCGCATGGGAAAGTCGATCCTCATCACCGGCGGCGCACGTTCGGGCAAAAGCACCCTGGCCGAGCGCATGACACTGGCGCTGGGGCGGCCCGCGATCTACATCGCCACCGCGCAGGCCCATGACACCGAAATGTCCGATCGCATCGCCCAACACCAATCGCGCCGTGATGCCGATTGGCGCACGGTCGAGGCCCCGCGCGACCTGATCGGCGCGCTGCGGGAAACCGACGGCACCGCCCCCCGGCTGGTCGATTGCCTGACGCTCTGGCTGACCAACCTGATGCTGGCCGATGAGGATTGGCAGGCGGCGACCGATGCGCTGGCCGCCGAACTGGCCCGCCAATCCGCCCCGATCCTTTTCGTCACCAATGAGGTCGGCGCCGGGATTGTCCCGGAAAACGCCCTTGCCCGCGCCTTTCGCGATGCGGCGGGGCTGGTCAATCAACGCATCGCCGACGCCTGTGATGAACTCTGGTTCTGCGTCGCGGGCCATCCATTGAAAGTCAAACCCGCATGACCCACCTGCCCCTCACGTCTCTGGACGGCGTGACCGCCCTTGACCTGCCCGCCTTTGACAATGCCGCCGCCAAGGCCGCCACCGCGCGCCAGATGCAGCTGACCAAGCCACCGGGATCGCTGGGTCGGCTAGAGGATCTTGCCGCTTTCATGGCGGGCTGGCGCGGCACCGACCGCCCGCAGATCATACGCGCGCAGGCGCTGGTTTTTGCCGGCAACCACGGGGTATGCGCGCAGGGCGTGAACCCCTTTCCGCAGGAAGTGACCGCGCAGATGGTGGCCAATTTCGCCGCCGGGGGGGCTGCGATAAATCAGTTGTGCAAGGCGGCGGGGGCCGATCTGAATGTCATCGCGCTGGACCTTGACCGGCCCACCCGTGACTTTGCCACCTCCCCCGCGATGGATGAGGATGACTGCCTTGATGCGCTGCAACGGGGGTCGGCGGCAGTCGATACGGACGCGGACATCTTGCTGTTGGGGGAAATGGGCATCGGCAATTCCACCGTCGCCGCCGCGCAGGCCTTTGCCAGCTTTGGCGGCACCGCGCAGGATTGGGTTGGCCCCGGCACTGGGTCGGACGCCGACGGCGTCAGCCTCAAGGCGCGGGTGATCACCGCAGCAGTCGACAAACACGGGGCGTTGTCGCCCATGATGCGGCTTGCCGCCCTTGGCGGGCGCGAACAGGCGGCGCTGTGTGGCGCGGTTCTGGCGGCACGCATGGCGCGTATCCCAGTGCTGCTGGACGGGTTCATCTGCACCGCCGCCGTCACGCCGCTGTTTGCCGCCGATCCCGATCTGCTGGCCCATTGCCTGATCGCCCACCAAAGCCGTGAGCCAGGCCACCGCCGTCTGGCTGAAGCGATGGACAAGGCGCCGCTGCTGGACCTCGGGATGGCGCTTGGCGAAGGGTCCGGCGCGGCACTGGCCCTGCCGATCCTCAAGGGCGCGCTGGCCTGTCACAATGGCATGGCGACCTTTGCCGAAGCAGGCATTTCGGGCGCATGACCCTGCGCCGCCGCCTCGACGAATTGCGGCTGGCGATGATGATGCTGACGCGGCTGCCCATGGGACGGCTGGCCGACCCGGCACCGACGCTGACGCAGGCCCGGTGGGCCTTTCCGCTGGTGGGCCTGCCCATGGGGCTGGCGGCCTGGGGCGTCTTTGCCGGGGCTGCGGCCTTGGGCCTGCCGGGGCTGACCTGCGCCTTTGCCGCGCTGGCCACGCTGGCCGCGCTGACCGGCGGGCTGCACCACGACGGTTTTGCCGATTTCGCCGACGGCGGGGGTGGACGCGACCGGGCGCACCGGCTGGAGATCATGCGCGACAGCCGGGTCGGCAGCTATGGCGTGATCGCCCTGATCTTTGCCGTGGGACTGGCCGCCTCGGCGCTGAGCGCCCTGCCCGCCTCGGCCTGGGCCGGGTTCGTGCTGGTCAGCGTGGCCAGCCGGACGGCCATGCTGATCCTGCTCGACATCCTGCCGCCCGCGCGGGTGGACGGGCTGGGCCGCATGGCGGCGCGCGCACGCGGCCCCAGATCCCTGACCGTCTGGGCGCCGGGTCTGGTGATGTCGCTGGGGGCAGCGCTGGTGCTTGGCCCCGCCGCGCTGCCCGTGCTGACCGCCATGGCGCTGACGACGGCGCTGGTGGCACGTCAGGCGCGGCGCAGCCTTGGCGGGCAGACCGGCGATGTGCTGGGGGCGGCGCAACTGGCAGCCGAGACCACGGGGTGGGTTGTGCTTGCCGCAACACTCTGATGCGCGCCGCCAACCTCATTGCACTTGCAATGAGGACGGGGATACTCTGACGGGGTCGCCCCTTGATGGACTGCCCAGATGACCACCCGTTCCGATCCGCCGCCCTTTGATCTTGCCAGCTTTACGCCCTATCGCCTTGCGGTCGCGGCGGAAAAGACCTCGGAGGCGCTGGCGCGGCAATACCGTGAACGGTTTGGCATCTCGATCCCCGAATGGCGGGTGCTGGTCCATCTGGCCCAGCCGCTGGACGGTGCCGCCACGATCTCTGTCCGCGACATCGAGGAACGCGTTGCCATGGAGAAATCCAAGGTCAGCCGCGCCGCCTCGCGGCTGGAGGCGTCGGGCTATATCGAAAAGACCGTGGATGCCGGGGACCGGCGGCTGGTCCGGCTGGCCCTGACGGACAAGGGGCGCCGGATGATGGCCGACCTGTTGCCGCTGGCCATGGCCTACCAGCAAAAGATCGAAGCGCGGCTGGCAGAGAGTTTTGCCGGACTGGAGGCCGCACTGGATGCAATCCTCGACGCCGAGTGAGGCCCGTTCAGTCCACCCGCAACCGCGCCGCGCCCAGTGCGCTGATCGCCACCAGCACCGCCGCCGTGGCAAGGCACAAGGGCAAGCCGCCAATCTGGTAGCTGACGCCAGACAACAGCGTGCCCAACAGCCGTCCGGCGGCGTTCGCCATGTAGTAGAACCCGACATCCATCGTCACCCGCTCACCCGTTGAGAAGGCAAGGATGAGATAGCTGTGCAGCGCGCTGTTGACCGCAAAGAGCGCGCCAAAAACCAGCAGCCCCACGATGATGGTCACGGTCAGCCAATCCGCAGGCGTCCCCGCCCACCAGACCAACACCGCCAGCCCAGCAGGCACCACCGTCAGCGACAGCGCCCAATGGCGCGCGGTGCCGACAATCTCTGATGCCGGTCGGGTTGCGGCGCGCAAGGCCTTGGGTGCCGCGGCCTGCACCGTGCCATAAAGGATGGTCCAGACCGCCATAAAGCTGCCGATGGTGAAAAAGGCGATGCGGTTGCCCGCCTCAGAGCCATCCGACAGCACCGCGTAGAAATAGACCGGGATACCGACCACAAACCAGACATCCCGCGCGCCGAACAGAAAGACCCGCGCCGCCGACAGCCAGTTGACGTTGGGGTCCTTGGAAAACACCTCGGTGAATTTTGCGCCCTTCCGGCCCGTCGGCAGGCCGGACGGCATCCGCAAGCTGACCGCCAACAGGACCGCGCCCAGCACCGCCGCCATGCCCAGCACCGCCGGGACAAAGCCGAAAAGCGCCAGCATCGCCGCCCCGGCCAGAAACCCCAGCCCCTTGATCGCGTTCTTGGACCCGGTCAGCAGCGCGACCCAGCGGAACAGACCGCCCTGCCCGCTGGGGGCCAGCAGCTTGACCGCCGATTTGGCAGACATCTTGGACAGGTCCTTGGCCACGCCCGACACGCCCTGCACCGCCATGACAAAAATCACCGAGGCGGTCAGGCTCCACCCCGGATCAAGCTGCGCCAGCGCCAGCAGCGCGCCGACCTGTAGTGCCAAACCGGCATAGAGGGTCGAGGTCAGACCGAACCGCGCCGCGATCCAGCCCGCCGACAGGTTGGTGACGATGCCCGCAAGTTCATACAGCAGGAACAGATAGGCCAGCTGCACCGGCGAAAAGCCCAGGCTGTGAAAATGCAGCAGCACCAGCATCCGCAGCGCGCCATCGGTGAGCATGAAGGCCCAATAGGCGGCGGTGACGGCCACATAGGCGGCCAGTCCCTGCGGACGGTGGTCGGTGGTGCTGCTCATCATGTGGTCTCTGTACTAATGGGTCGGCGCAAAGGCCGGGACGGGGTCAGTCCTGTAGCGAGGCACCTACCATATGGGCCACGTCCACCAGCCGGTGCGCATAGCCCCATTCATTGTCATACCAGGCGTAGATTTTTACCTGCGTGCCGTTCACCACCATGGTCGAGGGCGCATCCACAATCGCGGAACGCGGATCGTTGGTATAGTCGGTCGACACCAGCGGGCGTTCCTCATAGCCAAGGATGCCCTTCAGCGGCCCCTCGGCGGCGGCCTTGAACAGAGCGTTGACCTCTTCGGCCGTTGTCTCCCGCTCGACCTCGAACACACAGTCGGTCAGCGAGGCATTCAGCAGCGGCACCCGCACCGCGTGGCCGTTCAACCGGCCCTTGAGCTCGGGGTAGATCAGCGTGATCGCCGTGGCCGACCCGGTGGTTGTGGGGATCAGCGAATTCAACGCGGACCGCGCGCGGCGCAGGTCCTTGGCAGGGCGGTCCACGATGGTCTGCGTGTTGGTCACGTCATGGATCGTGGTGATCGACCCGTGTTTGATACGCAGCGTCTCGTGGATGACCTTGACCACCGGGGCAAGGCAATTGGTGGTGCAGGAGGCCGCCGTGACGATATTGTGGGTATCTGCCTCATAGATCTGGTCGTTCACCCCCATGACGATGTTGGCCGCCCCGCCGTCCTTGACCGGGGCCGACACCACCACCTTTTTCACCCCGCGCTGGAAATAGGGCGCGATGCGCTCTGCGGTCTTGTAGTAGCCGGTGCAATCGACCACCACGTCCACACCCTCCAGCGGCAGATCGTCCAGATTGCGTGTGCCGAACACCGGGATGCGGGTGCCGTTGACGGTCAGGCTGTCGCTGTCGGCGCTGAACGCGGCGTCCCAGCGGCCATGCACCGTGTCGAACTCCAGCAGATGCGCGTGCATCGCAGGATCGCCCACCGCGTCGTTGAGAAAGGCAATGGTATCGCCCGCCTCCAGCATCGGCTTTACGATCAGTTTTCCCATGCGGCCAAGGCCGTTGATGGCGTAGGTGGTCATGCGAAATCCTCGGACTTGGCGATGTCGTCGATCCGCGCTTGCAGGCTTTCGCGATCCAGCATGTCGATCGGCAACGCAGCAAAGGTCATGATGCGGTTGCGCAGCGCGCCGTAAACCTGCTGGAACGCCAGCAGTTTTTCCGCCTCGGTGCCGGTTGCCTTGACCGGGTCGGGCTGGCCCCAATGTCCGGTCATCGGCTGCCCCGGCCAGGGCGGGCATTCCTCGTTCGCGGCGCGGTCGCAGACGGTAAAGACGAAATCCAGCCGCGCCGCACCGTCACCCTGAAATTCACTGATGTTCTTGGAGCGCAGCCCCGACACATCGTGTCCCTTGTCGGCAAGAACCTTCAGCGCCATCGGGTTCATTTCGCTATAGGGGTTTGTGCCTGCAGAGAACGCCTCAAACTGATCGCCCGCTAGGTCGCGCATCAGGGTTTCGGCAAAGATCGACCGGGCAGAGTTGCCGGTGCAGATGAACAGGACATTGTATTTGCGATCCGACATGGAAGACTCCGCAAGCGTGTGTGGCAGACAGGTTTCAGGACGTCCCCGGCAGCAATCCGCGCCAAGGTAGGAAATCAGGCGACCCGCGCCACCGACATCGGCGGTGTACAGCAGCGAGGTGCCCTTACGGCTCTGCGATACCAGCTCCGCATTGCGGAGATGTGACAGTCCGGCCGACAGAGTGGACGGGGCCATGTGCAACGCGTCAGCGATCTCGCCCGCCGGAACAGCATCGGGATAGCGCCGCATCAGCAGTCGGAACACGTCCAGACGGCGGCTGTGCGCAAGGGCGGTCAGAGCATTGAGCGATTCAGTTTTCATATTTCTGGAAATACGGAAACAGATGCGCGCCGGCAAGGTGAATTTCCGAGAAACCGGAAATACCTTTGAAGGACTGCGGCAGGACCGCGCCGAACCGCTGTCTTTGCTTGCCATCCATTTACCAAAACATGTTAGGAGGGCGGCCATATCGCCAAGCCCTGCTTTGTGGAGGATTCCCTTGTCCCGACGTGCGCCCTTTGCCAAATGGCTCGATGACACCAACGACGTCACACAGACCTTTTTGTCTGCGGGCCGGATCCCGGATCTGGTGAACCTTGCCGGGGGCCTGCCGGACCCCTCGACCTGGCCAGTGGCCGACCTGACCAATTTCGCCGAATGCGCGGTGGCGGATCACACGCAGGACTCGCTGGGGTATTCCCCCATCGACGGCTTGCCCGATCTGCGCGACCGCATCGCCGCCGACCATAGCCGGGGCGACTTGCGGCTGACGCGCGACAACGTGCTGATCACCACCGGCGGGATGCAGGGGCTGGACCTGCTGGGCAAGGTGCTGCTGAACAGCGGGGACACCATTGCCGCGCAATCCCCGGCCTACCTCGGCGCCATCGACGCGTGGAAGCCGCGCGCACCGCAGTATCGCGCCATGGTGCTGGAACAGGACGGGTTTGATCCGCGCACCGCCATGACCGGCGCGCAATTCGCCTACACGGTGCCGAACTTTTCCAACCCTTCGGGCCGTCTGGTCCCGACAGATCAACGCCGTGCGCTGGTCGCGTCGGCAGAGGCGACGGGCTGCTGGCTGGTTGAGGATGACCCCTACGGCCACCTGTACTACGACGCGGCGCCCCTGCCCCGGATGCTGGACCTCTCCGCCACTGGTGCCACAGCTTACGACGGTCCGGTGATCTACCTTGGCACCTTCTCCAAGATGCTGGCACCGGGGCTGCGGGTCGGCTGGGTCATTGCGGCACCGGAGGTGATCACCGCCATGACCACCGCCAAACAGGGGTCGGACATGTTCACCAGCGGGCTGTGCCAGCGGATTGCGCTGCAAGCGATGCAACAGGGCGTGCCGGACCGCATCCTGCCCGGCATCCTTGATCTGTACCGCGCCCGGCGCGACGCGCTGTGCGCCGCCATGGCGGCAGAGCTGTCGGACCTGTTCACATGGGAGGTGCCCACGGGCGGCATGTTCGTCTGGGCGGTGGCTCGCGATCCGTCACTGGACACCGACCGGCTGATGAAGACCGGGCTGGACCACGGCGTCTGCGTGTCCCCCTCCAGTGTGTTTGATCCGCTGGGGCGCGACCGTCGCGCGATCCGGCTGAACTTTACCCTCAATGCGCCCGAGGTGCTGGCCGAGGGCGTGCGCCGCCTTGCCACCGCAACCCGCATGGAACTGACCCGCGCCGCGTGACGGTAATTTGGCTCCGGCCCGCGTGCGACAGGCTGCGCGCGTCGGCCTGTTCGCAGCAGGCTGGCGGGAAACTGCCGCCGACTTAACACTCCGCTAACACATTCCGTGTTTTTTATATACGAAATCCAGAATGGGTTCGGGACATCCCAATGCCCCCAAAAGGAATGTTGAGAAGGAGCAGTCAAGATGACTTTCAAGACCACGATGACTTTGGCCATCGGCCTGGCGATGCTGTCGGGTGCGGTACAGGCCGACCATGCAAACCCCTGGGCCACGGCAGAGGATACCGTCTTGTCCAAAAACCACGACGCCAATCAGGCCAAAAGCGTGGGCACGCCGGGTGAGGACGAAATGCGCGGCGCCATGACGCGCGCGGCGCGGGGCAAGACGGGCGACGCCCAGGGCTATGGTGGCGGCACTGGTGGCGGCAAAGGCGGCGCTGGCAAGGGCGGTGGCGGCAAAGGCGGCCGCCCCTGACCTGAAACGGCAAAAGGCCGCGCCCCTCTGGCGCGGCCTTTCAATCACCCGGTCATACAGGCATCACATTGCCAGCGACGGCAGCCAAAGCACGATCGCCGGAAAGGCCACCAGCAGCGCGATGGTGATCCCGTCGGCGACAAAGAACGGCGTCACCCCCCGGAACACGTCCTGCACCGACAGCTCTGGCCGCACCCCCGCCACGACAAAGCAGTTCAGCCCGATGGGCGGCGTGATCAGGCAGAACTCAGCCATCTTGACCACCAGAATGCCGAACCAGACCGCGCACATCGGCCCCGACATGCCAAATGTCGCCTCTTCCGCGCTGACAAACACCCCGCCGTTCAGCGCCATGACCGCCGGGTAGACCACCGGCAGCGTCAACAGCAGCATCCCGATGGCGTCCATGAACATGCCCAGCACCGCATAGGCCAAGAGGATGCAGACCAGGATCAGCATCGGCGAATACGGCAGCCCGGTGATCCAGTCCGAAAACGCCGAGGGCAGATCCGCAAAGCCCAGAAACCGCACATAGATCAGCACGCCCCAGATGATGGTAAAGATCATCACCGACAACTTGGCCGTTTCGACCAGCGCATCCTTCAACTCGTTCAGACGCATCCCGCGCCACAGCGCCATCAGAAAGACGATAAAGGCCCCGATGGCCCCGCCCTCTGTCGGCGTGCCCCAGCTGTCGCCGCCAAACGGGTTGTAGACAAAAAAGATGATGATCACGACCACTGCCACGATGGGCAGCGCGGGCGGCAGGCTTTCGAACCTCTGACGCCAGGTAAAGCCACCCACCGGCGGGCCAAAGCCCTTGATCGTCAATGCCAGACCGATGATCAGGATCGCGTAGACCAGCGCCGAAAAGACCCCCGGAATGAACCCCGCCAGCAGCAACATGCCCACGTCCTGTTCCACGATGATCGCATAGATGACCAGGATCGCAGAGGGCGGGATCAGCGAGGCCAGTGTACCGCCCGCCGCCACTACCCCCGCAGCAAAGCGTTTGTCATAGCCCACCTTCAGCATCTCGGGGATGGCAATGCGGGCAAAGACCGCCGCCGTCGCCACCGATGCCCCCGACACGGCGGCAAAGCCCGCAGTGGCAAAGACCGTCGAGACCGCCAGCCCGCCCGGCACCCAGGCGATCCAGCGTTTGGCCGCCTCGAACAGCGCGCGGGTCAGCCCGGCGTAATAGGCCAGGTAGCCGATCAGGATAAAGGTCGGGATCAGCGACAGCGCCTGCGACGACACCTTGCCATGTGGCACCTGCCCCGCCGTCTTGACCGCAACAGTCAGCGCCCAACCGAATTCCTCGGGGTCATAGCCCTTTTTCGACCAAAAGATCCAGATCAGCCCGACCAGCCCCGAAAAGGCGGCGGCAAAGGCCACGCGCATCCCCAGGACCACCATGAGCAACAGGCCCCCAGTGACCCAGAGACCGATTTCAATGGATGTCATGTGTCGTGTCCCTGTACCTGGTCGGCCTCAGCCAGTGCCTGTTCCGCCGCCGACATGACCAGCGGCACCGCCACGGGTTCGCTCAGGCCAAAGACGATGGCCCGGCCATAGCCCCACAATTGCAACACAAGCCGCAAGCAGATCACCGAAAAGGCCACCGGCACCACCAGTTTTGCAGGCCAGATCGGCAGGCCGATGTCGATAGAGCTGTCGCGGCTCCAGTTCGGCTTGGCAAAGTCAAAGCTGCGGTCGAAATGCGCCCAAGTACCCCAGACAAGCAATGCCATCAGGATCAGGACAAGAAGGGTGGTGATGAACTCGGCCGCCCAGAGCGCGCGGCCCTTCAGCGCGCCCACCACGATATCCATGCGGATGTGGCCACCCGCGCGCTGGACATAGGAAATGCCGAAAATGGCAATGAACGGCATCGCCGTTTCGATCCAGTCGACATAGCCGCGCAGCGGTTCGTTGAACAGATTGCGCCCGGTGACAGACACCACCGCAAGGCCCATCAGCGCAAAGGCCCCAAGGCCAGAGATCAGGGCCATGCCCCACTCCACCCGTGCCAGCGCCCGGTCGAGCCTGGAAAGCAGGCTGCCGTCCTCAAGGACGGAGGCATGTCCGGCCATCAGTTTTCTCCGGTCTTGTAAAAGGGAAAAGCCCGCCCTGGCCCTGCACCGGGGCCAAATGTCCTACTGGACAAAAGGCCCCGGCATAAAAGGCCGGGGCGGGATTGCACGGCCTCAGTTGGAGGCGCGCGCCTTTTCCAGTGTCGAGAAGACGAGATCATAGAGTTCCTGCGCCGGCAGGCCCTGCGCGCTCATGTCCGCCAGCCATGCGTCGTGGATCGGCTTGCCTGCCACGTCGCGGAACTTGGACAGTTCCTCTTCCGACAGCATGACCTTGGTCACGCCTTTCTCGGCCAGCACCTCGTCCCAGCGCTTGAGCAGCGCGCCGTAGTTCTCGAGGTAATAGGCAATCGCCTCATCCACGGACTCGTCCAATGCGGCGCGCTGATCGTCAGGCAGCGCCTCGTAGGCGTCGATATTGACCACAACCGGGCAGTTCACCGTGCCGGGGTTCAGGTTTGCCGTCCACCAGTCAGCCTGGTTGATCGTGCCAAACGACAGGTGCGCGTGCTGGGCAAAGGCCACCGTGTCGACAACACCCGACTGCATCGCTTGATAAGCCTCGGACGAGGTCACCGATGTCGGCACGCCGCCGACCGCTGTAAACGCCTTGCCCAGACCGCCGGTGGCACGCACACGCATACCGTCGAATTCGGCCAGTTCGTCGCGCGGCTCGCCGGTGCCGACCAGATTATACTGCGGCATGGGCGAGGTCATCAGCATCTGCGCGTTCCACTGCGCCATTTCCTCGGCCACCGCCGGGTGCGCATAGACCGCGTGGCTGACAGCCACCTCTTCTTCCAGCGTGGACACGCCAATGAACGGCAGTTCCAGCACGGTGATCGCGCGGTTCTTGTCGGCGTGATAGCCGGCACAGAACTGCGCCATCTCAAAGGCGCCGATGGAGATACCGTCCAGGTTCTCGGTGTTCTTGGACAGGCCACCGTAGGAGATGTTCATGGTGAACTCGCCGCCGGTCTTTTCCGACACCAGATCGGCAATCTTGTGGATGTGCTCTGTAAAGGCACGACGCGAGCCCCAAACGGAGACGTTCCATTCGGTGGCGGCAGCCTCGGTCACAAACGTCGCGGCCACGACGCTGAGCATCAGTCTTGCGGTAGTGCTGGACATTTTGTCCTCCCCTATTTCTCACAGCGGTATATTCCGCCTCGCGCGGAGGGTAGTCGAAAGTCCCGGTACTTCAAGGCTTTTGCCGCACCAGGGGGATTCGCGCGGGCGAGCGCTAACAGTTCGCATACCATCGCATACCGCATCGTTTTGTCACACCCGCCGCCAAGACCACTCGCCCGGTCCGGGTGCTAGCCAAGCCCTTTTCACCCGGATGCGACGAGGTGTCCACGCAGCGTTGTAAACAAAGGGTTTCGCGCGGCTCAGGCAAATTAGTTTACGATTTTCAACCCCGTCATGAAAATAGTTTACAGCTAAATCATTCATTTTTAATAGGTTATTCCAATATTTTCCGATTTCGTTATATTCCAACTTGTACGCGGTGACGCAGCGGAAAGTCGCGCCATCGGACCACTTCGGAGAGGGAGCTCCTGTCATGACCGACCAGACAAAACCTGTAACCGGCAATCCCGTTTACCCGCCGTCGGCGGATATGACGGCCAACGCCCACATCGACGCGGCGCGTTATGATGCGATGTATGCGGCCTCGATCAGCGACCCCGAGGGGTTCTGGGCCGAGCAGGCGCAGCGGCTGGACTGGATGAAGGCCCCGACCGAGATCAAGAACGTCGACTTTACCCTCGGCCAGGTCGGCATCGAGTGGTTCCGCGATGGCACCCTGAACGTCGCCGCCAACTGCATCGACCGCCACCTGGAAAAGCGCGGCAACCAGACCGCCATCATCTTCGAGCCTGACGATCCCACCGAACAGGCCCAGTCGATCACCTACAACGACCTGCACCGCCGCGTCTGCCGCATGGCCAACGTGTTGGAAACGCTGGGGGTTCGCAAGGGCGACCGCGTCATTATCTATCTCCCGATGATCCCCGAGGCCGCCTATGCCATGCTGGCCTGCGCGCGCATCGGCGCGATCCACTCCATCGTCTTTGCCGGCTTCTCACCCGACGCGCTGTCCGCCCGCGTCAACGGCTGCGACGCCAAACTTGTGATCACAGCCGATGAGGCCCCGCGCGGCGGTCGCAAGACGCCGCTCAAGACCAATGCCGACAAGGCGCTGCTGCACTGCAAGGACGACGTCAAATGCCTTGTGGTCAAGCGCACCGGCGGCCAGACCACCTGGGTCGATGGCCGCGACTTTGACTATAACGAAATGGCGCTCGAGGCCTCTGACTACAGCCAACCCGCTGAAATCAGTGCCGAAGATCCGCTGTTCATCCTCTACACATCCGGCTCGACCGGCCAGCCAAAGGGCGTCGTGCACTCCTCGGGCGGCTATCTCCTGTACGCGGCGCTGACCCATGAGGTGGTATTCGACGTGCATGAGGGCGATGTCTACTGGTGCACCGCCGATGTCGGCTGGGTCACTGGGCACAGCTATATCGTCTACGGCCCGCTGGCCAATGGTGCCACCACCGTGATGTTCGAGGGCGTACCGACCTACCCCGACGCCAGCCGGTTCTGGCAGGTCTGCGAAAAACATAAAGTGACCCAGTTCTACACCGCGCCCACCGCGATCCGCGCGCTGATGGGGCAAGGCACCGAATTTGTTGAGAAATGTGACCTGTCGTCCTTGCGCATCCTGGGCACTGTCGGTGAGCCGATCAACCCAGAGGCGTGGAACTGGTACAACGACGTGGTCGGCGGCGGCCGCTGCCCGATCGTCGACACCTGGTGGCAGACCGAGACCGGCGGCCACCTGCTGACCCCGCTGCCCGGCGCGCATGCGACCAAACCGGGTGCCGCGATGAAGCCGTTCTTCGGCGTCGAGCCGGTGGTGCTGGACCCGCAATCGGGCGTTGAAATCGAGGCCTCCCCGACCGAGGGCGTGCTGGCGATCAAGGCCTCCTGGCCCGGCCAGATGCGCACTGTCTGGGGTGATCACGACCGGTTCGAAAAGACCTACTTCTCTGATTACAAAGGCTATTACTTCTCCGGCGACGGCTGCCGCCGCGATGCGGACGGCGATTACTGGATCACCGGGCGGGTCGATGACGTGATCAACGTATCCGGTCACCGCATGGGCACGGCAGA